>JBQLZO010000055.1:0-5672 GCA_052168315.1 Phycisphaerales bacterium | reverse complement strand
GCCGAAGCGGGATGATGTTCTGAGGGCCTCGGTCTCCATGACGAGCTGGTCGCCGGGGGTGACGGACTTGCGGAGCTTGACGCGGTCGAGGGAGAGGAGGACGGCGATCTTTCCGGTTCGTTCGAGCTTCTGGGAGAGCATGAGCCCGGCGAGCTGGCACATGGCTTCGATGATGAGCACGCCGGGCATGATCGGAGTTCCGGGGTAGTGGCCCTGGAAGAACGGCTCGTTGATGGAGACATTCTTGATGCCGACAGCGCGCTCATCGCCCTCGATGTCGATGACGCGATCGACGAGGATCATGGGGTATCTGTGGGGGAGGAGGCGCATGATGGCGCGGATGTCCATCGCGGGCGGCGGCTGCGGGGCGCCTCCGGCGCGCTGCTCGATGGCGCGTTCGCGTTCGAGGAGTTCGCGTGCGAGGCGGTGGTTGAGCGCGTGCCCGGATCGCATGGCGACGATGCGCGCGAGGATGGGCCTGCCGACAAGGGAGATGTCGCCGAGGAGGTCGAGGACCTTGTGGCGGACGGGCTCATCGTCGAAGCGGTAGGCGTTGTCGATCGGGCCGGATTCGCCGATGACGAGCATGTCGGAGGCGGTGAGGTGCCTGAAGAGCCCGCGGTTCCATGCGGCCTCGGCCTCGTGGACGGGCGAGAAGGTGCGGGCGGGGGCGATCTCGGCGGGGAAGGTGGCGGGGTCGAGGCGGTAGGAGCAGACCTGGGGTCGGATGGGCGAGCGGGGGCCGAAGTCGAGTGCGTAGAGGAGGTCGAGTTCGTTCTCGCCGGGCGGGTAGGCGGCGACCATGGCATCGCCTTCGCGGATGGTGATGGGTTCGCGGACGATGAAGTAGTTTCGCTTGGCATCCTGCTCGGCGAGGCCGGCGGTGCCGATGGCATCGACGAATGCGGCGGCGGAGCCGTCCATGGCGGGGACTTCGGGGCCGTCGAGTTCGACGGTGGCGTTGTCGACGCCGAGCGCGGCGAAGGCGGCCATGCAGTGTTCGATGGTCTCGACGCTGGCGGATCCCTGCTTGAGGACGGTGCGTCGGGGGCGGTCGGTGACATGCTCGACGCGTGCGGGGATGGTGGGCTGTGATTCGAGGTCGGCGCGCCGGAAGGCGATGCCGGCGTTGGGCGGGGCGGGGTGGATGGTCATGGAGACGGCCGCGCAGGTGAAGAGGCCGACGCCCTGGAGCGAGACGGTCGCTCTGAGGGTGTGCTGCTGGGCGTCGGGTGGGGGCGGCGTCTGGGCGATCATCAGAGGTTAGTCTATCCAAACTTGCGGGCCTGGCGGGGGTTTGGGGCAACGGTCGGGCGTGTGGGGGCTGATGGGCGCGGTGCGGGGCGGGGTGGGGAGCGGGGCTGGGGGATGCGGGGGAGCGAGGATTGGTGTTATCAGACTAGAGTTGTGTTATCAGACTTATAGTTGGCGGCGGGTTGGGGTTGGAGTCAGGGCTGGGGCTGGGGCTGGGGATCGGGTGCTTTGTCGGGGGTGGGGCTTTGGATGCGCTGGATGAGGGCCTTGGTTTTGAGGATGCCTTCGCGGGGTGGGAGGGAATCGCCTTCCCATTCGACGCCGATCCAGCCGGTGTACTGGTGTTTGGCGACGATGGCGAGCATGCGGTGGTAGTCGGTGTTGGTTTCGTTGCCCTGGCGGTCGAAGTTGTGGCTCTTGGCGGAGACGGCCCTGGCGTGGGGCATGAGTTCATCGACGCCCTTGTATCGGTCGTACCAGGCGGCGGGGTCATCCGATCGTGACCAGTCGGTGCAGAAGTTTCCGAAGTCCGGGAGGGTTCCGATGCGGGGGTGGTCGACTCGGCGGATGACGGCGGCGAGCCACTGGGCGTTGGAGCTGAGCCCGCCGTGGTTCTCGACGAGGACGGAGAGGTTGAGAGGATCGGCGCGTTCGCAGAGGGCCCGGAGGCCATCGGCGGCGAGGCGTTGTTGTTCTTCGGGGGTGCCTTCGGAGGCGGCGTTGACGCGGATGGCGTGGCACTGGAGCTTCGCGGCCGCGTCGAGCCACTTGCCGTGGTTCTCGACGGTGCGCGCCCTGGCGTTGTTGTCCGGATCGCCGAGGCGGCCTTCGCCATCGCACATGATGAGGAGTTGTTTCACGCCCTGGTCGGTGGCGCGGGTGTTCATCTGGTTGAGGTAGGCGGGATCGTTGGCCTTGTCCTTGAAAAAGGTGTTGACATATTCGATGGCATCGAAGCCGAGTTCTCGCGCTTCGCGGGCGAAGTCGAGGTGGTCGATCTCCTTCGCGAACAGCGGTTTGTGGAGCGACCACTGGGCGAGGGAGATGGGGTTGGGTGTGGTGTGGATGTTGGGTGCGGGGTCGCGCGGGTCGGGCGAGTTGGGTGGATTTGGGGGGAGGCCTTCGGGCTGGGCGCGGGCTTGCCGGAGCGCGGGGATCGCGGCGGCGGTGAGTGAGGTGATGGCGATGGTGCGGAGGGCGGAGCGTCGGGATGGGTCGCGGATCAGCATCGTTTGATGGTACGGGCGGGCGCGCGAGCGCGGGGCGGGGCGTCCGCTGGGTCGTTTGGCGGAGTCACGCGGCGACTATGTGGCGAATGGGGGGATGGGCCGGGTGGCCCATCACACCGCGGACTCGGGGATTCCGGAGCGCGCGTATTGAGTGCTCCGGGAACCTTAGTGATCAGCGGGATTCTGATGAGTCCTCGGAGTCTTCAGCGCCGGCTTCGGGCTTGGAGATCGTGGTGGTGGCCTTGAGGGTCTGGCTCATGGGGATGGTGTTGCCCATGCCGGAGAACTCCATGTCGGTGCTGACATTGGTGCGTGAGGTCCCGATGGCGATGGGTGTGTTGAGGATGATGGAGAAGTCGCCGAGGACCTGGCCTTTGAGCTGCTTGAGGCTGACTTCGGCGCCGGGGGGGATGTCCTCGCTGTCGAGTTTCTGGGGCTCGGCGGTGACATTCATGGTGTAGCTGACGGAGGCGTTGTCGTCGGCGAGGGATGCGACGGAGAAGGTGGCGACCTGGTTGGTTTCGACGCCGAACATGTTGTTGCCCATGGTGGTGGTCCACTGGCCGCCGGTTCCGACGGGCTCTTCGGGGAGGACGATGGCGGCGTTCTGGATGGTCTGGAGGACCTGGGATGTGAAGCTGGCGGCCTGTCCGCCCATGCGCGGCTTCTCGGCGAACTTGCCGGCGGAGACGATGCCCCGTGGCGAGATGTTGTAGGTGATCTCGAGGCCGACAATGGTTTCGAGCTGCTGGCGCATCATGGCGTCCACGCCGGGGGCGGAGCCTTCGGAGGGTTTGACATCGATGCCGGTGAGGGTGGCGCGCATGGAGGCCGAGCCGTCGTCGTTGACGCTTTCGACGGCGATGCTGAGGTTCTGGATGACGGTTGGGACGGTCTGGGTCATGGCGGGCATCTGGCCCTGCTTCTGCTCGACGGAGGTGTCTGTGGCGATGCGAACCTGGGTGGTGTGGCCTTGTGTGAAGTTGTAACGAAGCGTGCGGGGGTTCTGGCCGGGCTGGGTGAGCTTGACAACGGGGGTGGCCTGCTGGGGCGGGGCTTCGGGGCGGTCGGGCGTGCTGGGCGGGGTTGGGGGGTTGGGTGGGGTCTGCTGGGCGTGGGCGAGGGTGGTCGCGCCGGCGAGTGTGATCGCGGCGGCGAGGAGGAGGTTGGCTGCGGTGGTTCGTGTGGTGTTCCGGCGGTTCATGGCCCGGGCTCCTTGCATGGGTTCGGGGAAAGGGTTGGGTGTGCGCCTCGCGTTGTGGGCGTCGTGCATGGTGCGTGGGCTGCGTGCGGGCGTGTGATGCCCGATCGATCGTACGGGGTGAGGGCTGGTGGTGTGTGGATGTGCGGCGGGAGGCGTTCGGGCGGGGCTGGGAGCCCGATCAGAGCCCTGATAGGGCGTGGTGGAGGGGCATCGCGGGGTGGAGGCCGTGGTGTCATGATGGCGTGGATGAGCGATGCGGGGTTGGTGGGCGCGGGCGGATGGGAGCGCGACGGCATGGATGGAGCGGGATCCGGGACTGGTGATGGGCTTGGCGCTGGGTTGGGCGGGGGGTTGGGTGATGGGTTGGGCGATGGGGCGGGGGCGCACATGAGCGCGGATGCGTTTCGGCGGCATGGTCACGCGATGGTGGATTGGATCGCGTCGTACCACGAGCGGCTGCGCGGGGACTCAGCGCCTCCGGTGCTCAGCGGGGTGCGGGCGGGCGATGTGGCGGGTGCGATGGCGCGGAGCGCGCCCGAGCACGGGGTGGAGATGGAGCACGCGATCGCGACGCTTCAGGCGTTGGTGGAGCCGGGGCTGACGCATTGGCAGCATCCCTCGTTCTTCGGGTACTTCCCTTGCAACGCGAGCTTTCCGGCGATGCTGGGTGAGTTGATGTCGGCGGGGGTGAATGTGCAGGGGATGCTGTGGCAGACCTCGCCTGCGGCGACGGAGGTCGAGACGCGGGTGCTGGATTGGATGTGCGATGCGATCGGGCTGCCGGGGTGCTTCCGTTCTGATGCGGAGCACGCGGAGCGCGGGGGTGGTGTGATCCAGGGGACGGCATCCGAGGCGGTGGTGGTGGCGCTGGTGGCGGCGCGGGACCGGGCGCGTCGGGCGGTGGTCGCGGGCGGCGCGGAGGCCTGCCCGATCGAGCGGCTTCGGGCGTACGCCTCTGCGCAGGCGCACTCTTCGATCGTGAAGGGTGCGATGGTGGCGGGGCTCGGGCGGGAGGGCGTGCGGCTGATCGAGACGGATGACCGGTGGCGCATGGATGCGGGGGCGCTGGAGCGGGCGATGCGGGAGGATGCGGCGCGGGGGCTTGTGCCGTGCTTCGTGGGGGCGACGCTGGGGACGACCTCGACGGGGGCGGTGGATCCGCTGGGGGCGATCGGCGAAGCGATCGGTCGGTTCGGGTCGGATGCGGCGGGGGAGATGGGGGGGGCGCCGTGGCTGCATGTGGATGCGGCGTACGCGGGGTCGGCGCTGGTGTGCGCGGAGCACCGGTGGATGATCGAGGGTGTGGAGCGGGCGGACTCGTTCAACTTCAACCCGCACAAGTGGCTGCTGACGAACTTCGACTGCTCGCTGCTTTGGACGCGGCGGCGGAGCGATGTGCTGGAGTCGCTGTCGATCCTGCCGGAGTACCTTCGGAACGCGGCGACGGATGAGGGGGCGGTGATCGACTACCGGGACTGGCAGATCCCGCTGGGTCGCCGGTTCCGGGCGCTGAAGCTGTGGCTGGTGCTGCACCAGTACGGGCTGGAGGGGCTTCGGGAGATCGTGCGGTCGCACTGCGCGTGGGGCGAGCGGTTCGCGGCGGCGATCGCGGGGGATGGGGCGGGGCGGTTCGAATTGGTGGACCGGGCGTTCTCGCTGGTGACGCTGAGGGTGCGGGCGCGGTGCGAGGATGATGGTGATGGGCGCGGCGATGCGGCGGCGTGCGCGGATGCGGGCGATGCGCTGACGAAGCGGGTGCTGGATGCGGTCAACGCGAGCGGGCTTGCGTACCTGACGCACACGCGGGTGCCTGTGCGCGGGCGGGATCGGACGCTGATCCGCGTGGCGATCGGCGGGACGCACACGCGCGAGAAGCATGTCGAGGCGCTGCTGGGGTTGCTGAGGCGCACGGTGGACGAGCTGCGCGAGTGAGCAGCAGAGCAGCAGAGCAGCAGAGCAGCAGAGCAGCAGAGCAGCAGAGCAGC
>JBQLZO010000054.1:0-71246 GCA_052168315.1 Phycisphaerales bacterium | reverse complement strand
CCGTGGCCGAGCACCTCACCGATCGCGCGCGGCGCCGCGGGCTGATCACGCCCGAACCCGATCCGGAGGCCCTCGCCCGCGACCCGGAGGCCGCCAGAGGGCTGTCCGACCGCCAGCGTGGCGACCTGCTCCGCAGGCTCATCGACCGTGCAGAGCCCGGCGTGCTCTCGCACCGGCATCATGCCATGTGCCGGTGCAACTTCACGGAGCGGCTGGGACACAGCCTGGCCGTCGCGCACCTCAGCGCCATGGTGGATCGCTCCATGCTCGCTGAGGAGGAAGCGGGAGAGAGCGAAGCTCCGACCGCATTCGAGATCGACGGGGTGCCCGCGGACCTGGTCGCCGACAACATCATCGCCCTGGTCGCGCACGAGGTCGGGCATGTGCTCGGACTCCGGCACAACTTCGCGGGCTCCGCGTGGATGTCCGCCTCGGCCATCGATGAGTACACCGATCGCGCGCAGGAACCTCCCGCCACCTCGGTCATGGACTACATCGGCACATTCATCGCGGAGCCCGGCAAGCCGCAGGGCGTGTATAACACTGTCCGCGTCGGCGCGTACGACCGGTGGGCCATCGCCTACGGGTACATGCACGCCGACGAGGATGAACTCGCGGAGCACCTGGCGATGTCGGTCATGCCCGAGCACCGGTACATGACCGACGAGGATGTCTACTCCCCCGATCCCACCGCGATGCGGTACGACTTCGGCTCCGACCCCGTGGAAGGACGCCAGCGCCAGTTCCGGCGAATCGACTTCCTCAGGCAGCAGCTGCTCGATCGGCTTGCCACCGAAAACGAGAACTGGACCAAGGTCACCGCGGCCTTCAACACCCTCAGGTTCGAGGAGATGATGGCCCTCTGGGACACCACCGGCTGGATCGGCGGGACCTATCTCTCGCGCGACTTCAATACCCCCGGCGCCGCACGCCCACGCCGCAATGTCGAGCCCGAGATCCAGCGCGGAGTTCTGGACATGATCGTCCAGCGCCTGTTCAGCGAGGACAGCCTGCCCATCGACCGCGATCTGGCCAACAGCCTCCAGACAGTCACCTGGTATGACTCGACCTTCCCCTCATTCGGCGGCGGACCCACCGATGTCGATCTGCTGGGCAACGCCAACATGACCCAGTACTTCGTCCTCTCGGATCTGATGCACCTGTGCACGCCGAGACTCGCCAACCAAGAGCTTCGCACCGAACCGGGTGCAAATGCATTGACTGTGCCCGAATTGCATCGAACCCTGACGGACTCCATCTGGTCGGAGTTCACCCGCGAGCCCACGCAGGGAAGCGCCTACACGAACCTGAACCCGAAGGTCAGCGCCCTGCGTAGGGGGCTGCAGCGCGAGCACGCCAACCAGTTGATCGACCTGGCCTATCGCATGGAGTTCATGCCGGCCACGATGCTTTCGGCGCAGCTCGTCGCGATCGACCAACTCCGCACCATCCGCGACCGGCTCGCGGCGTGGACCAACGATGGAGAGCTCGCCCGGTCCGCGGGCCCGTTGGACGACTACACGCGCATCCACATCACCGAACTGCTCCGCATGATCGATGCGACGCTCGAGGCCCAGGTCTCGCGCTCACCCTGAGCACCCCGCTCCCCGCCGCGGAGTCACCAAGTTCCGATCGACGCCCCCATGCCGCGCCCGCGCGGCATGGGGGCTTTCTCATGGGCCCCCGGGACAACGGCAAGTCCGGGCGCGCCGCCCGGCGACGGTGGGCTCTCAGGCGTGCGACTCGTTGGCAACCCTCGGGATGGCGAAATTCACCAGGTTCAGGAACAGCCGGTCGTTCACGCGCCGATATCGCTCGTACTCCTGTTCCGCGTCCCGTGCGAATTCGTCCGTGGTCACCCCGCTGGCGTGGAGCATCGTCTTCGCATCCCCGATCAGCGCTTCGATCATCGTCCGGTCGCACTCGGGGTGGTACTGGAACCCGAACGAGCGCATCCCCACGCGGAACGCCTGCACCTTGCACCGCTTGCTTGAGGCGAGCAGAGCCGCGCCGTCCGGAAGCCGTGTGATCTCGCTCGCGTGACGCGTGAATTGGCGGCAGTTCCACGGCACGCCCGACAGGACCGGCTCGGTCTGCCCCGCCGGGAGGATCCCGACCGACACGAACCCCGCCTCTGGATGCTCCATCGGAGCCACCTCGCCACCGAGAGCCGTCGCCAGCAGCTGAGCACCCAGCCCGATTCCGATGACGGGAACAGAACCCTCGAATGCCGACTTCAGAAACGCCTGCTCGCGGGCGACAAACGCGTGTCCCTCGATCACCTGCTGCGGTCCGCCCAGGGAGACCACGGCTTCGATGTCGTCAAGGTCGGCCGGCACAGGCTCATCTCGGTCCATTCTTCGGACTTCGAGCCGGAATCCGAGATCGCGCAGGGTCAGGCCAAGCCGCCCGGAGCGGTACGAGGTGTCGTGCTGGAGGATCAGGATCGCCATAGGCACCACGATACCGAGCCGGTGCCGGAGCCGAAACCCGCTCCCGGTCCTCCCCCGCGCCCCCGATCCGTGTCCGCCCGCGCACCGGTGTGCCCGGACCGGGCGGGCACCGCAGCCACCACACTCGGGGGGGCGCTCCTTTGAGCCGTTGGCGGGTGTCGCGACTCCGCCGCCTTCGCCGTCATACACGGCCCACCCACCCCACTGAATCGCTTGAAGCAATGGAATTCCTGTGCCCATCGCTCGATAGGGAAGGCGATTTCCCACGCAAACTCCATGAATGAGGATCGAAGAGCGATGAACTTTCTCACAAACAGATCCGTTGGCCAGCAATTGCTGATCGGATTCGGTGGTTTGATGCTCCTTCTCGTGGTCGTTGCGACGACCGGGGTTGGGCTCGTCCGAATCATCGAATACATGCTCCCCAACGAAGAGATCATCGCCAAGCAGCGCTGCGCGATCAATTTCCGCGGCAGCGTTCATGACCGGGCCATCAGTCTTCGGGATGTCGTCCTTCTCAGTGACGACAGCGAGCTCCCGCCCGTGCTCAAGGAAATCGAGGACCTGACGAAGGACTACGCAGACGCCGCGGTGGTCCTGGATCAGTACCTGAGCCAGCCGGACGGCGCCTCTCCTGAGGAACTCCGCATCGCCGCGAGCATCGAGGAGACCGAGTCGAAGACCCTCCCCGTGATCGAGCAGGTCATCGCGCTCCGCAAGGCCCACCAGCACGAGGAGGCCAATCGCGTCCTCATGACCGTCGCGAAGCCCCTCTTCGTCGAGTGGCTCGCCCGCATCAACCAGTTCATAGACCTGGCCGAGGCCACCAACCAGACCGAGACCGCGCTGGCACGCGAGCGCAGCGCCGGCGTGCAGATGCTCATGGGCATCCTGGCCGCCGCCTCCCTCGCCATCGGGTGCTTCCTCGCCGTGCTCATCACAAGGGGGCTCACCCGCCCGATCCGCACCGTCCTGGGCGTGCTCCAGAAGATCGCCGATGGCGACCTCTCCCAGAAGCCCATCGGCTCCACCGCACGCGGCGAGCTCGGCGACCTCTCGCGTTCCACCGACACGATGTGCGCAACCCTCCGCGACCTCATCGGCCAGGTGCTCAACGCCACCGGCGATGTCTCGGAGGGCGCCTCGAACATCGCCAGCGCGACCGGCGAGATCGCCAGCGGTGTCGATCAGCAGGCCAGGCAGCTCGAGCAGATCACGGCGGCCGTTGAGGAGCTCAACTCCTCCGTCCACGAGGTCTCGCGGAAGTCTTCGGACGCCAACGGCGCGGCCCAGAACTCCGGCCAGCTCGCCTCGACCGGCGGCAATGTCATGAGCCGCATGATCAGCGACATCGGAGAGATCGAGGTCGTCGTCAACTCGGCCGCCAACTCCGTCAACGAACTCGGACAGCGGAGCGAGGAGATCGGACGCATCGTCGCCGTGATCAACGACATCGCCGACCAGACCAACCTGCTGGCCCTGAACGCGGCGATCGAGGCCGCTCGCGCCGGCGAGCACGGACGCGGCTTCGCGGTCGTTGCCGACGAGGTCAGGAAGCTCGCCGATCGCACCACCAAGGCCACCGATGAGATCGCTCAGTCGATCGAGTCCATCCGGGCCGAGATCAGCGGCGCCGTCTCGCAGATCGATTCGGGCACCCACAAGGTCAAGCAGGGCGTCACCCGGGCCGACGAGGCCAACGACAACCTCCGGAGCATCATGACCTCGGCCCAGGATGTCGCGGCCATGATCTCCTCCATCGCCGCCGCCGCGGAGGAGCAGAGCTCGACCGCCGCCGAGATCGGGCGATCCATCGACACCATCAACGGCATCAGCCAGCAGTCGGCCTCCAGCACCCGGCAGGTCGCGGAGACCGCCAGCAGGTTGTCCGAGAAAACCAGCGTGCTCCAGAACGCGGTCAAGCGGTTCCGGATGTGATCGCGGTCGATCGCCCCTGGATCCACAATCAAGCGTCAACCACCAAGAGCCACGGCCGGATGCCGTGGCTCTTTCGCGCGCCGGGAGGGCGGCGCCCCTCCCGGTCCACAGCGCCGGCGCACCAATCCCACGACCTGTCGTCACCTCGGATCACACCCCCTAGAATCCGGTGTCCGTTTCAGTCCGCGTTCTTCAAGCCTCAGGGGGCTCTCCCGATGCACCTCCGCCACTCCGACCACGACCACGGCCCCAAGACCGTCAAGGTCCGCTTCCACATGGAAGACCCCCACGCCCTGACAGGCGATGATGAGCCGACCCGCGAAGTCATGGCGGCCAAAGGCGAGCACCTGCTCGAAGTCGCCGTCGAGCACGGGATCAACATCGAGCACGCCTGCGGCGGCGTGTGCGCCTGCTCGACCTGCCATGTGTATGTCGAGAAGGGCATGGACGATGTCGCCGAGGCGACCGAGGCCGAGGAGGACCGCGTCGAGGAAGCGCCGGGGCTCCAGCGGAACTCCCGCCTGTCCTGCCAGTGCTTCATCGAAGGCGACGGGCCGATCGAGGTCCGCGTGCCCGCGTGGAACCGGAACGCGGTGAAGGAAGTCCCCCACTGATCGCGGACCGGCCCTCCCGGGCCACCGCGACGCGTCAGGCCCGGTGCGTATCATGTCTCCATGCCCTGGCGCAACGAACAGGCCGCGCGGGCGTACGCCCGCATCCGTCAGATTCGAATGGATGGGCTCGGGCGAGGCCTGCCTCGCCCGCTCGCCCTCATTCTGATCGTCCTGCTGGGCACCCTGATGGGGGCGCTTGGGCTGGTCATGCTCGCGTTGGCCTTGGGCATCGCGCTGCTGGCCACGCCGATCCTCTTGATTTCCATCGGCGCTCGCAGGGCATGGGTGGCGCTCGCCGGGGCCCGGCGTCCGGGCATCTCACGGGGCCAGGGGCGACGGAATGTGATCGTCCGTGACCCCTCCCGGTCGGCGGGGCTCTGATCGATCCGGACGGAAGGCGGCACCAGCCGCCTTCGTTCGCTCGTGAGTCAACGCAAGTTTTTTGATCGCGCCGCTTGCCTTCGGGCGAAGGACGGGTATGCTTCCACCCGATCGGGCCCCGTGCCGCGATGATCGCACCGACGCCCCGAACGAACCAGCCCCTCACCCATGACCACCAAAGCCAAAGCCATGCGACGCTCCCGACGAATGCATCTGATTCACAGATGCGGTGGCCGTCGCCTGGCTTCCGGAGGTTCTCGATGAAACGCCGCTGAACGCAGCGAATCGAAGAACACCCCGGCACCGGGATTGGGGAACTCCCCAGCAGACGCCACCGCTCAGAATCGGTGGCGTTGTTCGTTTTGGATCCGGAGCACACCCTGCCCGAACCCGAAACGCCCCGCCCCCGGCTCCACACGATCGGCAGCGCCCGCTCGAGGCACTCCTCCCCAAATCCCCGTTTCCGCCGCAACGTGTCCCGCGCGGGACACACACCCGGGCGCGATCGTTGCGCGCCAGACAACTTACATCGGCACCACACATCATTCAGATCGCATCAATGAGGGAGAACACAACAATGCTCACACAGCTCGAACCGGACGCCGGATGGGGATCCTGGGATGCCGCGGGTGGGCCGCCGCAGCCGCCGCCCGGCACGCGCACCTGGCCACCGACGCGCGGGCACGGGTTCGCCCCCACCGCCCTCAGCGCCGCGATCGCCGGCGTCTCCCGGTCCCTCCGGACCGGGTGCTCGGGCGCACCGCACGCCGGGAGCCGCACGGCCCCCAGCCGTTGGCTGACGCCCCCGAGCACGCCGTATCCGAGCCCTAGCCCCCAGCCCAGTCCCTCCCCCAGCCCGGCGGGCCCACGGCGCCCACGGTTCACCCCCACTGACACGCCCGGCGACCCCGGATCGCCCTGAGCGCCCTGAGCACTCCCGCTCACCCAGCACCCCGCGTCCGGGAGCACATCGCAGCTCCCCTCTCGGGGTGCACCCACGGGGGCGGGGGGGGACAGCAATTCGACGGGGTGCCTATGTGGACCTGCGGGCATCACCACCCGCCGGGTGGCATCGCGGCGGGGCGACGATGGAGGAGCGTCGCCCCGCCCCGCCACCCACCGCAGCGCCCCACCGTCACAGGGCGATCCCAACCGGGCGGGCGCGGGGCAGAGCGTCAGGAGAGAGCGCTTTGCCCCCGTCCGCCCGTTCTGCGTCAGGCTTCAGTGGGAACCCGCACGATCCGCCCCCGCTCGTCCAGGGAGATCGCGCCCGACCGAACGAACTGCCGGATCCCCTCGTACACGAACGCGCTGGCGGCCGACGCCACATTCAGCGACCGCTCCTCAGGGAGCAACGGATACAGCAGGAGGTTCCCGGGATGCTCTTCCGCGTGCGCTCGCAGGATCGCCTCGGGCAGGCCGACGGTCTCCCGACCGAACACGATGTGGTCTCCGACCCGCAGCTCGGCCTCCCAGACCGGGCGCGCCCCACGGGTGCTGGTGAGCCACACGCGCGACCGGTCAATCCCCGTGTCGCGCAGGTAGCTCCCCCAGTCCGCATGCTCTCGCAGCTGGACCCGATGCCAATAGTCGAGCCCGGATCGACGCACGGCCTTCTCTGAAAGGTCGAACGCCAGCGGGTGGATCAGGTGCAGCGCGCACCCCGTCGCGACGCAGGTCCGCCCGATGTTCCCCGTGTTGTTGGGGATCTCCGGCTCGTGCATCACCAGATTCAGCAGCGGCGGCGCGCCCCCCGAGCGCGCCGGAGCGGCTGTCCCCGTCGCGGGCGCGGCGTGCGCTGGTTCCTCGTGCGTCGTCGGGTCCGGTGCCGGCGTGCTCATCGGATCACCGTATCACGCGCTCCGCCGGCGCGGATCGCGGGGCGGACACCCCAACATGGTGCCTCTCCGCCCTGTCGGCGTGCGGGAATCGCCATCCGCCCGTAGAGAGCCGTTCCCGGCGGGTCGATACGAACGCTTCCAACGCCGTGGGCGTAGGCTGACCGCACGCGGGCCGAACTCCGAGCCGGCGATACCATGCCCGCCCCGCGCAGGGCCCACCCCCCCCCACTCACGCCCGAACAACGCCCTGCGGCACCCACCACGCCCGTCCGAACCCGACCGAAGCCCGACAGACGACCGCCCGACGCCCGGAGGAGCCCGAATGCCAGACCCCCGCAGAGCACTCATCACCGGCATCACAGGACAGGATGGCTCCTACCTCGCCGAGTTCCTCATCGACAAGGGGTACGAGGTCCACGGCGTCATCCGGCGGGCCTCCAACTTCAACACCCAGCGGCTCGACCACCTCTACCTCGATCCCCACATCAAGGGCGGCGCCCTCAAGCTCCACTACGGCGACCTCTGCGATGCCAACAACATCGCCAAGCTCCTTGAGGCCATCGCCCCCGATGAGCTCTACAACCTCGGCGCTCAGTCGCATGTCCGCGTCTCGTTCGACATGCCCATCTACACCGCCGACACCGTCGCCATGGGGGCCCTCAGGCTCCTCGAGGGCGTCCGCGACTTCGAATCCCGCACCGGCAGGACCATCCGGTACTACCAGGCCTCATCCTCCGAGCAGTACGGCAAGGTCCTCGAGACGCCGCAAAAGGAGACCACGCCCTTCTACCCCCGCAGCCCGTACGCCTGCGCGAAGGTCATGGCCCACTGGGCCACCGTCAACTATCGCGAGTCGTTCGGCATGCACGCCTCGTGCGGCATCCTGTTCAACCACGAATCCCCCCGGCGCGGCGAGACCTTCGTGACCCGCAAGATCACCCGCGCTGTCGGGCGCATCAAGCTGGGGCTGCAGGACAAGGTGTATCTCGGCAACCTCGACTCCAAGCGCGACTGGGGGTACGCCGGCGACTATGTCAAGATGATGTGGATGATGCTCCAGCAGGAGCAGCCGGACGACTATGTCATCGCCACCGGGCGCACCATCACCGTCCGCGAGTTCGCCGAGATGGCCTTCAAGCACGCCGGGCTCGATTTCGAGGCCCATGTCGCCTTCGACCCGCGGTACCTCCGCCCCGCCGAGGTCGACCTGCTGCTCGGCGACCCTTCCAAGGCCAAGAAGCAGCTCGGCTGGGAGCCCACCACCACCGTCGAGGAACTCGCCGCGATGATGGTCGACAACGACATCGAACTCGCCGCCCGCGAGAAGACCCTCCGCGACGCCGGGCACGCGATGCCGGAATACCAGGGGCATGATCAGTAAGCCACGCGAGCGCCGGACACACGCATGCCAAACCCGCTGTGGAATCTCGTCGGTCTCGGTGCGCCTCCCGCTTCCAGGCGGAAGGACTGTCTCATCATTCCGCCAACCGATCCGGGAAGCGTGGGCGATGAGGCGATGATGGTCGGCGTCGCCGGCGAACTCGCCGCAGCCAATGAAGTGCCGATCTTCGTGCTCGCACGCGGGCGGCTCGCCGATTGGGAGCCGATTCCCAATGCCACGCTCATCCCGGTACCCACCGGCAGATGGCGGAATCTGAAGCTCATTGCGTTGTTCCGGCGGATGCGACGCGTCTTCGTAATCGGGGCGGACTGCCTCGACGGGCACTACCACATCGGCAACTCCGTGCGCCTGATCAGCGCCGCCGATATCGCGGCCCGGACCGGTGCCATCTCCACGCTCGTGGGTTCTTCGTACAAGGAAGGCGCTGCCCAGGAGTCCATCGAGGCGATCCGGGCTCTGGACCCGCGCGTCCGCCTCTGCTCACGCGATCCACGCTCAGCGAAGCGCGTCAAGGATCTCACCGGACGCGACCCCATCCTCGTCGCCGATGCCGCGTTCCTCCTCAAGCCGACGGCACCGGCTGGCACCCAAGCCGCTGAGGTCGTGCGGTGGATCGACGATCATCGGCGCGAGGGACGCGTCGTCCTCGGCGTGAATTTCAATCGGCAAGTGCTCGGCAAGAAGCCGACGCCCGAACAGGTGCGAGAGTTCCTGAACGCCTACGCCGAAGGCATCGGCTCGCTGCTCCGCAAGATGCCGCAGGTCGATGTGGCGTTCATCCCTCACGACTATCGCGGCGAGGATTCCGACCTCGACCACGCCATCGCTCTGCACAAAGCGATCGGCAACCCGCAGCGAGCGGTGGTTCTGACAGATCGATGCCGGGCGAGCGAATTGAAGCACATCGCATCACGACTCGATTGCATGCTCACCGGCAGAATGCACTTCGCCATCGCGGGCATGGGATCAGGAATCCCGGCCGCGTGCATCACATACCAGAACAAGTTCGAGGGACTCTTCGATCACTTCTCGCTCGACCCGATCACGATGGCGCCGGATCAGATCAACGCCGAGTCGCTGTGCGATTTCCTGACACGGTTCATCGAGCAGCGAGAGCGCATCGCCGACCACATCAAGTCCAAACTCGCGGATGTGAAGCGTCTCTCCCGTACCAACCTCGCCCTCGACGCCACGCCCTGACCACCCCCCGCACCGCGCCAGAGCGGCCCGAGACCCCCAGGACATGCCCCTCCGGATCCTGATGGTGACGAACCGACCGCCCGTCCCCGCCAACAACGGCGGACGCCAGCGGTCCGCGCTGCTCATCGATGCGCTCCAGCGGATCGGGCCCACCGACCTCATCCTCGTCGCCAACCCCGACCGGCAGAAGGAACAGGCCCTGCAGGACATGCGCCAGCGCTGCGGGCTCAAGGGGTGCATCGAGCCCGCCCGAGAGGCACGCCGGTTCCCATGGAAAGCCATCCGCTGGATCGCCCCGACCATCATGGACCGCGCGGCCCTGAACCTGGGGCACCGTCGGCACGACTACGCCCCCGACCCCGGCGTGGCGCGCTTTATCGCCGAACTGCACCGCCGGGAGCGCTACGACCTGATCATCGGGCGCTACGCCGCCCCCGCCTCCAAGGGCGCGATCCATGAGCTCGGCGTACCCACGCTGCTCGACATCGACGATCTCGATGCCACCGTGTACCGCTCGCGCCTGGAAGCGGGCGCCACCGGCCTGCAGCGCTGGCTGGACCGCAGGCACCTGGCCCAGGTCGAGGGCATCATCGCCGATGTGTACCGGCGTTTCGGGCACATCTGGGTCGCCAACCCCGGCGATGAGGCCCGGATCGACCACCCGAGCGTCAGCACCCTCCCCAATGTGCCCTACGCCGTGCCCGAGGATGCGGGGCTGGCCCCGATCACCGATCCGCGCCGGGCCGGTGTTGTCGCCTCGTGGAGCCACCCCGCCAACGAGCGCGGGCTCCGGCGGTTCGTCTCCCGGTGCTGGGGCGACATCGTCGCCCGCGAGCCGGGAGCGAGGCTCAGCATCTACGGCGGCGGGATGAAGCCCGCGCTCCGGGAGTGGCTCCAGCGCCACCCGGGCGTCGAACCGGCCGGGTTCATCGAGCGCATCACCGATGCGTACAACGCCTGCGCGTTCATGATCGCCCCGGTGTACGACGGCGCGGGCACCAAGATCAAGGTGCTCGAATCGCTGGCCTGCCGGCGAGCGATCCTCTCCACCGCCCACGCCTACGAGGGGTTCGAGCGGGACCTCGTTCCCGGCAAGTCCATCGCCGTCGGCGAGGATGACCACGCCATGGCCGAGCGGTGCATCGAGTTGATGAGCGATCCCGCGCTCCGCGATCGCATCGCGGGTGCGGGGCATGAGATCGTCTCGGCGCGGTACAGCCAGGCAGCGGTCCGCGAGCGCATCGCCGAGGACATCACCCGCCTCGCGGGGAGCGTTCCATGAGCGCTTCCGGCACCGAACGCCCGCTCGGCGGCGCCATGGTCCGCAGCGCCGCAATGATGTTCGGCGCGACCATCGCGACCAAGGTGTTCACCTCCATCGCGCAGCTCATCCTCGCCGCGCTGCTGATCCAAGAGTCGTTCGCCCTGTTCGCGTGGACGGTCGCGCTGTACGAGGGGCTCGCGATCGCGCAGAAACTCGGATTCCGGGAGGTGCTCTCGCGCCGCCACGAGGAACTCGATTCGCTGGCCCGTTCGTGCGCGTGGATGTCGCTGGGCACTGGAACCCTGGCCGGGGTGATCCAGGCGGCGCTGGCCGAGCCGCTGGCCAACGCCTACGACGCGCCCGAGCTGGCACCGCTGCTGTGGATCGCCGCGGCGGGCGCCCCGCTCCGCGCCCTCGGCGTCGTCAGCGAGGCGGCCCTCGGCGTGCGGATGCGATTCGGGCTGCTGGCGCGGGCCACCGTCGCCAAGGGGCTCATCCAGCCCCTGCTCTCGG
Source organism: Phycisphaerales bacterium (assembly GCA_052168315.1). GTDB lineage: Bacteria > Planctomycetota > Phycisphaerae > Phycisphaerales > UBA1924 > JBQLZO01. The sequence goes on along the minus strand of JBQLZO010000054.1, from coordinate 59,640 downwards.
TCATCCTCGCGGCCGCGGGGCTGGGCGCGTACGCGCTGGTCATCCCGCTGCCGGTGGTCGCGCTCGTCGGGTTCGCCATGACCTGGCGCGCCGCCGGAATCCGTTTCGCCGGAGGGCCCTCGTTCTCGCAATGGGGTGGCATCCTCCGAGCCAGCGGGTTCCTCTTCGGCACCAACAGCATGTACACCCTCGTGCGCCAGGGCGACTACCTCATCCTCGGCTTCTTCCTGAGCAAGCCGATCGTCGGCGTGTACTTTTTCGCCTTCAGCCTGTCGACCCAGGTCGCCACGCTGCTGGCCGGAAACCTCGCGACGGTGCTCACCCCGGGTCTGTCGAGGCTCAAGGACGACCGCCCACGCCTGATTCGCGCGTTCTTCGAGGCCGGCGACACGATGGGGTACATCGCGATGCCCGCCGCTGCGCTGCTGGCGGTGTGCGCCGAGCCGCTCCTGCTGATGCTCTACAAGGACAAGTGGGTCGACGCCATTATCCCACTCCAGATCCTGAGCATCGCCGCCGGGGTCGCCGCCGTGGGATGGCTCAACACGACCATCTACGCGGCCCTGGGCAGGTTCCGGCTGCAGTTCATCACCTCGATCATCGGCGCGTCCAGCTTCCTCGGCGCCATCGCGGGCACGGCCTGGACGGGCGACCTCGCGATCGTCTGCCTCGCCGTACTGGTCCAGCGAATCGCCATCACGGCCTTCAGCATCGGACTCGTCACCGATGCGTGGACGAACTCGTTCCGATTCCTCGCGTCGATCCTGAAGCCGTCGATCCTCTCTGCGGCCTGCGCCCTGCCGGCGATCGCGTGCCGATGGGCCTTCGATCCAGAGGATTCGCGCCTCAACGCCGCGCTGTGCATCGCCGCCGCGGTGGTGTCGTTCGGCATCCTCTACCACCCCATCGGCAAGCTCGCCCTCCGCAGGACGGCCGCACAGATTGGCAAGAGGATCAGGGATGCCATCCCGAACCGGATTCGCACCCTCCCAGGCGTCGGGCTCGCGCTGCGCTTGCTCTGATCGAGTCGGTTGCCGGGCGGGCCAGGCCGTCTCGGGTCACGCCCCCGCCGATTCCCGCACCTGCGCCCATTTCCGCCCGCCATCACCGATCCCGAACCACCCAAGGATGTTGGCCTTGAAGTTCTCCGGCTGGTGGAAGCCCACGAGCGCCCGCGTCGCTTCGGAGGGCCGCCAGTCCGGCGCCCCCTCGATGCCCTGCACGATCGTCCCGGCGTACGACTCCGGGTCGCTGATCGCGCCCGACCAGCCAAGATCGAACCGCGGCACCATGCTCCCGAGCCACCCCCAGTCCGATGCGAGCACCGGGCGCTCGAGCGAGACGGCCCGCAGCGCGATGTTCGAGAGCCCCATGTGGCGCGGATGGCAGGTCGCCACCAGGTCCGCCGCGGACAGCGCATCGCACAGCTCATCATCGGACAGGTACCGATCGATCCGGATCACCCGGTCCGCGATCCGCTGCGGCAGAGAGCCCAGGTCCCGGGCGATGTCCTCGGTGCAGCGACCGGCCAGCACGAGCCGCGTCCGCTCCAGCGTCCGCTCGGGCAGGTGCGCCAGCGACCGCACCAGGAAATGGATCCCCTTCCGGCGGTCCTGCACACCCGCCGAGACGATCAGCACGCCATCGTCGGGGAGCCCGAGGCGCGACCGCGCCCCCCGCTTCTCGCGCGGCGTCTGAGCATCGACCGGGTCCGGGAGCACATCGCTCCGCTCGGCGAACCGGTGCCCACGATCGTGCAGGTAGTCCCATCCGAGCGCGTTGACGAAGTGCAGCCGGGCGTTCGGCACGCGCCCCGTCAGTTCGATCGAGGTGCGGGCGCTGACCATTTCCATCCAGTTTCCAGCCGGGTGCGCGAAGCCCGCATTGTGGATGACAAACGCGACGCTCCCGACACCCTCGACCACTCCGGATCGCAGCGCCAGCAGCGGGGCGATCCCATCGGCTGTTGGCAGGATCAGGAACTCGGGACGCGTCAGCGCGATCGCCTCGCCCAACGCCTCAATCTTCTTGACCGCCAGCTTGAACAGATCCCGCCGGCGGGCCCCGGCGCGGTAGTCCCCGGGCACCACACGAACCGGGAAGCGGTCCTTCCAGGGCTCGACCTGATGCCTGAACGCCTCGCTCTGGGCCGCCCCGCTCGACACCACCACCGAGATCTGCAGCCCAGCCTGTCCGGCCAGCGCGTTCAGGATCTGCCTGACATAGGTCAGCCGATGCCCGCCATCGGAGTACTCAAAGATCGTGACCCGCATCGATCCCTCAAAGAACCAATCCATCGCCAAGGCAGCGCCCTCAACGACATCGACACACCACCGGGCTGACCCGACACGCCTCACCCGCCCCGCCGCATGGCCTCCCACTGCCTCCAGATCCCCTCTTCCAGCGTCGTCCGAGGCTCATACCCGAGCTCCGCCCGGCTCCGCGACAGGTCCGCAAAGGTTCGCTCCACATCACCCGCCTGGGCGGGCAGGTGCTCCAGCTGCACCGTCCGCCCGGTCACGCGTCCGATGGTCTGGATGAGTTCATCCAGCGTGACCGGGGCACTCCCGCCCAGATTGTAGAGACGGAAGCGATCGATCCGGTCGAGTGCAGCCACCACGCCTCCCACGATGTCGTCCACGAAGGTGTAATCGCGGCTGGTCCGCCCGTTCCCGAACATCGGGATCGCCCGATCGTCGGCCACCAGCCTGAGGAACTTCGAGATCGCCAGGTCTGGGCGCTGGCCTGGGCCGTACACGGTGAAGAATCGCAGGCACGCCACGGGCATGCCCGTCAGGTGCCAGTGCGCGTGGCACAGGAGCTCGCCCGCACGCTTCGTGGCCGCGTACGGGGAGATGGGGTGGTCCACCGGATCCTCCTCCGAGAACGGCGCCTTCGGGTTGTTCCCGTACACCGACGAACTCGACGCGAACACGAAGCGCGAGCACTCCGCCCGCTCGGCCGCACGAAGCAGCGTGGCCGTCCCGTCGATGTTCACCTCGGTGTACAGCCGCGGGTTCTGGATGCTCGGGCGGACTCCGGCCATGGCAGCGATGTGTACCACCGCGTCGGGGCGGTGCGCGGCGAACAAAGCCTCGACCGCGGATTCGTCACGGATGTCCCCTTCGATGAGCGCGAATCCCTCGCGCTGCCCGAGACGCTCGGCGCGGGCACGCTTGATCGCGGGGTCGTAGAAATCACAGAAGTTGTCGAAGCCGATCACCCGGCGCCCCTCACCGAGCAGGCGTTCGCTCAGGTGCGAGCCGATGAATCCGGCAGCGCCGGTCACGAGAATGGACTCAGGCTCGGCGCGCCGATCGCCCGGCAATTCCTGTGTCAATGGGGCTTCACACCTTCCACGCAAAGCCCGCCGGCGCCCGCCCGGTTCTCGCGCTCGATGTCACGGATTCCGTCGATCCGCGAATCGAAGCACTCGCGGACGCTCACATCACCGAAACCCGCCTGCCGCATGTACTTGGACAGGCACGGGCCGTCGTACATGAACTTGTGGCTGTGAAATTCCGTGAACGATGTGACCAGCCCGAGCAACGATCGGCGCCCCGCGCTGAGCTCTCGAAACAGCAGCTTCTTGTTCATCACATCCGCGGCGTCCTCGGCCCCTTCGCTCGCGACATATTCGCGGACGATCGTCTCGAGATCTGGCACGACGACGCGCAGCACCCCGCCCGCGCTGAGCACGCGGAAACACTCCTCGAGCAGGAACTGCGCCTCTTTCCTGTACAGGTGCTCGAGCAGATGGGACTGGTACACCGCGTCCATCGAGCCCGAGCCCCACGGAAGCCGCTTCCGAACATCGTGATACACGATCGTCTGCGACCATTGACGCTCGGCGTGGTCCTTCGAGATGATCCCGACCCCGGCGAGCGCTTTGCGAACGAACGGCCACTTGGCAAGCCGGGCGTTCCACGACCCGTCGACATTGATCCAGCCATCCGGGGTCACGAGCCCGCAACCGAGGTGAAGCTTGGTCGACGAGGGTCGGTTCACAACTGGCTCCTGCACACCGACCATCGTGGTCTCTGGGGTTCCGAGGAAAGTGCCGAACAGCAGCGGCGATCGTACGGGGAACCAGACGATAAAATCAATCCGCGATGCCGATCGCCGGCCGGTCTGAACAACCGCCACACCGCGGGCGTACCGCCTCGCCACGGTAGTATCGATCAAGTCCGGGATTCACTGTGGCGGACATACCATCCCTCGCCCATAAATTCGATTGAACCGATCCGGCCGCAAGCCGATACCCACCCCTCCGGGCAATGCCCCGAATTCGCCGAGCCGCACCAGGAACCTCCGCATGACCATCCCCTGGGCAAACGCCCGAATCATCCTCACCGGCGGCGCCGGATTCCTCGGCCAGGCCATCCACGAGCGACTCCTCAATCGGGGAGTGCCCGCCGACCGCGTCTTCATCCCCCGGCGGGCCCAATACGACCTCGCCGACCAGAACGCCGTCGCGCGCATGTACGCGGACGCCGAGCGGGCCCTCTCCGGCCCGCCCTCCGCTGTCATCCACCTCGCCGCCGAGGTCGGAGGCATCGGTGCCAACCGCGACAACCCCGGCCGATACTTCTACGCCAACATGGCGATGGCCCTGCACCTCATCGAGCAGTTCCGCCAGCGCGGCTACCACGAGCAGCCCGGCTCGGTGTTCCTCCAGACCGGGACGATCTGCGCCTACCCCAAATTCGCCCCGATCCCCTTCAAGGAAGAAGATATCTGGAACGGCTACCCTGAGGAGACCAACGCGCCCTACGGCGTCGCCAAGAAAGCCGCATGGCAGATGCTCGACGCCTACCGACTCCAATACAACATGCGCAGCGCGTATGTCCTCCCCGTCAACCTCTACGGCCCGCGCGACAACTTCAACCTCCACTCCTCCCATGTCATCCCCGCGCTCATCCGGAAGTGCGTCGAAGCCATGGATCGCGGCGATGACCACATCGTCTGCTGGGGCACCGGCAGCGCCAGCCGCGAGTTCCTCTATGTCGACGACGCGGCCGACGGCATCCTCCGCGCCGCCGAAGTCATGGAAGACCCAACCCCCATCAACCTCGGCGCCGGCTTCGAGATCACAATCAAGGACCTCGTCCACCTCATCGCCCGGCTCACCGGATTCGCCACCGAAGAGACCATCGACGCGAAGATCAAGTGGGACACGACCAAGCCCGACGGCCAGCCCCGCCGATCCCTCTCCACCGAACGCGCCGCCAAACTCCTGAACTGGCGGGCCGCCGTCTCCTTCGAGGAAGGTCTCGCCCGAACCATCGCGTGGTTCAGGGAACACCGCCACGATGCGGATGCGAGGCTCTGAGTCACGATGCGCGTTCTCTTTATCAACCAGGTCTTCTACCCCGACCACGCGGCCACAGCCCAGCACGCGCACGACCTCGCGCGCCATCTCATCGCCCACGGGCACGAGGTCCAGGTCATCGCCTCCCGCTCCATCTACGGCGAGAAGGGCGCGGGCCTGCCCGCTCGCGAGACCGTCGACGGCGCCCAGGTCTATCGGGTCGGACGCAGCCTCTTCGGCAAGGCCGGGCTCCTCGCACGCGCCGCCGACTTCGCACTGTTCTACCTCATGGCCACCATCAAGGCCTTCACCATCCCAAAGGCCGATGTCGTGGTCTGCTTCACCACCCCACCCTTTATCGCTCTTCTCGGCTGGCTCCTGCGCGTCTTCCGCGGCTCGCGATTCGTCTACTGGGTCATGGACCTGTATCCCGACCTGCCCGTGGCCTGCGGCGTCATGCGCGAGCGCGCTCTCGCCACCCGCCTGTTCGAGCGACTCAACCGGTTCTGCCTCAGGAGGGCGGATCGCGTCGTGGTGCTGGGGCGCTGCATGCACGAGCGGGTCATGGGCAAGGGCGTCGCCGATGACGATCCGACCCGGATCGCGCACATCGGCGTCTGGTCCGATCCGGCCGAAGTCAAGCCCATCGACCGCTCCACAAATCCGTATCGCGAGGAGTGGTCCCTCGGCGATCGGTTCGTGATCATGTACTCGGGCAACTTCGGCCTCGGGCACGATGTCCGCACCATGTGCGATGCGGCCGCGCTGCTTTCGGATGACGACCGATTCCGATTCGTCTTCGCCGGCGGGGGGAAGCGCAAGGACGAAGTCGAGCGATTTGTGCGCGAGCGATCGCTCACCAACGCGGTGCTCGCCCCCTATCAGCCGCGCGAGCGGCTCGACCAGTCGCTGAGCGTCGCGGATGTGCACCTCGCATCGCTGCGCAAGGGCGTCGAGGGCATCATGGTGCCGTGCAAGCTCTTCGGGATCATGGCCGCCGAACGCCCCACGATCTTCATCGGCGATCCCAGCAGCGAACTCGCCCGTGTGCTCGCCGAGCACGAGTGCGGCGTCACGGTCAATCCGGGTGATGCCGCTCAACTCGTCGCGGCCATCCGACGCCTCGCGGGCGATCCGACCCTCGCCGCTCGCCTCGGCGGCAACGCCCGCCGGGCGCTCTCGAGCGCCTACGACCGCAGCGCAGCGTGCCATCGCTGGCTCGAACTCCTCGAGCAGGTCGCCGGAGCGCCGCACCGCACCAACACGCGACCCGCCCAGCCACCCTCGCAGCCCGCTCCAACCGAGGAGGTCTCGGCATGACCAGCACCACCACGAGCCAGCAGCAGGCACACGCGCAGAGCGCTCCAGGCACCGGCAGCGCACCAGCGCCCCACATCGAGACCTTCGAGCGCCGCCCCCCGACAGCTGGGCGTCCGCTCAAGAAGTATGTGTTCATCCAGAACGACCCGTTCTACCTTCCCAAGGTGCTCGACAAGTATCTCCGCGAGTTCGCCGACTCGACCGCCGGCATCAATGTGCAGTCCGTCGCCCAGGGCAAGCGCACCGTCGTCCAGACCGCGATGGACCTGTACAAGCTCTACGGCTTCGGGTACTTCCAGTGGAAGCTCCGCTCATACATTCTGGCCAAGCTTCGCAGCAAGCTGTTCAACACCCTGCTTGGATCGACGCGTCGCTGCTACTCCGTCGCCGCCGTGGCGAAGAAGTACGGCGTGCCCGTGCACGAGAGCGCCGATGTCAACTCCGAAGAGTTCCGCGCCAAGCTCCGCGAACAGGGTGTCGAGTTCATCGTCTCCATCAGCGGCACGCAGCTCTACCGCCGTCCGCTCCGCGACCAGACGCCGCACGGCATCGTGAACTGCCACGGCGCCCTGCTCCCGAAGTATCGCGGGCTCATGCCGAGCTTCTGGACCCTCGCCAACGGCGAGACCGAGGGCGGCGTCTCGGTCCACTTCGTCGATGCGAAGCTCGACAACGGGCCGATCGTCGTGCAGCGGCGGTACAAGATCCATCGGCACGACACCCTCGAGGATGTCATGGCCCGCTCGAAGGACCTGGCCGCCGAGGCCATCATCGAAGCCGTCCGCGCGATCGAGTCCGGGATCCCGAACGAGGCGCTGCTCCCGAACCCGGCCGCGGAGCAGACGCACTTCTCGATGCCCACGCGCGCCGATGTCAAGGCCTTTATCGCCAACGGGCACCGTTTCCGCTGAGTGCTCTCAGTCGCCAGACCAATGTCTCCTTCCATCGCCCCCAGCCCGATCCACGCCCTCTCCTTCGATATCGAGGATTGGTTCCACCTCGTCGAGGTCAAGGCCGTGGAGGATCCGGGCCAGTGGCCGAAGCTCAGCGCCGAATCATCGCTCGTCGAGCGGTACACGGACCACATCCTCTCGCTGTGCGATGAGGCCGGCGCCAAGGCAACATTCTTCGTGCTCGGATGGATCGCCGACCGCCACCCGGCGCTCGTCGCACGGATCGCCGACGCGGGACACGAACTCGGCACGCACTCGTTCTGGCACCGGAAGGTCTACGAACTCTCTCCTGAGACCTTCACCGCGGACATCCACGACTCCATCGCCGCGATCCGCTCCGCAGCGCCCCAGGCCGAGATCATCGGATTCCGCGCGCCGAGCTTCTCGATCACCGAAGGCGCCGAGTGGGCCTTCGATGCGCTGCTGGATGCGGGCATTCTCTACGACGCCTCGCTCTTCCCGGGAGCCCGCGGACACGGCGGATACGCCTGCCAGAGCGGCATCCATGTCGTGACCGCGCCCTCCGGACGCACCATCCCGGAACTTCCCATGTCGCTGGCGCGGATCGGTTACGGACCGATCGGCAAGCGCATGTGCTACTCCGGCGGCGGGTACCTCCGCCTGCTCCCCTATCCCCTGATCCGCCAGGGCATCGAGCGCGAGGCCGCCGCCGGGCGCGCCACCTCGGTCTACCTCCATCCGCGCGACTTCGCGCCAGACTGCCCCAGGGTGTCGATGCCGCCCCACCGACGCTTCAAGTGCTATGTCGGAACCGGAACCACCACCGGCAAGCTCCGCAGGATGCTCCGCGACTTCCGGTGGACCACCTGCCGAGGCGTGCTCGAACTCGCGGGCCATCGGTTCGCTCCCCAGAGCCGGGCGCACCCGAGCCCCCTCGCCCCTCGGCACAGCGCAGCGCATGTCCCCTCGTGATGCCGATCGGACCTCCCGGCCGATAGGATCGCAGGACGCACACACATCACTTCCCTCTCGTGTCGCCACAGCCTCCACCCTCGACCGATCGCACGCCCGACGGAGCAAGAGCCGATGAGCCAACCGCCGACCTCCAAGGCGAACATCACGGTGCTGATGATCACGAAGAACGAGGAGAAGAACCTGCCTCATTCCATCGGAAGCGTGATCGGCTGGGCCTCCCGCGTGTGCGTCATCGATTCCGGCTCCAGCGACCGGACCGTGGAGATCGCCCGTTCGCTGGGCGCGGAAGTGGTGCACCAGGACTGGCTCGGGTACGCGAAGCAGAAGAACTGGGCCCTCGACAATCTCAACATCCAAACCGACTGGTGCCTGTTCCTCGATGCCGATGAAGCGGTGATGGATGACCTCAAGGCCGAACTGCTCGGCATCGCCGCGAAGCCGGTCGGCACCGTCGAGCACAGCGGGTTCTACATCAACCGGTACTTCATCTTCCTCGGCAAGCGGATCCGGCACTGCGGGTACTACCCATCTTGGAACCTCCGCTTCTTCAAGCGCGGCAGGGCACGCTATGAGGAACGAGAGGTCCACGAGCACATGGTCGTCGATGGCACGACCGACTACCTGACCGGCCACCTCGAGCACGACGATCGCCGCGGGCTCGAGGTCTATATGGACAAGCACAACAAGTACTCCACGCTCGAAGCCCGCGAGATCCACCGCATCCGGCAGCAGGCAACCTCACACCAGATCGATGCGAAGCTCATCGGCGCGGGCCCGCTCTCGCGTCGCCGCTGGATCAAGCATCATTTGTATCCGAAAATGCCCGCCAAGTGGCTCGCGCGGTTCGTCTTCGCATACATCCTCCAGCGCGGGTTCCTCGATGGTGTCACCGGCTTCCGATTCTGCCTCTTCCTCACCGCCTACGAACTGCTCATCCACCTCAAGCTCAAGGAGATCGAACTCGAGGAGCGCCGCGCTGCCGAATCGCCCACGCCCGCATCCACCCGTGCCGCCGGCGGGCCAGGCACCGCGCATCCCTCCACCACCGGAGGCACGCGATGAACAACGCCGATCTGATGGGCAGCCAGGCGCCCCCCTCAGACGCCGGGCACGAATCGCCCGCGCTGAGCCAGCACGACCTCGCCCGCGCGCGCAGCCCCTACACCCGCCGCGAACGCATCCTGCGGATCCTCTGGAACTATCTCGGGCAGACCCTGTTCTCGCTGACCTTCCACAACTGGTACGCCCTGCGCGCCGCGATGCTCCGACTCTTCGGCGCGAAGATCGGTCACCCCGTCCGCCTCCGGCCCACCGTCCGGATCGAACAGCCCTGGAACCTCACCATGGGCGACAACTCCTCCGCCGGCGACCACGCCATCCTGTACTGCCTCGGCAAGGTCAACATCGGACGCAATGTCTCGATCTCGCAGTACGCGCACCTGTGCGCTGGCTCGCACGACTACCGGTATCGCAACCTCCCGCTCACCCGACCGCCCATCCACATCGAAGATGATGCATGGATCGCCGCCGACGCGTTTGTTGGTCCCGGCGTCACCGTGCGCGAGGGCACCATCATCGGCGCCCGAGCCACGGTCCTCAGGAGCACCAACCCGTGGACCATCTACCTCGGCAATCCCGCCCAGCCCGTCAAGGATCGCCCCCATCCTATCGATGAATCCGCCCCCGCCGCCCGCGCCCCCGCGCCGTCCCAACGACCCGAGAGCGACCAGCAACGCGGAGCCAGTGCCGTATGACGCTCCGCATCCTCCATCTCATCAATTCGATCGATCCGACCACCGGAGGCCCGGCCAATGTCCTCCTGCGGCTCGCGACCATCCAGGCGCGTCGCGGGCACACGGTCACGATCATCACGAGCGATGATCCGGGTGACATCGAGTCCGAGATGCGCTCGCTCGAGACCGCCGGTGTCCGGCTCATCACGTGCGGACCGGCCCGGGGTCCTCTCCGCTCCAGCCCTCGGCATGTTCCGGCCGTCCGTGACGCCATCGCGCGCGGCATCGACATCGCGCACCTCCATGGCCTCTGGCAGCACCTGGTCCACTGGGGCGCCTCCACGCTCCGCGCCTCGAGTGTCCCCCACATCATCCGTCCATGCGGCATGCTCGATCCATGGACGCTCCGCCAGGGGCGATGGAAGAAGCGTGCCATGCTCGCGTTCAAGGCCCGCGCCGACCTCAACGCCGCCAACGCCCTCCACTTCACCACCCAGACCGAGATGGACCTGACCCGACCGCTCCGCCTCCGCGCGCCCGGGTTCGTGCTCCCCAACGGCATCGAGTGGTCCGAGTTCGATTCTCTCCCGCCCCCCGGCGCGTTCCGCAGGTCCCTGAGCCTCGACCCCGACACGCCGCTCGTCCTGTTCCTGAGCAGGCTGCACCACAAGAAGGGCATCGACCTGCTCCTCCCCGCGTTCGCCGCCGGAGCGCCCTCCAACGCCCGCCTCGTGCTCGTCGGCCCCGGCGACCCGGAGACCATCGCCCGCGTCGATGCCGATGCCCAGCGCCTCGGGATCGCCGGCCGCGTCATCCGCACCGGGATGCTCCGTGGCGCCGACCGCATCGCCGCCTTCGCCGATGCCGACCTGTTCTGCCTGCCGAGCTACCAGGAGAACTTCGGCGTTGTCGTCGTGGAGGCGGGCGCGGCCGGAACCCCCGTGCTCATCTCCGATCAGGTCAACATCCACCAGCAGATTTCCGACGCCGGATGCGGACGCGTTGTGTCCTGCGAAGTCAAGCCGCTCAGCGAGACCCTCCGAGACATGCTCGCCGACCCCGATGCGCTGAAAGCCATGGGCGCCCGCGCGCGCGAGCACCATCGCCACCACTTCGCGTGGGACCGGATCGCCGATCAACTCACCGCCCACTACCATCGCCTGCTCGCCTCCGATACCAGTGTGAAGTCGTCGCCGCCGATCGCGAGTCCGCGGTGAACCCGGCACCGTGAAGGCCCGTACCGAGTGCCGCCCATTCATTCCCCCGGCTCCGGGTGCCCCACCCTGCAGCCCCCGTTCGCCACCTGGTGGCCAAGCCGCAGACCGATTGCGTCGATAACCCGTCCGGAGCCCGCACGAGTCCCCCGCGCGGCCCCGAGATCGCCTAGGGTTGGCACCGCAATCCCTCACGCGCCGCGAGGCCGCCCTGATCGCTTCCCATACAGGTTCTCGCCCATGGTCGGCCTGCTCACCATCCTGATCGCGCTGATCTGCCTTGGCCTGGTCGCGCTCATCTTCATCGACGATGCCCGTGGCAAGGTCCCGATCGTTTCCCTCCGCAGCGTCTTCATCCTCGGCTTCATCATCTTCCAGCTCACCAGCGCGATCTACGCGGTCGTCACAGGGAACTGGAATCAGTACACGCCACCCGATGTCGAGCCGGTGCTGACGCACTTCGTGCTCGCAGCCACCTTCTTCCTCATCGTCTTCCTCATCTCCTACGCGAAGCCGCCGCTGGCCAACGCCATCGTCTCCCGGCTCCCGGCCTCTGACCGAACGCCCGGAGTGCCCAAGCTCATGCTCCTGGCGGTGTGCGTCTCGTTCACCGGGCTCCTCCTACGGCAGGTGCCGATCCCGTATGTCGGCATTCTCACCGGTGAGGCCGGCAACGCGTGCGCCGCCGTCGCCGCCGGCATCGCCGGATGGATCTGGGCGCCGCGGCTGTTCAACCCGAGCGTCGCTGGCTTCGCCTTCGTCATCATCGCCGTCAATGTGCTCTCCGCGATGTGGGGCAAGTTCGGACGCGATGAGCTCGTCTCAACTTTCGCATCCATCGTCTGGTCGATGTACTTCTCTTACTTCTGGTCGCTCCCGAAGTCCCGCTATTTCCCTTCCATGTTCGCGGTCGCCGCCGCGGGCTTCGTGTTCATTGCGCTGTTCAGCTCCGTCCGCGACGCCACCGAGAAGGACCGCACGGCCTTCCAGCACCTCCAGCTCATGCTCACCGGCGGCAGCGTGACCGAGGGCTCGTTCAAGCTCCTGCAGGGGCAGGACGGCGCGGCCGTGTCGATGTGGCTGCTGGGCCAGTTCCCAGAATCGCGCGAGTACACGCCGATGCTCTCGCTCTGGTACACCTTCGCCATCCCCGTCCCAAGAGAGATCTGGCCGGGCAAGCCCGAGCCCATCTCGACCAAGATCGCCTCCTGGGCCAATCTCAGGGGCGTCAACCAAGCCGGCATCACCATCGCACCGGGCATCATCGGGCAAACATGGTCAGACGGCGGCTGGGTCGCCATTCCGATCTACGGCGCCTTCTTCGGGATACTCCTCGGCTTCCTTGACCGATGGACATGGCGCAACTGGTCCAACATCTTCGTCGTCGTCTCCACCGGCGCAGCGCTCGGCCAGCTCCTTGGCGTGCCGCGCGGCGATGTGTCGAACTTCACATATCGATTCATGTATCTCGTGGGAGCCGCCTACGCCATCATGTTCGTGTTCGCGAAGATCCTCAGGTTCGAGCGCGGCGAACCGCAGACCTACGCCCTTCTCGAAGCCGAGCTCGATCCAGACTCGCAGGAGTGGGAAGGCCGGTTCTTCGCCCACTATGACGCTGAGGCGGACGAAGAACACTTCGACCCTTACGCCGATACGTATGGCGTGCCCGCCGACCAGCTCTATTACGGCGATGCTCCGGACTACCCCGATCCCGACCAGCACCAACCCTGAAACCCGGTCTTCCACCCCACACGCGATCGGCGCTGCCGCTTGCCTCGCCCCGCGACGCGCGCATCCACCAGCCCGCTCAGCCGCGCTTTCCGCTCCGGCGTGCCCGAGCGCACTGTGCCGCGTGCCGCAGCGCCGCTTCCATCCCGTCGGCCATTCGCTCGATCGTGAACTCTTCCGTCGCGGTTCGATGGGCACGCTCACCCAGCCGCGCGCGCAGCTCATCATCCTCCATCAGCCGTGCGAGCTGCTCGGCCAGATGATCGATATCTCCATCACGATAAAACAGGCCGGACTCACCGTCGACGAACGCCTCGATCTCCGGATTGTGCGATGGGATGTGATCACAGGTCACGACCGGCAGCCCGTACCCAAACGCGTGCAGGATCGACAGCCCGATGTTCCGCGGATAGCAGAACGCTCTCGCGCTCAGGAACCATGGCGCCAGCTTCTCTTCGCCGTAGATCGCTCCTAGGAATCGCACCCTGTCGCTCACGCCGAGCGAACGGGCAGCCTCCTCCAACCGCTCCAGATCGGGCCCCTTGCCCACGACCGCGATCACCAGGTCCGGAATGCGCGATCGCAGCCGAGCGGCCGCCTCGAAGATCAGGTCGGTTCGATTCGGTTTGAAGAGGCGTGAGACGAACAACACCATCGGCCGCCCGGCGATCCCCTGCTCCTCCTGGAACGCCCGCAGCCGCGCAGGATCGTCCAGCCAGGCCCGTCGGGCCGCCTGGATCGGCCCCTGATCGAGGCTGTTCAGGGCACAATAAACTTTCTCGCGCGGGAACCCCGCCTCATCCACATACCGCTGCCCCACCGAAGGCGTGTAGGTCACCACCGCGTCGGCCATACGCCCAACCAATGTTCGCAGCCACCGGCGAATCCCACCCTCATCCTTCGAGTACCCGTGCCCCCACAGCACCACCCCGATCCCGTTCCGCTTCGCCCGCAGAATCGATGGAATCAGCGCCACCTGCCGCGTGTTCCACGACATCGAGACCGCATCGAACGCGCCGCGACGCAGTTTGCGGTAGAACACCGAGTCCAGCTTCAGATCGCCGGGCAGGTGCCGCAGCCTGCGGAACTCGACCTTCAGCCCCTCCGGTGGGTCCGCGTTCGGTGACCCGCTCGACCCATACAGCACCGTCAGGTCCAGCCCGGGACGCTTCGAAAGCTCAACGTAGTACGGCACCTTGTACTTCGGCAGCGCCACCTGCTGGAGCATGCAGCGAAGGGGCTTCTCGTGCGATGGCGTACTCGGATCCATGGGCGGCATAATAGCGCAAAGTCCTTGGCGGCCGTCCAGCGGATCGACGCCCGCCGCTCAAGCGGCGCGATCCAGGACTCGCTTCGTCAGAAATTCACACATCGAGCCGTGCCCGCCGGCCCCGCGTCACGCCAGCATCGACTGGACATCTTCCAGGCTCTCGCTCAGGCGCTCGATCAGTGACTCGGCCTTGTCCGGCGAGATCCGGAGTTCCTCGAGCACGTGCTTGTCGAATTCGAGCGAGTCCAGATCGAGCCGGAACCCGCCCGTCGCACGCGACGCCACCCGGTCGGCCGTGTGGATGATGCAAGGCATCGTCCGTGTGCAGTCCGGGGCGTCCATCGGGCAGTGGTGGAATCCGCACCCCACGGAGAGCGCCCGCGGGAACTTCCACCGCTCGCTCAGCGCCCGCCCATAGGCCTGGTGATCAGCGCCGAAGTGCTCGATCTCGGCCGCGAGCATGCTGTTCGTCGGCGAACCATCGGGCTTGGGCATCACCTGCTCGACCACCTGGATGAACTTCTGGCGATCGAACTGGATCTCAACGATCAGCCCGATGTCGTGCATCAGCCCCGCCAGGAACGCCTCATCGGGAACCCCGATCCCGGCCTCATCGGCCACGAGCTTCGCGGCCGCTCCAACAGAGACCGAGTGCCGCCACAGGTCCGCCGCGGTGAACGCGGGGCAGATCTGCCCGCCCTTGAACAGCTTGGCCATCGACGCCGAGATCGCGATGTTCTTCACCGCGTTCAGCCCGAGGAGCACGATCGCCCGGTTGATCGAACCGATCTGCCCGGGCAGCCCATAGAACGACGAGTTGACGACCTTGAGGATCCGCGAGCACAGCGCCGGGTCGTTCGCGATCACGCTGTGGAGATCCTGCGCCGTCGAAGAAGGATCCTCAACCAGCTCGAGGATCTGCTGCGTGATCTCGGGAAGCGTCGCGATGTGGCTGATCGAACGGATCGCCTCGGCGACCGGGCCGCTCGTCTCGCCATCATTCGCCGCCGCAGACTGCGGACCCGTCTTGACATCGCTCATCGCCCGATCCTCCGGTCGCTGGACACGCCCGGACGATGCCCGGACTTCCCGAGCGGGATCGGCTGGATCGTTCATGGACTTTGGGCGCAAACGCCCCAAGCGCGAGCGCCGCCGCTCTCCCACGACCTCCCACTCATCAGGACCACGAAGCCCGATCTACCCACCCGGGACCGGGGGTGCCGTCAGCGGAACACCCTTGAGCCTCACCGCACCGCCGTTGGCCGCCCCTCGGCCTTCCGAGCCTTGTGGTGCAACTTCGGCGTCACATGAAATGTCGCGACCGATCGCCCAACGCGCTTCTCACGCTCGCCCGGCGTCGCGGGGGGCTGGTAGATGTTCATCGTCGTGGTGATGTTGAACTCTCCCCCATCGGCGATCAAGCGGTCGAGTTCCGGGTTCTCCACAACCTTGTACACCGCAGGCCCGAAGCACGGCCGCAGGAACCGATACTGCAGCTCCTTGCACACAACGGTGTAATCCTTCCCCGCCTTCTTGAAGATGTACATACCACCCGCGATCTCGGCGTTGCCCAGCAGCGCTGCGCCCGCCATCGCATTGTACCAGTTGCGATTGAAACGCCGGAACGGAAGCACGCAGGTGAAAGTATCGTTCGCTGAGGTCATCTGGATGCCCGAGCGGAACGCGAACGGCAGCCAGATCAGCGAGCACACCCGGTGCCAGAAGTTGTTCTTGGTCGACAGGCGGGAAACGAACCCCTCAAGCCTGTCAAAGAGCGAACGCTTGGGCGCCTTGAAGGCGACTGTCCCGCCCTGGCCGCTTGGCGAGCTGTCTTCCACGCTCACGCCTCCCTCACCGGCAACCAATGGATCCGCGGGATCGGCCGCGGCCGAGGTTCCGGCACTGGATTCCTGATCCGCAACCCGGCTCACGAGGCCCTCCTGGGACCGGATACCCCATTCCGCGGACCCGCGCGGGCCCACACCCACGATCGTAGGCGAAGTCCGGACGCTTCATGCCCCGGCTCACGCGTCCACCAGCGTCCACTCGCCCCCGTTCGACGCATCCAGCGACGCCCGGAAGTGCGGCGATCCATGCTCGTGCACGAGCGTCAGCAGCCAGTTCTCCTTCGCCGCACGCTCGAACAACGCGATCCGGGAGAGCATCGATGTGTAAGGCTCGACATCGTACGCAAGGTTCGAGGTCGCCCGCCCGTGGTATCGCGTCGGCATCACATCGGGAACGAAGCAGTGGGAACTTCCCCCCGGCTCACGAAACACCACGGCCTGCTGCCCCCAAGTGTGCCCCGGCATCGGCACGACGCTGATCCCGGGAAGGACCTCGGCCTCTCCATCGATCAGTCGGACGCGCTCGGCCACCTCCGGCGTCAGATGGTCACGCAGATAGGTCTTGTGCATCGTCGACTTGTTCGCGATCGCATCCTCCCACTCACGCCGCTGCACGATGATCTCCGCGTTCGGAAAGGTCAGCGCCGGCCCGTTCCCCTCGGATCGCCGCGTGATCCCCCCCGCGTGATCGAAGTGGAGGTGGCTCAGGATCACCGCGTCGATGTCCGCCGCATCGCACCCCGCCTCGTGCAGCGAATCGTGGGCCGCCCGATCTTCCAGCGTGTAGATGTCGCGCTCCTTGGCGCCGAACTTGTCACCCACGCCCGCCTCGATCAGCACGAGCTTCCCGTTCGATTCCAGCAGCAGTGAGTTCTGCTGCAGCGGCATCCGGTTGCGATCGTCGGGCGTCAGCCACCGCGTCCACACCACGCGCGGGATGATCCCGAACATCGATCCGGCATCCAGCCGGAACTCGCCGTGTCGCAGCAGCCGCCAGCTCCATTCCATGCCAGACCTCGGGGCTCGAAGGATGACGGGCCGATGCCCGCCAGAAGCAATCGCACGCGCATCGCGTGGGGAAATGGGCAACAACGGCCAGATCCGCCCCCCCAAGCCACTGACCTGCCCACGAACCCCATCCCCGCCCCGCAAAAACCGGGCCCAGACCATAGGCCCAACCCACCGCCGCAACCTCCCCGGACCGCCAGCCACCCACCGCCACCGATAGACTCCACCCTGATGGCCACCGAACGATGGATCAGCCCGACCAGCCACAACCCCGCCGAGGATCGGGCCGTCGCCGCCCTCAGGCCGACAAACCTCAGCGAGTACATCGGGCAGCGCGAACTCGTCGAACGCCTCCGCATCACGATCGAGGCCGCCAAGGGCAGGGGCGAGCCCCTCGACCACCTCCTGCTCCACGGCCCGCCCGGGCTCGGCAAGACCACGCTCGCCCATGTCGTGGCCGCGGAGATGGGCTCGGCCGTCCATGTCGCCTCCGGCGCGGCACTGACCAAAGCCGCCGACCTCGTCGGCGCGCTGACGCGCCTCCAGCCCCACGATGTCCTGTTCATCGATGAGATCCACCGGCTCCCCGCCGCCGTGGAAGAATTCATCTACCCCGCCATGGAAGACGGGCGCATCGATGTCACCGTCGATTCCGGCATGTCCGCCAAGGCCATCACCATCACCCTCAAGCCCTTCACCCTCGTCGGCGCGACCACCCGCGCCGGCATGCTCTCCTCGCCGCTCCGTTCGCGCTTCGGGCTCACCCACCACCTCCGGTTCTACCCCGTCGATGATCTGCTCACGATCCTCGAGCGCAGCGCTGCGCTGCTGAGCGTGCGGGCCGACCGCCCATCGCTGGCCGCAATCGCCGAGCGCAGCCGCGGCACGCCACGAATCGCCAACCGGCTCCTGCGCAGGGTCCGCGACTACGCGCAGGTCCGCAGCGCCGGAACCATCACCGACCGCTCCGTGGCGGAGGCGCTGGCCCTCGAAGGCGTCGATGAACTCGGGCTTGATGAGATCGACCGCAAGTACCTGACCATCATCGCCACCACCTACGAAGGCGGACCGGTCGGGCTTGAGGCGATCGCCGCCACGATGGGCGAGGATTCGGGAACGCTCGAGGATGTCGTCGAGCCCTACCTCCTGCAGATCGGGCACCTCGCCCGCACCCGGCGGGGACGCCAGCTCACCCCCGCCGCCGGCCGGCACCTCGGCATACCGATACCCGCATCGACACCGCCGGGAGCGGACGACGACGCCGGCCAGGCCACAGATTCGCTGTTCTGACCCACCCCTCCCATGTTCGATTCGATGAGGGCCGTCAGCGGACGGCTCACGCGCGACCGGCCAGGATCTCCTCCCGCACGATCCCGAACTTCTCCAGCCGGCGATACAGCCCGGAACGCGAAAGCCCCAGCTCGCGCGCCGCGAGATTCACCTGGCCGTTGCAGCGTGCCAGCGCACGCTTGATCAAGTACGCCTCCGCCTCGTCCAGCGACATCTGTTCGATGTTCGCCATCTCTTCCATCTCGCGCCGGATCCCAAGATCCACGACACCCACCGAATCGCCCTCGGCACGAATCACGCCGCGCTCCACCGCGTGCACCAACTCACGGACATTCCCGGGCCACCGATGCTCGAGCAGCAGCCGCTCGGCGTCCGCATCAAAGCCGGAAAGCGACTTGCGATACCGCGAAGAGAATCGCTCCAGCGCCGAGTGGGCCAGCGGCAGGATGTCATCGCGGCGCTCGCGCAGCGGAGGGATCCTGATCTCGATCGTGTTCACGCGATACAGGAAGTCCGCACGCAGCCGCCCGGCCTCGATCTCGGCTCGTGGGTCCGCGTTCGTCGCGGCGATCAGGCGGGCGTTGATCTCCCGCACACGCGAGGAGCCCACGCGCTCGACCCGACCGGACTCGGCGAATCGCATCAGCTTCTGCTGCACCGCATCGCTCGCGCCACACATCTCAGACAGGAACAGCGTGCCGCCCTCCGCGAGTTCCAGCCGCCCGACCCGATCCTCAAACGCCTCCGGGAACGCCCCCCGGACATGCCCGAACAACTCGGAATCCGCGCTGTGCTCCGGGAGCGCCGCGAGGTTGATCGAAACGAACGATCGCTCGTGCCGGGGCGATCGACGGTGGATCTCCCCGGCCACCACATCCTTGCCGACCCCATGCTCCCCGGTGATCAGCACGCTCGCATCCGTCTCCGCCACGCGATCGATCGCTTCGACCACAGATTGCATCGTCCGCGCGCGGGCGATAAAGCGGACCTCGGGAGCGCTCCGCAGCAGCCGGTTCTCCTGCTCGAGACGCTGCCCACGCCGCACCGCCGACACGAGTTCGATCTGCGTACGAACCGTCGCGAGCAGGCGATCGTTGTCCCACGGCTTCTGGACGAAGTCGCGGGCCCCGCCGCGCATCGCATCAACCGCCAGTTCCACCGTCCCGAATCCTGTCAGGACCACCACGGGCAACTGGTCGTCCATCTGGCGGATCCGATCCAGCAGTTCGAGCCCCTCGCGCCCGGAGGTCGTGTCACGGGTGTAATTGAGGTCCAACAGGACCAGGTCGAACGGCGCCCCCGCCATCGCTTCCAGCACACCCCCGGGGGAATCGGCCTCATCCACCGAATACCCCTCCTCCTTGAGGAGCATCCGGAGTGCGGTCCGAACATCCGCCTGATCATCCGCGACGAGAATCCGCCGGCGCGCGGCTTTGCGCTGCATCGATCCTGCCCTCCGTGGTCCCGTCGCGAAGCTCACTGCAACACAAGTGCATCACACTCGCCCGCCGCAAGCTCCTGCCTGGAACAATCCCTGCTTGACCCGAACGCCCGGAGCGCGCGAAAGTCATGCCTCGCTCATATCTGTTGGCGAGAACGGGCGTTCGGTTGCTCAGAACCCGTCGCCTCCGCGGGTCCCCGGCTCCCAAATCCCCCTTCGCATCAGGCGCGGCAAGGGATTTCCCTGATCGAATTCCCACTTCCGGGACATTTGGCGCACCAGGTTCGCCGATTCCCCACCTCCTCGACCGTCTCCGGCGAATCGTGATTCTCGCCCCTGCGGTCCACCGCTCATCCAGTCATCATCATCCCGGGATGCACCCTCCACCCGAAACAACCCAGCCCGCAGCCTCGCCACCCGACGCCGCGTCGCCTCAGCCGGCCCACCGCCCGACGCTGGTTGAACTCCGCGAAGCGTCGAAGAGCTTCAGAGCCGGCTCGATCGAATCCTGGGCGGTCTCCGGCGTGTCGCTCCGGGTGCGTCAGGGCGATTGGCTGGCCATCACCGGCCCCTCTGGCTCCGGGAAGTCCACTCTGCTCTCATTGATGGGGCTCCTCGACCGTCCGACCCGAGGATGCGTGGTCTTTGGAGCCACGGACACCACCGAACTTCGCGAGCGCGCCCGGGCGGCGATCCGGCGCCATGCCATCGGATTCGTGTTCCAGTCCATACACCTTGCCCCACGCCTGACCGTCCATGACAACATCGCCCTCGCGCTCACCGGGCGAGGGCTCTCCCGAACCCAGCGACGCCAGACCATCGAGCGTGTGCTCGAGAGAGTCGAACTCACAGGACGACGAGACCACCACCCCGCAGAGCTTTCCGGCGGGCAGCAGCAACGCGTCGCCATCGCCCGCGCCATCGCTGTCAAACCGAAGTTGCTGCTCGCCGATGAGCCGACGGGCAATCTCGACTCCCGGGCGGGCGAAGCGATCCTCACCCTTCTCTCCTCGCTCTACGACGAAGGGACAAGCGTCGTGCTCGTCACCCACGACCCACGCATCGCAGCCCGGGCACCGTGGGCCATCGAGATGCTGGATGGACGGATCATCGCCGAGCGCCGCGACGAGCGCATCGCATGATCGGCTCGATCCGATCCATCAACGGCGCCCGCACCGATTCGCGCACCGGGCACGCCGGAGCAGTGCTCTGCATCGCCACAGGAATCGCCTCGCTCATCTGCGCGGGCGCCGCTCGCGAGGGAATCCCGAGCGCAGCCGTGGCGCCCGAGCACCGCTCGCTGTCCATCGTCGGAAAGCGCCCGATCGACCTCGAAGCGAGCATCGATGCGATCGACGAACCCGCCCCCTTCTCGCCCGCAGAACTCTTCGCATGGCGCCAGGATCCCGTGTTCGGAACCCTGGAGGCCGTCGAACAGATCGAGTCCACCCTCTTCACGGACTCCGGCGCCCATCGGATCGCGGTGTGGCGCGCCACACCGGGCGTTCTCGATTTGCTCGCCCTGACCGATCCCATCGCCGGACGACTCCCCGCCCCGAGCGATCCGTCCCGACCAGGCCTCATCGCCGAGATCGCGCTCGCGCGGAGCACCGCGGCGCGGTTGTTCACCGATCCCGCTGATGCAATCGACCGGCCCGCCACGCTCAACGCCGATCAGGTCCGGATCGTCGGAGTGCTCCCCGATCCGCCGGGCGAGGCTTTCATAGGCGTCGATGCATGGGCGACCTTCGATCCCGCGGAATTCAAGCGCCTCACGCCCGACGATCCGCTGCTGGACGCCCCACTGCTCACAGGCATCACGAGCATCGAACCGCCCGCGCTCACGCCAGCCGGATCCAGCGATCGACTCATCGTTCCGCTCGTCGATGTGGTGCTCGGATCGCGCGTGCAGCGCTCCCTCCGCGCCACCGCACTCGGTGCTGTGTTGATCTTCTTGGCATCGCTCACTGCCGCGTCACTGCTCTGGCTCTCGGCGATCGTCGGAAGACGCGAGGAACTCGCCCTGCGCTTGGCACTCGGGAGCACACGCTCGGAGCTGGTCCGCGCAGTCGCCCACAAAGCCGCCATCGCTACCACCACCGCCACCGCCTTCGGCATGCTCGCGTCCTGGTGGGTCATCGACGCAGCCGGTGCGCGGATCACCGGCACCATCCCCGGCGGCACCGGCATCGCCATACAAAGCGTGCCCTGGTCCACGGTCGCCAGCGCTGCGATGGTCTGCGTCGCCGCCCTCACGCTCATCCCGATCCCGACAATCCTGCGCGCTCACCCCGCGTGGTGCATCCGAGGACTCCCCCCTGAACGCGCTGCGCCGGCGCGGCTCACCGCAAGCCTCGGTGTGCTCGCGCTGTCGGCCATCGCCACCGCGATCCTCGGCATCGCCATCGCACTCACCAACCAGGCGGCGCTCGCGAACCGACCGCCGGTCGGAATGGATCTCCGCGGAGTCGGCGTGATCCGCGTCGGCATCCCGTGGTGGCGCATCCCCGCCGACTCCGAACGGTGGCGCATCGTGCTCCAAACGCTCCAGGAGGTGCAGGCAACCGGCATCTTTCGGGCGGTCGCCGCCGCCGACAACGCTCCCATCCTCGGCCCCGAGTTCCGAGCGATCGAGGCACGAAGCTCTGCAGATCCCGGCCAACGGCCGCGCCCCGATTCGACTCCCGTCCTCGCCCGCCTCCACAGCGTCACTCCCGAAGCGCTTCAGATCCTTGGCGTGAACACGCTGGAGGAACTCGATGAGCCCACCATCGGCGCGTTGCTCAAACTCTCAGCATCCGAGGTCCCGGCGCTCCCGGTCAGGATCTCGGAATCGCTCGCGGATGCGCTGCTCGAATCCCCGGATGCGGCCCTCGCACGGACGCTCGCCCTCGGCGATGCGGCCATCCCAGCGCTCATCCGCGCCGTCGTCTCCGATACCGCCGGCGCACCCGACGCATTCGATGCCGGCGGCCCAGAGATCTGGCTCCCCATGCCCATCGGCTGGGAGGGTTCGGCATGGTCGCTGCTGCTCAGGCTCGATGGGCACCCCGAGAACCGCGATCTACGCCGGGACGCCGCCGCCGAAGCGGCCCGTCGGGCTGTGATCGAGTCCATCGACGACGCCACCCTCTCGCCGATCGTCTGGCTCGACGAGCACATCGACCGACGCGCCCGGATCTACTGGATCGCCGCGTGGATCACCCTCGGAGCCGCGGCGGCCGCCATCTCGATGGCCGCCCTGGCCGCCGCCGGGCGAACGCGGATCCGCCTCCTGTCCGAGATCGACGAACTCCGCGTGCTCATCGCCTTCGCGCTTCCCCGTTCACGCGTCGCATGGCGCGCTGCCGCGCCGGCGCTGGCCGCCGCCATGCTCGGCGTGCCGATCGGAACCGCAGTATGCCCCTGGATTCTCAGCGAGCTCATGCCCGAACTCCACGACCACCAGACGCTCAGCGTCGCCGCGACGCTCGCCATCGCGTCCGTGGGCGTCGCGGTTTCGGTCGCGTTCGCGGCGATCGTGACCACCCGTTTCTTCCGGATCGATCCCGGAGCCCTGCTCCGCTCCCTCTGAGCCGCCGCCCCGCCGGCATCTACAATGTTCAGACTCACGAACCACGCCACACAGGAAGCACATCTCCAATGCGCCACGCCCGCGCGAGCCATGCTCTCACATTCTTCGCCACCGCAGCCGCCACAGCGTTCTATGCCACGCCCAATACCGCGGCACAGACCGTCCGCGATCTTTGGGCCGATCAATGCATCCGCTGCCACGGCGACCGCGGCCAGGGTGGCATGGCCGCCTCACTCCTCGATCCCGAGCAGATCATCACCGACGGCTCCGACAAAGCGTTCTTCGACGCGATCAAGAACGGCATGCCCGACCACGGAATGCCCGCTTACGACGCCGCGCTCACCGAAGCCGAGATGTGGGGGCTTGTCGTCTACATCCGCGAACTCCAGCACCGCGATGCGCGCGACAAGGGCATGGCGCCCACCCGCGACGACGCCGGCGTGTACCGAACCCAGCATCACGACTACACGATCGAACCGGCCTACCGCGGCACACTCGACATTCCCTGGGCCGTCGCATGGCTCAGCGATGGGCGCATGCTCATCACCGAGCGCCCGGGCCGCCTCCTCCTTGTCGCCGACGATGGCGCCGCCACACCCATCAACGGGACCCCGCGCGTCGCCGCACGCGGACAGGGAGGGCTCCTCGATGTCGCCGTCCATCCGGACCACGCAAACAACGGATGGGTCTACCTCGCATATTCGGATCCCGATGGACGCGAATCCATGACCAAAGTGGTCAGGGGAAGGATCGTCGGCGATCGCTGGACCGACGAACAGACCATCTACCAGGCACCCCCTGAGAGCTACACCCGGACCACCCTCCACTACGGATGCAGGCTCGTTTTGACCGGCGAGCACCTGTTCGTCTGCATCGGCGAACGCGGCCTGATGGACCGCGCCCAGGATCTCAGCATGCCCAACGGAAAGGTCCACCGCGTATTCCACGACGGCCGAATCCCCGAAGACAATCCATTCGTGGATCGGGACGATGCACTCCCCACCATCTGGTCCTACGGCCACCGGAACCCACAGGGCATGGTCCGGGATCTGGAAGGCCGCCTCTGGGTCACCGAGCACGGCCCACGCGGTGGGGATGAGCTCAATCTCGTCGAGAAGGCCGCCAACTACGGCTGGCCCACCGTCTCATTCGGTATCAACTACAACGGAACACCGTTCAGGCAGCCATGGCCTGCGGAAGATACCGGGATCACGCAGCCGGTCTTCGTGTGGACCCCCTCCATCGCCGCATGCGGGCTGGCCGTCGTCGATGCCCAGCGGTTCCCGAAGTGGGAAGGCGACCTGCTGGCCGGCGGCCTGGCCGGCGAGACCGTCGATCGCCTCCGGATCAGAAACGGGCAGGTCGTCGAACGGGAAGAACTGGTCTACGACCGAGGCCGGGTCCGCGATGTCAAACTCGCCCCCGACGGCCAGATCTACATCGTCCTGAACGGGCCCGACATGATCGTCAAGCTCGTTCCAACACCCCACGCCGATTGATCCATCCACCAATGCCGGAGGCGGGAGTCGAACCCGCACGGGTGTTACCCCGGTGGATTTTGAATCCACTGCGTCTGCCATTCCGCCACTCCGGCCGGAATGAAGATGGTAGCCCGGATGCTCGCCGAAATGGCCCCTGCGCTTTCCGCCTCCCGGAGCGCCGTGTGGCTCTGCCCGAGGGACGGTCGCGCCGGCGCATCCCGGTCACTCGAGTTTCCCATTCGGTCGAGATTCCGCGCCCGGATTCCACACGCCTACCCTGCTCCCATGCGGCTCGACCTCCAGATCGCCTGGCGCGGGCTGCGCTGCGTTGTCGTTGAGAAGCCTTCCGGGCTCCTCTCGGTCAGGGAGAAGGGGCCCGACAAGGAAGACTGCGTCCCCGCCCGCGTGCGTCAGATGATCCCGACCGCCACCGGACCCATGGTCGTCCACCGGCTCGACATGGACACATCGGGCCTGCTCGTCGTCGCGTTGGATGCCCATTCCCAGCGTGATCTCTCGCTTCAGTTCGAGAACCGCAAGATCTTCAAGCGATATGTCGCGCTGCTCGATGGTCATCTCCCGCTGCGTCATCGCGGTGTGGACCATGAATCAATGGACCCGGACGATTCGACCTGCTGGCCGCTGATCGACTGCCCGATCCGGCTCGATCCCGGCAACCGGCCGATGCAGATCCACGATCCCGTCCACGGCAAACCCTCGCGGACACGGTACCGACTCGATCGACACGCAACGCTGATCTCGCCATCAGGGAGACGGATTCCAGTCACACGAACCTGGTTCGAGCCGCTGACCGGCCGATCACACCAGCTCCGCGTGCACGCCGCGTTCGATCCCAAGGTCGGCGCCCTCGGGTGTCCGATCGCCGGCGATCCGCTCTACAACCCGCGGCACAAACAGGACCCCGACCACCCACCGCGGCTCATGCTCCACGCCTGCGCCCTCGGCTTCACGGAACCGGGCACCGATCGCTGGACGATCGTCCGGTCCGAGCCCGATTGGGGCGTCGGGGTCGAAGGACTCGGAGGACGCGCGGAACCGTCCGCCGCCCACCGTCAATAGACAACGACCTCCTCCGCGGGATACTCGACCTTCGCCCTCCGCCGCATCGTGAACGCCAGCAGCGATGCGAGCACCGCGAAGATCCCCACACGCCCAACGAACATCGCGAAGATCAACGCCAAACGCGACACATCGCCGAGCTGGCTCGTGATTCCCAGCGAGAGCCCGCATGTGGCGAACGCCGAAGTCGCCTCGAACAGCAGCTCCGTCAGACCGAACCGGGTCCCATCCATCGCATCCGTGGCGAGGATCGACAGCGGCTTGGTCGTGTCGACGATCGCTCCCGCTTCGGCCGCGGCCATCACGCCCGTGGTGATCATCACACCCATCACCACCAGCACCGCGATCACCGCGCACTTCCGGACAAGCTGCTCCGGAAGGGTCCGCCCGAACGCCGTCGTCTGGTCGCGCCCGCGAAGTGTTGACCACACCGTGAGCACGAGCACCGCGAACACCATCACCTTGATCCCGCCGGCGACCGACCCGGGCGAGCCACCGATGAACATCAGCAGGATCATCACCAGGATCGAGAACAGCCCCATCTCCCGCGGCGGGATCGTGTCGAACCCTGCCGTGCGGTTGATGTTCATGAAATGCGCATCGAGCAACGCCATCCCGCCCGTGATATGCGCCTGAAAGTGCTCGCCGAGCGTGATCGTCACCAGCCCAAGCACGTAGACCGCCAGCGTCGTCGCCAGCACGATCTTCGTGTTCAGGTTCACTCGGATCAGTCGCCCGCCCTCCGTCCGGATCCCCCTCGCCCGCGACCACGCCACCTTCGCAAGATTCTCCAGCACCGGGAAGCCGATGCCGCCGATGACGATCAGAGGTGCGATCACCAGATGGCTCAGCCAGTGCGCCCGCAGCCCGTTCAGCGAGCCCTCCGTCGTCACGAACCCGGCGTTGCAGAACGCGGACACCGAAAAGAACACCGAATGGAACGCGCGGTCCATCGCCGACCCGAAGTCTTCGGGCATCCCCGGAAACTCATCCGGCCAGGAAAAGTACAGCACCACCGCGCCCACCAGTTCCACCACATGGGTCACCACCACAATGAAAGTCACCAGCTTCTGAAGCGACAATTGGCCCGACCACCCCTGCTCCGTCCCCTCGGCGATCGTCTTTGTGGCCTTGATCCCGAATGTGGAACCGAGAAACGCCGCGAGCAGCGCCCCGAACACGATCACGCCGAGCGCCCCCACCTGGATCCAGATCAGGATGACCGTCTGCCCGAACCGAGTGAATCCCGTTCCCGTCGGTCGCACCACCAGACCCGTCTGCGAGATCGCTGAGGTGATAGTGAACGCCGAGTCGATCACGCCGATCGGTTGATCTTCTGGTGTCGCCGCCGGAAGGAGCAGGAGCCCCGTCCCCACCGCGATCAGCGCCACGAACGATCCCACGAACACAAGGCCCGGCGGGATGTTCCGCTGCACAAGACGCAGGTAAATCCGCAGGATCTGGATGATCGCCAGCGTCGTCGCCGCGAACGCGATCCCCGGCCACCACCAGCACAGCGCGATCCCCACACCCGCAGCGGCCTGTTCGGGCAGCGTAATACGCAGGAACTCGCGCCGCTTCTCGGGCGATCCCGACAAGCGACGCGACGCGACCAACAGCGCCGAGAGATACCCCAGCAGCAAGCCAATCGCGCACGCACGCAGCACCAGGCCATCGACCACCGGCTCTCGGAGTCCCAGTTCGAGGATCACCGCCAGCATCAGCGCAAGCGAGATCACCAGTCGCACCGGCGAGATGAACGACCGCTGCGCATCGCCCACGGTCAGCCTTCCCGATACAGCGCCGCCGCGCGGACGCCGCCGGACCCGGATCAGCGTCTCAGGCAACGAGAGGTCCCCCGAGCGTGTTGGCGTCGTCTTGCGCGGCACGCCCGTTATTGTGACAGATGATCGCCCTCCGCGCTCGCGCCCGATCCGCCGATCGCCGCTCGAGCCCGATGCTCCAGCGCGATCGCCATCGCCCGGCTGATCCCCAGTCGATCGCCGATCTCGCCAAGGCTCAACGGCGACTCATCCGCCAGGGCGAGCCGCATGGCCATCAAACCGGTCCAACCCTCCGGGGCCCGGAACCCCAGAACCGCCGGATCGCCCAGAGCCCGCTCGATCAGCCGCACAAGCGGCGGCTGCGGAGCCACGCCCACCCACCACGGTGCGATCAATGCCTCCGGACGGGGCAACCGAACCAGCGCCCGGGCGCGCGGCTCGCCCATTCCCAGACCCGTCCGCCTCCCCGCCCGCCACCCCAGCAACTGCGCTACCTGTCCCGCCGCACGCCGCCCGTGCCCGAGCCCGTGCCGGTCGATCGCCAGCCCGATCGTCCGCATCATCTCGACATACGCCTCGCCCGCCGAAGCCGCATCCAGCGCCTCCAGAGGGGCGCCCAGCCTCTCCTCCAGCGCCCGCACGCCCGCACCCACCAGCCCGTGCGCGACCGTGCGCTTCAGCAACATCCCGTGACGCAGCGCGACCACCCACCCATCGACGCGCTCCAACGACGCCGAACGCCCCCGAAGCCCGCTGATTTCCTCTAGGACACCCGCCGGGATCGCCACGGACAGCACGCTCCGCTCACGCTCGATCTCGGGATCCAGCATGCGCACACCCTCGACCCCACGCACCAAGGAACGCGCATCCTCCGCCCAAGCCACCAGCAACCCCGACCGATGCCGATCCGCCCGGCGTGCCGCCTCCGAATCGAGCGCTGCCAATTCGCCGCAGCCCGAGCCGCTCTCGCCGAGCGATTCGCGCCAGGCCTCAAGCGCCACCCGCATGCCCGCAACCGTGCGCTCGCACACGACCCGTGTCACGCCGCTCCGCGCGATCCCGAATCGCGCTGCGATCTCGCCCACCCGCTCGCCCCGCGCGTACGCCCCAGCCAGTTCCGCTCGCTCATCTTCCGACAGCGGGTGCCGCACTCCGAGCGCACCACCGCCGGCATCGCCCAGCGCACGCTCCAAGACGAGCCGGATCGCCTCTCGGCTTCGCCCGTGCCGGACGCCCAGACGCGCCGCGATCGCCGTGGCCGACCAGCCAAGGCGCTCCCGGTACCGCACGGCCCGAGAAACGATGCGATCACGCTCCTCGGCGCTGATTCGGGTCCTTCGACCGGCGATCCGGAGCCGATCCAAGTTCGCGGCCTCGAACGCCCGCACCACCGAGGGCGTGAGATACACGCGCACCGAGCCATCGTCCGCCCGCACGCGCCGCGCCACCAGCCCGCGACGCCGGTAACGCTCCACGGTCCTCCGAGACACACCCCACCGCGCACCCAGTTCCTCGGGCGTCACCGAGCCCGCCGGCAGATCACCCGGGCCGAGCCGCGCCCGCACGCACAGCCGTTCGACCACCGCGGACAGATCCGCGAACAGCGCGGCTCCGCCCACGACATCCCCCTCATCGCCACGCCCACCAGCCCCCCCGCCCACGCCGGAATACCCCGTGATCCGCTCAAGGATGAACGACACCGGATACGCGAACGACGGATCCAGTTCGCCCGCCAGCGCCTCGGCACGCTGGATCTGGCGCAGCAACGCGCCGCGCCCGCTGAACCGCAGCTGTTCGACCAGCGACCGCAGAGCCGGATGATGGATCTCGCTCGAACGCGGCATCGCTTCGCATCCACTCCCGCAATCAGGGTCCAACTCGCGATGTGGCAGGGGCCGAAGCGTGCGGCGCATCCGGGCGCGGTCGGCCTGTAACACCCCGCGGAATCATGGAGGTTCGCGGGTCGGGCGGGCATGCGGATCACGCGTGGGGCACGCGATCGGCCCACACGAGTTCCGAGCCTCCCGCCACGATCCCCTGTTCAACGCCCTTCCGCAGGAACAATTCGAGCCCCGCGCGATCCTCATCTGTCACCTCGTACCGAAGTCGCCGCCGCAGATACTCCTGCGCTATCTCGACGGGCCAGCCCCGTACCGCCGCGCGATGCGCCACGATCCAGTCCAACCGAGTCGCGTTGTGCCGGCGCTGCCGGTCAAGGACCGCGGCCGCTCGATGGATCTCCAGCGATGACAACTCGCTCACCCTGCACATCCAGATCGCGTACACGAACGGAAGCCCCGTCAATTCGAGCCACGCGGATCCGAGGTCCAGTTGGTGCGGGTAGATCATCGCGGGAGGGGAATCCGCGATCACCTTGTCACCGATCAGCAGCACCGCCTCCGGCCAGTCCGCCTCCGCCCCCTGCTCCGCCAGCGCCCCGCGTGCGGCGCGGTGCGCATCGACATCGAACTCAGAAAGTTCTACCCCGATCCCGTGGCGTTCTTGCAGCACGATCCGGAGCAACGCGATCGAGGTGTGCGAGTCCACATCCGCGTGCACCCGCGAGATCCGATCGATCGGCACCCGGGAGAACAGCCGCACCGTCATCGTCGCCCCCTTGCACCCGATCATCCCCACCGGCACCAGCGCCAGCGGCTCCGCGGACCGCATCGCGTCGATCGTCGAGATCAGCCCGAGGTCGATCGCCCGTTCGCTCAGCAGGTCGATCAGCCGGGCCGGCGCTGTCAGCGTCAGGCGGACCCCCTCCAGCTTCCCAAGCCCCTCGATCAGCGGCAGCGTGTTCAGGAACGAGGGGCACCCCAGGCGGACAACCGCCCCGCCCCCTTCGCCGTCGGGCTTGCCGCGTTCACCAAGATCATGGGGGGAAGGAGTCGTGCTCATCCAGCGGTCATGGTAGTGTGGCGACCGCCCGGTGATCGGGCGCGAGGGCCTCCCGACGCATGGGCACCACCGGCTCCATCTATCTCATCGGCGGCGGCGGACACGCAAAGGTCGTCGCCGACGCCGCCGCGCTGGGCGGCAGGCCCGTCGCCGGCATCTTCGATGATCAGGACTCCCCCCCGGCCTGCGTTGAACTCGCGATCCCGCACCTCGGCCCGGTCGCCCTCGCCGCTCACAGCCTCACCGACGACCCCTCCGCCGCCACCCATATCGCGATGGGAAGCATCGACGCCCGCGCCCGAATCCTCAGCGAACTGAGCGCCCGAGGGATCCACTCCGATCGATTCGCCACCATCATCCACCCCGCCGCCATCGTCGCCCCCTCGGTCGCCATCGGTCGCGGCGTCTTCATCGCACCCGCCGCGGTCATCAACCCCCACGCCCGCATCGCCGACCACGCCATCATCAACACCGGCGCCATCATCGAGCACGATGTCGCCATCGGCGAGAACGCTCACATCGCACCCCGTTCCGTCCTCTGCGGCCAAGCCAGGGTAGGGGACGGCGTGCTCATCGGAGCCGGCGCGGTCGTCATCCCGTTGATCACGATCGAAGACGGGGCGACCGTCGGGGCCGGCGCGGTCGTCGTTCGCCCGGTCGCCCGGGACCAGACCGTCGTCGGCACACCGGCCCGCGCGATCAGTCGCTGATCACGCCCGCCGGAGCGACCGGGTGATCGCACCGACCTTCCACACCACGATACGAGGCGCCCGCCTTGGCGATCAGCGTTTCCCGCGCTGCTTCCGCTCGCGCGGCATCACCCAACCCACGGTGCACGCGAGCAGGCCAAGCCCCAGCACAAAGGCGATCGCCGCCAGCAGCCAGCGCCGCTCGATCGCGAGCCAGACGCCAAGCGAAATCAGACCAACCCCCCACGCGACCAGCCACCCTGAGCGCCAGGCCATCCACTCGATCGCAAACTCCACCAGATGCCACATGGGCGATGACTCCAGACCCTCGTCTCTGCGGAACCCGTTTCCGCAGGGCTCCACCGGCTCAGTCCACGGCGCCCTGCTCATCGCCCCCAAACCGCCGGCCGAGTTCCATCCCACGATCGATCAGCGCCGCCTGGTCCACCGACAATGGCTCGAGTTCGAAGTGCCACGCGATCCGCGTCCGCTTCGTGAACGGCATAGGCAGCATCAGCAGGTCGATCCCGGGCTGCTCGTGCAGCGGGGCGTGCGCCTCACGCTGGGTCGACAGCGGCTCGTACCCGTCCAGCGTCAGTCGGATGTCGTACACCCCGAACCACTCGAAGTTCGCCTCCACCGGTGTCCGCCCGATCTCCTGATCGTTCAAGTGTACCAGCGCGCCGGACGGAACCGATGTGATCTCCAGTCGCCGGTCCACGCACCCGACGATGCACACCCCCATCGCCCACACCGACGCCAAAGCCACCCGGGCCGCGATCGCTCGACGAGCACCCCCCACGCCGGCTCGTGTGCGGCTCCACGAATCCATCATCGCTCCGACTCCATCTCCACGCCCCCTGGACCAACGCTCCCCAGTTCCGAACTTTCCGGTTCCGCCCCGCCCGTCCCCGCACCCCCACCGCGGGCAGCGCTCGACGGCCCGAACTCATCGCCGCGGAACATCGACCCAAGATACGAACGACGCACGATCTCATCATTGATCAGCTCGTGCGGCGTCCCCGAACGCAGCACGCGACCCTCGTTGATGATGTACGCCCGGTCGCACACGCTCAGCGTCTGCTGCACATTATGGTCCGTGATCAGCACCGAGATCCCCATCGATCTCAGCCGCCGGATCTCGCCCTGCAGGTCCTCCACCGCCAGCGGGTCCACCCCCGAGAACGGTTCATCCAGCAGGATCAGGCGAGGGTTCGTGATCAGCGCCCGCGCGATCTCGAGCTTTCGACGCTCGCCCCCCGAGCAGGTCCGAGCCTGCTCCTTCGCCTTCTTCGTCAGCCCGAACCGCTCAAGCAACTCCGAGCATCGAGCGCGGCGCTCGCGCGCGCCCATCGGCAGCGTCTCCAGGATCGCGAGCAGGTTCTTCTCGCAGCTCAGGCGCTGGAACACCGAGGGCTCCTGCGACAGGTACCCCATCCCCAGCCGCGCGCGCCGGTACACCGGAAGCCCCGACACATCACGACCGTCGAACACCACGCGCCCCTCATCCGCATCGATCATCCCGATCGTCATCCGGAACGAGGTCGTCTTCCCGGCCCCATTCCGCCCCAGAAGCCCGACGATCTCAGAGTGATCGACCGCGAACGACACCCCGTCCACCACGCGGCGACCGCCGTAGCTCTTCGCAAGACCGATCGATTCAAGCAGTGGCATCGTCCCTCGCCTGTTCGATCCCCTTCTCCGCTCCCGAGCCCACGCTCGCCGCCGAATCCACGCCATCCGAGCCCGTGCCCCGACCCTCCCGACGGGCCTCCCCCACCCGCCGGTGCACAAAGTAACCACCCGCAAGCCCGAGCGGCACGAGCGTCACCGCCTCGAACCCCCTCGCCACCAGCCCAGCGGCCAGCCCCGGCTCCATCGTGCCAACGCTGACAACGCTCAGGGACATCGGCATCAGCATCAGCCCCACGCCCAGGAACCACTCGGAGAATCCGAGCCCGTTCCCGCTGATCGGAATCATCAGTGCCACCGTGTGCCCCGCCGCGAGGATCAGCGCAGCTCCCCACCCGATCTCAACCCCGACGATCGAGAACGCGGCCCAGAACCGCACCGCCCAGATGTGCAGTTCGATGAACCGGATCGCCATCCCGTAGATCGGACGGAAAATCTGGGGGTCGGCCGCCGGGCGCGCCCGCCGGGCGTACCACCCGAACGCGGCGAACGCCGGGATCGTCGCCAACGCCACCAACGCGAAGACCACCGAGTCGCCGCGCAGCACCATCGCGCACGCCATGCACACGCCCAGCAGGATCAACGATGCCAGCACAATCAGCACATTCGCCCACAACAGCACCTTGATGCTGTCCCGCACGGTGATCCCGTTCACCAGCTTGTGGTACCCCACCCGCCCCACCATCCCCGGGCGCATTGGCAGGTAGTTCAGCAGCGCCGAAGACTGCGTCAGGCACGCCATCTCCCAGAAGCCCACCTTCCCATGACGCTGGATCAGCAGCCAGAACAGCAGCGAGGTCATGAACACGGTGCCCGCCACCGACATCACCAGTGCCAGCACCACCGGCAGCGGTGCGGCCTTGGCCTTGTCCAGTAGCACAAAGAAGTTCAGTTCTTCCTGCCCGCGCAGCGCCACATACGCCGCGCCGAGCAGCGCGACCGGAACGATCACTCCGAGCGCCCCGCGCCACACGCGTGAGCGCCCGGCGCTCTGAAACCCTTCGATCGAACGCCGCCCCACCACGCTCATCGCGCGCGCCAGCCCACGCACCCCGCGCACGCCCTCCGTCCGCGGATCGCCGTGTCCCGAGTCGCGCGCCTCGTCGCTCATCGCCCGCCGGCCCCGCTCTCGGACGCGCCGCCATCGTCACTCGCCTCACCGCCCTCACCACTACCATCGTCCCGCGTCCGGAGCCGCGAGAGCAATTCGCCGAACTCCGCGAACGCCCCGCCCGCCGCATCGACCTCCTGGATCCGCGCGTAGATCGGATCCTCGCGGGCCGCACGGCTCGCGATCGCCAGCAGCACCAGCGTCGCCGCATCGTCCGTTTCGAGCGCTGCCCGCAGGCGCTGCCCCCACTCATCCGTCAGGGGAAGCCATTGCAACGCCAGCGCCGCCACGAAACGCCGCTCCATCACTCCCAGAGTGGCGCTCCGTTCCAGCAGCGCCCCCCGGAGCGCCGACCGCGCCCGATCCTGCTCGGGTGACAGCTCACCCGAAGCCGCCACGGCCACCAGCAGGTTCAGCCGGTAAAACGCCGAGTACAAGTCCGTCAGCAGCGAACGACCCTCCGCGAACAGGATCCGATCCGAAAGCGTCTCGGCCGACTCGCGGGTATCCATCGCCTGCCGCGTCAGCACATCCGTCTGGGCCGACGATGCGAACGGTGCCTCCTCGAAGCTCCCATCCTCCGACAACGCAAAGCTCTGGAGCACGCGCACCGTCGCGGTCGCGGGATGGGCGCTGAGCTGCCGAAGCGTCTGGCCCGTCAGCCCGCGACCAATGAACACCCGGATCACGATCTCCTCGTTCGGGCCCAGTCGCAGCCGCCTCGCGGCACTGACCACCTCCGGTGAGACCAGCCGCGCCAGTGCCGCCTGCTGCTCCGCGGTCAGCGTCGGCATCACTAGACGCGTCAACAGGATCAGGCGCGAACCGATCGGACGATCCTCACCCACGCCCATCGGGAACCGCGTCGCGTTCCGCATCCGGATCTCGACCTGCGCTCGCTCGAGCGGATCGATCGTCAGCGGAACAAACCGGGCCGTCAACGCCGTGATCGGCGATGCGCCGGACACGATCGACTCCATCCAGGGCGCGACTTCCAGCGCCTTTTCATTCAGCCGCGACTGCAACGCAGTCGGAGTCACCGGACGCCCGAGCAGGTTCTCGAGCCGCGTCAACGCCACCGCCGCCATCATCGTCGAGGGATCCTGCTGCACGAGCCGCGCGTAGTGCAACTGCGCCTCTTCGATCCGACGGCGGCGCTCCGCCAGCGTCGCCAGCCCCAGACGGGCGCCGGAGTCGCCCTCCTCCGCGAGTTCCCCGAGGAGCTCCTCGGCAAGCTCTTCCTGGTCGCGATGCACCGCGATCCAACCCCTGAATCGACGCTCCGCTCGCTCGTCCAGCACCGCATCGAGCCGCTCGCCGTTCGGCAGCAGCTCGCCGCCATCCTCACCGGTCAATTCCGATCGGCGCGCCACCAGCTCATCCAGCAGCCGCTCGCACCGGTCCATATCGAGCCCGGTCACAAGGTGGGCGTACAGCAGTTCGACATCCAGAGATGCCAGCGCGTTCCGCGTGGAAGCCTCAACCAGGCGCCGTCGCTCGTCGGTCTCCGCCGCCTCGAGCATCTGCCGTTCCGCGTCGCGCAGCTGATCACCCGTCAGCCGGGCCCACACGCTCACCCGCTCGAGCCCAGCCTGCAAGCGCTCGGTATCCCGAAGCGCCGCGTCGATCCCGAGATTCACAAGCTCCAGGCGATACGGGAGCAGCGGCGGGATGTCCGGACCCGGATCCTCGCCCATCGCCGCAAGCCTCGCACGCCGTCGCTGCAGGTCCTGGTACACCCGATGCCGGTACCTCTGCAGGATCTCTCGCGCCGCCAATGGCCCATCGACCTGCCACATCGCAACGATCTGATTGAACATCAGATCGTCATCGCTCTCGCTGCCCCACCGCGCCGTCGCTCCCATCGCAAGATTGAACCAGCGCAGCGCCCCCTCATACGCCCCGTGTCCGAGGAGCTCGCCCGCAAGCCCCCGAAGAGCCACCTCATCCATCGGATCCGCAAGCACGAGGTTTGTCAGCAAGTCGACCCGCTCGGATGCATCACGCGTCCGATCAAGGAAATGCGTCGCGAACAAGGCCGCCGCTTCCTTGTTCGTCACGTCCAGGGAGGTCGCCGTGGTCAGGAAGTCGATGAACCGGATCTCATCCGCATCCACCTCTCGCGCCATCAGCGCCGCGTCCAGCGCCAATCGCGAACGAACCTCCTCCGGAATCCCCCCACGCCCGGCCGCGCCCTCTCGGAGCAGCCGCTCGTACACCGCCAACCGGGCCTCGGCCGTCGGCAACCGGCGGATCCGCGCATTGATCACACGGAGCTGCGCCACCGTGTCCCATGGATCGAGCGCCAGCAAACGCTCCGCGGCCTCCGTCGCCCGAGCGAGATTCCCGGTCGAGTCCCAGGCCTGGAGTTCCAGACGCACCATCTCCGCGTCGTCGGGAACCATCGCCGAAGCCGCCGCAAGCCCCAACGCCGATCGCTCGTACACCTGCGGGGACAGTTCCTCCGTCCCACGCACCAGCCCGATCACGAACGACTGCAGCGCATCCGCCGCGTACCGGTTCGCCAACGCCTCATGCGATCCAACCGGACTCCCCGGCGCCACTCCCGCTGCCCCGGAAGCCTCGCCCGCCGCCGGCTGCGCCTGCCCAACCTGAACACCAAGAACCCAAACCCCCAGCATCAGCACCGCCGACGCCGCCCGCGACGCCCGCTGCCAACGCCCGCGCTGCGCTCCTGCATGGTTCATCAACTTCAAGGCTCCTGAGGTCAACTTTCCCATCGAACCCCTCCGACAAACCCCGATAAACGCCGCAGTGCCCAGCGATCCACGGATGCCACCATACGCCCTCTCTGGGCGGGACGGCCCCACGACACGGTCATCGGCGATTCCTCCTAGGTCACCGCCACGGTACATCCTTCCACACCCGAACGCAGGCTCAACACGCCCCCGTCCAGCCCGAGAAATCCCCGTCCGGACCCCGAGCCCGAGGGTCCATTTGTTCCGCGCGTGTCAGGGCACCCGGATTCTCTACTCGACAGCTCGCAACCGCCCGCCCACGCCCGACGAACCGGTCTTCGCGCTCTGCCCTGCCACTCCTAAACCCGGTTCGGCACCCCGGCACCGCTCCATTCCCCACGCGAAGTCCTGTTTGACCGCCTCATGGCCGGATTGCTACGGTCTGCCCCGCCCACGGGTTCCGGTCAGCCTGCCCGCACCCACCCCGTGAGCCCCGGCCGAGCCCCACAAGCCCGGTTCCAGCCTCAATCCCCGACCCCGGGGATCATTTCCGACACGAAACACAGCCAACGCCCGACTCACCGGGCCGGCGACATGACAGGAGCGCCGTTCGCGTGAATCCCCCGGTTGCGTGCTGGCTTCGTCTGATCACCCCGATCCACCGCATCAACGCTCTCGCGTCGATGATCGCGATCTTCATATTCCCCCTCCTGACCCTGCTGGCGCCCCCCGCGCACGCGCAGTTCAGCCAGCTGACCTGCGACATCGTCGGGCAGACCGACCTCCTCACGGACTCACAGCGCCAGATCATCCGCGACCACGCCTCGGCCGCGGTCCAGAACGCCGCCGACGCCGATCAGGACATCCGCCAGCGCGGCTTCGCCTCGCTCATGCAGCCCTTCGCGTGCAACTCCGTGTCTTCCACATTCCGGCTCGAGTACTCCCGGGCCCTCAACGACTCGCTCACGGCTTGGGCCGGCGGCGATGATGCCCGCCTCGCGTGGGTCGCCATGCTCGTCGCTGGCCGCTGCGGCACCGACCTCGTTGAAGGCGTCCTCTCGACCGGGCTCCGCGACCAGCGTCCCGCCGTCCGCGGCGCTGCGGGCGTTGGTATCCGCGATGCCGTCGCAGGACTCGTCGCCGAGCAGGACGGGCTTAGGAGCGAACGCGCCAGCGTCCTGATCCAGGCCGCCTTCCGCCAGCTCGCCGCCGAGACCGATCCGATCGTCGCCGAGCAGTTGGCCTCCATCGGCGGAGCGATCTCCGGCAGCCCCGCGTTGTTCCGCCAGCACTTCGCCGACTACGCCAACTCCGTCGCCGCCAGCGTTCAGACGGCCCGCCAAGCGGCGAATCTCGCGCCGAATCCCGAAGCCACCACGCAGCCGCAGCTCATCTCCGCCGATCGCAGGGACCGGCTCGTGATCCTCGAACGCGCTCTCAACCTCGTCCGGTTCGGTCTGGTCCAACCACGCGTCGGCCCGGAACTCCGGAATTCCGATGTGGCAGCGGCGGGGCTTCTGGCCGGCCAGGCTCTCGCGTTCGTTCGCGATGAACTCGCCGCCGATCGCATCGACGCCGCACGCCTCCCGAGCGCCATCCTCATTGTCGAGCGCGCGGCCGAACTCCTCCAGATCACCGGCGATCGCCTGGCCGTCTCGCGCCCCCAGGCCAATGCCCGATCCATGGCCGATGCGCTCCGCAGCGGCGCCGAGTCCGGCGATCCGGAACCCTTCGCCCAGATCGTCCAGGCCTGGATCGGTCCCGGCGGCGGGCTCGTCGGCGGCACCTTCGGCGGGCGAGCCGAAGCCTTCGCTCCGGCTCCCTGAGTGCCAATCCGCCACTCCCCCCCGCCCCGACCGCCGGCCTCACTCACCCCATCCCGACCCCGGACCGCCCGGGATGCAGGGTCGTCGCCGCGCACTCGGGCGGCGA
Source organism: Phycisphaerales bacterium (assembly GCA_052168315.1). Classification (GTDB taxonomy): domain Bacteria; phylum Planctomycetota; class Phycisphaerae; order Phycisphaerales; family UBA1924; genus JBQLZO01. Next base: position 20,646 of record JBQLZO010000054.1, on the reverse strand, counting down.
CGGTGCATCACGCGGGCATCATTGAATCTTCACATCCGATTCCTTTCCGGGTAGTCTGGAGGCTGGCACGGCCCCGACGCGCCCGCAGCGCAGGCCGCTCGACGCGACCGGAGCCAACACCGGCCGGCGGAAGACCCGCCGGGAGCGATCGCGTCGGGCGCCAGTGGGGCGACCGGCATCGGCTCCCAGCCGTCGGCCCCAGCGCGTGGGCCCGGGAACGCCCGGGTGAGGCGCGCCGCGCACCGGCTCACGCCCCGCGGCTCGCACTCCGCCGGACCCGCGGAAAGGAGCGCGCGTCATGCCGGGATATGCACCCAGCGACATCAGGAACATCTGCGTGACAGGACACGCCGGCGCAGGAAAGACCACCCTGATCGAAGCGCTCCTCCAGCAGGCCGGACGCATCGGAAAGCCGGGAACAATCGAGGAAGGCAACACCGTCTGCGACTTCGAACCCGAAGAGAAAGAACACAAGCACTCGCTCAACGCCGCCGTCGTGCACTTCGAGCACGAAGGCAAGCAGATCACGCTTGTGGACACCCCCGGGTACCCGGACTTCCTCGGCCAGACCTTCTCCGCCTTCCCCGCCGTTGAGACCGTCGCCGTCGTCATCGGCGCAGACCGCGGCATCCAGACCACAACGCGCCGCGTCATGGCGATGGCCGAGCAGCGCAAGCTCCCGCGCATGATCGTGATCAACAAGATCTCGGAGCACCTCGACGACCTCGAACAACTCGTCGAGACGATCAGGGAGACCTTCGGGTCCGTCTGCGTTCCCCTGAACCTCCCCACCCCGGACGGCGGCGATGTCGTCGACCTCTGGGAGAAGTCCGACGGGAAGACGCTGTTCTCCTCGGCGGCCGACGCGCGCACCGCGCTCATCGACCAGATCGTCGAGGTCGACGAAGACCTCATGGCCGCCTACCTCGAACAAGGGCAGGACCTCAAGCGCGATCAACTCCACGACGCCTTCGAGGAAGCGCTCCGCCAGGCGCACCTCGTCCCCATCGTCTTCTGCTCGGGCAAGAACGGCATCGGGACCGACGATCTCCTCCACCTCATCGCCGAGCTGTGCCCGAGCCCGCCGGAAGGGAATCCACGCCCGTTCGAATTGCTCCGCGACGATGGGCGCACCACCGTCTGGCACGCCAATCCCGAGCAGGACGACGCCACCTTCGTCGCCCATGTCTTCAAGGTCACCACCGACCAGTTCGTCGGCAAGCTCTCGCTGCTCAGGGTCCACCAGGGCAAGTACGACCCCGATGTCCCAGTCTACCTCGGCGAGAGCAAGAAGCCCCTCCGACTCGGGCACATCTTCCGCGTCTTCGGAAAGGACCACACCGAGATCAAGACCGCCGTCGCCGGCGACATCATCGCCGTGGCCAAGGTCGACGACCTCCATGTGAATTCCGTGCTCCACGGCCCCGCCAAGGACTCGGACATCGCACGCGTCCGCTTCACCCCCGTCCCGATGCCCAAGCCCATGTACGGGCTCGCCGTCAAGGCCAAGAACCGCGGCGACGAGGCCAAGATCTCCAACGCGCTCCACAAGCTCGTCGAGGAAGATCCCACCTTCACCGTCCAGCGCGTCCACGCCACCGGCGAAACAGTGATCAGCGGCATGGGCGAACTCCACATGCGCATCATCCTCGAGAAGCTCTCCAACCGGTTCAAGGTCGAGGTCGAAACCCACCCGCCGAAGGTTCCCTACAAGGAAACCATCACCGCCAAGGCCGAGGGCCACCACCGCCACAAGAAGCAGACCGGCGGCGCCGGCCAGTTCGGCGAGGTCAAGATGACCGTCGAGCCGTTCGACGGAACCATCGCGGAGGGCGAGGAGCCCGTCGATGGCCTCGTGTTCGTCGACGACACCGTCGGCGGCGTCATCCCCAGGCAGTTCATGCCCGCCATCGAGAAGGGCGTGCGGCAGGTCCTCTCCACCGGCGCCTTCGCCGGATACCCGCTCACCGGTGTCCGCGTGAGGATCATCGATGGCAAGTACCACCCGGTCGACTCGAAGGAAGTCGCCTTCACAACCGCCGGCAAGCGAGCCTTCATCGATGCCATCAAGAAGGCCCGCCCCACGCTTCTCGAACCCATCGTCTCCGTCGAGATCACCGCCCCGCAGACCGCAATGGGCGACATCACCTCCGATCTCTCGGGCAAGCGCGGCCAGGTCCTTGACACCGACATGCTCCCGGGCGACATGTGCATCATCCACGCCAAGGTCCCCCTCGCCGAGATGAACGCCTACTCAAGCCAGCTCAAGTCCATCACCGCGGGCCAGGGCTCGTTCGTCATGGACTACTCCCACGACGAGCAGACGCCGCCCAATGTCCAGCAGGAGGTCATCGCCGCATTCAAGCCCGAAGACGACGAGGACTGACCCGCCGGAGTCCATGACCCGGGCACCCCCGCCCGGGCGGATCATCCACCTCGCTGAACGCACACGCCGCGGGCGCCACGAATGGCCGCCCGCGGCGTCTTTCTAATCCAGGCGCACACCCCCCCACCTCGATCCGGATCACGCCGTCGCGTGACTCGCCCACCCCCTCTACCCTCTGCACATGAATCGCAGCCACCACCCGGAAACACCCAGCCGCGGCCTCCGCGCCAACAAGGGCACCCTCACCCTCATCGCGGCCGCAATCGCCGCGCTCGCGACCTCGCTCGCCCCGGCCTATGCCCAGGACACTTCCACGACCAACCCCCCCGAGGCGCCGGACGAGGCAATCCAACCAGCCACCCCCGCACAGCTCCCCGACGCACCGGTCGCCGAGAGAGCAAACTGGCTCATCACGCTGGTCTCCGAGGGCCCGGAGGCGATCCCCGCGCCATGGCCCCTCGTCTTCGCACCCGGCGTCCTCGATCAGCTTCCCCTCACCGCCCTGGAGGAATGGGCCGCGCCGAAGCGGGAAGGATGGGGCAAGCTCATCCCGATCGGCTGGTCCTTTGGCTCCGACAACGGCAACGAGCTCGACTCAGTCCTGATCATCCTTCTCCAGGCCGAGGCGGATGGCTCCGGCTGGAGGCTGTCCGTGGCGGTCGACCCCGAGCCACCCCATCTCATCCTCGCGTGGCAGATCGAGCCCGACCTCTCGGCGACCCGCCCGCGCCACTACGAGTCCGTCGACGAGATCAAGGCCGACCTCGATCGCGCCGGATTCGATTACGGGCTCGCTCTCTACGATGTCACCGATCACACCCCGGAGGCGCGCGGAGAGCCCGTCGAGGTCCTCTCCATCAACGCCGACACGCCCCTCAACATCTCCACCGCCATCCGCTGGATCATCCTCGGCGCCGCCGCCGAGCGCGTCCGCTCATCCATGCTCGTCTGGAACGAGCCCATGGCGCTCGATCCGGCGTTCTACTCCATGCCCCCCGGGAATGTCCGCAGCGTGCCCCCGGGCGAGGAACTCCCGGTCTCAACTGTCATCGGCGCGATGATGACCGGCGCCGACAACACCGCGACGGATCAGCTGATCAATCGCCTCGGCCCAGAAGTCATCGACGAATACCTCACCCGGCGCACCGCGAACCCAGCCGCCAACCAGCCCTTTCTCACCACCATGCAGCTGTTCCGCCTCAAGGTCGGCGCCAGCGAGGACCCCATCACCCAGTACGCCCAAGCGCAGACTCCCGAACAGCGCCGGGCCATCCTCGAATCCGGTGTCGTCGATACCAACCAGATCGCCGAGCAGCTCTACCTCCGCTGGGCCGTCCCGCAATATGTCGACACAGTCGGCTGGTTCTTCACCGCCGATGAACTCGCGCAGATCATGGCCGAGATCCGCCGCCGATCGCTCTTTCCCGGCATGGAGATCGTCGACCGCGCGCTCCGTTCCGGCGCCGAATCCCCGGTCCCGCAGGACGACCGGTGGGATGCGATCGTCGCGCGCATCGACGGCGAGCCCGGCGTCATCTCCATTTACTCATTCCTGGAACGCGCCGATGGACGCGTCTTCTTGCTCGCAATGGTCGCCAACAACCCAGAGCAGGCCGTCAATACGGCCCTGATCTCCCCCGTCCTCGACGCCATGCTCGACTTCCTCGCGCCGATGGAGCCCGCTGACTATCCCGCGGCCCGCCTGCCCTGACCGCCCCAAGCCCACCGCCGCGCCCTCACCGGGCGCGGATCATCTCCAGGAGCATCGCCCGCACCGACGCCGCATCGGCCTTCCCGCCCGATCGCTTCATCACGCTCCCCACCAGGCGCCCCACCGCGACCTCCTTCCCGCCTCGGACATCCTCGATCGCGGAGGCGTGCGCGGGATCCGCCAGCGATTCTTCGCACCACGCCCGCAGCGCCGAGGCATCCCGCACCTGGATCAGCCCCAGCCGCTCCGCCAGCATGCGAACCGTCTCAAGCCCGGAATCGCCGACCGCCTCGCCCCTCCGGTCCGCCAGCGCAACCAGCAACGGATCGATCGCATTGGACCCGATCTCGCCGCCCTCGCGGAGCGCCACGATCGCCCCAACTTCCGTGCCCATCACCCCCAGTTCCGCGACCGTGCCCCCCCGCTCGTTCGCAAGCTTGGCGCCGTTCTGGAGCAGCACGGTCGCCACCAGCCGCCCGCACCGCGCGGCACCGGCCCCACCAGATGCTCCCAGCCCCAGCATCTCGCACGCGCTCGCCACGCTCGTCTCAAAGAACTCGCTGACCGATCGCTCAGCCACCAGCGCATCGCACTCCCACCCATCGAGCCCGTAGTCCTCCCGGTACCGTGATCGTCGCGCATCCGGAAGCTCGGGCATCTCCGCCCGGATCCGTTCCACCCACGCCGCATCGATGGTGGCGGGGAGCAGGTCCGGATCAGGGAAGTACCGGTAGTCGTGCGCTTCTTCTTTCTCTCGCTGGGGCGTCGTCACACCGCGAGCATCATCCCACCCGCGGGTCGACTTCCGCCCCGGGCCGTGCTCCACCCCATCCTCCACCCACCGGTGCGGCTGCGCGCCCAGTTCATACTCGATCGCGCCGCGCACCGCGCGAAACGAGTTCAGGTTCTTGACCTCCACGATCGGGGTCCGCACCACACGCCCGTCCGAGAGCGTCAGCTCGGTGTTGATGTTTGGCTCGAACCGCATGTGCCCACGCTGCATCACCCCCAGCGTCGCGCCGAGCCACCGGCACACGCGGTGCAGCCACTGCGCGAACGCCACCGCCACATCGGCGCTCGCCATGTCGGGCGCTGTCACGATCTCCAGCAGCGGGGTCCCCGCCCGGTTCAGATCCACGATCGAGTGTTCGATCCTGTGTCCGCCGGGCGCCTCGTGCAGCAGCTTCCCCGCATCCTCCTCCAGGTGCGCCCGCACGATCCCCACCCGCGCCACGCCCCCCGCGTCACCCACCGGAACATCCACGCTCCCATCGAAGCACAGCGGCAGCGCGAACTGGCTGATCTGGTACGCCTTCGGCAGATCAGGATAGAAGTACGACTTCCGATCCCACCGCGTCATCGCGGCGATCCGGCAGTTCAACGCGAGCCCCACACGGATCGAGAGATCGATCGCCCGACGGTTCAGCACAGGCAGCGATCCCGGCAGCGCCAACACCACCGGATCGATCAGCGTGTTCGGCTCCTCGTGCGCGGAGCCATCATGCTCAGGATGGGCCGGCGAACCCACGCGCGTGAACATCTTCGTCCGCGTCATCAGCTCAACATGCACCTCCATCCCCACGATCAGCCGCACCCCGCGAACCATGGAGATGTCCCGCCCGGGTCCTGGCGAAGCGCTGCATGGAGCCGGCGAAGGCGGACGCGACGATGGAGAATCCGGCGGCATGATCACGGCATCCTACCGCGCGCCACATCCTCCCCGGTCGCGGAATCGCGCGCCCCGGCGCTCGCGCCCGCCCGCCCCGCCAGATCGACGAGCCGAGCCAGATCCCGTGTCCGCCGGGGACTCGGAACGAGCGACTCCAGGTCGAGCCGCACTTCCTCTGCGATCGACGCCGAATCCAGCGATCCATCACCCGAGTCCACGAGGACCCCCAGAAGTTCAAGCCCCACCGACGCCCGAAGCCGCTCCGTCCGCCGATCCGTCCGCTCGGGGGCCCGGGGCACAGCGCTCAATTCCTCCCACAACGACGCCAGCGCTTCCGGCACCCCCCCACCGCGTCCACGCCCCATCCTCGCCTCCGCCGCCGCGACGATGAACCGGGCCGTCCGCTCCAGGCCACGGGCCCGCGGCCCGGCCAGCTCGATCGATTGCAGCACCGCGTTGGCGACGCCATGCGCCTCGCTCGGGAGGTTCGCCTCCAGCATCGCCATCGCCATGTCCCGACGCGAAGCCAGAAACTCCGGATCGAACGGCCCCAGCAGATCCCGCCGGAGCTGCCCCGCCTCATCGAACCGCTCCCGGGCCTCCCGCGGACGATCCAGTTCTAACAACAGCAGCCCACGGGCGTTAATCGCCGCCGCGAGCGGCAAACCCACCGAGGTCTCACGCGCCACCCGCTCGGCGTGGGCGTACGCGGCCTCCGACCCCGGCAGATCGTTCTTCCGATACCGATGGCTCCCCAGCGACATCAGGATCCGGACCAGCTCCAGCGATCCATCATCATCGCTTCCCTCCAGCACCGCGAGCACCCGATCGAACATCCGATCCGCATCCTCGAACCGTCCGATCGCTGAGTACGCCGAACCAAGGTGCGACATTGTTCGCACGAGTTCCGGATCGTCCCTCTCCAGCAACTCCTGGCGCATCCGGTAAGACCGCTCGTAGCAATCGATGGACCGCGCCTGGTACTCCTCCGCCCGCACCCGCTCGCTCCCGAATCGCTCAACATTCGCCCTGTGCCAGTAGAGGCGCCCCAGATCGTGCAGGGTCTCCGCAAGGCGTGGCGTCGCCCCGCGCCCGACACCATCCACCGCCGCCGCGACCTCGCGCTCCCCCTCGTAAGCACGCTCAAGACACAGCTCCGCCTCGTCGAACGCCCGGCGGTACAACAACGCCAGCCCGACGCGCGACAGCAACCGGCTCTGCAGCGCCGGCTCATCGCCCAGGTGCCGGCCGATCGCCTCCGCCGCGCGAACCAGCAGCTCATCAATGTCACGCACCGACTCCAGCGACGAGTCCGCATCCAGCGCCGCAAGCGGCTCCGAGATCGCGCTCATCACCGACTCCCGCTGCACCAGCCGATGGCGGAGGTCCACATTCTTCGAGCGGATCATCGCCGCCGCGGTCGTGATCGTCGCCGCGTAGGACACCAGCAGCAACAGAAACACCACACCCGCCGCCGACGCGATCGGATGCCGCCCCACGAACAGCATCACCACATGCCACGCCTCCGAGCGGCGCTCCTCGATCGGGTACCCCCGCAGCCACCTGTCGAGATCCTCGCCAAGCGCCGAAGCCGATGGATAGCGATGATCCGGATCGATCGCCGTCGCACGCGACACGATCCTGTCCAGGTCCACCGGAACGAGCCGGTTCTCTTCCCGCGCGCCCGCCGCGGCTTCCGACCGCAGCGGATTCCGCCGAAGCCGACGCCCCGTCAGCAGCTCCCGCAGGATCAGGCCGAGTGAGAACACATCCACCCGCGCATCCAGCGCGCCGATCCCGTTCGGATCGAACTGCTCGGGCGCCGCGTACGCGACCGAACCGACGAAACGCCCCTCCTCACCATCATCGGTGCCGGACACACCGGGCTCGCCGCGTTCGCCCGCGATCCCAAAGTCCACCACCTTCGGACGCCCCGCATCATCGATCAGGATGTTCCCGGGCTTCAGATCCCGATGGATCAGCCCCGTCCGCTGGGCCGCAGCCACCGCACGCGCCACATCCCGAATCAGCGTGCCCGCCTCCCGGATCCCACCCTTCGTCTCGCCGAACCGGCGCACCGACGCGTGGTCCTTCAGAGTCCCCCCTTCCACCAGCTCCATCACGATGTACGGCAGCCCATCGCCGGTCCGCCCGCCGTCGTACACCGTCACGATGCCCGGATGGCGGAACCGCGCGAGGATCCGCAGCTCGCGGTCCAGCCGCGCCACATCGGTCGCATCACCCGGGTGCTCCGCATCGATCCCGTGCATCACCTTGATGGCCACCGGACGCCCCGAGGCCTCGTGCACCCCGCGGAACACCGTCGCCTGCCCGCCCGCGCTGATCAGCCCGCCAACCGAGTACCCCGCGAGCGAAGGTGGCGATGGCGGCGATGCGGACTCGCTCCCACTTCCCACGCCCTCGCACGACACGCTGCGCAACTCATCGAGCAGCGCCCGATTCGATCGCACGCCCGCGAGCCGGCGCTCGCACCGCTCGCATCCGGGCAAGAGCACGCCCGCGGCATCGGCCGAGCCATCCGCGACACCCTCCAGCGCTGCAAGCCCCGGGCACGACGCCCGGTCGCACCGATCCAGCAGCGTCGCCTCGCGTTCCCAATCGCCGGCGGCGCCATCGCCCGATCCCCGCCCGCCGCCGTGGTTCGCATCATGCCGATCGATCATCGCCCGTTGCGATCTCCCCCATCCCCGCGCAACCCCTCGCCACGATGCCGCAGCACCAGCACATCCTTGAGCGCCCCTTCGATCGCAAGGTAATGGCGATGGTGCTCATCGATGAACATCCCGGCACTCTCGAACGCCCGAGCGTACTCCGCCCGTGTCCGCCCGCGCACATGACGCGAAGGACGCATCGGCTGGTCCAGCCCCTCCTGGATCACCAGCACACCATCGCGCGCGCAGGACCGTGCCAGCATCCCCACCGCAGACTGCCACGCATCGTCGGACACCACATGGAACAGCACATCCACGCACACCACGATGTCGTACGCCGCCCCCGGAGCCGTCCCCTCGAGCCGCCCCACATGCAGCGATACCCGATCCCCGTGCCGCACCCGCGCCGACTCGATCGCCGAGGGAGAAAAGTCCAGCCCGCTCACCTCGTACCCCAGCTCCAGCCAGGTCCCCAGGAACGCACCCGGCCCGCACCCCGCATCCAGCAGGCGTGCCGCCGATCCGTTCGGGCGCCTCGCCGGCGCCCAGCGCGGAAGATGACGGGCCAGAAACGCCCGCTTCTCCTCGTAGTTCGCGACATTGGCATCTTCATCGAGCGCCGAATGCCCGGGCCCGCGCAGCGCTCCAGGCTGGCTCGCGAACCGCTCATCCCAGTACTCGGCCTCCCGACCCACATACGCCGGCTTCCGCGAACCACCGCCGCCCGGCAGCACCCGCCGAATCAGCCCCGGCAACACCCCGCCGCCCGATCGTCCGTTCGTTCCACCCCGATCCGATGCGCCCATCTCAACGCTCCTCGCTGCAACGCCCGGCATCCCCGCGCCTCAGGCTCGTCCCGACCACCAAACGATACACGACCGAACAGCGAGCCGATGGACTCAATCGTCTCCCCTTCCCACCGGTGCCCACGGCCCCATCCGCCCGCCGCCCGTGAGCGGATCAGAGTTCCTCATCGCCGTGCTCCCGCTCGATCTGCTCCAGCACCGTCCGCAGCCGCTCCGTCACACGGTGCTTCGCCATGTACACATCGTGGACGCTCATCTGAAGCCGTTCGGCGATCTGCTCCGCTCCCATCCCCCGGATCGCGTTGAGCTCGAACGCCTCGATCGTCGCCGGGCTGAACCGCGACTTGCTCCTCAGCTGCTCCAAAGCCAGCCGCAGCAGCCACGACCGCCGGGCCTGCTCCCACGCCTGCGTCATCGTCTGCTCATCAGGCACCCCGGCCGCCGGGTCCGACCCGGCCGCGAACTCGTGCCGACGCGCCCGCTTGCGAAGCAGGTCCGCGATCTGCAGCCGCGCGATCCCGCACAGCCAGGTCCGTACCCGCGCACGATCGCGGTCATACCCCCCGTCGGCGTACTTCCGAACAAACACCGCGATCGTGTCCTGCGCCACATCCGCCGCGTCCGCTTCGTTCAGCCCCGCCCGCCGTGCCACCGCGTGCAGCAGCGGCCGATACCGCTCATCGAACTCCGCCCAGGCCCAATGACACCCCGGGTCCTCCAGACCCTTCAGCAACACGGTTGTCGTACGGGTGATGCTCATGCGCGGCTCGAGTTCCGACCCTCATCTCCTACCCGCCACGCCCGTCATCCAACGATATCGCCCACCCGCCCCCAACGCCCCGCTCGCCCACCGCCCTGTCCGCGAAGCCCCACGAGCACCGCACCCAAGACGCTCGTGCAATCGCGCAACACATGATAGATCACAAACGACCTTCAGATTCTCCTCCCAGACCATGAACTCGGGTGAGACATGAGAGATCCCCGAGCGGATCACTTCTGGTGCGCTGCGCGGCGGCGCACCCTGTCCACCGCCCACTCCAAGCGTGAGGAGACACAATCATGTTGAAAGCAACCCAATCGACCTCGCCGTTCGCGACCCGCCGCTCTCGGTGTCGCGCGCGACGCATCCACACCGCCGCGCTTGGCATCGCCATCGCCGCCGGTTCCACCGGCGCGGCGGTCAACACCGTCGCCGTCACCGCCAACATCCCCGCCCTCGGCGGACCCGTTCAGATCGGCGAGCTCTCCGTCGATGACGCGGTCGCCGGAGGTGGTGGCGGTGACTTCATTGAGGCCGACTTCAACCTCGACCCCAAGTTCGCGTTCCTCAATGACTGGTACGACTTCCGTTGGCTCAACATCGAGACCAGCATCAACAACGACGGAACGGTCGTCGATCCGGTCGTCGGGCAACTCCCCGCCGTCGACCCCGCCCCCGGTGATGGCATCGCAAACGGCCAACCGGGCGACAACCCGAACCCGCCGCCGGCCAACATGCCCGCATACCCCGACGCGGAGTTCAACGACAACAAGCCGTGGTACTACACCGACGCCGAGCAGGCGGGCCAGCTCCCCACCAGGACTTTCAGCGATGGGCGGGCCGACCCCAACCTCGGCGGCCGGGTGATCGCCTTCACCACCTATCTCTGCGTCGAGAGCAAGACCGACAAGCAGATCCCCGCCACCGACGCCTGCATCCTCGCGGGGTTCACATGGACCTCCACCATTCCCGCCGGCGGCGGAGCGGGCAGCGAAGACTTCGGCATGGCCATCCCGAACCCGGGCGCTGGCGACCAGGCCACCGCGCAGAACGCGTTCAACAACTCGCCCACCATCGAGGGCAACAACTTCAACGCATACAACGCCCGTACCGGCTGTCCCCTCCGCGCCTGCTTCACCCCCACCGGCGCTGACCTCGACGAGGATGGCGATGTCGACTCGGATGACCTCAGCATCATCCTCAGCGACTTCGGATGCGTCGGCGACGATTGCCCGGGCGATGTCGATGGACTCGGGAACACCAACAGCGACGACCTCGGCATCCTGCTGAGCGAATTCGGCAACTCCTACGGCGCCTGCTGCTTCCCCGATGGAACCTGCGTCGAGACCACCCTCGAAGACGAGTGCGCGGCCAACGGCGGCGTCTGGCTCGGCAAGGCCACCGGATGCCCCCTGTGCCCGTTCCTCGTCCCCGGCGCCTGCTGCCTGCCCAACGGAGACTGCATCGTCATCCCCGGCATCGAGTGCGACCAGGCACAAGGCGATTTCTCCGGACCATTCACCGAATGTGCGCCCGGAGTGTGCGGACCGATCGCCTGCGGCGATCCCGCCTCCGGAGACTGCTGCGTCTCGAACGGAACGCCATTCTGCGACAACCAACCCTGCTGCGAGATCGTCTGCTCGAACGACCCGTTCTGCTGCAACACCGAATGGGACCAGATCTGCGCGAACGCCGCACTGCTGCTCCCCGAGTGCGAGTGCGCCGCGATCCGGGTCGGTGCCTGCTGCTTCGGGGCAGAGTGCGTCGATGGCCTCACCCAGATCGACTGCGACTCGCAGGGCGGCGCCTTCCAGGGCTTCGAGACGACCTGCACGCCCGACCTGTGTGTTCCCACCGGCGGGTGCGGCGATCCCACCGCCGGCGACTGCTGCATCGCCAACGGCACCCCCTTCTGCAATGATGCCGAGTGCTGCGAGCAGATCTGCGCTGCCGACCCGTTCTGCTGCGAAACTTCGTGGGATGGACTCTGTGCCGTTGCCGCGATCGCCGGGTGCGCAGTCTGCGGAAACAACTGCCCCGCAGACCTGAACGGCGATGGGTTCGTCGACGATTTCGACCTCCAGATCCTCCTCGACAACCTCGGGTGCACCGGCCCCGGCTGCATCGGCGACCTCAATGGCGACGGAGTCGTCGACTTCACCGATGTCAACATCCTCAAGTCACAGTTCGGTCCATGCCCCGGCGCCGACCCCGTCCTCGTCACCTTCGAGTACAACGGAAAGCCACAACTCATCGCGCAGAACTCACCGGAGCACCCGCTCCCCGGATTCGCGCTCACGCTCTCTGAATCCGCGCCGGCGCCCATCATCGTGCTCGTCGAGACGATCTCGGGCAACCCGGCGTACGCCGAACCGGGATTCGAACTCCCCCCGGGCGGGTCTGTCGCCCTCACCAGGCCCGAGCAGGCGTCCTACATCATCGTGCCGCCACTGATCCCAGGAGCGTTGGCCGAGATCGAAGTCCAGAATTACGCGCTGTCAGCAAGCAAGCCCGTCAAGAAAGCGTGCGGGCAGACCACCAAGGACCTGACCATCGAGCACACCGTGGCGGTCACCGCGTCGGCCGTGACAGTGGATGTGAGCTTCACCGTGCCCAAGACCGCGTGCGAACTCGAAGTCACCATCGAGGTACAGGAATTCGACTCTGAGGAGGAGAAATGGGTGCTCAGCGATCCGTCCGAGCAGCCGACTTCGCCGCGCACCGTCGCACCCGGTGAATCCCAGGACATGGGCGCGACCATCGCCGCTGGCCGCCGCATCCGGTACTCCACAAGATGCCCCAACAACGGCCCCGAGTGCTCGTTCACCTACACCAAGCAAATCGTGCCCAACTGATCGGCCCAACCACCAACAACATGCCGCGGCGGCGAGCGTGCACACAGCGCGCTCGCCGCCGCTCTCGTTCTCGGACGAATGCCGATGGCGACGACACCCACATCCGCTCACAACCCTGCCCCAGCCATTCCCCATGCCTCCGAACTCGCATCGCTCCGCGCCAGACGCACCACCCAATAGCGAGCAGCTCGACTCCCAGGTACGGAAACACCCGCACATCGCCGATGACCCCCGCAATCCTCGCGGAGATCCAGCGTCCCATGCTCCTGTGCTCGACAGCCGAACTCGAACCCGGCATGACCGTCGGAGCGTCGCTGCTCCACCCGGTGCGTCCGGAAATCGAGCTCATCTCAAGCAGGACGGTCCTGACCTCCAAGATGATCCAGCAGCTCGAGCGCATCGGAATCGCCAGCGTCTGGGTGGAATTCAACGGCACCGAAGAACTCGACGCCACCGTCGCCACCGGGCTCACCCTCTCCCAGCAGAAGGTCTACACGCAGCTCAAGAAGTCATTCGCCGTCGCGGCCCGCAGCACGATCTCCACCGCCCAGATCCAGGCGTTCAGACAGACCGTTATGTCGCTCGTCACCGAGACCATCGCCGGCGCCGCCTACGCGGGGCTCGCGTACCGGCTCCAGACCACCGACAGCCCGCTCTTCGTCCACTGCTCCTCCGTGGCGTATCTCTCCATCACCATCGGGCACGCGCTCCAGTCGTACATCGTCGCCGAACGACCACGCCTCAACACACGCGATGCCGCCGACCTCGTCCCGCTCGGACTCGGCGCGATGCTCCACGACATCGGCAAGCTCGCGCTCCCCGAACAGCACCGCTCTGTCCACGAATGCGATTCTCCCAGTTCCCTCGCCATCGACGGCTACGCCGATCACACCATCCGCGGATACAAGGTCCTGAGCGCCACCAACGCGTCCGCATCGGCACGCCAGACCGTCCTCATGCACCACCAGCGATGGGATGGCACCGGCTGGCCAGACTCCGACACGATCGGGCTCCGCGCCGACGCACGACCGCTGAGGGGCAAGAACCTCCACATCTTTTCTCGCATCGTCGCCGCGGCCAATGTCCTCGACGGCATGCTCAACCCCAGAGACGCCGACCCACCCAGGCGACACCCGTGCCAGGCTCTCGCGCGCATCGCTTCCAGGGAATTCGATGGCTGGTTCGACCCCATGGTCCGCAGGACCATCCTCCAGGTCATCCCGCCATTCGCCGTCGGTGAACGCGTCACGCTCACCGATGGCCGCCCCGCCGCCGTCGTCGCCCCCAATCACGAGTACCCCTGCCTCCCCATCGTCCGCCCCCTCGTCGATAACCCCGACTTCCGCACCGAAGCGCTCACCCCGGACAAGCCGCTCCGAATCGGCAAGGTCGGCTCCGTGGACACCGCCGCACTCTACTACGAGGTCCCAAGAATGCCCACAATCGCCGAACTCCAGACGCCGGACGCGGGCGACGCCGGCGCGAGCGAGGGCGCGCACGCCGCCTGACCACCACGCCATCGGGCGCTGCTCGATTCTCAGAACGGCGTCTTCACCCCGCCGAACCAGCACGAACGCCCATACCCCATCAGCACGATCGACAGATCGTCCGAATCGACGATGCCGTCGTTGTTGGCATCGCCCTCCAGACCCACTCCAGACATCGCGAACTGCTCGATCGTCAGCGCCAGGTCTTCCATGCCGATCTCGCCATCCCCATCGGCATCGCCTTCGAACGCCGCCTCGATGGTCAGGAACTGATTCGTCGGCACATCGAACATCACCAGCGATTCGCCATTGGGCCACTCCACGACCAGCTCATCAACGAACTGCGCAGCACCGAAACCGATGTGCATGACAGACTCGGAGGCCGTGAGGTACCCATCGCCCGAGTGCAGCGTCCGCACCCGCTCGACATCGCCCACACGGGCACGGACCCGCGTGTGCAGCCCGTCGGGCGGGATGCACGCGTGCCGCCCCGTCTCGAAGCGAATCCGAAGGTACCGATTCGCCTCGGTGTCCAGCGCGTTCCGATACAGCGCTGTCGCCGACTGATGCGAGAAGATCACGATGTCCTGCGCGCCGTCGTTGTCGATGTCGATCACCGCCACGCCCCGTCCCTGGCTCACATGGTCGAGCCCACGCTCAGCGCCCTGCTCGGTGAAGTATCCCGTGCCATCGTTGATGTACAACTGCGCCGGGCGGTTCGAATACTCGTACTCCCCCTGCGAGTTCGGCCCGTGCCACCCATTCACCATCACGATGTCGAGATCGCCGTCGTTGTCCACATCCACGAACACCGAACCCCATCCCCACCACCCGAACTTCACCCCGCGCTCCAGCGATTCCTCGGCGAACTCGCCGTCCCCCTGGTTGATGTACAGCATGTTCCCCGTGCCCGGGATCTGCGGGATCCCCGGCGCATCGGAATGGATCGAAGTCACGAAATAGTCCGGAAGCCCATCGCCGGTCAGGTCGCCCACCGCCGCGCCCATCCCGTTGGCATCGAGCCCCAGCCCCATCGACGCCGTCGTATCCACGAAGGTCCCATCGCCCTGGTTCGTGTACCCCTTCGAGGTCGAGAAGTCCGCCGCGAGCAGCACCTCCGCCCATCCATCACCGGTCATATCCGCGATGATCGGCGTGAACCCGCGCACATTCCCGGGAACCTGGATCGACCCGCCGGGCCCGGTCGAGTCCGTGAAGGTGCCATCGCCGTTGTTCAGGAACAGCCGGTTCCCCATCGTGTTCGACGCCCACGAAGCGGTGAACAGGTCAAGCAACCCATCGCGATTGACATCGCCGAAGCACGAGCCGAACCCGTCCGGGCTCGTCGGGCTCGTAAACTTCACCCCCGCCTGGGCCGCGACCTCAGAAAAAGTCCCGTTCCCGTTGTTTCGATACAGCAGGTGCTTGCCCGCGGCCGGCTGCGTGTTCGCGTTCCCGAGCGAAGTGATGAACAGATCAGGCCATCCGTCGCCGTCATAGTCGCCGGCCGTCGCGCCGATCCCCATGTGCTTCTTCGCCACCCCCCACGCCGAGGCCTGGTTCGTGAAAGTCCCATCGCCGTTGTTGATGTACAGCGCATCGAAGTGCCCGCCGGAGCACACCACGAAGATGTCCTGGAATCCATCGCGGTTGAAATCCCCGACCGCCCCCCCCGCGATCATCGGCGCATAGTTGTAGATCGAGAAGATGAACGGCCCGGATGGCTGGTGTACCGAAGTGATTCCACACGACACCGTGGCGTTGTAGAACTGCCCCGGGCCGCCATCGCCGCCGCCCCGCGATGCCCCCGCCACGCACAGTGCCACGCCCACCGCCAGCACACCCGAGCGCCCAACCACAACAACACCCAGCTTCCGACGCATGGCACGCCTCCTCACCGCCATCCGAGCGGGGCCATCCCAATCACCCGCCAATCAGCACCGCACAGCGCCACTCGAACCAATCACGCGCGCAACCATCGCGCCACGCGCAATCGCACGAATACACCCGCACCCATCCCCCACCTCTGGAAGAACTCAAACCCCAGCGCCGGCCCTCACCGCATCACGCCGCCGCGGAGCAGAACCACCCCCGGTCAACCCCGTCGCCCCGACATTGCCCCCGACCACCCACGCCCCCCAATCGCCTGACCCCGACCATCCCCCTATCAGCCCAAACGCCAAGCCTTCTCGACCTCGGACTCGGTTGCAGAATAACACGAATCTCCTGAAATCGGGCGCACTCTTTTTCGGAATCCCAGTTGCACATCTGTGGATACAAGCGACAAAATTCCGATATCGATCACTCAGAATCTCACAAAATTCGGAGAGCTCCACATCCGACTTCCATTCCGCATGCCGCGCCGAGAACGGACCGAATCACAATTTTCTTCCGGACCACACCCGCCGCCGCCCGGCACCCCGCGGACCCCCGTTCACGCCAGCAGCGATGCCGCCAACTCCACCGGATGCCACGCCCGCGCCCCCGCCCCATCGTGCACCTGATGTCGACAAGATGTCCCCGGCGCCACCAGCACATCTCCCTCCTCCAGCGCGCGAGCCGCGGGAAGCAGCACCAGCTCACCGATGCGCATCGATAACTCGTACCGCGATGCCGCGTACCCGAACGATCCCGCCATGCCGCAGCACCCCGAATCGAGCACCGACACCTTCGCCGTCCCGTAGATGCGCCGAAGCAAGCCGGCCGAAGAGTCCGCACCCCACAAGGCCTTCTGATGGCAATGCCCGTGCACCACCGCCCGTCCGACCGGACGATTGAACCGCGGACGCACAGGATGCGCCTCCCAATGGCGATCCAGGAACTGCTCGATCAGCATCGAGCGCGACGCCATTTCAGCCCGCTTGGTCCTCGACGCTCCGGTATCCGATCCGTGTGCCCCATGTCCCGGTCCCGCCGGTTCTGCCGCCCGGTCTGATCCCCGCTCCCCCGGCAACCGCAACTTCAACCACTCGTCCGCGACCGCCGACAGGCACGATGGCTCGCACACCACGACGGCGCGCGGATCGTGCGCCCCCTCCCAGGCCGCCGCCAGCCGCCCCGCCGTCGAATCGATCACCCGTCGCGCCTCGCCAAGCAGCCCCGTCGAAATGTGCGTCCGCCCGCAGCATCCCGCATCCACAAGTTCCACCCGATACCCGAACGCGTTCAGCAATCGCACCCCCGCGATCCCGATGCCCGGCTCGTTGTACATCGTGAAGCAGTCGCCGAACAGCAGAACCGTCGGCGCATCAGGGCCGATCCCTTCGTTCACGCCCGGCGCCGTGCGCTTCAATGCACCGGGCAGAGCTCGCGCGAACGCCGGCAGCGTCCGCCTGGCAGACAGTCCCAGCGCCGCGTTCGCCACCAGACGCGAGGGCCAGGAATTCGCCACCCAATTCGACACCGGCGCGAACGCCGAACCGAGCTTGTTGAGCCCCCGCACCCGCCCGAACACCTTCGCCCTCAGCGGCACACGCCCGCGCGCCGCGTACGATTGCGCCAGATACTCCGCCTTGTAGGTCGCGATGTCCACATTCGAGGGACACTCCGTCTTGCACGCCTTGCACGACAAGCATAGATCGAGCGTCGCCAGCGTCTCCGCGTCGTTCCAGTTCGCTCCGCCCCGCGACTCCCCGTTCCCTACTTGTCCCGTGATCGCCAAGCGCAGCGCATTGCCTCGCCCCCGCGTCGAATGTCGCTCGTCCAGCGTGCCCATGTACGAGGGGCACATCGTGCCGCCCACCTTCTTGCGACACACGCCCGCCCCGTTGCACAGTTCCACAGCGTGATCGAACCCGCCCTCGAACGCATAGTCGAAGTGCGTCTCGATCGCCGGCGCCCGCAGGGCCTCCCCGGTCGGGCTGATCCGCGTCCGCTCATGGATCGTCCCGATCGCGCCCGGCGACACGATGTTCCCGGGATTGAACAAACCGCGCGGATCAAACAGCGCCTTGACCTCCCGGAATGCCCCCATCAATTCCGCTCCGTAGAACGCCTCGAGCAACGGCCCCCGCGCCCGCCCATCCCCGTGCTCGCCGGACATCACGCCGCCCAGTTCCTTCGCCAGCGCCGCCGCGTCCCCGGCGATCCGCTCCATCCGAGCCCGGTCCTCCGAATCACGAAGGTCCAGCAGCGGCCGCACATGCAGCACACCGACCGATGCGTGCGCGTAGAAGGACGCCCGAGTCCCCTCCCGCTCCACGATCGCCCGGAACCGCCGCACGAACTCCCCAAGCCGCTCCACGGGCACAGCGTTGTCCTCGACGAATCCCAGCGGCTTCCGATTCCCGGGGATCGCGTGCAGAAGCGGTTCTCCGGCCTTCCGAAGCTTGAGCGACTGCGCGATCGGGGCCGCATCAACCAGCGCCGCCATCCCCGCCGTCGGGGCCTCGCGCTCGATGATCCGCCGAACACGCTCGAACCCACGCCTGACGAACTCATCTCCATCCGGCCCCGCCATCGGCGCGAACAGCTCCACATACAGCACCGCCTTCAGCACGCCCTGGCTCGGCTGGGGCATGTAGTCCACGTACGCGCGATACTCGTTGTTCAGTCGCGCCAGACCCACGATCACATCGTCCAGCAACTCCACGGCCGCCGGCTTCAGTTCGAGCAGGCTCGGCACCCGCGCGATCGCCTCATCCAGATCCGCGAATCCCAGAACCGCGAGCCCCCTGGCCTTGGGCCTCGGATGCAGCTTGAGCGTCGCGTGCGTGACCATCCCCAGCGTGCCCTCGGCACCGCAAACGAGGTGCGCCAGATTCAGCCGCGCCAGCGGATCCACACCATCTCGCCGCGCCTCGTCGATGTCCTCGAGCATCATGTCCAGCGCGTACCCGGCGTTCCGGCGCAGCGTCTTCGGGAACCGCTCGCGGATCAGCGACTCGTGCCGCAGCACGATGTCGATCACGCCCAGACCCAGCCGCCGCGCCGCCTCATCGTGCAGCGCCGAACCGGCACCAAGTTCGCACACCTCGCCCGTCCCCGTGATCAGCCGCACCGCCTCCAGGTTCTCCGCCGTGCGCCCGTACATGACCGAGCGCGTCCCCGCCGCGTTGTTCCCGATACACCCCGCGACCGTGGCCTGCCTCGCCGTCGAGGGATCCGGCGCGAAGAGAAGGTCGTGCCCGCCCTGCCCCAACGCATCGTTCAGATCATCGATCGTGATCCCCGCCTCGACCCGGCAGGTCCGCGCCGCCGCATCAACGAACTCGATCCCTCGGCATCCGCTGGACAAGTCCAGCACCACCGCATGGCTCGTGCACTGCCCCGCCAGAGAGGTTCCGCCGCCGCGCGGAAGCACCGGCAATCCATGGTCGATGCAGTACCGCACCGCGCACGCGGCATCCTCGCCGTCCGCAGGGACCACCACACCGATCGGCTCCACTTGGTAGATCGACGCATCGGTCGAGTACAACAGCCGATCGTGCGCCCCGAAGCGCACAGACCCCCGCACGATCCGTCCCAGGGCTTCGGCGTGCCGCTTCCGCACCACATCATCGCCGACCCGAAGAGACACCGGCACCACGCCCGCCGACCCGACGCCGCCGCTCTCCACCGAACCTCCCGACTCTTCAGAATCTCGCGACACAACAGTTTCCCGAAACGCCCCAACCCCGACACCCGAAGCTCGCACTCCACCCCGCGCCCCATCCCACGATGCCCCTCCCGGGCCCGCCCCGGTCGCCATGCTAGGTCAAACTCCCCCGGCAACCGCCCCTGCGGACCCGTCCAAGCGCCCCGAAACAGCCCTCACGGACGCGAATCCGAAGGAATCTGAGACCCGCCGACGGATTTTGGCTCCCACCGCCGCAAACCAGCGGTATGCTCTTCCCTGACGCGGTGTGCTGATGTATGCCCGCTGGCCAGACTGGGTCGCGCCCGAGTGACGACGGTATGGATTTGTTTTCTGAGAACTCGGGCAGCCCGGTTGGAAGTGACCTTTGAGCATGAAGCTGTATGTTGGAAACCTCCCGTATTCAATGGGAGACGATGAACTCCGTGAGATCTTCGAGGAGTTCGGAACCGTCCAGTCCGCGTCCGTTCTGATGGATCGTGAAACCGGCCGCTCGCGGGGCTTCGGCTTCGTCGAGATGGACGATGACGATGGCAAGTCCGCCATGACCGCCCTCGACGGGCGCGACATCGACGGACGCGCCCTCCGTGTCAACGAGGCCCGCCCGCGCGAAGAGCGCTCCGGCGGCGGCGGTGGCTACGGCGGCGGCGGCGGTGGCCGCGGCGGCTATGGCGGCGGCGGCGGTGGCCGCGGCGGCTATGGCGGCGGCGGCGGTGGCCGCGGCG
>JBQLZO010000053.1:0-1052 GCA_052168315.1 Phycisphaerales bacterium | reverse complement strand
CCCCGCCAACCCCGCCAACCCCGCCAACCCCGCCAACCCCGCCGATTCCTCCCGGCCCCACCACGATCAGCGGTCGCTGCACGGTTCCGAGCCCTCGGACGATCCGCAGGCCCCCCACTTTCGCCGGTCGGTTCGGTTGGGTGATTCCGGCGGCGCTCCGGATTCGGCGGATGCGTTGGTGCGTGGGGCCGCGGTGGGTGTTGGCGGGCGGGTTCCGGATGATCTGGCGCGGCGGCTTTCGGTGGCGCTGGAGGCGGCGCGGGTGGCGGGGGATGGGGCGCTGCATCGGTTCCGGAGCGGGCGTTTCCGGGTGGAGGAGAAGGCGGATCGCTCGCCGGTGACGGAGGCGGATCGGGAGGCGGAGCTGGTGGTGCGGTCGGTGCTGCGGGGGGCGTTTCCGGATGATGCGATCGTGGGCGAGGAGCATGGGGATGAGGTTGGCGCGTCGGGGTATCGGTGGATCATCGATCCGATCGATGGGACGATGTCGTTCGTGCGCGGCGTGCCGTTGTGGGGGACGCTGATCGCGATGGAGGTGGTGGGCGCTGATGGGGCAGCGGTCGGGGCACCTTGCCTGGGCGTGATCCACATGCCGGGGATCGGCGAGACGGTGGCGGGTGCGACGGGTCTGGGCGCGCGGCACTATGCGCCCGGGTTCGAGGAGGGCGGGCGGGCGGCGCGGGTGTCGGGCGTGAGGGAGGCGTCGGAGGGGGTGTGCGCGACGACGGGGTTCTCGTACTTCCGGGTTGTCGGTCGCGGCGAGGTGTATGTGCGGGCGCTGTCGGCGTTCGGGCACACGCGGGGGTGGTCGGACTGCTATGCGCACCTGCTGGTGGCGACGGGGCGCGTGGATGTGTGCCTGGAGCCGGTGCTCTCGGTGTGGGACATCGCGCCGGCGTTTGCGATCGTGGGCGAGGCGGGGGGAAAGGTAAGTTCGTGGGCGGGGGTGGGCGAAGCGCGGGCGGGGGATGCGGTGGTGAGCAACGGGGCGCTGCACGAGCGGGTGTTGGAGTTGATTCGGGGTTGATTCGGGAGTGGGCGCGGGAGATCGG
>JBQLZO010000052.1:0-67446 GCA_052168315.1 Phycisphaerales bacterium | reverse complement strand
ACCCAAGCACGCCGTTCTGGAACGCCCCGCGCGAGATCTCGTTGATTGAGATGCTCCCCACGAGCGCGCCGTCATCCAGCCGCACGATCAGGTGCCGCTGCCGATCGGGCGCATCCGCGCCGTCCAGGTACCGGTCGAATCCCGTGTCTCCGAACGGGTCGTGCCCCGCCGGACGCACCGGCTCCCATCGCTCAAGAAAGCCGCGCGATGCGCATCGCAGCGCGATCCACTCCGCACGATCCGCCGCACGGGGATGGCGAAGGCCCACCCGATCGCCGTGTGCAAGCAGTGGGGGGGAGGCTCTGGATGGATCCCGAGGGTCGCACATCGCGTCGCCGCATCATGACGCCTCGGTCAATCCGGTGCCGCCAGCACGCCCCTCAGTCCCCCGCGCCCGGCGCCTCCTCACCCTCCACGATCAACAGCGGCCGATGCAGCACCACCGCGTTCTGCACCGGACCGAAAGCGCCCGGCTCCACGCGAAGCGTCATCGATCGCCCGCGGGCCTCCGCGTTGATCGCCGCCGCCGGGCGATCGGGCGACAACTCGATCCGCTCTATCTCACGACCATCGATCAGCACGCTCAGCGTCGCCGCGGCCCACGGGTTCCGCGGATCACGCAGTGATGCCGTCGCCACAAACCGCTCCGACCCGCCGGGCAACGGCCAGCGAGCCTCCATGACCCGTGCCAGCACAAGGTCCATCGCATCCATCGGCGCCCCGATCGGCAGCGCCAGATCGAGCGGATGCCGCCGGTCTTCAACCAGCTCGCCGCCCCGCGATCCGCCTTCATCGCCCGCCATGCCGACCACGCTCTGCGGCTCGATCGTCGACAGCGCCACGATCCGATCGCTCGCCAGAATCAGCGCTGCCAACTGATCCATCGGAACCTCGATCGTCTCGCGCACCGCCGCCGGCTCACCGCCCTGCGAGTGTGTGTACGGCCCCATGGATGGATCGCTCGGCGTGCCGATCCATCCCGTGTCTGAAGCCCCGACGATCCCCCCAAGCGGGAACGCCGCCCCGGAGTCCGTGAACACCCACACCCCGCGCCGGGGCTCAGCGGGATTCGCCAGGCGGATCCCGCTGATGCGCTCGATGGGCAGCAACAGTTCCGCGCCGTCGGTGGTCTCCAACTCGACTTCGTCACCCATCGAAACCACGAAGCCCGAGAGCCGGTCGCCATTGGAAAGGGCCAGAACATCCTCGGAAGGAGCCTCGGCAGGAGAACTCCCGGTTACACCAAGCGTCTCGCCACCGATGCTCCCCACCCACACCCAGGCGACCCGGTCCAGAGGGAGCGACCACAGCCCGGTCGGCGGGTGTGTCCAGCGGAGCGTCTCCCCCGCGCCCTCGTCCGCTTCACCATCGCCGCTCCCACCAAGCGTGTCGTACCCGCCGGGGAGAGTCAGACCATCCGTCGCACGTGCAGCGCCCTCATCGAGCGCTGCCGCGCGCATCGCCAGCCGCGCGCTGGGCACAAGCGGACGCACAAGCCCGGAAGACAACCCGCCGATCCCGAGCGCACCCCGCGCCCCCGTCGCGCCCATGAACACGCCCAGGATCTCCCCGCGCGGCGCCAACGACTGCTGCCCAGTCGCCGCGTCCACGAACCGGACCTGCGATTCGTCGACCGCCAGCCACGACACCACGACGATCCGCCCATCGGCGCGCAGCACGAGCAGGGACAGAGGCGGCTCCATGATCGACTGCGATCCATCCGCCCCCGCCGGCGACTCCTGTGCCTGAACATCGGTCGCTTCGTCCAATCGAACCTCGACCTGCCCGCCGATCTCGATCCGCTGAGCCGTAGCACCCGACGGGAAACCGAGCACGCCCACCACGATGCCGAGCACCCACAACATCGCCCACCGCCCGCGCGGAATGAGCCTGTGCGCAGCGCGCTCAAGTGCGGTGAATCCGGTGATCGGTTGACTGATGTTGATCGGCACGGCGCCCGTTTCCTCCCGCATTGCGTTCCCGTCGTCACGCGATGGAATCGTGGCCATCGCGTCCATAACAGTCACTTCTGGAAGATCGGCAGGTACCGCTTGGGCATCTGCAGCACGATCAACGCCATCGCGGTGCCGTACGCCTCGCCGACATGCGAGTCCTCCCAGGTCCCATCACCAAGCTGCGATGCCAGGAGCTCCTCGCGAATCGCGGGCCACCAGCTCGCCCAGTAGTCGCCGCCGGCCAGGTACATCGCCTGCACCGCGTAGTACTGCCCGTAGAAGTAATGCGTGCCCGTCCGCCGATCGCTCCCCGGCATCGCCGTCCGGATCAGGTAATCAAGCCCGCGCGAGAGTTCCTCGCCCTCGTACACGCCCGCGTAGTACAGCGACGCGACGCCGGCTGCGCTCCGTGGCCACGCCGAACTCCCGGTCCGCGCCTGATACTTGAAGCCGCCATCCGGATTCTGGCAGATCCGCACATACTCGATCGCCCGGTCGATCGTCGAGGAAGGGATCTCGATCCCCGCGTTTCGAGCCGAACGCAGCGACATGATCTGGCAGATCGTCACCGAGATGTCCGCATCCTCGGGAACCGGGTTGTACCGCCATCCCCCCTCGCTGTTCTGCGTCTGCACGATCAGCCGATTCGCGCGCACCACCGCATCGTGGAGCCGCGCCGACTGAGCGGTGTCCGGCCCGCCCCGCGTCATCCCGTAGATCTCTCCCAGGAACAGCCCCGCGAACCCATGCCCGTACATCGGCCCGTGCGAGGTGTCGGCCGCGATCAGCCCCGTCTCGGCGATGTTGTTCAGGATGAACTCCAGCCCACGCTGCACCACATCGCCGTACCGACCCCGACCCGGAAGATTCCCATCGCTCATGAACGCGAGGCACGCCAGCGAGGTCACGGCCACATTCCGCGCATACCGCGAGCTCCGGCCGAACGACCCATCCTCGTTCTGGAGGCGAGACAGCGCTTCGAGCCCGCGCGTCACCGCCGCATCCAGCTCCGGCGTCATCTCGTTCTCAAGCGCGGCATTCTGCGCGGAAGTTCCCGGAGCCGCCTCGATCTCCCGCGCCTCACCGCCGGCACCCCCGACATTCACACCCGGATCGCCCGAATCCTGCCCTGCGGCTCCGCCCGCGATCCCGATCGCAGCGATCCCGAACAGCAGGGATGCGCCTCGCCGGCGTCGCCGGGTCGACCGTTCAGTCCGTGTCATCATGCCCTCACGATCTCGCATCACTCTCTCGTGCCCTCTTCGGTGAGGGTGTGCCTGGGTCGGTGAATCGGCTCGCGCGGGTGCCAACGAGCGCTACCGCGAATCCTGCTCCCGCTCTTGGCCCGCAAGCCGACGGTAGTACGACTCCGTTAAAGACTGGTACAAATCAGAGAACCGCTCGTCGACACCCTCGAGAAGCGTCTGACGCACCCGCTCCGGCAGATTGCCCCACGCCGCCTGTGCGGCGTCGAGCGATTCGCGTAATTCGGGATCGCGAGCCCCCGGAGGGGTGCCTTCGGAAGAGTTATCGCCATCCCGCTGCTCGCCGCTCTGTTGCTGCTGCTGCGAGGACTGCTGCTGGTTCTGATTCTGCGGCTTTGGCTGCTGCCCCTGCTGCTGCGATTGTTGCTGCTGTTGTTGCTGCTGCTGCTCGGCCTGCTCGATCACCTTGTCCAGCCGAGCCAGGATCTCATCCTGGATCCGCACCGACACCAGATCCGCGCTGTCGAGTTCATCGAGCCGCGTGGCCACCTCATCCATGCGCCGGACCGCGATCGTGAAGTCATCGCCCGCCGATTCGCCCTCGAGCGCCCGCTCGAGATCGCCGCGCTCCGGCTCCGGAGAAACGGCCGGTCCCTCAATGCCCCCATCTTCTTTGGGCGGCACCAGATCGAGCAATTCATCCAGCGATGGCAGCGGATCTCCGCCGGGCGATCCGGGCGCCGGCTCCGGCGCTTGCTCGGGGTCGCTTGGCGATCCCGAGGAACCATCCCGCTTCCCTGCATCCTGTTTCTCATCACCCGGTTTCGGCTCGTCCTGCCGCGGCTCGATCGGCTTCGGGTCTTCCCGACTCGGCTCGACCTGCTTCGCCGGTTCAGCGGGCTTCTCGGGCTCGTCTATTCCGCCGACGACGGGCGACATCACCGCCAACGCCAGCGAAGCGCTGAGGATCGCCAACGCTCGAACGCTCAGCACACGATGAACGCACCATTCAGCCCGATTCGGGAGTTTCATCGCGATCCTCCTTCCCGATCGCCGCCGCTCTGACCGGGATCGACCGGTTCACCGACGGGTTCCAGTGGTGAGTCGCTTCCGGGGCCGCTTTGTTCCTCTTCGCCGCCCGGCGGGTCGAAGATTCCCGGTCCATCAGGATCCGGCGGCCTCAACTCGGGCATCTGCCCGCCCGTTCCGCCACCACCACCACCCGCAGCCTGCGCCTTCTCCAGCAGTTCCTCCGCCAGTTCGTTCAGCTTTCGCTGGTCAAGAGCCAAGCGATCGACCCCTTCAAACCTCCGGCCCTCAAGCGCCGCATCCGCGGCCGCCGAGGTCTCGTCGCGCAGAACACCCTGCAACTGCCGCAGCAGCTTGAGCTCGGCCAGCGGCGGGATCACCGGCTGCTCCTCTCCCTGTCCCCCCGCGCCGCCGCCACCACCGCTGGCCTGCTGGTCGTCGAAGTCACCATCCGGCCGCGACTCCGCAAGCGACTGAACGAGCCCCTGCAGCATCGCGATCGAACGCTCCTGCGCCCCGATCGCCGATGCCGGCTCCACCTCTTCGAGCGTCCGCGACGCATCGCCCATCGCCGCATCCAGCCGATCGTGGGTGAAGACGAACACCGCGGCGTCGTTCAACTCCTCCACCTCGCCCAGAAGCCCCTCGACCGTCGTGCGCAGCAGTTCCTGCCGCTCGCCAAGCTGACGCACCTCGATCCGATCGCGACGGCTCAGACGCTCAAGCTCAGCGAACACCCGTGACTCGTCCCGCAGAAGCACCTGCTCCTCAAGCGCCGCCCGGTACGCCTGGCGGAGCCGCGCCCGCTTCCGACGCTGCTGCTCCTGTTCGATCTGCTCATCGAGCTGCTCCGCCCGCTGCCGCGCCTCGATCAGCAGTTCCAGCGAACGCCGCTCGTGCCCGCGCGCATCCTCCGCGATCGCCGCGAGCTCACCCTCCGATCGCAGCGCGGCGACCGCCTGCGACTGCGCATCCGATGCCTTGCCAACGAGCGAGCCGACCGCCGCCAGCTCCGCCCCGGAGTTCCGGATGAGATCCACCACGCCCAGCGTGTTCCGGAACAGCCCGATCATCGCCTCATCCAGACCGTCCAGCGATCCACCCGCCTCACCCTTCTCCAGTTCATCAAGCGCCAAGCGCTGATCGGCGATGAGCCGATCCAGCGACTCGATCACCGAACGCAGCACGCGACGAAGCACCTCCGCGCGCTGCTCCTCGTTCCCCTCCAGGTCCTCGAGCATGTCCTCCATGGCCTCCGCGGCCTGCTGCTGACGCTGCCCCGCCTGCGTCATCTGGTTCTGCTGCGCCTGCTGCGCCGCCGAACGCATCTCCTGCTCGATCCGCTCTTCCTCGCCCCGCTGCGCCGCCTGGCGAAGCCCCTGCGCCGCCTGGGGATCGCTCTGCTCCAGCGCCTCGGCCCGGTCGCTCATCTGGTCAAGCAACTCCTCCATCTGGCGAGCCAATTCGTCCTGGGCCTCGACGATCCGCTCGAGTTCCGACCGCTCATCGGCACCCAACTCCTCCGGCGTCAGCCCCGCCGTCCGCTGGCCCAGCGACTGTGTCCGCGATTCCAGCCCACGCTGCTCACGAGCCATCCGTTCCAGAGCATTGCGGACAACCCAGGTGTCCTGCCCGGTGTCCAGCGTCTCGATCAACCGCTGCAGCTCCGCCTCGACATTGTCCTGCGCCCGCTGGATCTCCGATCGTTCCTCCGGCGTCAGCTGCGCCGCCTCATCCTGCTCCGCCGGATCCTCGCCTGCCTCACCGATCCGGCGCGACGCATCGCTCTGCGCGTTGTCGAGCGCCTCCGACGCACGCCCCGAAGCCCCTCCCGCCTCCCGCAGCGCATCCACCGCATCTCCGAGCAGATCGGCCAACCCCGCATCGTCGAGCCGGTTCTCTTCGATCCGCCCCTCCAGATCGTTCAGCGCTTGCTCCTGCCGCGCCACGCGCTGCGTCAGCCGCGCCTGCTCACGCATCGTCTGCGCATCCGCCTCCGCGCCGCTCCGCCCCAGTCCTTCCCGCAGCGCCCGCTGGTCGCGATCCATCCGGATCGCAGCCTCCCGCACATCGTCCAGCGATGCCCGGATCTCCTCAACGAACGCCATCTCATCAATGATCCGAACGATCCGAGCCGCTGATCGAGCCGGTTCACGAAGAACCCCGTCTGATCCGGCATAGATGTCGCTCGCCAGAGCGTGCAGGCGCACCTCATCGCCCGGACTCACATCCATGCTCGACAGATCAAGAACAATCTCGCTCCGGGCGACGCGCAGCCCGATCGCGGAGATCTCACCGGTGCGCACGGGCTCGCCAATCGCTTCGACCGCCCCGCCCGGGCCGCTCGGACGCCCATCCTCGCCCCCGGCGGGGACAAACCGCTGGCGCTCCAGCCACACCGCGCTCAGCGAGACATCATCGCGCCCCTCCGCCACAACGCCCAGCACCGCCGTCGGGAGTGCCGTCCGATCCCTCGGCGGCTCAACCACGGCGCTCGTCGCCGGCCGATCCTCCACCGCCCCGAACCGGAACACCGCATCTTCCGATGATCCGATTCCATGCTCATCGATGAGCGCTGCCACCACCCGGGCCGCCCCGGCGAGCCGGAATCGCACGACCACCACATCCCCTGCATCATCAATCGCGATCGACCCCGCTTCGATCCCCGGCTCCGCCGCCAGCACATCAGGCCAACCGACGAGCGACGCGTCCTTGTTCAGCGTCAGCTCCAGCCGCACCGCAGCGCCCGCAAGCGCCTGCGGTGCGATCGCGCGCTCATCCAGCCCCGTCCCAAGATCAACCTCCGCGATCGATGAGAGCGTCCGCTCGATGGTCACATCCTCCCCATCGTCCGAGAGCGAATCTTCACGATCGTCGCCCAGCGCAGCGCCGACGCCGAGGGCGTAGTCCGGCGGCGTGATCGTCGCGCGGGCCCGAACCACCGCCGGCGGAGGCACCAGCCGAATCCGACGCCACTCCGTCGCATCGTCATCCGTCTCGAACCGATACTCCACGCCCTCGCCCACCGGCTCGATCAACCGCTCGAAAAGCCAACCGGTGTCCGAGCCCTCACGATCTGCGCCAACGCCACGCCCCTGGTAGCTCAGCATCAACCGGCGCGACGCCTCCGCATCACCATCCACGATCCGCCGAATCCGAACGGCCACATCGGACGCCTCAGGCCCCCGCGGAGATCGCGTCAGCACCGCCCGCAGCGGCAACGCCACTCCCAGCGGATGCACCTCCGTCGTCGTGACATCAACAACGCCCGTGCGCTTCGGCCACGCCGCCCCGCCCCATGGCCAGAGCACCCGTTCCGCCCCGATCAACCACATCGACGGCACCACAAGCAGTGGTACCAGCACGCCGAGCAACGCGAACGCGCCCAGCCCGCTTCCCACCATCGCCGGCTTGGGCTTGAGCACGCCCCGCGCACCGTCCCGCCCGAACAGCCGCGCCGCATCGTCGATCACGCGCTGCGCCAGAGCGGCCTCGGTCTCGGTTGCCCGCCGCCCACGCTCCCCTTTCGACGCCTCAAAGTCCACCGCCGAGCCCAGCACCCCCGCCAGGCGAGGATGGATCGCCTCGACCCGCAACGCGATCGAGGTCAGCGATGGGCGGAACCGCAGCGCCGGAACCACCCCGCGCCACCACGCCGCCGAAAGCGCCGCCACCCCCAAGATCAGAACCATCGCCCGCACCGCGGGGGGGAAACGCACCAGGAAATCCAGCAGCGCGAACGCGAGCCCCGCCGACAACGCCACCGCCGCCATCAGTCCGATCCGGCGGGCCACCAGAAGCCACCGCGCTCTGCTTCGAACCCGCCTGAGCGCATCGAGGATCGGCGTCGCGTCGTGTCCCATGGGCTCCTTTGATACCGGTTTCGGCGATCGCGGTGCCGCCACCGCGACCGGCCGTCAGAACACTGTACGAACCCCGGGTTCCGAGGGTCGCATTCCCGCCCCGCACACCCCCCGCATACCCCCCCCACATCCTCCACCTCCCGCCACATGCGACCCGGACGCCCCGCAGCCTCCGGGCCCGCCGGACCCCGAATTCAGCCTCCGAACGGCGTCCACGCCCGCCGCATCACTACACTCCCCGCCCCATGCCCCTCTTCAAATCCATCTTCAACAAGGTCAAGTCAGGGCTCGCCAAGACCCGCGATGTGCTCAACACCGATGTCCGCGTCCTGCTCGCGGGACGAAAGCTCGACGAGGCCCTCATCCTCGAACTCGAGCAACGCCTCATTCAGGCCGACCTGGGCGTCCAGACCGTCCTCACGCTCATCGCGGAGATCCGACGCGACTTCCGACAGGGAACGATCACCACCGGCGATGCCGTCATCGAGTTCCTCCGAAAGCGCCTCAAGGCCATGTGGCCCCCCGAGGACCGCGCCCTCATCACCGCGCCCAACAAGCCCACCGTCGTCCTCGTCGTCGGCGTCAACGGCGTCGGAAAGACCACCTCCGTCGCCAAGATCGCCCACTCGTACCGCCAGCAGGGCAAGTCCGTCCTGCTCGGCGCGTGCGACACCTTCCGCGCTGGCGCTGTCCGCCAACTGGAGATCTGGTCCGAGCGCCTCGGCGTCGAACTCGTCAAAGGGCAGCAGGGGGGCGACCCCGCCGCCGTCGCCTACGACGCCTGCGAAGCCGCGAAGAAACGCGGCGTCGATGTCCTCCTCCTCGACACCGCCGGACGCATGCACAACGAAGCATCTCTGATGCGCCAGCTCGAGAAAATCCGCGCCATCATCGCCCGGCAGATTCCCGGCGCACCCCACGAAACGCTCCTCGTCCTTGACGCCACCACCGGCCAGAACGCCGTCCGCCAGGCAGAGGAGTTCCACCGCGCCACCCAGCTCACCGGAATCTTCCTCGCCAAGCTCGACGGCACGGCCAAGGGCGGCGTCGTCATCGCCATCCGCCAGGCCACCGGCGTGCCCGTCAAGCTCGTCGGGCTCGGCGAAACCCCCGAGGATGTCCAGCCCTTCGACCCCGAGCAATTCGTCGACGCCATGTTCGCCGCCGAATGACTCCCAGGAGCTGTTCTTCCGAAGCAAGCGACAAACGGCTCCGGCGCGTGCCGGAGCCGTCCCGTCGACCACACTTCCATTTCACGAATCCCCACCCCCGCTCGCGATCACCGACGACGCCGGCGCATCGCCAGCACGCCCAGCGCTGACACCACGCCCAGCCCACCCGGCCCCGGCACGATGCTCACCTGGTCGATGTCGAACCGGGCCTCCCCCGTCAGCCCGCCCGGCACCGTCACCGCGAACTGAACATTCCCGACATTGGACATCACCCCGCCAAAGGTCCCGCCCGCGGGGATGAAGTTCGGCGCATCCGGATCCAGCGCCAGAGTCACCTCGGTCCACTCGCCCGAAGGCACGCCCGCGAAGCTCCACACCACCGCCGGGTTGTTCGTCGCCGGCGCGAACCGCACGAAACCCGCCAGCGCCTCCGGCGCATCATGCCGGAACCGGAACGAAAGCGTTGTGATCCCGCCGGCGATGTAGTTCCCCGTGAAGCCGCCGCCCGACGATCCCAGATCCTCCTGCGCCCGGAAGACCGTCAGCCCAAACCCACCGCCCGATGCCAGATCCCGCACCGCGGAGGCGTACGCCGACCCATCAAACGACCCCGAGCCGAACCACTCGACCGGCTGGAAGATCCCATCGAACCAGTTCGCGGGCCCCCCCTCGAATCCCTCAACAAACAGATCCGCGGGCGCGCTCCCCGCGTGGGCCGCACCAGCGGCAGCGCCAGAAACCAACGAAACAACAACCCAACCAGCGGCACGCAAGGACATGGCGTCTCCTAGAAGTCTAAAGGCGACCGTGGATTCCCCACGCTCGCCGAGCCCGTTCATTCCACCTTGGCTCCAACACGCCTCGGCGTCCTCACACCGTGCTCCTATTGAGACTCAGTCGCAGCAAAAGTCAACCATTCCCAGCACGCACCCATCCAGATTCCACCCCCGTACCAAACTCCGTCACCGTTCCCGGACGCCCTCACCCGCCACCTCGCATCTTCACCATCCCGGCCCCCCGGATTCGCGGACAATCGCCCCCCCCGATTCCCAATCAGCGATGATCCGAACGACCCGCCCGCATGCCCACAGGAGAAGCCGATGCACCGTCGAATCACCCCCAAATCACGCCTGATCCCCATCACCATCGTCGCCGCATGGCTCGCGATGATCCCGTTTGCCCTCGGATGCGCCTGCTCATCCTGCATGGACTCATCCGGCTCCGCGATGACAGGCTCCAACCCGAAGCCCGAGCGCCGAACCATCACCACCGAACTCCCATGGGCCGGCGCCGCACCGCTCCGCGTCGACGCACGCAACGGCGCCATCGAACTCACCCGCGCAGCCCCGGGCACAACCATCACGCGCATCCAGGCCGAGGCACGCTCCACCAACCGCGCCCGCCTCGACGCCGCCGAACTCCTCGCCATCACCGAACCCGACGGCACCCTCGCCATCAGCCTCCGCTGGCCGGATGGCGAGCCCGCGACGGCTGAAGGCGTCTCCATCGCGGTGCAGGTCCCGGATGCGTCCAGCCTCACCCTCACCGCCGGCAACGGCACCATCACCACCGCCGGATTCGCCTGCGATGCCACGCTCCGCACCTCCAACGGGCATATCACCGCTCACGACCACCACGGCCGCATCGACGCCCGCACCGGCAACGGGCGCATCGAGGTCGCTCGTTCGCAGGGCCATCTCGAACTCAACACCTCCAACGCCCAGATCACCATCGACGACCACACGGGCCCAATCAACGCCCGCACCGGAAACGCCCGCATCACCGTCACCAACTCCGATGGCCCCGTCGAACTCCACACCTCTAACGCCGAGGTCAAGGTCACGGATGCCACCGGCCCCGTCATCGTCTCTTCGGGCAACGGCACCGTCACCGTCCGGCTGACCGACGACAACCCCGGCCCCGTCCGCATCGCCACCAGCAACGCCCACATCCGCCTCGCCATCGGCGATGCCTTCGCCGGAATCCTCACCGCCGCCGCCAGCAACGGCACCATCTCCACCAGCCTCCGCGGGCTCACCGTCGAACAACTCACCAACGACGATCGCGCCCGCCGCTACCGCATCGGCCCAACCACCGCGCCGACGCACGAGTCCACCCTCGCGGTCGGAAACGGCTCCATCACCGTCACACGCCGCTGAACCTCCCCTCCCGACGCCCGCCCCAAGCCGCCGCGCCCAACTCCGCGCTCGCCCCCCCACGCGCTGTCCATTTCCGCCTATTCTCGCGCCCATGAGCGAGCAAGAGTCCGCCAACCAGCACCCCAGAACGCCCACCCGCTCCGACGATCCGCCCCGCAGCGACTGGACCGACGACCCCATCGCACCGCCCGCCGCCTCCGGGCGCGCGCTGCTCGATGAACTCAAGTGGCGCGGCCTGTTCCACCAGTGCACCGACGAAGACGGGCTGGCCACCCACCTCGACCAGCCCCGCGGCGTCTACTGCGGCTTTGACCCCACCGCCGACTCGCTCACCATCGGCAACCTCGTCCCCATCATGCTCCTGGCCCACTTCCGCCGTGCGGGGCACCGCATCGTCGTCGTGCAGGGCGGCGCGACCGGGCGCATCGGCGACCCCTCCGGCAAGGAGGCCGAGCGAGCCATCCGCGCGGACGATGAGATCGAGAACAACCTGCGCAAGCAGCGCCCGATCTTCGAGGGCATCCTCAACGCTCCCTCCACCAAGATGGATGCGCCGGCGCTCAAACCCATCGACATCGTTGACAACTACGACTGGTTCAAGGGAATCGGCTTCATCCAGGCCCTCCGCGACATCGGCAAGCACTTCTCCGTCAACGAGATGATCAAGCGCGACTCCGTCCGCAACCGCCTCGAAGGCCGCGAGCAGGGCATCAGCTACACCGAGTTCAGCTATGTCCTGCTGCAGGCGTACGACTACCTCGATCTCTTCCGCACGCGGCAGGTCAGCGTGCAGGCGGCCGGAGCGGATCAGTGGGGGAACATCGTCTCAGGATGCGATCTGGTGCGGCGTGTCGTAGGTGCTAAAGCCGCGCAAGAAGCGTTCAGAGATGCTTCGGGGCGCGATCAGGTCGAGTACTCGGAAGCATTGGTCGATACGAGACAGCCCGGGGACGAGTCGGAACCATCCACGGTGGACGCACAAGCGGCGCTTGATCGCTTGCCGAGCGATTCACCGATCAGAATTGCCGCAAGTGGTCATGCCTTCGGCTTCACCGCCCCCCTCCTCACCAAGTCCGACGGCACAAAGTTCGGCAAGACCGAGTCCGGCGCCATTTGGCTCTCCGCCAGGCGCGATGCCCACTTCACCCGCACCCACGGCACCTCCGCCTACGCCTTCTTCCAGTTCTGGCTCAACGCCGACGACACCGATGTCATCAAGTACCTGAAGATCTTCACCCTCCTCACCCACCAGCGCATCGACGAACTCATCGCCATCACCCAGGCCGAGCCCCACCGGCGCGAGGCCCAGCGCATCCTCGCCCGCGAGGCCACCGCCATGGTCCACGGCGTGCCCGCCATGCTCCGCGCCGAAGCCGCCGGCAAGGCCCTCTTCTCAGGCGAGGTCGCCGACCTCGACCTCGAAACCATCGACGAGGCCTTCGTCGGCATCCCCAGCGCCACCATCACCCCCGAACAGATCGCCGGCGATGGGCTCCCCCTCGTCGATGCCCTCGTCCTCGCCGGGCTCGCCAAGTCCAAGCGCGAGTCCCGCGAGTTCCTCACCGCCGGCGGCGTCCTGCTCAACGGCGACAAAGCCGCCCCCGACGACGCCATCACACCCGCCACCCTCCTTCACGATCAGGTTGCCCTGATCCGGCGTGGCAAGAAGCAATGGGCCATCCTCCGCCTCGCCGAACCCAAGCCCTCCGAACCGAAGCCCTGAAATCCCTACCCTTCCCACCGAATACAAACAGCCCCGGGCACATCACCCGGGGCCGCTGAACTTTCATCTTCACTAATGCCTGATCCCGGATCCCGGATCCCGTCCCCTTACGGTTCCACCAGCGGCTTCTCCAGGATCACCAGGTTCGCCGTCTGATCCGGATCCCAGCGCAGCCCGATGATGTCGAACCCTTCCTTGATCCCGAAGGTCAGGAACGGCCGCACCGCATTGGACACCTCGAAGCGGATCGCCTCGTACCCGCGCGTCGCCGCCCAGTCCATCGCCGAACGCAGCAGCTGCGTCCCGATGCCGGTGCGCCGCATCTCCGGCACCACGCCGATCAGCCACGCGAAATGGATCGACGGCTTCAGCTCGTGCCCGATGTAGAAACCGACCGCCTGGTCGTCGATCCGCGCCACATGCACCAGCGCGTTCTCGCCATCCCGAGCCAGCCGCCGCTGGAAAAACGCGGCGTCTCGCTCCGGACGGAACACCTGGTTGTACAGGTGCGTGATCGTGTCCAGATCGGCGGGATTGATTCTGTCGATGGTGGCGTCGGCCATGGTGTTCCCCTTCGTCCCGCCCGCGCAGCCTTCTCTGCTCGGTGATCAGCCCCCGCGCCGAACATCGGAGCGGGGAGCGGCGGTCTCGCAGGCATCGCAACCCATCGCGTCATCAACCGATCACGCGCGAGCATCGCGACGCCTTCCAACCGGGATCGAGCGCCCTTCGGCCACTCCTCCCACGATGCCCGCCGCCCCGTCCGCGTCCCCTCGCCCCGTCATCCCCTTCAGTTCGCCGCCCGCGCCCGTTTGGATGACTCTGAGATCAACCTTCGGCCCACGCCACTGATTCCGCTCGACACCCTCACATCTTTCCTACGGATTTCGTGCTCTCCGGTTCCCCCGCCCGCATTCTCGGATCGGACGAACGCGCCAACGCCCCAGAACCGTGGCAAACTCGCTTCCACGCGCCAAGAGTGCGACCGCCCCCGCGTTCAATTCGTGTGCAATCCGCCACACCCGCACGCCATCGAGCGCCGAGAACCGCCGAAACGGCAGGTCCGGCGCTGAGCCGTGCCCCATCACGCAGCGGGGATCTTCCCGGTCGTTCACGATTCATTCCGCCGGCGCGGCGGGCGCGGGCCCCCGCCAACACAGCCGCCGAGCCTCACGCACGCGACTGGTACGAGCCGTCGCTCGTGGAGATCTTCAGCGTCTCGCCCACCTCGATGAACGGCGGGACGCGGGTCTTCAGACCCGTCTCCATCACCGCTTCCTTGAGCTGGTTCGTCGCCGTCGCGCCCTTGATCCCCGGCTGGCACTCCGCAACGGTCAGTTCCACGACCGGCGGAAGCTCCACGAGGATCGCCTTCTCGCCGTGGAACAGCATGTTCGTCTGCGCGTTCGGACGAAGGAACGGCATCGAATCGCTGACCGTTTCCTCATCGAGCGTGAACTGCTCGA
Source organism: Phycisphaerales bacterium (assembly GCA_052168315.1). Taxonomy (GTDB): domain Bacteria; phylum Planctomycetota; class Phycisphaerae; order Phycisphaerales; family UBA1924; genus JBQLZO01. The sequence goes on along the minus strand of JBQLZO010000052.1, from coordinate 52,874 downwards.
AGCTCGATGTGTCCATGAACACGAACCCGTCCGCATCCTGGTACAGAAACTCGACATTGCGTCGATCCAGGCTCGTGGCCGTCACCTCGTCCGCCGGGTTCATCCGCTTCTCGATATGAGACCCCGACTGCACATCCTTGAGCTTCACCTGGATGAAGGCCCGCAGGTTCCCCGGCGTCCGGTGCTCGTACTTCGTCACCACGAAAAGACGCCCGTTCTCTTCGATCGCATTCCCCGGTCGCAGGTCGATGGCCTTCACAGCAGCACCCGTTCTTCTTCGAAAGCAGTTTGAGTCTCCCGGACCCGCTCACTGGCGGCGCCGGCGCGGGCCCATTGTAGCCCCCCCGGACACCACTTCCCGCCGCCCCCACGCCGCCCCACCCCCGTGCGGGATCCCACCGCACACCGCCGCAAACGCCGATACGCTCTCCCCATGCAGGGCACCTCTCCCCTCGTCGGGATCATTATGGGATCGCGGTCCGACTGGGAAACCATGTCCCACGCCGCCGAAACCCTCGCCGCCCTCGGCGTGCCGCACGAGACACGAATCGTCTCCGCCCACCGCACCCCCGCGCTGCTCGCCGAGTACGCCGAAGCCGCCGCCGATCGCGGGCTCCGCGTCATCATCGCAGGCGCCGGAGGCGCCGCCCACCTCCCGGGAATGTGCGCCAGCATGACCCACCTCCCGGTCCTCGGCGTGCCCGTCGAGTCCAAGGCCCTCAAGGGTGTCGATTCCCTCCTCTCCATCGTCCAGATGCCCGCCGGCATCCCCGTCGCGACCCTCGCCATCGGACGCGCGGGCGCGATCAACGCCGCACTCTTCGCCGCGGCCATCCTCGCCCCATCAGAACCCGTCATCCACAAGGCGCTGCTCGAACACCGCCGCCGCCAGACCCAGCGCGTGCTCGACGACCCGGACCCCTCCCGCACCCCGCCCGCCGAGCCCTGAGAAACCGCCCGCCCGAACCACGCCGCCGTTCCGACCCACCCGCGAGGGTCCGTCAGATGCCAAACCCTCCAACGAACCCACCTCCCGGCGCCGTGCGCACGATCGGCATCATCGGCGGCGGACAACTCGGGCGCATGCTCGCCCTCGCGGGAATCCCCATGGGGTTCAGGTTCGTCTTCCTCGATTCCGCCCCGGACGCCTGCGCTGGACAGGTCGGCGACCTCATCGTCGCCGACTACACCGACCACTCCGCCCTCGACCACCTCGCGCAACGCTGCGATGTCGTCACCTGCGAGTTCGAGAATGTGCCCGGCAGCGCACTCCGCCGGCTCAACGAGCGCATCCCCGTCCGACCCTCCCACGCATCATTCGAGGCCGCCCAGGACCGCCTCGCCGAGCGCCACGCGTTCGCCGCCGCCGAAGTGCCCGTGGCCCCGTTCGCGCCCATCGATAATCTTCCAGCCCTCCATCGCGCGGCCTCGGAGCCCGGCGTCGGCACGCCCGGCATCCTAAAGGCACGACACGGCGGGTACGACGGCAAGGGACAGGCACGCCTGCGCACCCCCGACGATGCGGAGCAGGCGTGGGACGCCATCGGACGCGCCCCCGCCATCTACGAACGCATGATCCCCTTCACCCGGGAGGTCTCGATCATCGGAGTTCGATCCCTCGATGGGCAGTTCCGGGCCTATCCGATGTGCGAGAACACCCATCGCGATGGAATCCTCCACGCCACGCGCATCCCCGCCTCCGAGGGAAGACACGACCCGGCGCTCCAGGGCCGCGCCGAACGACGCGTCAGGCTCCTCATGGAGTCGCTCGGGCACATCGGCGTCCTCACAGTCGAGTTCTTCCTGATCGAATCGTCCGAACCCGGCGCCGAGCCGCGACTGATCGCAAACGAGTTCGCACCCCGCGTGCACAACTCCGGGCACTGGACCATCGAGGGCGCCCCGACATCCCAGTTCGCCAACCACATCCGTGCGATCACCGGGCTCCCGCTGGGCGACACCGGCGCTCCCAGCACGATCGCGCCAATCGGAATGCTCAACTGCATCGGACGCATGCCCGACCGAACCCGCACGCTCGAGGTCCCCGCCCTCGCCATGCACGACTACGACAAGCCGCCCCGCCCGGGAAGAAAGGTCGGGCACCTCACGCTCCGCGCCGACACGCCGGCGCAGCTCCACGAACGCATGGACGCGTGCGAACGCCTGCTCAAGCCCGCCTCACGGCCCACAGCGCCGCGATAGGTGCCAACCTCGGCGCCGCGCGTCAGTCCGCCCCGACCAGTTCCCGCGCCAGCCGGGCCACCTCCCCCTGCACCCGATCGCCCATCGCGTTCGCGCACACGAACGCCGCACGCGAACCCCGCTCATCGGCGACAACCAGCATCTCCGCGTACCACATCGTGTTCGACCCGTTGTGCCACACCCCCGTCGGACGCCCGCTCAGATCGCTCCGAACGATCAGCCCCAGCGCGTACGGCACATCCGGATTCTCAGGCACCCGGTACACCCGCCGCGCCGACCCAAGCCGGATCCCCAGCGGCGTCTCGGCATCATCGTCCGCTTCCCGATCCCGCACCATCTCGAGCGTCCGCAGATGCGCCTCCGCGTACTTCAGCAGATCCCCGATCGACGCGTGGATCGTCCCGGCCGGCCCGTACGAGACCGGATTGTCGCTCACCCCACCCGGCGGCACGCTCCGGAACGACTCGCCGTTCCATGTATGCCCCCACGGCTCATCCGGCGCATCAACCATCGGATCGCCCGGCGCACCGAATCCCAGCGATGACATGCCCAGCGCCCCACCGATCTTCTCGCGAACCAGGTCTTCCCACGAACGATCCGCAGCCCGTTCCAGCATCGCCCCCGCGACGATGAACCCAAAGTTCGAGTACGCATGCCGAGCGCCCGGCGGCCCGATCGGACGCCCGCTCAGAATCGCCGCGACCGCCTCCATCCGCTGCTCGCGCGGCGTGCCCTCCAGCTCAAACAGCCTCCGCTGCACCCCGCCATCGCCCTGGGGCACGCCTCCACGGCTCCCCAGCAACTGCTCGAGCGTCACCCGCCGGTACATCCGGCTGGCCGTGCCCTCGAGCTCCGGGATCGCCTCGAAGATCGTCGTATCCCAATCGATCAGCCCCTCATCCACCAGCCGCGCTGCAAGCACCGCCGTGAACGACTTGCTGATCGACCCGATGTGCCACCGGTCATCGATCGTGACGGGCACCCCCGTCCCCGCCGCGCGCTCGCCCATGGCCGTCGTGAGACGATCCCCCGAGCCCGTCACCACGCCCGCCGCCATCGCCGGCGCACCGCTCGCTTCCAGCGATGCCTCGACGCGTTCTCGAAGCTTTGCCTCGTTGGACCACTCCGGCGCCGCCTGCCCATCGCGACCGAGCGGATCACCGAGTGCAACGGGCGGAGCGATCACGCACGCAGCGCACATTCCGGCGCACGCGATCGCCACACGCGCCGTCCGGGGCGCACCCCGCCCGCAGACGCCACCGCCCGGCACGCACGCGATCAGATCACTCCACATCCTTGCCCTCGACGACATCCGTGATCGGCGCTGGCGAATGGGCCGTTTCATCGAGCTCGCCGCTCTTGAGACGCCGGATATACCCATGGTACGCCCGCATCGCCACAGCCCCGAAGATCAGCATGATCGGGATGTTCGCCCACAGCATCACGCCCGTCCCCAGCGCCGTCAGCGAGTCCAGCTGCGCATCGCTCGTGACGAACCCGGCCGTCGCGATCACGATCGCGAGGCAGTAGAGCACCTTGTAGACCAGGATCGCGCCCGGGCTGTCGCCGAAGAAGTAGACCACGCCCTGCTCGCCGTAATACGACCACGAGATCATCGTCGAGATCGCAAACAGCCAGGATGCGAGCGTCACCAGCCACATCCCCAGCCCGGGGATCGCCGAGTCAAACGCGTACGCCGTCAGCGTCGCCCCCGAATACTCCTTGAACACTCCCGTCCCCGAGTATCCCGCCTTCGGGGTGACACCGGCCTCGGTCTCGAAGTCCTTCCACTCCACGATGAATCCGTCCCCCGACGGAGCGGTCTTCACCCTCCCCGCCAATCGATGCAGCGTCAGCCCCGTGTTTGAGTTCTCATGGGCGTCGATCACGATGAACACCTCATCGCCATCCACCCACTCGCCCGAGACCTTGCGGGCTGCCTCGTTCTTCCCGGGCAGTGGCGTGTCCGCGATCGTCCAGGTGTTCTCGACAGGATTGCCCTCGTCATCCACCTGCACCTGCACCATCTGGAACGGCGTGTCAAGAGTCGCCTCGGCGCCACGGTTCCAGGCGCCGGTCAGCAGAATCACCAGCGCCGTCAGCGTGCACACCACGATCGTGTCGATGAATGGCTCAAGCCCGGCAACGATGCCCTCCCGGACCGGCTCGTCGGTCTTCGCCGCCGAATGCGCGATCGGTGAGGAGCCCTGCCCCGCCTCGGACGAGAACAGCGCACGCTTCATCCCCCAAAGCAGCGCGTATCCCGCGGTGCCGCCGAGAAACGCCTCATCGGCTGAGGACTTCGAGAACGCCTCCGTGAAGATCAGCCCGAACATCTCCGGAACCCGGCCGATGTCCACGATGATCACCACCAGCGCCGCAAGCACATACAGCCCGCACATCAGCGGCACGATCCGTCCCGCCACCGCGCCGATCCGCTTGATCCCGCCGATGATCACCATCCCCACTACGATCGCCAGCACGATCCCAACCGCGATCGTCGGCACGCCCGTGTAGTTGTTCGTGATTTCCGCGACATTCCACGCCTGGAACATGTTCCCGCCCGTGATCGTCGAGACCAGCAGCGTGAGCACGAACAGGCCGCCGATCACCGTCCCGAGCGCCCCGAACCCGCGCTCCTTGAACGCCTTCTTCGCAACGAACATCGGACCGCCGTGCGGGTTGTCCGGATCGTCCGTGTTCCGATACAACATCGAAAGCGTGACCTCGGTGGTCTTGATCGCCATGCCCAGGATCCCCACCACCCACATCCAGAAGATCGCGCCCGGGCCCCCGAGCGCCACCGCGAGGGCAACGCCGCCGATGTTCCCGAGTCCCACCGTCGCGGAGAGCGCCGCGGAAAGCGCCTGGAAGTGGTTGATCGCACCGGGATCGTTCTTGTCGTCGTACTTGCCCCGGATCACCGCCGTCCCGTGCGTCAGCGCTCGGAACTGGCTGAAGCCCGACCAGATCGTGAAGAGAAGCCCCACCCCGAGCACCACGTAGAGCACCACATTGTGCCAGATAACACCGTTGACATGATCGAGTGATCCCCAAAGCCAATCCATATCGCGCCTCCGTGGTCAGTGCTCGGGTTCGAAGCGCCATCATGCCGCCAACCGCCCACCGGTGCAACGCCGGGCCCGGATCCCGCTCCACCCCCCCCGTCTCTTTCCCCACGCCGCCCGCCCCGAACGCGATACCCTTGCCGCATGACCAGAGTGCTCGTGGATCCGGACATCACCAGGCGCGAGGCCGACGGCTTCTCCTTCCCGCTGGGCGTCTACCCCGTCGCCCCCCTGAGCCCGAAACCCGGATTCGTCGTCGAATTCGAGCCCGCCGACGAGTCCGAGTCCTTCCTCACAGGCTCCGGACAGTGGGAGCCGGGCCCCGGTGGTTGGTCCTCCGACGCCGATGAACAGGATGCCGAACAGGAAGAGTGGCCCGATCGCTTCATGTTCGACATCCTCGTGCCCGCCAACCGCATCCGCGCCCTCTGGCGCGCCGCCGCCACCCTCCTGCCCCCCCGCGTCTTCCCGATCCTCGATGTCCTCGGCAACGACGCCTACCGCGAGATCGACCCCTACATCGCCTTCGAACTCGTTGGGCTCGAACGCTACTACGACGGCATCCGCTGGTTCGAAGAATGGCTGTTCGAGGATGGGCTCGTCGGCTTCGGTGCCATGTCGCTCGATCCGTTCGTCTACCTCTTCCTCGATGAGCACAAGATCCTCACCATCCGCGTCGCGATCGAACTGAAGGAACGCGTCGAGAAGCTCCTGGCCGCCATGGAACTCGAAGAAGTCAAGGAAATCGTCGGCCCCGACGCCGCCGAGCACGAGCACACCGGCGTGCTCGTGCCCGCCAAAGACGACAACGACGCCCTCTCCGTCGAGGAGATCATCGAACGCCTCCGCGACCACTGGGCGCTCCAGCTCAACATCGATCCATCCACGAATGTCGACGACGACGGACGCGATCTCGGCCAGACCGCGTGGCGATGCGTCGTCCGGTGCCAGCGCGAGGACCCCGAGGCGCCCCCCCGGTACGCCGATGTCCTGCTCGTCGCCGGGTCGCTCGATGAGGCCGAGCAGATCGCCATCGACGCCGCCTCCGCCCAGCCCCCGGAAGACGGAGCCTGGACCGAGATCACCCCCGTCGCCCAGGACCGCATCACCCCCGAAGAAGCAAACCGGATGCTCGAAGCCCGATCGACCACCCTCGATCTCTCGGTCTCCGCTCCGCTCATGCTCGACTGGCTCGACCTTCCGCCGTCCCCCGAGCCCGAGCCCCAGGCCTCCCGCCCCCGTCCGCACCCCCAGGGCGAGCCCCGCACCGGCGGTGATGCCGACGAGACCGACAACGAGGGCACCAGGCCCGCCGCCAAGCCCCCGCAGGCCGAGCCCCCGAAGGGCCCACCCCCGAAAGGCCGAGCCAAGGGCGATGGCTCAGCGCCGAACGACCACGACGAGCACCGGGATCGCGGCCAGACCCCCCCGGATGACCAAGACAACCCACCGAACCAATGACCCCCGCCGCTCGGGCCGCCGCCACGCCCGCTCGCCAACGATCACCCGTCCGCCGCAGCGCCCTCATCTGGACGCTCGTACACCATCGTCACGCGGTTGCCGCGATCGTTGTGCCAGAGCCGCGTCATATACGCCCGCATCAGCATCAGCCCCCGCCCACTCGGGATCTCGAGCCGGTCCGGTTCGGTCGGATCCGGAATCTCCCCAGGAGTGAACCCCGGCCCGGCATCCTCAACGCTCACCGTCACCGAGTCAGGCGTCGCCCGCCATTCCACATGCACCGGCGCATCCGGCCGATCCCGGTTGCCGTGCTTGAACCCGTTGACCACCGCCTCCTCCATCGCCAGCCGCACCGCGAACGATGAGGTCGATGGGTACGACATCCTCCCCATCGCATCGATCACCACGCTGATCCCCGCATCGATGGCGGCGCGATCGTTGCGAAGATCGAACTCGCCCTGTGCCGAGCCGCCATCATCGGGTTGTGGGGGGGGAGTCTGGGACATCTCAATCGACGATTTCCGAGTGCAATCCAGCATGCCCAGGCACGTTCGAAGCCCGGCACCAAGCCCATCCCGCTCCCCGGCACCCCTCGAATCCGACGAGCACAACGCGGGGCGCAACCCCCGAAGCATCGCCGACGCGCGCCGACCTTGCGCCGCCTCGCCGGCCACGCCAGGCGCACGCCTCAGTGAAAGCTCTGCTCGGCCTCATCCTGCGTGTCGTGGATCTCGAACAGCTTGTTCAGCTTCGTGATCACGAACACCTCGTAGATCTGCGGGTCGATCTGCGTCAGACGAAGCTGACCCGTCTTGGCCTTGACCTTGTTGTGGATGTTGATCAGCGTCCCGAGCGCCGCCGACGAGAGGTGATCGACATTCGAGAAGCTGATCAGCAGCTTCGGCTTCGGCTCCGAGTCGATCAACTCGACGATCTCCTCACCGATCTGCTGGATGTTCGCCTCGTCGAGGATGTTCCGATCAACGAACTCGACCCTGGTGATCCCGCTGGCCTTGCTCACACGCAGCCGAGACTCCTTGGACGCCATCAGTCACCTCCGAACTCGCGGTACCCAGATCAACCGTACTCACGCCACGCCCTCGCCCCGACGCGGAAGCCGGCGAGCCGGGCCCCGCCCCACCGGGACGGGATTCGCCCGAACGAGACCACGCTAGCGGCCAACCATCGCTTCCGGCAACCGGCGCTCCGGGGAGAAGCGCCCCGCCGGGACACCCGATGGAAAAGGCCGGCCGCGTTCCGCGACCGGCCCGATGCATCGTCGCCCTCAGATTCCCGATCGTCCGGGAGGCGCTCGCTCGGGCCGGCCAACGCAGGCCCGAGCAATGCTACCGAACCAACGCCCGACGCGTCAGAAGCCCAGCCCGGCGTCGAGCCGGTCACGCAGACCCGGGAACGCCTGATCCTCAAGCTCATCCTGGATCAGGATCGTCGGCTTGAGCAGCAGCAGCAGCGTGCTCTGCTCCTTCACCGTCGCCCGGTTCGAGAAGAACCGGTTCAGGATCGGGATCTTCGAGAGCACCGGAACGCCCGACTCAACCTCGACCTCCGTGTTCAGACGCTGGCCGCCCAGGAGGATCGTCCCGCGATCCGGCACGGTCACCGCCGAGTCGATCGAGGTCCGGCTCACGATCGGAAGCTGGATGTTCACGGACGCCTGGTTCGGCTCGCCGGGGTTGTCCCCGCCGCCGCCCGCGGCACCGAACACCGGCTCGTTCGCGAAGTCCACGATCCGGGCGATCTGGAATCGGATGTTCAGCGTCACGTACCGCCGGTCCGAGGACACCACGCCCTGTGCCCAGAACAGGAAGCCGTCTTCCGCCACGCCCGGCTGTGGCGCGAACGCCACCGAGCTCGGGCCGACGATCGGAGTGACCTCCTGGATATACGACTGCTCGGTACCGACCCGGATCAGCGCCGAGTTCCCGTTCGTCAGCGTCAGACGCGGAGACGAGAGCGACACATTCCGCCGGTCGGCCTGCGTCGCCTCCAGCAGGAAGTCCACCTGCACATCGTCGAGGAAGGTGAACGCCGTCGCCAGCGCCGGGTTGTTCGCCAGCACCGCCTGGGCGAACGCCGAACCCTCAAGCAGACTCGTCGTCGTTTGAAGCGAGTTCTGCTCCACCGGGATCACCGAGAGCCCGTTCGGCGATGGGATCACAAAGGTCGACTGCGTTGGCGCCAGCACGCCATCAGCGTTGGGAAGCAGGATCGTCGCCGTGCCCTGGTTCGGGCTGTCGGGACGGAACACCACATCGGAGGGATACAGCGCCGTCGTGTCCGGAATGATCTGGTCGGCGCCCACGAAGTTCAACTGGTTCTGAACGCTGTCCACCTGGTTGTTCGTGCCGTTGAAGTACAGGTCGAGGTTGATCCCGATCTGCTCGAAGAAGTCCTCGCTGACCTGCAGGAACCGCGACTCGAGCGAGATCTGCAGGTTCCGAACCTGCCGAAGCTGCCGCAGCAGGCCCTGGATCTGCCGGTGGTTCCGGGCGGTGTTCGTGATCACCAGGTTGCCCGCGAACTCGCGGACGATGCCCGGCGTGCCGCCGGTCAGCTCCCAACCGTTCGGATCGATATTCGTCTGGATGATGTCCAGCAGCTGCTCGATCTGCTCGCCCGTGCTCGGCAGATCGTCCTCCTCATCTTCCTCATCCTCGAACAGGCCGCCGCCACCGCCGCCGCCGCCGCCACCCTCGCCCTGGCCGATGCTCGAAAGATCGATGGACGGAGGAGCGCCCGCATCGCGGAGCTGGAAGGTCAGGTCGCGGATGTCGTACACGACGATGAATGTGTTCTTCTTCAGGTCCGCGGCCGACGCGACGACCACGATCCCATCCTGCACCGCCCAGTCGGCGCGATCGATGTCGTCGAAGCTGACCTTCTGGAGGATCCGGTCAAGCAGCGTCCGGACCGACACCTGCCGCAGCTCCAGCGAGACCAGGTCGTCCTTCCGGATGCCGATCCGCGACAGCGAGTCCCAGTCCACGTCGATGTTCAGGTTCGTCACCGACTGCACGAAGGTCAGCACATCCTCCAGACGGTTCTCGTCGAAGTTCGCCGGAATCGTCTGCGTCTCGAGCTGAGAGAGCACCCGACGATCCACCGGAGTCTCCGTGAACGCCTCGACCTCGCCGCGGCGCACCGAGATCTCGGGCCAGTCCTCGGGATAGTCGATGATGCTGTCGGGGATGATCATCCCACGCTCGCCCTCGAGCATCTCCTCGGCGATCCGGATGTCCCGGGTCCGCCGCACCTCGTCGTAGCTCGTGTACAGCACGATGTCGCGGAGGATGTCCTTCATCAGCAGCGCGGTCGGGTTGTTCGGATCCAGGAACAGGATCTCGTCGACCACCTGCAGCGCATCCTCGTACCGACGCTCGCTCTGCAGCACGCGGATCCGATCGAGATTCTCATTGATCCGCGCGACCTTCTCCTGCTGGATCTCGCGCTCACGCTTCTCACGCTCGGAAAGGAGCTCCTCCGCCAGCATCTCGGCCTCGCGGCGCGACAGCGCCTCCGAGGTCGACTCGATGTTCAGGAAGAGCTCGTCGATCTCGTCGGACCGCCGCTCGAACTCGGGCTCAGAGAACAGGTTCTGGTCGCGACCGTTCCGAAGCCGCAGCCGCGCCTCGCTCGACGCGCGACGGGCCTCACCCACATCGCCGGCGTCCAAGGCCTCCTGGGCCCGCCGGAGAAGCTCGTCGATCTCGGCCGTGACCTGCTGACGCTGGATCTCGATCAAGTCCAGTTCACGATCGACCAGCCCGCCGCCCTCACGCGCCAGGAAAGCGCGAGACTGACGCAGCAGCGAAGAGACCTTCTCGACCTCCGTGTTGCTCAGCGACCCGCGGTACACCGTATTCAGCTGCTCCAGCTTCCCCTGGGCCTCCGCGTAACGACCCGCCTCGAAAGCCGCCTCGGCCTCGGCGAGCAGACGCTGCGCATCGACCCGCTCGGCATCACGGAACGGATCGCCGCTCCCGCCGCCACCCGGTGGCAGATCACCATCCTGCATGGCCACCGGGGTCACAACCGCCGCCGCCTGCACCGCGACCGGAGCCGCCGTGCCGCGGAGCACGCCCATCGGCACATACTCAGCCTCGAACGGACGCCCGTTCTTCTGCTCGAGCTCGACGATCTGCTTCGAATACCCCTCCAGCGTCGACTCCTGCTGAGACGACAGGGCCACGCCCGAACGACGCACCGAATCGAACCCCGCCTTCGACTCCGCAAAGTTCCCCGCAATGAAGTCCCGAACCGCCTGGTCCAGCGCAGCCGGGATCATCGGCTCAAGCTCCACCCGGAGCCGCGCCGCCTCATCCATCAGGTCCGACGCCGCGATCCGCTGCTCGGTCGACGCACGGCTCGAGCGGGAGACCTCGCCCGCGTGCATGTCCACCCGACGCAGGTCCCCCTCCGCAAGCGCGATCCGCGCGTGCTGGAGAGAGATGTCCTCCCGCGGCATGAATTGCATCCGGCGGTCCGCCGCGTGCAGCAGCTCAAGGAGGCGGTCACGCGTCGCCTCGTCGTAGCTCCCCGCATCCGCGAACAGCTCCCGGAGCGACTGCTTCGCGATCACCACATCCCCGGCCTGGAGCGACGCCTCGGCCGCACGGACCCGCTCGGCGACCTCTTCAGCACTCGGTGCGCCCATCGCATTGCCCGCAACCAGCAGCAGAGCCGCGGGTACCAGAATTCGGGCAAGCCCGCCTCCCAGCGATCCGGCCCGCCCGCGCGGTGAAACGGACGCCGAAGGCTTCCCACCAAGATGCCCGCCGAGCGCCCTTCCCTGGGATCCGCTCCCGGGGCCGCCCGTCGCGTCCCCAAGCAGGGCCATGTCTTGGTCCATCGTCCGCCGAAACACACCGTTGAACATGCGTCGTCTCCACATTGGCAAAGGCCATTCCGCGTCGGCGAACCTTCGGGACCGGAGCCGCCGTCCGCTCGCTCGTCCCGCGCAAAGGCCAGCAGGAGAAACGAGAGGTCGAAGGCCCCGAACCACGAATGGCGTCGCGCCACCCGGGTGTCATGCGTGATCGCCCGCGACGCACGCCCGACGCCCCGGCCACGCTCCGCTGACACTCCAGCGAAACGAACACCACGAACGCCGGCACACCAGCCGCACGCGCTGTTTCCATCCGGTTGCATCCGCGACACGCTCTCGACGCGTCACCGATGCCCATCCGGAAACCGGCGCGGACGATACCTGTGCCCCAATGAGCCCGCAACCGTCCTCCGGTTCCACTTCCCCATCGCGAGCCCCTCGTTCAACTGACTCTTTTCAGGACCGCACCCCGCCAACACCCCTCCCGCACCCGCCCAGACCTCCAATCTGTTCCACCACCGGCACGCGCCGACCAACTACCCTCCCCCATCCATGGGCGGCTCACTCTTCGGCGAACATCGACCACAAGAACCGCCGGGGCAACGCTCCAACCCGAGTCCATCCAAAGCCGAGGTCGCCGGATTTGTCAGGGTCGCACCCGAGCGAGCCATCGATCTTCCCGACGGGCTCACCTACGCCATTCCGCCAGAACTGGCCGACCTCCAGCCCGGCCACCGCGTCCTGATCCCCCTCGGACGCGGCAACTCATCGGCTCCCGGAATCGTTCTCGAGAGACTCCGCGGCCCCTTGCCCAAGCGATTTGAATCGCTCGACTCCGCGCAACCCGTTGGCACCAAAGAACTTGAAGCAGAACTCGGCGTCAAGATCCGTAAGATCAAGCCCATCATCGCCCGCGCTCCGGGCGGATTCCCCGCCCACCTCGTGCCCCTCGCACGCTGGCTCTCGCGCTACTACGCGTGCCCGATCGGCATGGTCCTCGCCGCGATGCAGCCCGCATCGGTCAAGAAATCCGTCGGGCAGCGCTCCGTCACGCTCATCGAGCCCACCGGCGCACAACCGCTTGTGACGCAACTCACACCCTCCCTCCAGGCCGCATGGGAAGCCCTCCGCGCCCGCCCCGCCGACGCCCAGCCTCTTCCGCTGAAGGAATTCCGCGATGAACTCGGGCTCAAGACCACCGCCCCGCTCAACAAGCTCATCAAGATGGGCATCCTCCGGGAGCGCACAGAGGCCATCGTCCACGCCCGCTGGGCCAGCAGGCCCGCAGCCAAGGACTCGCCCCATCCACTCACCGAACACCAGGCCGTCGCCACAGACGCCGTCATCGCCACTCTCGGGTCGTTCGCGCCCCATCTCCTCTTCGGCATCACCGGCTCCGGCAAGACCGAGGTCTACCTCTCCATCCTCCAGCGCGTCATCGAACGGGACGAATCGGCCATCGTCCTCGTCCCCGAGATCTCCCTGACCCCACAGACCGCCGGACGATTCCAGGCCCGCTTCGCCGCACAGGGCGTCGCGGTGCTCCACTCAGGGCTCACCCCCGCGCAGCGACACCAGGAATGGAACCGCGTCGCGAAGGGGCTGGTCCGGGTCGTCGTCGGCGCGCGCTCCGCGATCTTCGCCCCCCTCTCGCACCGCTCGCCCGCCCCAAGCGATGATCCGAGCGATCCACCCTCCCCCGCCACGCCTCCGCTCGGGCTCATCATCGTCGATGAGGAACACGACGCCTCCTACAAGCAGGACCAGGCACCCCGCTACCACGCCCGCGATGTCGCAATCAAACGCGCACAACTCGCCGCCTGCCCCGTGCTCCTCGGCTCGGCCACCCCGAGCCTGGAGTCATGGCACAACGCCGTGAGGCAGCCGCCCGCTTCTTCCCCCGTCCGCGAGACCACGCTCACACCACCCCGCTATTCCCTGCTCACGCTCCCCGAACGCGTCGCCGGCGCCCGACTCCCTCGTGTCGAAGTCGTCGACCTCAACGCCGAGCGACAGGCCCGCACCACCGACCGCCACCAGCTCCACGCCATCGGCCCAACCCTCGAACGGGCCCTCACCGACACCATCGCCGCCAACGACCAAGCCATCCTCCTGCTCAACCGCCGCGGATACGCGCACTACCTCGCCTGCCCAGATCCCCACTGCGCCTGGGTCCTCGAATGCGACCACTGCGATGCAACGCTCGTCGAGCACCGCGCTCCGAAGCACCCCGGCAAAGCGCTCCCCAACACCGTCAAGTGCCACCACTGCCTCGCCGAGCGGATCCGCCCGTCTCTCTGCCCCACCTGCGGCAAAAAGCTCACCCACCTCGGATTCGGAACCCAGCGCGTCGAGGAGGAACTCGCGCGCAAGTTCCCATCCCTCGTCGAGGGCGACACCCTGCTCAGGCTCGACTCCGATTCCATGCGCACCGCCGAGCATTACTTCGGCGCGCTCGAACGATTCGCCGCGGGGCAGGTCCGCGTCCTGCTCGGCACCCAGATGATCGCCAAGGGCCTCGACTTCCCGAGCGTCACGCTCGTCGGCGTCATCAACGCCGACACCGCCATCAACCTCCCCGACTTCCGCGCCGCCGAACGCACCTTCCAACTCGTCGCCCAGGTCGCCGGCCGCGCCGGCCGCTCGCTCCACGCCCGCGCCGCCCGCGTCATCGTCCAGACCATGAATCCCCAGGAGCCCGCCATCCGCGCCGCCGCCCGCCACGACTTCCCCGCCTTCGCGCAGCGCGAACTCGCAGACCGCACCGCCGCCGCACTCCCGCCCGTCGCCCGCATGGCCCGCATCGTCACACGCGATCCAAAGCCCGAGAAGGCCGAGGCCTCCGCGTGGGGCGTCTACCGAGCCGCCACCGGGCTCAAGATCCCATCCCTGATCATCCGAAGCCCCGCGCCCTGCGCCTTCTCCAGGCTCAACGACCACTACCGCTGGTCCGTCGACCTGCACGCCCCATCCCCGGCCCCGATCCAGAACGCCCTCGCCGCCCTCCGCACCCGCAACGCCATCACCAGCGATGCGCACATGACCGTCGATGTCGACCCCATCGCCCTCCTCTGACTACGCCGCACTCCCATCAAGCCGCAACCGGCGAAGCCCCAATCAGCGCACCCGTGCGCTCATCGCACCCCATAGACTCACTCGTGCCACCGCAAACGGACTCACCTCCCACCGAACTCGCCCTCGCAGTCACCGGCATGCACTGCGCCAGCTGCGTCGCACGCGTCGAAAGGGTCCTCGCCCGCCAGCCGGGCGTCACAAGCGTCACCGTCAGCCTCCCCGCCGAGCGTGCCACCATCACCGGGCATGGCCTCGACTCCCGCACCCTGGCCGAGGCCATCAACAACCTTGGCTTCGAAGCCCGCCCCGCGGGGCGAACCGACCCAACCACCAACGCCGGATCCGCCGCGCTCCACGACCCCGCATCCGAGCGCACCCGCCAGGACCTCCGACGCTCGCCATGGCGCTGGCGCGTCCTGCTGGGGATCTGCATCGTCGTCCCCCTCAAGACGCTCCACTGGTTCCACGAGCCGCTGGGCATCCCGATGCCCGAGATGCTCTGGGTCTCCGCCATCCTCGGCACCACGGCCGCGATCACCGTCGGCTGGCCGTTCTTCACAGGCGCTGTCCGGGCGCTCCGCGCGCCGACCGCCACGATGGACACGCTCGTCGCCTTGGGCGCCTCCGCCGCGCTGCTCGTCTCGTGGGCAGCGCTCATCCAATGGGCCCGCACCGAAGAGCACGCGCCCGTCTACTTCGCCGAGGCCGCAGCGCTGCTCACACTGATCGCCATCGGGAGGCTCTTCGAGTCACGCCTCGCCAAACTCACCACCACCGACACCCGCGCGGTGCTCGAAGCCCAGCCGCACACGGCACTCAAGCTCGAGTCCGAGCACGACCGGAGTCCGAAGCCCACCCCCACCGATCGCCTCTCGCCCGGCGACCTCATCCTCGTGCCCACCGGCGAGCGCATCCCCGTCGATGCCACCCTGGTCGACCGGGCATCATCGTTCGACGAGTCGATCGTCACCGGAGAGTCGATCCCCGTCGAGCGAGCCCCGGGCGAGACCGCCGTCGCCGGCGCGATCAACACCGGGCCGCCCGTGATCCTTCGGGCGACCGTCGATGGACGCTCCACAACCATCGCGCGCATCGCGGCCATGATCGAACGGGCCCGCGCGTCCAGCCCGCCCGCCCAGCGCCTCGCCGACCGCATCACCGCGATCTTCGTGCCCGCCATCCTCGCGATCGCAACCCTGTCGTTCCTCATCTGGTGGCTCGCCATCGGCATCCCGCCCGCCGAAGCGCTCATCATCGCCGCCACCGTGCTCGTCATCGCCTGCCCCTGCGCCCTCGGGCTCGCCACGCCGCTGGCCGTCATGGCGGGAGTGGGGGGCGCGGCCCGCCACGCCGTGTTCCTCCGCGACGCGGCCGCGCTCCAACGCGCCGCCGACATCAAGTGCATCGTCTTCGACAAGACCGGAACCATCACCGCCGGGCGTCCAAGGGTCATCCGCGCCGACGACCACCACCTCGCGCTCGCCGCGGCCATCTGCGCGCCCTCCAGCCACCCCATCGCCCGTGCGATCCATGCCGCGGCACGCCAGCGCCACCTCGCCATCCCCGAAGCCGCCGATCACGAGGAACGCCCCGGCGCCGGCATGTCAGGAACCATCGACGCCCAGCGCATCCGCATTCTTTCGCTCAGCGCGGCCCGCGCCGCCGGCATCGACACCGAGCGATTCGAGTCCGCGCCCGACGATGCGGGCGCCTCACTCAGCCTCGTACTCCGCGACGACGAATGCCTCGGCGCCATCGCCCTCCGCGATGAGCCACGCCCCGACGCGTCCCGGGCCATCCAGGCACTCCGCCGACAGGGGGTCATCCTGCGCATGCTCTCGGGCGACCGCGCCTCGCCCGTCCACGCGATCGCCTCGGCCGTCGGCCTCGAACGCACCTCGGCCATGCCCGAACTCTCGCCACAGGACAAGCTCGACGAGATCGCCCGACTGGCCGAGGACCCCCGATCCGCCCCCGTCGCGATGGTCGGCGATGGCATCAACGATGCCCCCGCCCTAGCCCAAGCCTCATCGCTCGGGGGCATCGCCATCGCCATCGGGTCCGGCACCGCCGCCGCCATCGAATCCTCGGACGCGATCGTCCCCGGAGAGCGGCTCATGGCCATCCCCATGCTGCTCGCCATCGGAAAGAAAACGCTCGCCGCGATCAGGACCAACCTCGCGCTCGCGTTCGCCTACAACACCTTCGCCATCCCCGCCGCCGCGCTCGGGCTCCTGGGCCACCACGGCCCGCTCGTCGCCGCCATCGCCATGGCGCTGAGCAACATCTGCGTCGTCGGCAACTCCGCGCTGCTCGCCCGATCGCTCCGAGCCTTCACCCTCGATTAGTCACCTACCCCGTCCCGCACGCCGGATCACCGCACCGGAAGTCCCTTGTCCTTCCAGAGCCGAAGCAGCCGCTGCGGCTCGATCGGCTCGATCACCGTCCCGTTCGCCAGCGTCGTCCGAATCAGCTCGCCTTCCGAGGTGTACACCCCGTGCTGCGGCTGATCGAGCTCCGACCGCAGCTCCTCACGCGTCCACCCCGTCGCCGTCTTCACAAAGGTGTCCCGCCGCAGCGAGAGCGACCCGCGCACCGTGTGGAAGTGATAGAACGAGAACGGCACCCCCAGTTCCGCCGCGGCCACCAGCCGTGGCAACAGGTAGGTCTCCACGCCAGACAGAAACCCGCGGTCCGGCAGCACCCAGTCGCGGATCAACGGCGGCTGATTCGGGACCAGCGTCCGGCTCGTCAGACGCTCCCCATTCCGGATCAGCGTCTGCGTGTTCGAGACCGACTCCTCGACGCCCTTCTCATGGTTCATCCCCGTCACCGTCGTGACCAGCGACCAGGTCTCCTCCCGCCGATCGCGCGACAGGTACATCTGCGCGTTCACATCGATCACCCGACCGGAGTCCAGAAACCGACCGTCAACCGTCGCGAGGAACCCGAACCGCCGCTCGGCAGGCGTCCAGGTATGCCTCGGCCGGCCCGTCACCTCACCCAATTGACCCGTCCGAAGATCCACGCGCTGATATCCCAGTTCCCGCGCATCCGCATCCGTGTTCGTCTTCGCCGGCTCATAGAGCCGCAGGAGCACAACCCCCGATGGCAGCGCCGCTTCCAGATCCTGCGCTGTCAGACCCTCAAGAAACCGCTCACCCGCCGCGAGCGACGCCGCACGCTCCGCCTGCTCTTCCGGATCCGGACGATTGAAAGTCGACGCCGCGATGATCGTCTCGAACACCGCCCGCGATCGGGCAAAGCCCTCCGGCTCGCTGTCGATCTGGAACATCAGGAACTCGCGGTTCCCAAGCCTGAACACCGCGTACCCGGACGCCACCGCCGTGCCGCTCCCCGGAACCTCCAGGTACGCGCGCGAGCCCGACAGATCACCAACCCGCAACTCGTCAGTGCGGTCCACCACCGAATAGGGAAGCGGCGCTCGTCCATTGATCGGGGGAGCGTTCCGCGCTCGCGCCGCGTGGTGCTGCTCGATCACGCGGTCCAGGTATACCGCCGGCGTCAGGCTCGCATCCGTGACCCGCTCGACATACGCGCGCATCGTCCACGACTCGGCATCGGGCTCGATCGCTAATGCCTGCATGCCGCCCGGAATATAGGAACGACTCACCGTGCAACCCACTGGCAGATACAGCACGAGACCAAGATCGCGCACCTCATACGGCTCACCCTCGAACAGCACCGCTCCGCCCCCGCCGTGCGGCACCGGCTGCTCGGGTGTGCCCTGAGCCAGCGCCGGACCACTGAATCCAAGCCCCAGCAGCGCCCCGCACCCGATCGCCGCGCTCCGAATCGTCGAACCGGTCCATCCACGCTTCATCGCTGGCTCCATCCGGTCAGTGGAAGGTTCCCGCGAGCCGATCACTGGCCCGTTCCCGGCTCCCGATCCCGCCGAGTCTCTACCAGCGAGATGCCCGGCAAGGACTCGTTTGTACGCATCACTGCATCGACCAGGTGCCCGAATCGCGTCAAACCACCCCCAATCCACGCCCAATCGCCCGCGAACAGTGGGGGGGCGTCCGCCAAGACCGACGGACCGAGCACGATCCGCACCGCGCTCCCCCCGACGCATCCCAACTCCCCATTGTCCGAGTTCCTTCCCAACCGGACTCGACCCCGCCGACCTGAACGCACCTTGAACATCCGGCGGCATGCTCACTTGACAGGGACCTGGGCAAGGCTATCCTCACCTCCCCGCGATACGGCCGGTGGGTTGGTCGCGCGGTTGGCGTGCTCGCACGCCTCCAGTTCGATGATCGATTGTGTGTTCGAGCGGTCTCCCGGTACCGCGTTGGGTGAAACTCCCACGCCGGCCGGACTGGCGGCGAACGAATCCTCCACCAGAGAGGACCCCGTTCGTGCGGCCGAGACGGCGATGGGGAGTCTTGCCGACTCGTCCCACCGTTGTGCATCGCTCAGGGAGTCCAGCGCACCACGCCGGATTCCCACGGACACGACCACCTCACGCCGGCACCACGCCGACGATGCGGATTCCAGACCGCCGGGATCGTCCGGGCAGGGTCAGCGGGCGCGTCGCCCGAGCCCAGCTCCGATCCGCCGAACCCGGCAGAAGCGCTCGCGCAAGAGCACGAGAGGCTCGCTCGATGAACGGTGCACGCATCCGAATCCGCATGGAGGCCTACGACCACCAGGCACTCGACGCCTCCGCCAAGGAAATCGTCGAGCACGCCAAGCGCACCAGCGCCCGCGTCGCCGGTCCGGTCCCCCTCCCGACCCGCATCGAGCGCTACACCGTGCTCCGATCGCCGTTCATCGACAAGAAGTCCCGCGAGCAGTTCGAGATCCGCACCCACAAGCGCATCATCGACATCACCGAAGCCAACGCACGCACCGTCGAGGCCCTCAACCGCCTCGTCGTTCCCGCCGGCGTGTTCATCAAGATCAAGGCGTAACGCCGTCCGACTCCGGGTCGGGCCCTCGCAAGAGAGCCCGGCCCTTTCTCTTGCCCACGCATCGGCCCCGCCGGTGCGGGGCGCTCCAGACGCTCCTCTGCCCGCCCGGGTCGGTCCCGGAGGCACGAGCAAGAACGGCAGAGGCTCACGGTCGCCGCGGCCAACCCGCGAACCCCGAAGAGCCAAAGCCCAGCCGCCCCGGGCAAACACACCGCCCAACGCGGATGGAAGGCACGACCCATGGCACGCCTGCTCCTCGGACGCAAAGTCGGCATGACCCGCGTGTACAACGCGGATGAAGTCTCCGTGCCCGTCACCGCTATCCTCGTCGAGCCCTGCGTCGTCACGCAGATCAAGACCCCCGACAACGACGGCTACGCCGCCGTCCAGATCGGCTACGAGGACTGCAAGCCCAAGCACTCCACCCGCCCCCTCATCGGGCACGACGCCAAGGCCCAGACCAACCCCAAGCGCTTCCACCGCGAATTCCGCGTCGATGAGAAGGACCTGGCCTCCTATTCCGTCGGCCAGTCCATCACCCTCGCCGACTTCGCATCACTCGCCTTCGTCGACATCGCCGGCACCTCCAAGGGCAAGGGCTTCCAGGGCACCATGAAGCGCCACAACTTCGCCGGCCTCGAGGCCAGCCACGGCGTCGAGCGCAAGCACCGCTCCCCGGGCTCCATCGGCGGCCACGGCACCAACCGCGGCTGGTCCGGCAAGCTCAAGAAGGGCAAGAAAATGTCCGGCCAGATGGGCAACGAGCGCGTCACCGTCCGTTCGCTCAATATCGTTCGAATCGACGCCGAGAACAACCTCCTGCTCGTCAAGGGCCCCGTGCCCGGACCCAACAAGGGCCTGCTCGAGATCCGCGAGCCATCGCGCCTCTACAAGCCCAAGGCACGCAAGCAGAAGGAAGCCGCCAAGGGCTGACCCGCCTCCGCCCGAAGCGGACCGGAACCGGCCTCAGATCACTCCCGGGAAAAACCCGGGCCGTCAGGACCTCAAGACACACCACGGGCGACCACACGCGTGTGAACGCCCCGACAGATGGGAAACCGAGCGATGGAAGTTCCAGTGCTCAACAAGCAGGGCAAGCAGGTCGGGACCATCTCGATCGACGAAGCCGCACTCGGCGGCCAGGTCAACGCGCCCCTGCTCAAGCAGGCGTATGTCCGCTACCACGCCAACCTCCGCCAGGGCTCGGCTCGCACCAAGAACCGCTCCCGCGTCGAGGGCTCGACACGCAAGCTCTACAAGCAGAAGGGCACCGGCAACGCGCGAGCCGGCACAGTCCGCACACCCATCCGCAAGGGCGGCGGCCGCACCTTCGCCAAGCTCAAGACCCGCGAGCAGTACCGTCTCGACATGCCTGTGAAGATGCGCCGCAAGGCCAACCGCAACGCCCTGCTCGCCAAGCTCATCGACAACGAGGTCCGCATCATCGACGACCTCTCCTTCGGCTCGCCGAAGACCAAGGATGTCAAGGCGATGCTCGATGCGCTCGGCATCGACCGCTCGTGCCTCCTCGCCCTCGCCCCGGACAACGAGAACGCACGCCGCGGCGCCGGGAACATCGACGATGTCTCCATCGCCAACGCCGCCCAGCTCACCTGCTGGGACATGCTCAACCACCGCTACATGGTCATCGCCAAGTCCGACCTCGAGGCATGGGTCAACGGCCCCTCCGCCGTCATCGACAAGTCGTACTCCCGCAAACCCGCCGGTGCCGCCACCGCCACCGAGAGTGAGGCCGCGTGATGCATTCCGCGATCCACATCATCAAGAAGCCGCTCATCACCGAGAAGCACACCTTCGACATGAACGAGCACAACCGGTACGCCTTCCGCGTGCCCGTCACCGCCAGCAAGACCGACATCAAGAAGGCCATCGAGCACCTCTACGATGTCCGCGTCATCGGCGTGTCCACCCAGATCCGCAAAGGCGGCTCGCGCCGCACACGCACCGGAATCGTCAACGCCAAGACCTGGAAGAAGGCCCTCGTGCGCGTCCACCCTGAGGACCGCATCGAACTGTTCTGATCCCAGCATCCGATCCGCCCGCCGACCGCACCCAGCACCGCGACGAACACGCCGAACGCCAGACCAGACGGAGCACGCCATGCCCATCCGCATCTACAAGCCAACCAGCGCCGGCCGCCGCAACGCCTCCGTGAACCTCCACGCCGAGGTCACGCTCAAGGCCAACAAGCCCCACAAGCCACTCCTCGAAGCCCTCCCCAAGAAGGGCGGACGCAACCACCACGGCAAGGTCACCGTCCACGGCCGCGCCGGCGGGCACAAGCGCCTCTACCGCAAGATCGACTTCAAGCGCAACGACCGCAATGACATCCAGGGCACCGTCGTCTCCATCGAGTACGACCCCAACCGCACCTGCCACATCGCCCTCATCGAGTACGCCGATGGCGTCAAGCGCTACATCCTCGCTCCCAAGGGGCTCAAGGACGGCGACACCATCGTCGCCTCCCAGAACGCCATCGAGCCCAAGACCGGCTCCTGCCTCCCCCTCCGCTTCGTCCCCACCGGCCTCAATGTCCACTGCGTCGAGCTCCAGCCCGGCAAGGGCGGCCAGATGTGCCGCTCGGCCGGCTCCTCCGCAAGGCTGACCAACAAGGAAGACAAGTTCGCCACCCTCGTCCTCCCCTCGGGCGAAATCCGGCGCGTCCCCATCGACTGCCGGGCCGTCATCGGCGCCGTCGGCAACCCCGACCATGTCCTCCGCAGGCTCGGCAAGGCCGGCAAGTCGCGCCACATCGGACGCAAGTCCAAGGTCCGCGGCGTCGCCATGGCCCACCATGTACACCCCCTCGGCGGCGGCGAAGGCCGCTCCAAGGGCAACCGCCCGCCCGCATCCGCCTCCGGCGTCCTGTCCAAGGGCGGGCCGACCAGAGACCGCAACAAGCCCTCGTCCGACCTCATCATCCGCCGCCGCAAGTCCAAGCGCTACGGCCAGCTCCGCTGATCACCGTCCACCCGCCGCAAGAGTCCACGCCACGAAACACCTGTCTCCAAGAGCCGCCCGTCGCGGCACCGAGGAAGTGACCCATGTCCCGATCGCTGAAAAAAGGACCCTATGTCATCGAGCGGATCTACTCCCGCGTGATGGCGCAGAAGGACTCGGGCAACAAGACCCCGATCAAGACCTGGGCTCGCTCGTGCACCATCGTCCCCGAGTTCGTCGGGCACACCTTCTCCGTGCACAACGGCCGCGTCTTCGTCGATGTCTATGTCACCGAGGACATGGTCGGGCACAAGCTCGGCGAGTTCAGCATCACCCGCACCTTCCGCGGGCACACCAACAAGAAGGAAGGCATCAAGGTCGGCAAGAAGTAAGCCGCCTCGATCACCCGACCCGCCCGGACCCAGGCAACGCCCCCCGCCAAAGCCGAGTCCGTGTCCAAAGAGCAAGACCCCGACCCAGACCCCAGCCAACTCAGTCTCGCAGCAGGGCCCCACGGCCCGGGAGCGTGCCAGGTGCGAATCATCCCCGAGAATCTCAAAGAAATCGCCCGTGATGCGGAGGTCTCCGTCGAGGACCTCGCACGCGCCCTCCCCGCCCGCCCCTCCACCACCAAGGGCCAGGCCGAGGCCGCCAAGGCCGTCCGCAACTGGATGAGCGGAAAGAACCACCCCGCCGCCAAGCCCGCAGACATCAACGCCCTCGCGCAGGCCCTCGGCGTCGAGCCCTCGGCCATCGCCAAATACACCGCCACCTACCGCTGGGCACGCTCCTCGGAGCGCAAGACCGGGCTCATCGTCGACCTCATCCGCGGACGCTCCGTCCCCGATGCGCTCAACCTGCTCGAGTTCTCCCCGCGCCGCGCCGCATGGCTCGTCAAGAAGGCCCTCAGCGCCGCCATCGCCGAGGCCGAGCAGAACGACGCCGCCGTCGACCGCCTCTTCGTCTCCGAAGCACGCGTCGACAAGGGCCTGACCATCAAGCGCTTCCAGCCCAAGGACCGCGGCCGCGCCCACCCCATCCAGAAGCGAACCTGCCATATCACGATCAGCGTCGAAGAGGAGGCCGCGTAACCAATGGGCCAGAAAGTTCATCCATACGGATTCCGCGTCGGCATCACCGAGAGCCACCGCTCGCGCTGGTACGCCCCCAAGGCGCTCTACGGCGAACTGCTCGTCGAGGACTACAAGATCCGCCAGTTCGTCGACAAGCGGCTCAACCGCACCCCGCCGTTCGCCGCGGTCTCGGACATCCACATCGAGCGCACCCGTGAGGAGCTCAAGGTCATCATCAAGACCGCCCGCCCCGGGCTGGTCATCGGCCCAAAGGGCGCCGAGGTCGACCGCCTCTCCGAAGAGCTCCAGTACATGACCGGGCGAAAGGTCGGCATCTCGATCATCGAGATCAAGAACCCCGACATCGACGCCCAGCTCGTCGCCGAGGGCATCGCCGAGCAGCTCAAGAAGCGCGCCTCATTCCGCCGCGTCGTCAAGATGCGGGCCGAGGGCGCGATGCAGCAGGGGGCCAAGGGCGTCCGCATCCTCATCTGCGGCCGCCTCGGCGGCGCCGAGATGAGCCGCCGCCTCGACACCCGCCTCGGCTCCATGCCCCTCTCGTCGCTCCAGGCCAACATCGACTACGGCTTCGCCGAGTCGTTCACCACCTACGGCGCCATCGGCGTGAAAGTCTGGATCTACAAGGGCATGTACGGCGCCGAGGATGAAGTCACCGATGGACCACCGCCGGCCGCCGGCGCACGCCCGCGTGCCAGGGGCCGCCGCTGATCCGCGACCGCCGAACCACAGAGCCTGATCGCCAGACCCTCCACCCAAGTCCCCGAGACCGAACACCCCCGCCGGAAGCGTCCACCGGAGGGGCCCGAAAGGAAGCCAAGCCATGCCCCGCATGCCGAAGCGCACCAAGTTCCGCAAGGAGTTCCGCCGTGTGCGGGACCGCAAGGCCACCAAAGGCAACTATGTCGCCTACGGCGACTACGGGCTCCAGGCGCTGGAGGGCTGCTGGCTCACCGCCCGCCAGATCGAGGCCGGGCGTATCGCCGCGCAGCACTTCCTCAAGCGTCAGGGCAAGATCTTCATCCGTGTCTTCCCGGACAAGCCAGTCTCCAAGAAGCCCCTCGAGCAGCGAATGGGCAAGGGCAAGGCCGATGTCGACTACTGGGCCGCACGCGTCAAGCCCGGCACCATGCTCTTCGAGATCGCCGGCATCCCCGAGAACCTCGCCAAGAACACCATGGTCCGCATCGCCATGAAGATGCCCGTCCGCTGCCGATTCGTCGGCCGCCGCCTCGAAGTCTGATCATCCATCCGCCTCCGACTCGCCGAAACGACCCCACCCGAACCACCACGACCGACCAGCAGGAACCACGCCATGAAGTACAAGGAAGTCAAGCGGATGACCGGCGAGGAGATCGACCTCGAGATCGACCGCATGCAGCGCCGCCTGCACGACCTGCGCGTCCAGCGTGTCACCGACAAGGTCGAGGATCCGTCGCAGTTCAAGAAGATCCGCCGCGACATCGCACGCATGCTCACCGAGCGCCGCGCCCGCGAGATCTCGGCCGCCGCCAAGTAACCCCCTCCGACCCTCGGATCCACCCAGCCGAACAGCCAGACCCGACCACGGACCCACGACCGACCCACCCAACCAAACGGACCACCACGATGTCAGAACTCGACCAAGTCCATCTCCAGACGACCGAATCCGGCAAATTCAAGGGCGCCAAGGTCGGCGTCGTCGAGTCCGACAAGCGGGCCAAGACCCGCCGCGTCGTCGTCCAGTACTCGGCCAAGCACCCCAAGTACGGCAAGTATGTCCGCAAGCGGACCATCCTCCAGGTCCACGACGAGAACAACGAGTCGCACCTCGGCGACCGCGTCCTCGTCGCGCCCTGCCGCCCCATCTCCAAGACCAAGTCCTGGACCCTCGTCAGCATCGTCGAGAAGGCCCCCCAGAACGTCGAAGCCGACTTCGGTGATGTCCCGAGCACCAACAACTGACCGTCCCACCCGCTCCACCGTCCCCGCCCCCGCCAGTCCGATCCGATCAACCATCGCCTGCAAGAGGTAGGTGCCCAATGCTCCAGCAAGAATCACGGTGCGATGTCGCCGACAACTCGGGCGCGAAAGTCGCGTACATCATCCGCGTGCTCGGCGGCTCCACCGCCCGCGGACGCTTCACCCGCCGCACCGCCTCCGTCGGCGACCGCGTCGTCTGCTCCATCAAGAAGGCCATCCCCCACGCGGATGTCAAGGCCGGCGATGTCGTCAAGGGCGTCGTTGTCCGCGTCGCGTACCCCGTCAAGCGCCCGGACGGATCGTCCGTCCGGTTCGACCGCTCCGCCGTCGTGCTCATCAAGGACGATGGCACCCCGCGCGGCACCCGGATCTTCGGCGCCGTCGCCCGCGAGCTCCGCGAGCGCGGCTACATGAAAATCGTCTCGCTCGCCTCGGAGGTGATCTGATGCCCAGGCATGTACGAACAGGTGACCAGGTCATCATCACCGCCGGCAAGTACCGCGGAAAGACCGGTGAGATCGTCCGCGTCAACGACGCCGCCGAACGCGTGACCGTTCGCGGCCCGGAGATCGATGGCATCACCAAGACCATCCGCCCCACCCGGATCAACCCCCAGGGCGGGCAGACCACCATCGACCGGACATTCCACATCTCCAATGTCAGCCCGGTCGTCGATGGCAAGCCCACCCGCGTCCGGTTCGAGACCCGTGCCGACGGCTCGAAGGTCCGCGTTGCCGCCCGCGGCGGCAAGGTCCTCCACGAGCTCCGCAAGGCCACCAAGAAGTAAACCCCCAGCGCCAATCCAGCGCCCGCCCCCTCGCTCACGCAGACAAGACCCCTCCCAACAGACGGAACACAGCCATGGCCAAGGGCAAGAAGAGCAAAGTCGACATGTCGGATCCGGCGATCCAGGAAGCGCTCACGCGCCAGGGACCGCCGCGCCTGAAGCAGCGCTTCGACTCCGAAGTCGGACCGAACCTCTCCGAGAAGTTCCCGGAGTGCGCCAACCCCATGGCCCGCCCCAAGCTCGAGAAGATCGTCATCAATGTCAACATGGGACGCCACCTCGACGGCATCAAGCTCCCGCCAAATGTCCGCGAGACCGTCGTGAACACCCTCACGACCATCTCCGGCCAGAAGCCCGTCGTCATCAAGGCCAAGAAGTCCGTCGCGAACTTCAAGGTCCGCGAGGGCTCGGAAACCTCGGCCATGGTCACCCTCCGCCGCGAGCGCATGTGGGACTTCCTCGACCGGTTCATCAACCTTGCCGTCCCCCGCTTCAAGGACTTCCGCGGCCTCCCCCGCGAGGCCTTCGACCACGCCGGCTCCTACTCCATGGGCTTCAAGGAGCAGGGCGTGTTCCCCGAGGTCGACATGACCTCCACCAACTTCTCCCACGGCATGAACATCAACTTCGTGTTCTCCAAGTCTAGCCCCGACAAGTCCCTCGCCGTCCTCGAAGGCCTGGGCTTCCCGTTCTACAGGCTCGACGACGCCGAAGTCGCCGCGTCCATGAAGAAAAAGAAGAAGGGCAAGCGCCGCTGAGCCGGCGCGCCGAACCCGCCGCACACGACCACACCGCACGCAAGTCCACGCCCCACACCACGCACGAACCCACGCGAGAACCACGAGAGGCGCACAGATGGCCACCAAGGCACAGATCGCCAAGAGCAACCAGCCACCGAAGTTCATGTCCCGCACCGTCCGCCGGTGCGAGATCACCGGACGCGCCCGCGGCGTCTACCGCAAGTTCCGCATCTCCCGGATCATGCTCCGCAAGCTCGCCCTCGAGGGCAAGGTCCCGGGCATGCGCAAGTCAAGCTGGTAATCGAACACCACCCCAAGACCGACCGACCACGAACCGAAACGACCACGGACCACACCCTTCCGGCCACACCGGATCTTTCGAAGGACAGGAGATCGTTCAGCGATGGCGACGAACGACCCGATCGCAGACATGCTCACCCGCATCCGCAACGCCACGCGGAATCGCGCCAAGGCCGTCACCTGCCTCAACAGCAAGGTCTGCCGAGGAATCCTCCAGATCATGCAGGAGGAGGGCTACATCAACAGCTTCGATGTGATCGACGATGGCAAGCAGGGCCAGCTCCGCGTCAAGCTGAAGTACGGCCCCCACGGCGAAACCCTCATCAACCACATCGCCCGTGAGTCCAAGCCCGGACGACGCGTCTATCGCGGCGTCCAGGACCTTGAGCGACCCCTGCAGGGCCTGGGCATCTCCATCGTCTCCACCTCGCGCGGCGTCATGTCCGACCGCCGCTGCCGCGAAGAGAATGTCGGCGGAGAACTCCTCGCCGTCCTGTACTGATCACCGCACGCCACCCGCACCCTTCCGAGCCAGCGAATCCCCGCATCGACGCCCCGACCGACCACCACACACGGGCCTGCCCCGAATCGCGCCGCCGTCCCGGAATGACGAACGCGAATTTCGGCGAAGGCCAGGAGACGACCAGCAATGTCCCGAATCGGCAAGAAGTCCATCCCGGTCCCCGCGAAGGTCGAGATCAACATCGACAAGGGCAAGATCCGCGTCGCCAATTCCGGCAAGTCACTCGAGATGCCCCTCCGCCCGGAAGTCGTCGTCAACCACGATTCCGACGCCAAGGAGATCTCCGTCACCCTCGCCGAAGGCGTCGATCCGAACATCCGCTTCTCCCGCGCCATCTGGGGCACCACCCGCGCCAACATCAACAACATGATCATCGGCGTCACCCAGGGCTACGAGAAAAAGCTCGAAGTCGTCGGCGTCGGGTACAACGCCTCCGTCGCCGGGCCCAACCTCAATCTCAAGGTCGGGTTCGCCAATGTCATCTCCGTGCCCATCCCCACCGGCGTCGATGTCGCGGTCGAGAAGAACCTCATCACCGTGAAGGGCCCCGATAAGCAGGCCGTCGGCGAGTTCGCCGCCACCGTCAGGGCCAAGCGCAAGCCCGAACCCTACAACGGCAAGGGCATCAAGTACTCCGACGAGGTCATCCGCCGCAAGCAGGGCAAGGCCTTCGGCAACTGATCCGCACCGGATCGCTCGACCCGCCGACCCGTCCGCCCAACAATCCAGACCCCGCCACCCGCTCCCCAAACAGACCAAACCAGGCGCCAACGCCCGACAACGGGCGCCGCCCGAAGAAGAAGAAGACGAGGGCCGTTCGATGGACAAGCAGAAGCGCAAGCAGATCCGCCGGTCACGCCGCCGCATCGGCATCCGGAAGCGCGTCGAGGGAACACCCTCCCGCCCGAGGCTCGCGGTCTTCCGCTCCCTCAACCACATCTATGTCCAGGTCATCGACGACCTCGCCGGGACCACCCTCTGCTCCGCGTCCACCCGCGACAAGGAGATCAAGCTCGATAAGACCGGCAACATCGACGCCGCCAAGGCCGTCGGCCAGCTCGTCGCCAACCGCGCCAAGGACAAGGGCGTCCAGGCCGTCGTGTTCGATCGCGGCGGGCTCCGATTCCACGGCCGCATCAAGGCCCTCGCCGACGCCGCACGCGCCTCAGGCCTCGAATTCTGATCCCGGCACCGCTCCACTCATCCCCGCCAGCAGCACCTCCCGCCAACGATCCAAACAGAAAGACCACGGAACCACGCCATGGCACGAGACTTCATCGAAGATTCCGACTCACTCGAGAGCACAACCCTCGGCGTGTTCCGTTCCGCCGCCACGATGGCCGGCGGTCGGAGGTTCTCATTCGGATCGCTCGTCGTCGTCGGCGACAAGCGCGGCAAGGTCGGCCTCGGCTACGCCAAGGCCAATGAGGTCCCCCCGGCCATCGAAAAGGCCCAGAAGGACGCAAAGAAGAACCTCAACACCGTCGTCCTCCAGGGCGGAACCATCCCCCACATGGTCACCGGCCGCTTCTCCGCCTCCAAGGTCCGCATTCTCCCCGCCTCCCCCGGCACCGGCATCGTCGCCGGCGCCACCGTTCGCGCGGTCCTCGAGGCCGCCGGCGTCACCGACTGCATGACCAAGTCCTACGGCTCCTCCAACGCCAAGAACCTCGCCAAGGCCACCCTTGATGCGCTCCTCCAGCTCCGCGGCAAGGAGGCATTCGCCGCCCTCCGCGGCGTCGAGATCACCGCCACCGAAGTCGACGAGCGCCTCGCGCGCGGTGCCGCATTCCTCCCGCCACCCTCCACCGGAACCCCCATCGCCAAGCTCGGCGCCAGGTCGCCCGATGAAGAACGCGGCGGTCGCGGCGGTCGTGGCGGGCGTGGTGGCCGCGGCGGGCAGCGCTCCGGCGGTCGCCCGCAGCGCTCCCAGCAGCAGTCCGACGAGTCGCAGCCGGCCGCCGAAGCCTCAGCGTCCGATGCCTCCGACAAGCCATCCTCCGGCGCCGAATCCTGAACCGAACGCACACCCACCCAACCACCCAACCGAACTCCACTCCATCGCCACGCCCCCCCGGGGCCAGCCAAGCACCTCCCGCATCCACGACCCAACGACCCCACGGAAGCGAGTCCCAGCCATGATGATCCACGAAGTCACCGCGGAAGCAGGAAAGTACAAGGCGCGCAAGCGCGTCGGTCGTGGCATCGGATCCGGGCACGGCAAGACCTGCGGCAAAGGCCACAAGGGACACTCATCCCGCTCCGGCTACTCCGCCAAGACCGCCTTCGAAGGCGGCCAGATGCCGTACTTCCGCCGCATGGCCAAGCTCGGGTTCTCCAACTGGGCCTTCACCACGAATTTCCGCATCGTCAACCTCGGCGCCATCGCCCAGCACGCCGACTTCGCCAAGGGTGGCGCAGTGACCGAGGAATCTCTGCTCAAGGCCGGGCTCATCCCCGGCGGCAAGGACCCCGTCAAGATCCTCGCCGGCATGGACGAAGGCCAAACCCTCGGCGCCAAGCTCACCGTTGAAGTCCCCCGCGTCACCGACACGGCCCGCAAGGCCATCGAGTCCGCCGGCGGATCCGTCACCGAGACCGGAACCCGCCGCGACAAGGTCCGTGGCGTCGACCGCAACAGCGACGATCGCTCGCCCAAGAACCTCAACAAGAAGCCCAAGCGTCGCGCCGGCAAGAAGTTCGACCTCCCGGTCGGCTCCCAGAAGGGCAAGGCCGAGGGCGATCAGGTCGCCGGCGCCAAGAAGTCCGGCAAGAAGGACAAGCCCGCCAAGGCCTGACCCACCCCGAACCATCGATCCACCCGCCGCGGTCGCCGCCCCATACTCACCGGCGCCCGCCCGCCAATGACCACTGAACCGCAGGCCAGAGCCTCGCCAAGACCACGGGAAGCGACACGGGACCAAAGATGCTCCAGGCCCTCCTCAACATCTTCAAGATCCCCGACCTCCGCAACAAGGTGCTCTTCACCATCGGCATGCTCGCGGTCTACCGCATCGGATACTGGATCCCAGTCCCCGGCGTCAATCAGCAGCAGCTGGCCGAGATGTTCGACCAATCGCGCGAAGCCGGCGCCGGATTCGCACGCTTCGCCTCCTATGTCGCCACATTCACCGGCGGCTCCTTCAGCCAGTCCACGATCTTCGGCCTGGGCATCATGCCCTACATCACCGCCGCCATCATCTTCCAACTCCTCGCCTCCGTCTACGAACCACTCAAGCGCAAGCAGAACGAAGGCCCCTCCGGCCGCCAGCAGGTCCAGGAGTGGACCCGCTACGCCACCGTCGGCCTCTGCGTCCTACAGGCCATCGGGCTCATCATCTTCTTCCAGCAGTCCAACATCATCTACGCCAACTGGGCCAACAACCCCGTCTGGTGGGCCATGGCCATCACCGCCATGACCGCCGGAACCGTCTTCCTCATGTGGCTCGGTGAGCAGATCGACAAGTACGGCATCGGAAACGGCGTCTCCCTCATCATCACCGCCTCCATCCTCGCCGGGATGCCCGGCGCGCTCTTCTGGGTCATCCAGAACTCCGAACTCGGCCAGGTCGGGTTCATTTCCGACTTCTTCGGCGTCCCCGTCAACGACGAGCCCCAGCTCTCCTGGCTCGCGCTCATCCTGCTCATCGGCGCCTTCGTCTTCGTCGTCGCCGGCTGCGTCATCATGACCGTCGCCCAGCGCCGCATCCCCATCCAGCAGGCCAAGCACACCCGCGGACGCAAGGTCTTCGGCGGCCAGCGCTCCTACCTCCCCCTCCGCGTCAACCACGGCGGCGTGATGCCCATCATCTTCGCCTCCTCCCTCATGATCTTCCCCTCCGTCCTCCTCGCCACCCTCGCCAACTCCGTCGCCGCCCAGACCAACAACCAGGGCTTCTGGTTCGAAATCACCGCCCTGCTCTCCAACTGGTTCGACTTCGGAGCCTTCCCCTACATCCTCCTCTACATCGCCATGGTCTTCTTCTTCTCCTACTTCTGGACCACCGTCCAGTTCAACCCCGAAGACATGTCCAAGCAGCTCCGCGAGCACGGCTCCTTCGTCCCTGGCCTCCGCCCCGGCCCGCGCACCGCCGAGTACCTCGAAACCGTCATGGAACGCGTCACCTATGTCGGCGCCGGGTTCCTCTCCATCGTCGCCGTCCTCCCCATGGTCGTGCAGACGCAGCTCGGCATCGAGTTCATGGTCGCCTCATTCCTCGGCGGCACCGGCCTGCTCATCGTTGTGTCCGTCGGCCTCGACCTCATCCAGCGCATCGAAGCCAACCTCCTGATGCGCAACTACGCCGGATTCCTCGGCGGCGACGACCGCGGCGGCTCCGGCCCCAAGATCCGCGGCCGCCAGAGCTGATCGCGCAAAGCCCCGTCCCGCGCTCAATCAGCAATGACGGATCCGCCCGCCACGACGCTCAAGTCTCCCAACGAGATCGATGCGATCGCACGCGCTGCGCACCTGAACCAGCAAATCCTCGAAACCATCGCTCACCACGCGACCGCCGGAACGACCACCCACCATCTCGACGCCAGGGCCCGGCAACTCATCACGCAGGCCGGAGCGACCCCCGCCTTCCCCGGGCAGCGCGATCTCGCGGATGCGCCGCCCTTCTCGGCCGCGCTCGTCGCATGCATCAACGATGAGGTGGTCCACGCCCCGCCGTCGGACCGCCCGCTCCAATCCGGCGACCTTCTCACGCTCGACCTCGGCATTGTTCTGGATGCGTGGCACGCCGACGCCGCGCTGTCCCTGGTCGTCCCGCACGCCGATCCCTCGCAGCCACCCGCCGCCGAACCCCACCGCATCGCCGCCGGAGCACACGCCGTCCTCGAAGCCGCCCTCGCCCGCATCGCTCCCGGCGTCCACTGGTCCGAAGTCGCCCAAGCCATGCAGGCCGCCGCCGAGAGCCTGTCCCTCGGCATCGTCACCGACTTCACCGGGCACGGGATCGGCCGCCACCTCCACGAACTCCCCAAGGCCCCGCACTGGTGGGATCCCGCCGAGTTCGAGGACTTTGAACTCGTCCCCGGGCTCGTGCTCGCCATCGAGCCCATAGTCACCGCCACCCCGGGCCGAACCCCAACCCGCCTCGACCCCGACCGCTGGACCGTCCGAACCGCCAACGGCGCCCTCGCCGCCCACGCCGAGGCCATGGTCGCCATCGACCCTCGAAACGCCCG
Organism: Phycisphaerales bacterium; assembly: GCA_052168315.1. Lineage (GTDB taxonomy): Bacteria > Planctomycetota > Phycisphaerae > Phycisphaerales > UBA1924 > JBQLZO01. The sequence goes on along the minus strand of JBQLZO010000052.1, from coordinate 19,728 downwards.
CCCCCGCATCCTCGCCCACCCCCGCGTCGGACCCCGTGCCCCCGCCTGACCCCACATCCCGTCCCAAGACCCCGATTTTCCCCGTCGCCCGCTCCACTCGACGCCGGACCCCGTGCTATACTCTTCGCCCTGCCCGATCGGCCACACCGACCGGGCGGTGTCGCGTCCGCGCATCCCGGCACCGTGCGGCCACCCGCCGCACCCGTCGGGCCACACCCCGGTTCGCAGCGCCGCGATCAAGAATCCGGCGCATCGCACCCAACGCGGACCGGACGCGATGCCAGTTCCTCAGTTCCCGCACCATGCCGCGTTCCTCGCGGTCCTCATCGCCGAGCAACGCCCGCCAGTCCGCCAGGAAAGCCCAAGGAGCCGCGTCATGAAGGTTCGATCCAGCGTCAAGCGCATCACGAAGGACTGCCAGATCGTCCGCCGCAAGGGACGCGTCTTCGTGATCAACAAGAAGGACCCGCGCAACAAGCAGCGCCAGGGCTGATCGCCCAGCACGAACACGCCCGGCCGCTTCTCCGCCGGTCTTTCCTCCGAACGAATCCGACCGCAGAGCACACCTCCCCAGACTGCACCCCCCTCCACCCAGGAGCAACCGAATGCCTCGTATCGTTGGTGTCGACATCCCAGAGCGCAAGCCCATCCGCTACGCACTCCGCTACATCCACGGCATCGGACCGAAGTTCGCCGACGACATCCTCGAGCGGCTCAAGATCGATCCGACCCGCCGCGCCAACGACCTCACCGAGCAGGAGGTCGCCGGCATCGCCCAGCTCATCGACTCCGAGTACCTCGTCGAGGGCGCCCTCCGCCGCCAGGTGCAGCAGAACATCCAGCGACTCCGCGACATCCGCTCCTATCGCGGCGATCGCCACCGCCGCGGCCTTCCCACCCGCGGGCAGCGCACACGCTGCAACGCCCGCACCCGCAAGGGCAGGAAGAAGACCGTCGCCGGCAAGAAGGGCGTCAAGGGCTGATCACGGGCCCACGCCCCGATCGATCCGATCCGCCATCACGCACGCCGTTCCCATCCAGCACACCCACGACAACCGCACAGCACGCCGGACACCGCGACACCTCCCGCGACACCATCAGGGCACCCATCCATGGCCAAGAAAACCAAGAAGCAGCGCAAGAATGTCACACGCGGGATCGCGCATGTGAACGCCTCGTTCAACAACACCATGATCACCATGACCGACACCAACGGCGAAACCCTCGCCTGGGACTCGGCCGGAACCATGGGCTTCAAGGGCGCTCGCAAGTCCACTCCCTTCGCCGCCACCCGCGCCGGCGAGTCCGTCGGCAACAAGGTCCGCAAGATGGGCATGCACGAGATCGAGGTCCGGCTCCGCGGCCAGGGCTCCGGACGCGAATCCGCCGTCAACGCCCTCGCCTCCTGCGGGCTCAAGGTCACCGCCATCGAAGACCACACGCCCATCCCCCACAACGGCTGCCGCCCCCGCAAGCGCCGCCGCGTCTAAGACATCCTTTCTTCAGGTGGGACGGGCGTCCCGCCCGTCTCTTCAGGAACAACCGCCCGCCCCGGCCGACAGGCCCGCGCGGGCTTTCGTCTCAGAATCGTGGAGACGATGGGCCACGACAGAAGGCCTCGCGCCGCCGCCCGGCAGGGCAGCGCCAGCGCCGAGAGCGTCGCCCACCAGTCCATCACTGGCTGCCGGATCGGAGCAATCACCATGCGTGTTCGCTGGCGCGGGCTCGAGCTGCCCAACACCGTTGTCGTTGACGAGAAGTTCCTCAAGCCGAACTACGGCCGGTTCATGATCGAACCGTTCGAGCGCGGCTTCGGAACCACCATCGGAAACTCCCTCCGCCGCGTCCTGCTCTCCTCACTCGAGGGCGCCGCCGTCACCCAGATCAAGATCAAGGGCGCCGAGCACGAGTTCTCCACGCTCCCGGGCGTCTTCGAGGATGTCACCGACATCGTCCTCAACGCCAAGGCGCTCGTCGTCAAGTCCGATTCGGACACCCCCAAGACCATGCGCCTCGCCGCCACAGGCCCCGGCGAAGTCACCGCCGACCTCATCGAGGCCGACCCCTCCCTCACCATCGTCAACAAGGATCTCGTCCTCTGCACCCTCACCGACGAGGTCGACTTCGAGATGGAGTTCGTCGTCGCCAAGGGCCGCGGCTATGTCCCCGCCAACATCCACCGCGAGAACGCCGAGGAGATCGAGATCGGCGTCATCCATGTCGACTCCATCTTCTCCCCCGTCCAGCGCGTCCGCTTCAAGGTCGAAGAGACCCGCGTCGGCCAGAAGACCGACTACGACAAGCTCACCCTCGAGATCTGGTCCAACGGAACCGTCGAGCCGCAGATGGCCCTCGTCGAGGCCGCCAAGATCCTCCGCAAGCACCTCAACCCCTTCGTCCAGTTCGCCGATGTCGGCGAGCAGCGCGTCTCCGAAGCAGCCTCCGCCGCCGCCTCCGTCGACGATGAGCTCATCCGCAAGCTCAATATGCCCATCGCCGACATGGACCTCTCCGTCCGGGCCGCCAACTGCCTCGAATCCTCACGCATCCACACCGTCGCCGACCTCGTCCAGAAGTCCGAGGCCGACCTGCTCAAGGTCCGCTCCTTCGGCCGCACCTCCCTCCGCGAGGTCAAGCGCAAGCTCCAGGAGATGAACCTCTCCCTCGGCATGCCCCTCCCGGAGGGCTACCAGCCCATCTCCGCCCCCATGCCCTCCGGCGAATCCTCCTACGCCCGCTATTGACCCCACCCCCGCGGGCGCCCGCCTTCGCGCCCGCCCGCGACTCCCATCCCCCTCGCCGGGGCTATGCTCTTCCCCCGCCCGCCGCATCACCGCGACGGGCGGAATTGACCGGAACCAGACCCCCGCCCGCGAGCAGTCTCGCCGGCCCAACCCCACCGCCGTCCCACCACGCCGGGAACACCCGTCATCCGGCACGGGGCGGCCAGATACCCAGGAGATCCCGCCATGCGCCACCGCAAGGCAGGCTTTAAGCTCGGCCGAACCTCAACCCACCGCCAGGCCATGCTCCGCAACATGGCCGTCTCCCTCTTCGAGCACGGCCAGGTCGTCACCACCATCCCCAAGGCCAAGGCCCTCCAGCCCTTCGTCGAGAAGATGGTCACCACCGCCAAGCAGGGCACCATCCACGCGCGCCGCCAGATCGCCTCCGAACTCGGACGCGACCGCCGCGCCTTCGAATGGCTCCACACGCCCAAGGGCGCCGACGACGCCGAGAAGGAAATCGTCCGCAAGCAGGCCGACGCCGCCAAGGACTTCTTCGACATCCCCGCCGCCGACACCGTCGAGCGCAACCGCTACGGCGAACTCCGCAAGTCCCCGCGCATCGTCAAGCACATCGTCGACAATGTCGCCCCCCGCTTCGCCGATCGCAACGGCGGCTACACCCGCATCATCAAACTCGGCAAGCGCCGCAAGGGCGACGCCGCCGAACTCTGCGTCATCCAGTTCGTCGGCGCCGAGGAAGGCCCCGAGATCGGCGCCGCCGCCTCCTCCACCCGCCGCAAGATCGCCGACGGCCGCAAGGCCTACTTCGAAACCCTCTCGGCCAAGTGGTCCAAGCCCGCCGCCGCGAGCGCCAAGGCGACCAGCGAAGACACCACCGACACCACCGAAGAGAAGTCCGGCGCGTAAGCCCGACTCCCCCTCGGTGGGACGGGCGTCCCGCCCGTCTCCTCCCCAACCTACATCTTCATCCAAGCCTCCCCCCGCGAGCCCTGCCCAAGCAGGGCTCGCTTCATTTCCCACCCGCATCCACCCAACCCCCGATCGCTCTTCCCTGAAATGCCGAACTCCCCCAGCACCACCTCAGCCCCCGCCCCCAAGACAAGAACCCCCACTCTCCTCTTCATGTCCCCGCGACGGTCCAACCGGGCTCCCCACCCTCAACTTCTCTCTCTGGCTTCCTACATGGGGAGGGCGGGCCCCGCGCCCTCCCGCAACCTTTTCTGACACACTGCGAAGGGTTATCAACGATTTCCATGGCCCAGCAGACCCCATCCCGTTTTTACCGCACACGCCGCATCATCCGCGAAGCCATCGTCTTCACGGGCGCAGGCCTCGCCGTGACTGTCCTCATCGCATGGGCCTGCGCGGCGTTCATCTCAATCGCTCAGGCACCGCAATATCTCGCAAAGATTTCCATCGAGGTGCCCCGCCAAATCGATGCGCCCGATCGCGTGCTTCCGATCCGCGGGTGGCGCGATACGCACTGGTCAGGTGTCAGCAGGCGATACTACGCCAGAATCCCCAGCACCATCGCCCACCCGGACATCACGCATCCGGAGGTTGTCGATGAGGATGTGCGCACATATCTCTCAATCACACTGCGCCTTCGCGAGGCGACAATTCCTGGAGCAAACAGGAAATCGGTCGACATGAAGGCGTTTGACATGATCGACTTCATCTCAACTTCATACGGCCCAGGTTACTTCGCCTTCGAGGTCGAAGACTCTAAGATTGTTGACAGCCTCTACAACCTGGCTCATACAAAGTCCCGGTGGCTGTTGGTGCTTATATCCAAAGGCACTCCAGCCGAGCACAACCTCAACGCCATCCCCGGCTCCCAGCCCTTCGCCATCCCCCATCCCATCCACGCGCTCCCCCGCGACATCCGAGACGGAACCCGGCGCCCGACACTCGACGAAGTGCGCCACATCGCCGCCGCCATCCCCGCCGAACAGGATGCCCGTGGCTGGCCCTTCCTCTGCCTCTACTCGCGCATCCACGAGCACCGCGACGATGCCCTCGCCCTCGCCGGCCGTCCCGTCACCGGCGGCATCCGCCTCCCACCACGCAAAATCCCGCTGACGACATCCCAAGCCGCAATCAGTCAGGCGCGCAATCCCAACCAACTCACGCTCCGCGAAGCCCGCGCCCTCCCCCTCATCCCCATCTGGCCCGGCCTCCTCGCAAACACCGCGATCTACGCCGCCGCCCTCTGGCTCCTCACCCTCGCCCCCCTCCGCCTCCGCCGCACCCTCCGCGCCCGCAAGGGCCACTGCCCACACTGCGCCTACGACCTCAACAACCTCACCACCGACCGCTGCCCCGAGTGCGGCCGAAGCGCCTCCATGCCAGGCGACGCAACCGCCCCCAGCACCCAAACGAATACCACCGGGTGAGGCCTTACGGTTCAATCCTTCCGAATTCCTCCGAAGTCGCGTGCTACAGCGTGCTCGGGCTGCTCGCTTCCATTCTCATCGCGTGGGGGTGCGCCACCTTCATCTCCATCGTTCCCGCTCGCCCCGTCTACCGATACTTCAATGTCCAACTTCCGAGCCAATTCGATTGGCCGGATGCGCTGCTTCCATACCGCACCACAGGTGATCCGTTTGGACTAGCCGGGTGGTCTTGGGCCTCAGCGAGTGCCCCACCGACTCGTAGCGCGAACTGGCGCTGGGATCCCTCCAGCGTCGGCATCGGGATCAGCCATTTCAGCGCCAAGCGCCCGGGTGCCATGAGGCGCTCAACGGAAATCCTTGCGGGGGAGGAGAAGTCCACCAGCTGGGATTTGCCAGCGTGGTTCGTCCTTCAGGATAAGGAGTCGCCCATCATCAGCGACTTGTATCGCATCAGACTGACCCGCATGGCTGCGTTCCCGAACGCCAGCCCGCACGCCCGGAGTGAATCCGGCATGCTTCCCCGACGCGGCATAATCTGGCCCGCCGACATCGATGCGTTTCCGCGCGATCACTTCACGGGTTGGACCCGACCAACGATGGACGATGTCCGCCGCATAGGCGCCCGCCCGCCGGCCGAGCTTGACGCCCGTGGCTGGCCGTTCCTCTGCTTGTACTCGCGCATCCACGAACACCGGACCGATGCCCTCGCGATGGCTCGTGCCCCGGTCACCGGCGGCATCCGTATCCCGCCCCGCATCATCCCGCTTCCGGGGCACGCCAACCCGCCACAGTTCCAAGGTCGATTCCAGTTTCCGCCAAACAGCCAAACGATCACCGAAGTCCGCGCCCTCCCCCTCACGCCCATCTGGCCCGGCCTCATCCTCAACACCCTGATCTACGCCACCGCCCTCTGGCTCCTCACCCTCGGCCCCCTCCGCCTCCGCCGCGCCCTCCGTACCCGCAAGGGCCACTGCCCGCACTGCGCCTACGACCTCAACAATCTCACCACCGACCGCTGCCCCGAGTGCGGCCGCCCAATCGCCCATCCCGCCGCCAAGATTACACAAGACACCTGAGCCCACCAGCCCACGACCTCAGACCCAACTCCACACACATCACCCCACGCCCGTGCAACCGGGCTCCTCACTCTCATCTTCTCCCTCTGGCTTCCTACATGGGGAGGGCGGGCCCAGCGCCCACCCGCAACCCACCACGATTCACACTGACACCCCAACCCCCATCCGCCACTCCCCGCTCCACTCCGCGCCCTCCGCGCCTCCGCGGTGCACCCCAATCCCCAATCCAAACCGCCACCCCACCCGGCACCAACCGCCATCACACCCGCTGCAGATACGCCCCGAGCCCGTGCCGCCCGCCCTCGCGACCGAACCCGCTCTCCTTGTATCCCCCGAACGGCGAAGCCGCATCAAACTTGTTGAAGGTATTCAGCCACACCACACCAGCCCGCAGGCGTGAAGCGAGATCGAAGATCTTCGAACCCTTGTCCGTCCACACCCCCGCCGAGAGCCCATACGGCGTGTGATTGGCCAGCTCCGCGGCCTCGCCCGGCGTGCGGAAGGTCTGCACCGTCAGCACCGGCCCGAACACCTCCTCCATCACGATCCGATCGCCCGCGCCAACCCCCGTCAGGAAGCACGGCCGGTGCCAGTATCCCTTCTCCGGCAAAGCGCACCCGCCGAACTCGTGCATCGTCGCGCCGCCCGCCACGCCCTCCTCGACCATCGCGCGGATCTTCTCGAGCTGCGCCCGCGAGTTGATCGCCCCCACATCCGTGTTCTTGTCCAGCGGATCGCCCACGCGCAGCCGTGCCAGCCGCGATTCCAGCCGCCGCACCACCTCATCCCGCACCGACTCCTGCACCAGCAGACGCGAGCCCGCGCAGCACACATGCCCCTGGTTGAAGTAGATCCCCTGCACGATCCCCTCGATCGCCTGGTCCAGCGCCGCATCCTCGAACACGATGTGCGCCGACTTCCCACCAAGCTCGAGCGTGATCGGCACACCTCGCTCGGACGCCACCCGCGCCAGCTTCTTCCCGACCTCCGTCGATCCGGTGAACGCGATCTTGTCCACCCCCGGATGCTCAGCGATCGCCGCGCCCGTCGAACCATCGCCGGTCACGATGTTCACCACGCCCGCCGGCAGCTCGCACTCTTCCAGAATCTCCGCAAGCCGCAGCGCGGTCAGCGGCGTCGTCTCCGCGGGCTTGAGCACCACCGTGTTCCCGCACGCCAGCGCCGGCGCCAGCTTCCACGCCGCCATCAGCAACGGAAAGTTCCACGGAATCACCTGCCCGCACACCCCCACCGGACGAAGCCCCGGGGCCACCTCATGCGCCCCGTTCGAACCCCGCCCCGATCCCACGCCCGGCTCCGGCGCGCCACCGACGCCTCGCCCGCCCGCGATCGCATACTCAAGCTTGTCCGCCCAACCCGCGTGGTAGAAGAAGTGCTGCGACACCAGCGGCAGATCCACATCCCGCGATTCGCGGATCGGCTTCCCGCCGTCCATCGACTCGAGCACCGCCAGCTCCCGCGCCCGCTCCTGGATCCGCCGCGCGATCCGGAACAGGTACTTCCCGCGTTCCTTCCCGTCCATCGCGGACCACCCCCCCAGCGCCTCCCGAGCCGCCGACACCGCAGAGTCCACCTCGCTCGCCCCGCCGATCCCCACCCGCGACAGCACCCGCTCCGTCGCCGGATTCACCGTTTCCAGCCCGCCCCCGCCACCCGGCTCGGTGAACCGCCCGCCGATGAAGTGCCCGTACGCCGGAGCGATCTCCACCTTCAATGACTCGGGCGCTGGCGCGTACTCCCATGAGCCGCTCCCCGATCCACCACCCACCGCCGCAGCAGCCCCACCCCGCTGGGGCGCGCCGTTGCGTGCCGCAGCGCCGGGCCGCGAATCAGTGCCGGTCGGAGGAGACGATGCCGTACGCCTGGACATGCTCCCATCCTACCCGCCCCGCCCGACCGCCACGCCCCGGACCGCCCCGATAGCATCCGCCCATGCCTCCCCAGCAGCTCTGGTTCGATGCCCACCTCGATCTCGCCTATCTCGCCGTCAATCGGCGCAACATGCTCGCCCCCATCGAAGCCCTCGACGAGCAGACCCTCGGCCCGCACGCCCCGGCCGCCATCACCCTCCCCGAACTCGTCACCGCCGGCGTCCGCATGGCCCTGGGCACCATCTTCACCCAGCCGGGAACCAACGCCCCGCACGCCTACCCGCCGGGCGATGCCGAACGCGCCAACGCCGTCGGACGGGCCCAGCTCGAGGCCTACCTCACCTGGCGCGACGATGGGCACATCGGGACCGACCTCAAACGCCTCCTCAGGCGCGACCCGGGCATCGGCGAGACACGCGGCGGCATGGGCGTCGCCGAACTCCAGCCCATCCCGCTCGAGCGCCGACTCCGCCCCGTCGTCCAGGATGACCGCCTCCACCTCGGCATCCTCATGGAGAACGCCGATCCCATCCGAACCCCGGATGAGCTCCCTTGGTGGGCCGCACGCGGCGTCATCGCCATCGGCATGGCGTGGGCCCCCGCCTCCCGCTACGCCGGCGGCAACGACACCGACCTCGGCATCACCGACATGGGCCGCGATCTCGTCGATGCCATCGACGCCCTCCGCCTCATCCACGATGCCTCCCACCTCTCGCCGCGCGCCCTTGACGAACTCCTCGCCCGCACCACCCGCCCCGTCGTCGCCACCCACTCCAACTGCCGCGCGCTCCTCGGCGACCAGGACAACCCCGCGTGGCGGCGACACCTCTCCGACGAGCAGATCCTCGCCATCACCGCCCGCGGCGGCATCGTCGGCATCAACCTCTTCTCCGCCTTCCTCAGATGGTCGCCCGGCTCCGATCATCACCCGCCCGCCACCATCGAGCACGCCCTCGACCACATCGAGCATGTCTGCGCCGTCGCCGGCGGACGATCACAGGTCGGCCTCGGCTCCGACATGGACGGCGGATTCGCCGCCGATCGCCTCCCGCGCCAGCTCCGCCGACCCGCCCACCTCAACGGCCTCGCCGCCGGGCTCGCCAGCCGCGGATGGACCGCCGAACAGATCGACGGATTCTGCTGGCGCAACTGGGTCCAGGCCCTCGAACGATCCCTCAACACCCCCGCCGGCGAGGTCGCGACGATCTCCCAGCCCCGCTGACCGCCCCCCTCGCTCGCCCCGTCCGATCACCCCGATCGACCGTCCCCATCCCCCCCGGAAGCCCGCCGAATTCAGGGCGATCACTCCCACAATCGCCACATCGTGGCATCCCTCCCGCACGATTCCTATAGTCCCCGCTCGCAAACGGACGAGTTGGCCAGGCGAGTCCCTCCCATGGAACTGGAGGGCGGAAAGGGCGCATCGGGATGGCAGGAACGGGGCCTCGTCAGATCGCGGATCGGGTGGCGGACGGCGTGAAGTCTCGCGGGCTCTCGTGGCTCCGCACGCTCCGCCTGAAAGTCCTCGCCTACACCATTGCCATCCCCCTCGCCGCATGGGGCGCCATCGCCCTCACCCCGGCTTGGGCCGCCTTGCCCATCGTCGGCGTCGCCGTCGCCGCCGTCACGATGACCGTCAACAAAATGACCCAGCGCCTCGGGCGGGTGACCTGCTGGACATGCGGCGCTGACCTCAGCGGCTCGCCGGAATTCGTCGTCGGCGTCATCTGCGATGCCTGCGGCGCTGTCAACCAGCACCGCCCCGCCACCGCCAAGGTCCCCGCCGACGAGGTCCAGGCCTGGGCCACCCTCGCCGCCGCCACCCACCCCGCGGACGAGCACGACGACGACCACAACGCATCAGGGCAGGGCAACTCCCCATCGCGCACCGCGTGACCCCCTCACCGCCGCCCGATCGGCGCTGCCCACTCCAATGGCATAAACGAGATGCGCCGAGTCCGCAATCGCCTCAACGCGTTGGCACCTCCGCAACCGACCGACTGATCGGCAGCACCCTCCAGTAGGTTAGGCACCGCCACGCCCACTCCAGCGGCCCGTACCGGTACGCCCGCAGCCACAGCAGCGTCAGCGGGATCTGCACCGCCCACACCGCCAGCACCACGCCCCATTGCGCCACCCGGTCGAGCGTGCCGTACAGCCCGAACCCGTACCCGTAGCACAGCAGCGTGCACACCACGGAGTGGAAGATGTAATTCGAGAACGCCGTGCGCCCGACCGCACCCAGCGCGCCCCGCACCCCGCGCAGCGCGCCCGACCGCACCACCAGCATCACCACGCACACATGCCCGAACGCGATGAGCAGCGATGCCAGCTCGTTCGGTTTCATCGCCACCATCAACAGCATCGCCGGATCATCCCAGTACCGATCGCGCAGCCCGATCCCGTAGATCACCGCGGGAATCCCGATCGCGTAGCACACCACCGCGCCGATCCCATAGAAACGCGTCGAGCGCTGCGCACTCAGCACGCCCCACTTGAACAGCGCCATCCCCACCAGCATCAGCCCGCACGCCCGCCAGAACCCCCAGAACGGCACCATCATCGTCTGCATCATGAGGCTGTACTTCGCCCGCGACTCCTGCACCGTGAGCCAGTCGCCCCGGTAGGTCGCGATCCGATCCCGGATCACATCCGCCGTCGGAACGATGTCCTCCAGGCCCGCCTTCAACGCCGCTGCCTCCTCCGCGGACATCTCCGCCATCATCTCCGGGCTCAGCGCGAACTGGAAATAGAACCCCTGCATCGACCACAGCCCCGCCGCGATGAGCACGCCAACCATCCCCACCGCCATCAGCGCCACCGGCGGCCAGCGCCGAACCCACCACAGCACCAGCAGCCCGCACAGCGCGTACAGCACCAGGATGTCCCCGTGCCAGATCAGATACGCGTGCACCATCCCGAACGCGAACAGCCACCCGCACCGACGGAACCACAGCCCCCGCACACGCCCCAGCCGCTCGCGCGTGTCCGCCTTCTGCGCAAACAGCAGAACGCCGGCGCCGAACAGCATGGCGAAGATCGACATCATCTTGAGGTCGAACACCACATGCGTGACATCGAAAGCCAGCTTGTTCAGCCCCTCGTACGGAAACAGCGAATCGAACGCCCGGGGGTTCATCAGCGCCGAGTCGGGCATGCTGAACGACAGGATGTTCATCGGCAGCAGCCCCAGCAGCGCCACCCCGCGCAGGATATCCAGCGCATCGACCCGCTCGCGCGGTTCCACGCCCCCACGCGGCTGATCCGGTGTCCCAGCGCCCACACCCACAGGCGCTTCAGGCGAGCGGCCGGATCCGCTCCGAGCATCGTGCCCGGTTGACCGGCGGGGATCGTGCGGGGAAGTGGGGGGGTGCTCCATACATCTGCTCCTCTCGCGCGGGCCCGACACCGCCCGGTCCAGTATGACGCCAAATCGAGTCGGAATGGGCCCTGGCCCCGCTACAGTCCCACCATGGCGACGTGGCTCCTCAAGACCGAACCCGGCGAGTACGCCTTCGACGACCTCCAGGCCGACGGCTCGACAGTCTGGGATGGCGTGTCCAACAACACCGCGCTCATCCACCTCCGTGCCATGAAAAAGGGCGATGAGGCCATCATCTACCACTCAGGAAACCAGAAGCGCATCGCCGGCCTCGCCCGCATCACACGCAGCGCCTACGAGGATCCGGCCAACCCCGGCCAGACCAAGGACGGCGCCCCGAAGTTCGCCGTCGTCGAACTCAAACCCCTCCGCCCGGCCACCCGGAGCATCACGCTCTGCGACCTCAAGGCTGACAAGAGATTCGCTCAGTTCGACCTCGTGCGCCTCCCGCGCCTCAGCGTCATGCCCGTCCCCCCGAACCTCGAATCGCCCCTCAAGGCCCTCGCCGGGCTCTGACGCCCGCCGCACCCCGCGCGATCGCCGCCGCACACGCCCCCGCCCGGCAACCGAGATCGTCCCACCCCGACGGTTGATTTATGCCCCGCCCCCGCGCAACGATCAGCCGGGCCCTGTGCGGGCGACCCGGAGACCGACCACATGGGCGTACGGATGGAACTCGCGCGAATCCTGATCTGCGAGTATCAGGATCTCCAGATCATCGAGCTCCAGGAGCTCGGTGGCGAGCGGCGGTTCCCGATCCTCATCGGGCTCGCCGAGGCCGAAGCCATCCGCAGGCGCTTCCAGGGCATGGAAATGAAGCGCCCCCTCACCCACGAGCTGCTCGCCAGCGTCATCGAGGCCTTCGGCGGCACCATCGAATCCGTCGCCATCTGCGACCTCGCCGACCACACCTTCTTCGCCACCATCAACATCCGAACACGCGATGGCGACCTCCTCGAGATCGACTCCCGCCCCTCCGATGCCATCGCCCTCGGGGCCGAGACGGATGTCCCCATCTTCGTCGAAGAGCATGTCCTCGACGGCGCCCAGCAGGACCTCTGAGTCGCACCCCGGGGATCCACCCCCTCCAGCCCGCCGCGCTGCCGCCATTCCACACCGATCCCCACGATCGCACCCTCCGATCGAAGATGCGCCAACCCAGGACGCGTATCCTTGCCCGGAGTCCACCACGCTTGACCATCACCTTCGCACAACGGATCGACCTCTCAGCAGCGCCCTACGCAACACCCGAGATCGCCGGAACCGGCGGACGGCTCAAGGTGCGCCCGGAAGACTTCCTCGTCGACGAGCAGCCCCTCTACCAGCCCGCCGGCGAGGGCGAGCACGCCTGGATCCTCGTCGAGAAACGCGATGTCTCCTCCTCGACCATGGTCAGCGTCATCGCCGACCACTTCCGCGTCCACGAGCACGCCATCGGACTCGCCGGAATGAAGGACAAGAACGCCGTCACCCGACAGGTCGTCTCCGTCCACATCCCGGGAAGGCGCGTCGAAGAGGTCCCCATGCTCCGGCACGACCGCATCGGCATCCTCTGGGCGGACATGCACACCAACAAGCTCCGCCTCGGCCATCTCCGAGGAAACCGCTTCTCCATCCGCATCCGCGATGTCGATCCCATGCGCGTCCGCGACGCCCACGCACTCCTCCGAGAACTCGCCAGGCGCGGCGCGCCCAACTACTTCGGACAGCAACGCTTCGGCCTCCGGCGCAACAACCACCTCATCGGCCGCGCGCTCATCCACAGCGACTACGAGGCCGCCCTCGACCTCCTGCTCGGCATCGACCGCGAATACCCCGCCATGAACCACGAGGCTTCGGAGAAGTACTCCTACGGCGACTACCCCGGCGCCTACGAAGCCATCTCGCCACGGGCCCTCAACGAGCGAAGGGCTCTCAAACGCCTCATGTCCGGCGACAAGCCCAAGCATGTCGTCGCTTCGCTCCCCCAAACCCAGCGCCGATTCTGGATCTCCGCCTTCCAGTCGGCCATCTTCAACGCCGTCCTCGCACGCAGGGTCACCGACGCCACCTTCGACAGGATCATCCCCGGCGATGTCGCCATCAAGCACGACAACGGCGCGGTCTTCGCCGTCGATGAGCACATCGACGAGCACCCCGCCGAACGAGCCGCCATCGACGAGCGATCCGCCCGCATCGAGATCAGCCCCTCCGGGCCCATGTGGGGGCCACGCATGAAGCGCGCCACCGGCGCGGTCGATGCCCTCGAGCTCGGCGAACTCGAACGGGCCGATGTCAACCCCGCACTCCTCGAAGTCTTCAACACCAAGTCACGCCTCGACATCCCGGGCGCCCGCCGACCCCTCCGCGTCCCCGTCATCGACCCCGAGGTCGAAGCCGGCGTCGACGAGCACGGACCATTCATCCGCTGCGCCTTCGAACTCCCCGCCGGAAGCTTCGCCACCGTCGTCATGCGCGAGATCATGAAGTCCAAGGACTACGACGCCGAGCGCGATGCCGGCATCATGGCCGCCGAGGACCTCGAGGAATCCGAGCCGGCCCGCTGAACCCCGCCACGCCCCGCGACAGCCCCCTTCACCCGGCACCGCGACCCGCGACACCCCACCGCACGCCGGCCGAAAACTGGCCGCATCCGAAACCCGCCGCCAAGCCCCGCCCCGCCGTGTTCGCCGATCCACGCACATCCGCTCTCGCCGCGCTCCGTTCGGGGTGCTATAGGTAGATGGTCATTCATCGCACGCGGCCCGCACGGCCGCGGGATCTCACCGCGGCTGTGGGGCCTCCAGTATGTCGACGGCAGTCACCAGGACCATCTCCGGAACCACCGAAGTCTCGGGCGAGCCCATCGTCGAGTCGCCCCGCCGCGCCATGAGATTCCCGCTCGCGATGACCGCCGTGCTCGCCGGCTTCGCGGTCCTCCCACGCGTCCACCAGAACACGAACCTGCTCCTCGCCTTCCTCGGAGCCTCCGCGCTGCTGCTCGCGTGGCAGGGCTGGCTCTGGGCCCGCGCCCGCAGCACCGCCCGATCGCTCAAGATCGAGTACTACAAGCCCATGCCCGTCCACTTCGTCCAGGCCGGCGTCCAGGCCAGCCTCTACGCCTACTGGGGATTCTTCTGGCCCGAGATCTACGCCCAGGCCCCGCTCATCATCGCCCAGATGGTCTTCCTCCTGCTGTTCGACGGCATGGTCTCGTGGGCCCGCGGCTGGAACTGGCGCGTCAGCTTCGTCCCCGTCCCAATCATCCTCTCCACCAACCTGTTCCTCTGGTTCCGCGATGACATCTTCTACTTCCAGTTCGTCCTCGTGGCCATCATCGTCCTCGCCAAGCACTTCCTCACATGGGAGCGCGATGGCAAGCGCACCCACATCTTCAACCCCTCGGCCTTCGGCCTCTCCATCGTCTCCATCGGCGTGATCCTCGCCGGCGCGACCCACCTCACCTACGCGCGCGAGCTCGCCACCACCATCACCGAACCCCCGATGATCTATGTCTACATCTTCGCCATCGGGCTCATCGTCCAGTTCTTCTTCCGCATCACCCTGATGGTCATGTCCACCGCCATCACGCTGGCCATCATGAACCTCATCTACACCCAGATCACCGGCGTCTACCACTTCGGCAACACCACCATCGCCGCCTCCGTCTTCCTGGGCCTGCACCTCCTGCTCACCGACCCCGCCACCTCGCCGCGCACCAACCTCGGACGCGTCGCCTTCGGCGCGTTCTACGGCATCGGCTACTTCTTCATGTTCGACCTGCTCGGCCGCCTCGGCGTCCCCGAACTCTACTCCAAGCTCTTCCCGGTCCCGATCCTCAACCTGTTCACCCTCGTCATCGACCGCGCCACACGAACCGGCATCCTCGGCCGCATCAACAAGGCCTGGGAAAGCGCCGGCTCCGTCAAGAAACTCAACCTCATCCACATGGCCGTCTGGGCCACCGCCTTCACCATCATGGCCGGCACCGGCTTCCTTGGCGGCCGCCACCCCGGCGACTCCATCGTCTTCTGGCAGAAGGCCGTCGAGGAGGACCGCCACGAGGCCGGCCGAAAGCTCGTCATGGTCGCTGGCGCCCGGGCCGCCTCCGGATCCGGCATCGACGCCACCGAGCTCGGGCTCATCTGCCTCAGGGGCCAGCACGGCGTCAACGAGAACCCCGCCGCCGCGTTCGACTACTTCGCGCAGGGATGCCGCCTCGGCGACATGAACGGCTGCGCCAACCTCGCCATCCACTTCCTCTTCGAACGCGAGATGCGGCAAGGCTCAGAAGACGACATCGCCTTCGCCCTCGACCGCCTCACCGACACCTGCATCAACCAGGGCGATGGACTCGGCTGCTACCTCGTCGGAATCGCCCACGAACACGGCTGGGGCAGAGAACAAGACCCCGCCCTCGCGCTCCAGTACTACGCTCGCCTCCCGACTAACCCCTACGCCGCCAAGGGCATCGCCCGCATCATGCTCACCACCGGCCTCCGCACGCGCGATCCACGCCCCGTCGTCGCCACGCTCGATGCCATCGCCCGCAATGGCGACATCGAGGCCATGTGGTACCTCGCCTACATGTTCGACCAGGGCATCGCGGTCCCGCCCATGCCCGAGCGCGCACGAGAGATCCTCCGCGCCGCGTGCGAAGCCGCACGCCCCGGCTCGGATCAGGCCTGCAAGGCGCTCGAGCAGCCCACGCTCCCGCCCTACGAGGATCCAAGGCCCATCGCCGCCCCCTCGTACCTCAGCATCTTCGACAAACGCTGACCCCCAACAAGCCCCGACGCCACCGCACCCCCGCCCGCGTCCCATCACCCCCCGCGCGTCAGGTCCTGCTGCGCCTGCTGCACGGCCACCACATACCGGCACAGCTGCTCCACGATGAACCGCTCGTGCTTCGGCGAGTGCCCAAACTCGAACGACAACCCCGCGTACATCCGCTGCGATGAGTCGATGTGCGTGTGCCGCACCCGCGCCGTCATGCAGATCGGCGCCGGCAGGTGCGGCCGCAGATCGATCTGCAGCCAAAGGTGCCGCGCCGCCTCGACCGCGCCCCGGTCCTCACGCTCGATCACGAGCCCCACGCCGCCGCCACCCAGGTTCATCAGCGACGCCTCGAACGACGCCCCCACGCTCGGCATCACCGGCGCGGGCGCCACGCCCACCGCCGAGTCCCGCCCGTCGAACCGCCGCGCCTCGACCGCGCCGATCCGCGCGATCACGCCCCGCCCCTCCATCTCCGACAACTCCACCCGGTTCGCCGTCTCGGCCAGCACCGCCGACTCGAGGTCCAGCAGCATCGAGCACCGCACCCGCGGAAGATCAAGCCCCATCGCCCCCACGCGGTAGAACCGCCGCCGCTGGCAGCGCTGCACATCATCGGGCATCCGCAGCCGGATCACCGGCACCGGCGCATGACCCCGGCGCGACGCCTCGCCCATCCCCAGGTGCTCCGTCCGGAACATCCACCGGTTCTGCCCGATCGCGATCACCCCGATCAGCGCCGACCCCGGCGCGATCGGGATCACCTGCCCCAGCGCGATCGGCTGCTCGACGCGGATCTCATCGTCCGTCAGATCAAGCACCCGCACACGCCAGACCACATGGCTGGCCCCATCCTCCGTCGAGTGATCGCACACCACACCATCGCCGAGCGCGTGAGGCATCGCGATCTCCAGCGACCCGCCCTTCGCGTAAAGCTGCTGGAGGGAATGCTGCCAGTTCTCATTGCGTGATCGAGTCGCAGGCACGCCGATCTCCTCGCTGTATAGGTGGCCCCCGCCGGCCCCGACACGCCCACGCCCGATCAGGCCGCAGAGCAACGCCCGAACAGGGCCGCGCGACGCCGACACAGCGCCCTCGCCCAGCCTGCATCGTCCCGCCCATACCAACGCTTGATGAAAGGGGGCGCCCCGCCCGTTCGTGGTGCCGATGATGCCGCCTGCGCCACCTGCGCCCCCCGAACCGGAGGGCAAATCCCCCCCCGAGCTGCGCTCACACGCCGGCGCCCATCACCCCTCCGCCCGCCGCATCCACTCAAACTCCAGAGGCTCCAGCTCACGCACCAGCCCGCTCCGCTCCGCACCAAGCCGCTCGGCCCGACGGTGATCGGACCACACCGCCGGGTCGCCCATCTCCGCATCGATCGCGGTGATCCGACCCTCGATCCGCGCGATCTCCGACTCCAGCTTCTCCTGGCTCATCCGCTCCAGCGTCGAGGCCTTCGGACCGCCGCCACCCTTGGCCTTGCTCGCCGCGCCCGCCGCCGCACGCTTCGCCTCCTCCGCCGCCCGCCGCTTCTTCTCTTCCTCCTCGCGCGCCGCCCGCTCGGCCTCGCTCCGCGCCGCCGACTCGCTCTCACGCTTCGACTTCACCCGCGACCACTCGTCGTAGTTCCCGTGGAAAATCTCCGCCCCGCCCTCACCATCCAGGATCAGCAGGTGATCGCAGCACGCGTTGATCAGCATGCGGTCGTGCGAGATCAGGATCATCGTCCCGTCGTAGTCACCCCCCGCGCGCCCCGGCCGCTCGCTGGTCGCCTCGATCTCCAGCGCCAGCGATTCCTCGAGCCGCTCCGCCGACGGGATGTCAAGGTGGTTCGTCGGCTCGTCCAGGATGATCAGGTTCTTCGCCGATGCCAGCAGCGCCGCCATCCGCGCCCGCGCCCGCTCACCGCCCGAGAGCACCCCCAGCTCCTTGTCCTGCTCATCCCCGGAGAACAGGAACGCCCCCGCCAGGTTCCGCGCCTGCTGCTCCGAGAGCAGCTGCCCCGCCACCTCCTGCTGGATCACCTTCTGCAGGTACCGGTACACCGGCATCTCCGGGTCCATCCCATCGCTCGTCTGCTTGAAGTGCCCCACCACCACATTCGCGCCCAGCTTCCGGTCCCCCGCATCCACCGGCGTCTCGCCCAGCACGCAGTGCACCAGCGTCGTCTTCCCCGCCCCGTTCGGCCCGATGATCCCCCAGCGCTCCCCGCGCGACACCGTCCAGTCCAGATCGCGGAACAGCACCTTCTCCTCGCCCCGCTCGTTCCGGTACCGCTTCGTGATCCCCTTCGCCACGATCACCAGCTCGCCGGACCGCTCGGACTTCGGCAGGTCCAGTGTGAAAGTCGCAAGCTCCACCGGACGCTCCAGCGTCGATGACTCCTTCTCACGCTCGAGGATGCTCTGGCGCCCCTTGGCCTGCTTCGCCCGCTGCCCCGCCTTGTACTTCCGGATGAACTCCTCTTCCTTTTTGAACCGCGTCTGCTCGGCCTCCCACGCCCGGAGCTGCACCATCCGCCGCTCGGCCCGAAGCTCCCGGAACTTCTGGTAGTTCCCCGGATAATCGATCAGCCGACCGTTCTCCACCTCCACGATCCGGTTCACCACATTGTCCAGCATCGCCCGGTCGTGCGAGATCAGCAGCACAGCGCCCTTGAACTCATCGCGCAAGAACGACTCCAGCCACAGCCGGCCGTCGATGTCCAGGTGGTTCGTCGGCTCGTCCAGAAGCAGCACATCCGGTGCCTCCAGCAGCAGCCGCGCCAATGCCAGCCGCGCCTTCTGACCGCCCGAAAGCCCGGACACCGGAATCCCGAACTGCGCATCGACAAACCCCACGCCGTGCAGCACCTCATCGATCTGATGATCGATCGCGTACCCGCCGAGCGCCTCGATCCGCTCCTCAAGCTTCACCTGCTGCTTGAGCAGCCCATCCAGCTCATCCCCCTCCGCGCTGCCCATCGCATCGAACACACGGTTCAGCCGCTCGTGAGCCTCGTGCAGCTCCGCGAACGCGCCCTCCGCGGCCCCGCGCAGCGTGTCCTTCGGATCCAGCACCGGATCCTGATGCAGGTACCCCACCCGGGCCCCCCGAGCCGCCGAGACATCGCCCCCATCCGGCTTGATCAGACCCCCCAGGCACTTCATCAGCGTCGACTTGCCCTGCCCGTTCCGCCCGACCACCCCCACCCGCTGCCCCGGCTCAACCGACAACGACACCCCGGACAGAATGATGTCCGTGCCATAGCTGTGACGAAGATTCGTGGCGGCAAGCAGCGGCATGGCCGGGAGTGTAGGAGGGGCGGATTCCCATCAGGCAACCACCCGCCCCACAAGGCTTGGGAATCCACCGCTCCACAGAACCGCACAACAACCGATGTTCGCCCGACTCCCCCTCCAGTCCGGCACCACAATCCTCTGCTCTGCTGCTCTGCTGCTCTGCTGCTCTGCTGCTCTGCTGCTCTGCTGCTCT
>JBQLZO010000051.1:0-15343 GCA_052168315.1 Phycisphaerales bacterium | reverse complement strand
GTTCGGACTTTGGGGGGGGGGGGCGAGGGGGGGGGGGGGGGGGGGGGTGTGGGGCTGATCCAGGCGTGGAGCGCGGGCGTTGTTCTGCGTCAATGCGTGAGCAAGTGTGTGTGAACTGGAGAGCGAACCGGAGGAGGAGCGACCGATGATGCGTGCGAGAATGGCTGCGGATGTGCGGGTGGTGCTGGCGTCGATCGGTGCCGGGGTGGGGATCGTGCTGGGCGGCGGGGCGGGGGCAACGCCGATCGACTTTGTTGATGAGACGGTCGGGTGCGGGGTGTCGTTCAAGCATGAGCCGAGCGCGGCGTTCGTTCCGATGCCGCAGGCGAACATGATCGGCGGGATGGCGGTGGGCGACTTTGATAATGATGGGTGGCCGGACATCTTCTGGGTGTCGGGCGGTGTGGGCGCGGATCGTCTGTTCATGAACAATGGGGATGGGACCTTCACGGATCGGGCGTCGGAGTGGGGCGTGGCGCAGGAGCACGGCGGGTGCGGGGCGTGCGCGGGGGACTACAACGGGGATGGGTGGCTTGACATCTATGTCACGAGTTTCGGGACGGGGATGCACGGGCAGGGGCAGCTGGGGAAGAACCGGCTGTACCGGAACAACGGGGATGGGTCGTTCACGGATGTGGCGGTGGAGGCGGGGGTTCAGCACACCTCGTATGTGTTCCCGAGCGGTTTCGGGTGCTCGTTCGGCGATTACGATCTTGATGGTGATCTTGATCTGTGCGTCGCGGCGTGGTTCGGGCCTTCGACGGGGAACCGGCTGTACCGGAACGATGGGGATGGGACCTTCACGGATGTGACGGGCGTGGCGCTGACCTTCCCGCCGAACACATGGGGGTTCCAGTCGCGGTTCGCGGACATCGACAATGATGGGTGGCCTGACCTGCTGTTCTCGGCGGACTTCAGCACGAGCCGGCTGTTCCACAACAACGGGGATGGGACCTTCACGGACATCACGGTGGCGAGCGGGACGGGGCACGACCAGAACGGGATGGGGCAGTGCCTGGCGGACTTCACGAAGGATGGTCTGCTGGACTGGTATGTGACTTCGATCTATCTGGATGTGCAGCAGCCGAACTCGGGCGAGGGGAACAAGCTGTACATCAACCAGGGTGATGCGGCGTTCGTGGAGTCGGCGGCTTTGTGCGGGGTGGACGATGGGGGCTGGGGGTGGGGGACGGTGGGGATCGACTTCGATCACGACACGCTGCCGGACATCGCGGAGATCAACGGTCGGCCGTTCAACAGCGAGCACTCGTTCGAGCAGATCTACCTGTGGCGGAACAACGGCGACCTGACCTTCACGGAGATGGCGCTGGACTCCGGGCTGGTGTTCCTGGCCGAGGGTCGTTCGCTGTCGTACCTGGACTACGACCGCGACGGGCGGATGGACCTGGCGATGACCTTCAACAACGAGTTCAACAAGCTGTACCGGAACACGAGCGATGCGGCGAACTGGATCCATGTGACCTTCGACACGATGGCGAACCCGCTGATCGCGCCGAACGGGCTGAACAGCCGTGTCGAGGCGGTGGTGGGCGGCCAGACGCACATCTTCGAGGTGGACGGCGGGCCGAACTATCTCGGGACGAGCGAGATCTGCGCGCACCTGGGTCTGGGCGATGCGGAGACGATCGACACGCTGCGGGTGCGGTGGGCGCGCGGGTATGTGACGGAGCTGCACGATGTTCCGGCGAACCAGCACCTGACGATCGCAGCGCCGCGGGTGTGCGACTTTGTTGGGAGCGGGGATCAGGTCAACTCGGACGATCTCGGGTTCCTGCTGAGTTCGTGGGGCTCGGTGGGGACTTCGAGCGATCGGCGGGCCGATGTGACGAACGATGGGGAGGTGGACTCGGAGGATCTGGGGCTGCTGCTTTCGCAGTTCGGGACTTGAGGGAGTGGGGGGGAGGGGGAGGGTGGGTTGGGGTTGTGCGCACGGATGGGGTGATGTTGGGGGAGGGGGCGCGTGGCGATGGGGCGCGGATTGTGCTCGCGGGATTTGGTGATTCCTCCGCCCCCGCCGGGGCGGGGTGGTGGGGTGGGGCTGTTCCACGGGTTGCGCTTTGCCCGCTTTGCGGGCGGCGCTTCACCCGTGGCTACAGGCCTTCGACCCGTTGGGGCGGGGAGTGCAGGGGGCTCGGTGGTTGGGTTGGGTGAGGGGAAGTCACTGAGATCGAGACGATCTCGGTGTCATGGAGAGGGGATGATGTTGCCACTTCCCGAAGCGACGATGCGTGCGCCTCGGGGATGGGTATCGCCTCGCTGGACTCAGAGACCCGAGGACACCCCGCAATTTCACCAGTAGCAATCACTTGCATTCTTGTGGCAGAAGACCCAGCGCCGGCAGTCCGCCAGTTTGCCATCGAGAGGAACATTCGAATGCGCTCCCCGCTGCCACGACTGTCGCAGTCAGACGCACTTCGTCAGCATCAAATGAGATATCGGTAATCACCAAAGCTTGGCGAGGAGACCATGCCAACTTAATCCTGGACGCCATGGACGACCCCCGATGACGAGGAGCAAGATCATAGAAGATAATTTGCTGTCCGGAATGGCCGGAATAGTCGATGGGTGAGGGGACGACTTGGGCGAGCCTGTGCATGCCATCGTAGTAAAAATTGGGCTTGCGATCGAAGGCGTCCAAGAGTTCCTCGGACACGGCGGGGTCTTGCGCTAAGAGATCGGCAAGGCCATCGGCATCAAGAAAGGCGACTTCGATTTCATTAATTTGTTCAATGTGGCGATGTAGTCTTGTTTGGTAATGATGCTCTCGGAGCAAGCTCGCAATCCTGGGCAGCCACGCAATGGCGATCGCAAGGCCTGCAATTACTAAGAGAACTACTAATGCACGGCGACCCTTGATCATAGTCTTCCTCCGGGATTCAGGAAGCAACCCCAAGAACGGCAAATTGGAGGTGGTTTGTGTGCCGGTGGTTCTTGGCCATTCCAAGGCGGGCCACTCCGCCGATCACGATCATCCCGGCGGAGTCGGAGCGATGGTTCTGGAGGTCGGCATGGTGCTGATCGAGCGATGAGTTCTGTGCCGTCGTTCGGCCCGCAGAGGGCGGGATGCGTCGCTCGTGATATGGGGCGCGGGAGGGCACGCATTGAATGTAGGGAATTGGATTGGGGGTCGCAATGGGCTTGGGGTTGGTTGGGGGGAAGTAGAGGGGGAAGGGAAGATGAGTCTCGAAGGTGGATGATGCGTTGGGAGTGTGGGGGATGCAGGCACCGCGGCGGCGTGGTATGGCGTGATGTGCTCTACGCCGGCTGCGTGTGTTCACGGCTCCAATTGTTCGCCATGCGTGCCATCGAGGGAGGTGGACATCCTCACGAGCGGTTCGAGCGCCTCGTTGATTGTGGTGGGCGGCGAGTCTGGCAGGGCGAGGCCGAACTCCTGGTAGGTGGGCTCGATGGTTTCCCAGAGTTCCTGGACGACTCTCTCGTATGCGTCGGGCGACTCTGGCTTTGCGAACGCTGCGTACATGGCGAGGCAGACCGCCACGATGCTCAGCGATAGTGCCGCGATCGGCATCAATCGGTCTGGAATCGGCTTGTTGCTCACTTGATCGGCCCTTTCGCTCTGCACGGGCCTACTGGTGACACGGCCATGATATGGGCGTGTTGAAGCCGGCATTGGTACGCGCGAGCCCTTGCGGGGCGTTTGTGACGGGATGCGGTCTTGTGTTGCGGGGGCGATTGTGCCGCCCCTGCCGGGGCGGGGTGGTGGTGGGGTTTGTGCGCACGGAGAGGTGCTCTTGGGGGTAGGGGTGTTGGGTGAACGGAGGAGAGCGGTCCACGGGGCAGCGGGTATGCCTTGGCGGCTTGCCCACCCGCCCTGTGTAGAAGGAGTAGGAAGAAGAGAAGTGGTAGCCCGGTGGGTTGGCTCGATGGTGGCGTGGGGAGGGGATCTCGATGCCACCCGCCCGGTGCGGGCGAAGAGACGAGGGGAGGAGAGAACGCTGGTCTCGACCGGTGCGACCGAAGGCGCGGGGGAAGCGAAGACACCGGTCGGAGACCGGTGCCATCTGGAGAGGAAGAGGAATAGGAAGAGGAAGGGGGAGAGGAGGAGGGGATGGGCTTGGGTCAGCGCATCACGGCGTCCATTTGTCGGCGTTCGTCGGAGGGGGATCCTTCGATGGGGATTTGGTCGAGGAGGTTGTCGATGATGTCGTCGGTGTTGATGGCGTCGGCTTCGGCGTTGAAGTTGGCGATGATGCGGTGCCGGAGGACGGGCTTTGCGATGGCGCGGACATGTTCCGGGCGGACATGGTATGAGCCGTGGAGGACGGCGTAGGCCTTGGCGGCGAGCGTGAGGTACTGGCTGGCGCGGGGGCCTGCGCCCCATGCGAGGTAGTCGCGGACGATCTGGGGCTTGGGGTTCTCGTCGGAGTGCTCGCGGACGCGGGTGGCGCGGACGAGTCGGAGGGCGTAGCGGATGACATGGTCGGGGACGGGGGTCTCGCGGACGAGCGACTGGACGGTCTGGACATCCTGACCCGAGAGGGTGGGCGCGACCTCGGCGTCGGCGGTGCTGGTGGTTCTGCGGATGATCTCGGCTTCCTCATCCTCGGTGGGGTAGCCGATGGTGATCATGAACATGAAGCGGTCGAGCTGGGCTTCGGGGAGGGGGTAGGTGCCTTCCTGCTCGATGGGGTTCTGGGTTGCGAGGACGAAGAAGGGTTCGGGGAGGCGGTGCATGACGCCGCCGACGGTGACCTGGTGCTCCTGCATGCCTTCGAGCAGGGCGGCCTGGGTCTTGGGCGGGGTGCGGTTGATCTCGTCGGCGAGGATGACATTGGCGAAGATGGGGCCCTTGACGAATCGGAGCTCGCGGGCGCCGGTGGCGCGGTCTTCCTCGATCATCTCGGTGCCGGTGATGTCGGAGGGCATGAGGTCGGGGGTGAACTGGATGCGTGAGAAGGAAAGGTTGAGGGCCCTGGCGACGGTGGAGATGAGGAGTGTTTTGGCGAGCCCGGGGACGCCGACGATGAGGGCGTGCCCGCGGCAGAACATGGACATGAGGAGCTGTTCGACGACATCGTCCTGCCCGACGATGACCTTGGAGACCTCGGTGCGGAGGCGTTCGTAGGACTCCCGGACCCTGAGGACCGCCTGCTGGGGGTCGGTGGCGTTGATGCCTTGGTCGCCGGGGGTTGGGTTGGTCATTCGTTGTGCTCCGGTGGTCGGGGGAGTGGGGGGAGGGGAGTCGGCTGGGATCCTATCGGTTGGGTGGGGCGGTTGGCCGGGGCGGGTGGGCGGGTGGAGTTGGTACCGGTGCCCGGGAGGGGGGATCCGCCTGAGGTTGCGGGATTGCGGGAATACTTGTTGCAACGACGATTGTTCAACGATACGGTCATCGCCGGCCGCCCGAGTGTCGATCGCCCTTGTGGGGTGTTCGGGACGGGCGGCGGGGCGGCGGGGGCGGGGGGGCGTTGATTCAGAGAACCCAGAACTGATGGAGTGGACCCATGGCTTTGTTTGATGTGGCTCGTCGGATGCTTGTTCCGTTCGGTGGGGTGTCGGTGGCGGCGCTGGCGATCGCGTCGGCGGTGGTGCTGTCGCCGTCCGGTGCGCAGCCGGCGGCGGTGGCGCGGGCGCAGGCGACGGGTGTGTTCAGCGTGGACAACACGCATTCCTCGCTGCTGTTCCGGGTGAAGTACTTCGATTCATCGCACTTCTTCGGGCGGTTCAACACGGTGTCGGGCTCGTACCGGCTCGATGCGGAGAACCTGGGCGAGTCGTTCCTGGAGCTGACAGTGGATGTGGCGTCGGTGGACACGGGCGCGGATCGGCGGGATCAGCACCTTCGGAACGCGGATTTCTTCAACGCGGGCGAGTTCCCGAACGCGACTTTCAAGTCGACGAAGGTGGAGTCGATCGGTGAGAACAAGTTCCGGGTGACGGGCGATTTCACGCTGCGCGGGATCACGAAGTCGATCACGACGGACCTGGAGGTGGTCGGCTCGACGACGGACCCGCGTTCGAACGCGCAGCGGATGGGGTTCCTGTCGGAGTTCAAGATCAATCGTTCGGACTTCGAGGTGAACTACGGGATCCCGGCGATGTCGGACGAGACGACGGTGATCGTTTCGCTGACGGGGCTCGAGCGTTCGTGATGTGATGTGTGCGGGGTGGGGTGGCATGGGGTTGGGGTGGATGTGAAACACCTCCTCTTCCGCCGTGCCGGGTGGATTGTTCGGCGCGGCGTTTGTGAATGTGGGTCGGGTGGCGCGCGGGGGTGTGCGGGGGGCCGGGTCGGTGTGTTGTGAATTTGTGTTGTCGTGGGATCGGGGGGAGTTGGGGGGGAGGAGCGTTGTGCGATGGTGGGCGAGCGCGGCAGCGTGGTGATGCAGATGCTGGTGGAGCCGTATGTGGTTCCGGTGGCGTGCGCTGTGGGTGTGTGGGCGCTGGTGGTGGGGTTGGGCGCTCTGGATCGTCGGTCGCTTGTGGTGGTGCGGGAGCGCGGGGTGTTGAGCGGGGCGGGTGGTGCGATCGGGGCTGCGGTGGGGCTGGTGGTGGGGGTGGTGCTGGTGAGAGACACGAGCGGGTTCTGGGCGCGGTCGTCGATCGACCGGCTGCCGACGCTGCTTGGGCTGGCGTACCTCTTGTTGGGGTGGGGCGCGATGGGGGTGGTGTGGGCGCGGGGGGTGTGGCGGGGTGTTTGTGTGGCGGCGCTGGCGGGGATCGGGGCGGCGATGGTGCTGGTGCCGATCGCGCGCGGGTATGGGGCGAATCGTGGGTGGTCGTGGGTGGAGCTTGGCGTGATAGCGACGGTCGTGGCGGTGGTCGGTGCGGCGCACGCGGGGGTGCTGATGGCTGCGGATCGGGGTGGCGCGCGTGAGCGGGGTGAAGCTTCGGATGGTTCGGTGTGCGCAGCGCTGATCCCGGCGGGCTCGGTCGGGGCGCTGCTGGCGATGGCGTTCGGTGTGGTGTTTTCGTGGGGTGCTTCGGCGATCGCGACGCATGTGGCGACGCTGGGGTTGATGGTGGGTGTGCTTGCGCTGCTGGCGCTGCCGCCTCTGAGGATCGTCGGCGCAGCGCGGCTGGACTGGCTGGGGGCGGTGGTGGCGATCGGCGCGGTGTCGATGGGCGGGGCGGCGGCGGTGTCTTCGGTGGAGCCGATCCCGTTGGCGAGCATCGTGCTGCTGGCGCTGGCTCCGATGGCGCTGCTTGTGTTGCGGGTGCGGGCGCTGGATCCGGCACGGGGGTGGCGCACGGGACTGGCGGGGCTGGTGGTGGTGCTGGCGTTGGGGGGCGCTTTGTGCGGGGGGAGCGCGTGGCTTGCGGGGGCGGGTGTTCAGGCGGATGGTGGTTCGGGCGGCGGCGGTGATGGGGGAGAGGTGTATGAGGAGTGGGGGGATGAGTGGCTGGAGTGGACGCCGGATGGGGATGGGTGAGGCGTTGGGTTGGGGTGCTGGTGGGGCTCGATGTGGATGAGGAGGGATGCGACGGTGGGGAGTTGTTCGCGGACGCGGGCCTTGGCGATGCCGGTGAGCGCGTGTGCCTCGCTGACGGGCATGTGTGGGTCGACCTCTGCGTGCATCGCGACGCGGTAGACGCGGCCGACCTTGCGTGCGTGGCATGTTTCGATGGCGCGGATGCCGTCGATGGTGATGACGATGTGTGCGCATTGTGCGGCGATGTCGGGGGCATCGCGGTCCATGAGTTCTCGGTAGGGCTCGGGGAGGAGCCTGAGGCCGTTGAGGATGATGATGGCCGCGGCGACGAGTGCGGCGATCTGGTCGGCGATGGCCATGGATGGGGGGCCGAGGACGGCGATGAGTATTCCGATGAACGCGGCGGCGGAGGTGATGGCATCGGAACGGTGGTGCCATGCGTCGGCGAGGCCCGCGGAGGATCCGGTTCTGGTGGCGCCGCGTGATGCCACTCGGTACATGGCTTCCTTGATGGCGACGATGATGATGAGGGCGATGAGGGTGAAGGCGGCGGGTGGTCGGCGGGGTTCGTTGATGGTGAGCAGCGCGCTGGCGGCGATGCCGAGGCCGGCGATGAGAAGGAGGAGCGCGACACCGAGGGCGGCGAGTGATTCGGCCTTGCCGTGGCCGAAGGGATGCTCATCGTCGGGTGGTCTGCCGCCGTATCGGAGTGCGCCCCAGATGACGAGCGAGCCGAGGATGTCGCCCATGGACTCGACGGCGTCGGCGACGAGCGCGTACGAGTTCCCGAGGATTCCGACGAGGAGCTTTCCGGCGGCGAGCGCGGCGTTGACGAAGACGCCGAGGAGCGCGAGGCGTTCGGGGGCGTCGGTGTCGGCGGGTGTTCGTCGTTGCGTGCTTTGGAGCGGTTGGCTGTCGTGCACCGGTCGAGCATACCCGAGGGTGGGCGGGGGCCGGGGTCAGTTCATCGCGTGCTGGAGGGCGAGGAGGGCGTAGGCGGTGATGAGGGTGGTGTTGCCTTCCATCCAGCGGTCGTCGACGGAGCGGAAGGAGCCATCTTCGTTCTGAAGCGTGGCGAGCTGGTCGATGAGGTCGTTGGCCCAGTCGCGTCGGGTGATGATGGCGATGCGGGCGCCGAATTGGCCGGCGTCCACGGCGGGCGGGGATTTGGAGGTCGCGGGGGGGAGGTTGGTGATGGGTTCGAGGTGTTCGGGGAGGTATGCGATGAGGCGGTAGGCGCGGGCATCCCGGAGGAGGCCGGTGTCCCCCGGCTCGGGGCCGGTGTCGCGGCCCCACGCTTCGAGTGTGCGGGCGTTGGTGTCCTCGTCGATGGCGAAGCGGAACCATGCGGCGCCGAGTGGGTCGGCGAGTTCGATGGTGGTTCCATCGGCGAGGGTGAGCGCATCGGCGTGGATGATGGTGGGCTGGGCGGGGTTCTGGAATTCGTGGGTTCCGAAGTCGAAGGTGCCTTCGACGATGGTCTCGGTTTCGATGGTGGGGAGCCCCCAGGCGTCGAGGGCGCGGGCCATCATGAGGAGGTAGTAGTAGTAGCCATCGAGCCCGACGCCGGGGTTCTCTTCGAGTGTGTAGTTGTTCTTGAGCCAGTCGTAGGCGGCGCGGACGCGCTGGTCATCGCGGTCGAGGTCGGCGTAGATCATGGTCTTGAAGCCGGCGTAGGTCATGCTTCCGTAGGCGCGGAGGCGTGAGACGGTTTCGCCGGTGGTGAGGGTTTCCTCGATGGTGCCGGCCTTGGACTCGCCGATGCCGAGGTTGTCGCCGTCCGGGGAGGTTGCGTAGATGAAGCCGCCCTGGGTGGATCCATCGGCGTAGGGCATGTCGTTGGCTGAGTCGAGCATCTGTGTGCGCTGGAGGAAGGTGAGGGCGCGCTGGATGGCGGGGTCGTTGCAGTCGACGCCGGCGTCGTGGAACGCCTGGAGGAAAAGGTTGAGGTTCGAGTTGTCGGGGCGTGAGGAGCCGCCGTATCCGACGCCGCCGTAGAAGGGGTGGTCGGGGGTGACGGTTCCGGTTTCGGGGTGCTCGGCGGCGCCCTCGTGCCACTGGAGTGTTCGGAGGAAGGCGATGGCATCGTTGACGGCGGCGGCGGCTTCGGGGGTGCCGACGCGTGCGAGTGCGGAGACGGAGATGGCGGTGTTGTAGTTGGCGAGGATGCGGTCGTAGATGCCGCCTTCTTCGGTGCGGTGGGAGAGGAGGAAGTCGATGGCGCGGGCGACATGGGGATCGGTGTGGTCGATGTCGGGGCGCATGAGCATGCCGTTGACGACGAGTGCGGTGATGGCGGGGAGCTGGGGGCCCTGGGGATTGGGCGACCAGGCGCCGGTGTCGGGGTCCTGCTGGGAGCGGAGCCACTGGATGGCGCGCTCGGACATTTCGCGGGCCTGCCGGTGGTGGGCCTCGTCGATGGCGCGGGCGGCGGGGGTGAGGAAGGCGGCGGCGCCGGCGATGGTGATGGCGATCGCGGCGGTGGCGGCGCGTTTGGCGTGGTGGCGGCGTGGCATGGTGTGCGGCTCCTTTGGTTGCGGGGAGCGGTTGGAGGGATGGGGCGTCAGGGGGTTTGTGTGGCGGCGGGCGGCTCGGTCATGAGGGCTTCGGGGCCGTTGGCCTTGAGCCTGATGAGCACGATGGCGAGGACGATGAGCCCGATGATCCAGACGGCGACGAATGCGAGCGCGAGGGCGCGTGCCCATGGGGATCGTCGCCTTGTGGGTCGCTGCGGTGCGGGTGAGGTGCTCACGCGGGGAGGATAGGTCGGGGGTTTGGTGGGGCGTGTTGGGGTTACACTCGTCGGGTGGGCGAGGCCAGGCCACATCCGAACAACCGCTCGGCCGCGCGGCGGATCGTTTCGACGCTGCGCGAAGCGGGTCATGTGGCGTACTTCGCGGGCGGGTGCGTCCGGGATGAGCTGCTGGGGCTGCATCCGCAGGATTACGATGTGGCGACGGATGCGACGCCGGAGCGTGTGGGCGCGTTGTTTGAGCACACGCGCGCGGTGGGTCGGGCGTTCGGTGTGATGCTGGTGCGGATGCGGGGGACGACGGTGGAGGTGGCGACCTTCCGCGAGGAACAGGGGTACTCGGATCATCGGCGTCCGGATGCGGTGCGGTTTTCGGATGCGGAGGCGGATGCGCGTCGGCGGGACTTCACGATCAATGCGCTGTTCATGGATCCGCTGTCGCGGTCGCGGGAGCGGACGGTGTCGGGCGGTCGGTCGGAGGTGTCGGGTGCGGTGATTGACTTTGTGGGCGGGGTTAATGACTTGCGCGCCGGGGTGGTGCGGGCGGTGGGGGATGCGGATGCGCGGTTGGGCGAGGACCATCTTCGTGCGCTGCGGGGTGTGCGTTTTGCAGCGCGGCTGGGGTTTCGTCTGGATGCGGAGACCGAGGCGGCGATCGTGCGTCACGCGGTGGAGCTGAAGGGTGTGAGCCGTGAGCGTGTGGGTGAGGAGCTGCGGCGGGTGTTCGGTCACGGGTCGCGGGGGCGTGCGGCGGGGTTGCTGCATCGGATGGGGTTGGATGGGCCGGTGCTGGGGGAGGCTCCGGCGGGGGAGATCTCGTTGGCCCGGACGCGTGGTTTGGAGGAGGCGATGGGGTGGGTTGGGCGGAGCGCGGTGGGTGATGGTCTGGGGTGGGCGGTGGGCGGTGTGGTGTCGGGTGCGATGGCGGGGTTGTCGGCGTGGGCACTGGATCGGTTGGAGGGGGTTGGGGAGCGCGAGGGGGAGGATGGGTTGGAGGTGTTGGTGCGGCGGTGGCGGGAGGCGCTGTGTCTGACGAACGAGGAACGGGATGGGATGCGCGGGGTGCTGGAGACGGTGCGGGTGCTGCGCGGGGCGTGGGGTGGGCTGGGTGTTGCGGGGCGGAAGCGGGTGGCGGGGCGGGGTTGGTTCGGGGTGGCGCTTGGGATTCGATGGGTGGAGGATGCGGGCGCGGCGGAGGAGGTTCTGGCGGAGGTCGAGGCGTTGGCGCGGACGGCGAGCGGGATCGCGCCGGACCCGCTGATTTCGGGGTATGACCTGATCGATGCGGGGTACGAGCCCGGGCCGGGGTTCGCGCGGTGCCTGGAGGGGGTGTACGACGCGCAGCTGGAGGATCGGGTGCGGGATCGTGGGGCGGCGATGGCGATGGCGCGGGGGATGATGGGGGGTGGGGGGACGGGGCGGTAGGGGGCGGTGAGCGGCGGGGCGGCGGCGGGGCGGCGGCGGGGCGGCGGCGGTGCGGCGGCGTCGGGGAAATCCTATTGAGATATGGGTTGCAACCGGGGTTCTGGTGGGCGGTAGTGCTCCATCGGCGTGACTCCGCGCGTGGCGCGCGGGCGGGGCGGGTGCGCGGTTTTCGGCGTGTCGGGTGGGGTGAGCGGGAGGGGGTCGCTGCGTGGAATGGGATTACCATTCCGGTGGTTTTCCGAGGGTGCGGGGAGTGCTGTGATCGCGTGGCGTCCATTGCGTGGCGTCCGTTGGGGGCGGCGCGAGGGAGTGGCTGATGGGTGTTCCCGGAGGCTCCCGGGTGCTGGACGCTTGGTTGCGAGCGAAGGAAGGCGGCATGGGCATGCTGTTGAACGGAAGTGCTGCGGTGCGTGGTCTGGTGCGTGGGCTTGGTCGTCGGGTGTGCGCCGGCGGGTGGGGTGTTGTGCTGGCGGCGGCGCTCGGCGCTGGGCTCGTGCCGGCGGTGGCGTCCGGCGCGATGGCGATGCCGGATGGGGAGTCGGTTGTTGGGCGGGGCGCTGATCTTCTGATGGCGGACGGTGAGATGGACCGTCTGATCATGAAGAGCGGGAACGAGATCACGGGTGAGATCCTGGAAGAGACCGAGTCGACGGTGAAGATGCGGGTGATCGTGGCGGGGATCACCACGGTGACGACCTACCAGAAGAGCGAGATCCTTTCGATCGAGCGTGCGGAGCGTTCGGAGTCGGGCGATGACTCCGAGGTGAAGACGGAGCGGTCCGATCCGACGCGGCGTGATCGCGGGCGCGATTCGGACGATGACGGGGATGGCGAGGAGGGGAAGCGGAACAACGCGGCGGATGAGAACGCAGCGCAGATTTACTATGTGCGGATGTCGGGGACCTTCGGGGAGGACATCTCGGAGACGGTGGTCCAGAGCCTGGTCAAGGACATCGACCGGACCTTCGACGACAAGGTCGAGGTGAACATGGGCGGGGCGATCCGGCGGGTGGTGGACGAGGCGGTGCGGGACCGGCACATCGTGGTGCTGGAGCTGGACTTCAACTTCAACCAGTTCCAGCCCGGGTTCGACCAGATCTGGCGCTGCGAGGAGATTTCGCCGCTGCTGGAGGCCGAGCTGGATGCGGGTCGTCGGATCGTGTTCTGGGTGCGTGCAGCGCCGCAGGGCGCGGCGTTCCTGCCGTGGATTTCTCCGGAGATCTACTTCCGTCCGGGCGGATACATCGGCGGGATCGGTGACCTGGAGAGCCTTGTGGAGGGGATGCAGGATGAGGAGGTCAAGGAGAAGCAGATCTCGCTTCGCATCGGTCACGCGGAGGGGCGTGTGATCAAGGGCGGGCGTCCGCACCTGGTGCCGGTGATCCGGGCGATGGCTCGGATGGACTACTGGCTGGCGGTTCGTTTCGTGGGCGGTGAGCCGCAGTTCCTGAACCACGCGCCGCGGGCGGCCGATGGTCCGGGGTGGACGATCCTCTCGGACGATGGGGAGGGCGACAACGCGGATGATGAGGATTCGCTGGTGATCAACGACATCCTGAACCTGGATGCCGAGTGGGCGCAGCGTCTCGGGCTTTCGGAGGGGACGATCAGCGGGATGGGCGACATGGCGCGGGCGCTGGGCGTGGGCGACAACTACAAGGTGTTGGAGGATGCGCGGGGGCAGCGGATCTACAACGACTGGCGCGAGGAGGTGAACCGCGCGTGGCGGCTGGCGAAGCCGACGCAGCAGCGGTTCCAGGGCGATCGTCCGCTCGGCGAGAAGTGGGAGGACCTGGCGCGTGTGGAGGGCGGCGATGTTCGCGCGATCGGTCAGCGGATCCGGATCCTGCGTGAGATCAAGTCGATCGTGGCGCGGTACGCCGAGTTCATGGACCGCGGCGGGCAGTTCCGGACGCAGATCCAGAACCAGATCGACGAGCTGACGCTGCAGATCCAGTTGATGCGTCGCCGCGGGTGAACACGGGCGGCGACGGGGTTTGCGGAGACGCTGTTCGGACCGGACGAGACCAGTCGAACGAGAAGAGTCCAAGGCGAGAGATCCACGAGCGGCCCGGACGAGCGGTCGGGGCGACAGACAGAAAGGCCTCATGACGATGCTGCAGACGAATTCGACATCCACGGGCGTTGCTGGTTCCGGGCGTTGCCCGGGGCGGATCTTCGGCTGGACCGGCGGGCGGGCGGTGCTGTCGCTGGTGCTGGCGGTGGTGGCGCTGCTGACGCTGGGCGGTCGGGCGCTGGCGCTGGATGTGCTGGTGCTCAAGGATGGTCGCCGCCTGGAGGGCGAGATCGTCCGTGAGTCGGAGCGATTCGTGGAGTTCAAGATTATCGTCGGCGACATCGAGCAGACGAACATCTATCCGACCAAGGACATCGCGGAGGTCATCCGGGATACGAAGCCCGAGGTCGAGGAGCCGAAGCGTCCGGTGCGTCAGTCCGAGACTCCGAAGGCCGCGGAGCAGGTGGATCCGAACGCGACGCGTGTGGCGTTTGTCACGCTGGGGGATCCGAAGGACTACGACCGCGGGATGGTGGGGACCTACATCAACGCCCGCGTGCTGCGTGAGATCGGGCAGATGTTCCGCGAGATGCCCGAGGATGAGCGTCCGGAGGTGCTGGTGCTGGAGGTGAACTCCGGCGGCGGCGCGCTGTCGGAGGTGGAGCCGCTCTCGAACGCGATCCACAACGATCTGAAGCGTGATTTCCGGGTGGTGGCGTGGATCCGTTCGGCGATCTCGGCAGCGATGATGACCTCGTGGAACTGCGAGGAGATCGTGATGATGCCGCAGGGGAACATTGGCGGCTCGACGGCGTGGTATGGCGCGGGGCAGAAGGTCGATGGGCGCCAGCTCCAGCAGGTGCTGCAGATGGGCGAGCAGCTCTCGAGCCGTGGACGGCACAATCCGCTGATCGCGCGTGCGATGCAGATCCCGATCGATCTGTCGTGCGACATCGATGAGGATGGGAACATCATCTGGTACGAGGGCAAGCAGGGCGAGCACCTGCTGAACACGGCGGACCCGATGCGGATCCTGACGCTGAACTCTGTGGACGCGGTGAAGTACGGCGTGGCGATCGGGATCGCGACGACGAAGGATGAGCTGGCCGAGGTTCTGAACCTGACCTCGTGGCGCGAGGTGGCGCCCGAGGGCGAGCGGCGGATGCGCGAGTACCGCGAGGATGTGTGGGGCTCTGAGAACAGCCTGAACCTGGCGTACGCGGCGTACCAGCGGTATGTGTCGCTGGCGTCGGGGTCCGGCGATCGCCGGACGCGTGGCGGGTTTGTGAACCAGGCCCGGCAGCAGCTTTCCCGTATGAAGGCGATCGTGCGCGATGTGCCGGCGCTGGAGATGATGATCGGGATCAGCGATCAGTGGTTCCGTGACCAGGAGAAGCTGCTCGAGGACCTGATGCGTCGGTGATCGGTGGGGACGCGATGGAGCATCAGGATTCCAGCGCAATCCGAGTGAACGCTTTGCCCGCCCGGTGCAGGGATGCCCGGGCGGTTGTCTTTGGGTGTGCGCGGTGTGCGGCGGCGGTGTTGGTGTGGTGCGCGCTGGTGGTGGGTGTGCCGGCGTTCGGGCAGGGCGGGGGGGGTGGCGGCGATGGGAGGCGCGATGCGCCGGGCGGAGATCGGGTGGTGCTGAAGAGCGGGCAGGTGGTGGAGGGGTTCGTGAGTGCGGAGACGGAAGCGGAGGTGCTGGTGCTGGTGCGGGGCGTGGTGGGTGGGGGG
>JBQLZO010000050.1:0-213477 GCA_052168315.1 Phycisphaerales bacterium | reverse complement strand
AAACGAGAAGAGGCAAGACAGGATCCGAAGGTGGGCGCCATGGGATGTGCTCCTGAGGGGTAGGTGATCCGTAACCTACCGCGCGGTGGGGCAGGCCGGAATGACAATCTCCGGAATCGCGCCAGGAAGGGTCGTGCTGCCACCCCTCGGGGTTCCAGCGGAGGGAGGCCCGCATGCGGGAGAGTGCCCGTGTGCCGATCGAGCAGTTGATGGCGGGCTCAATGTCCTGAGCGGAATCGGTTGGCTGTGGCGTGTCCCACGGGTGGGCGGCTCACGCTTCGCACGACTGTTCACGCAGGCCTACGAAGGCCGGGGGGCGAGATCGGCGTCGGAACTGCGCGATGCGGAGCGCTGAGGAACGGGCCGGCCATGGCGATCGGCGTGATGGAAGCACTTGCCCCAAAGCCATGCATGGCCAGGCAGTGGAGCCGACAGCAACCCGAACGCTCCCTTCGCGATCACGGAGCCAGAAACACCGTCGGGGCGCTACCTCGAGCATCTGATGTCAGAACGGGCACCCAAGTCGTTGGTCCGACTGGGGTTCTGCTTCCTCCGGTCAATCGAAGCAGCGGTGGCAGGAAGGTGAGCGATTGGCCGACTGGGCCCCAAGCCAAGCTCCACGGCCAGTTTATTGGTCCGAGGCGGCCGAAACGCTTGGGCATGCACGCGCACCGCGCCGAGTGACGAGAATCTTGTCGGAGCGCTGCGGGATTCGTCGCAATCGCATTAGTCTGGTCTGTAAAGCCGGAGCAACGAACCCGGCCCTCCGGACGGGAGGCCGCTTCCGGAGAGCCGGAGATGAGGAGGCGATCATGGACCGCGACAGGCAAGGCGCGCGATGGATGATGCTCGGGTTGGTGGTCGTAGTGGTGACGCTGGGGGGTGTGGCGACGCCGGCGCACTCGCAGGTGTGTGGGCCGGAGTGGCTGCCGGGCAACGGCGTGCCCGGAGTCAGCGGGACGGTCAATGCGATGGTGGTCTTCGATCCTGATGGTGATGGGCCCTCGCCTGAGTTACTGATTGTTGGCGGTGTGTTCACTCTCGCGGGCGATGCAGTGGTCAGCAATATCGCAGCATGGAACGGTTCGTCGTGGTCGCCGTTGGGATCGGGCACGAATGGCCCGGTCTCGACTCTGATGGTATTCGACGACGGCTCTGGCCCGGCGCTTTACGCGGGCGGCGAGTTCACGGAGGCCGGTGGGACTTCCACCAACTTCATCGCGCGATGGGACGGCTCATCGTGGTCGCCGCTGGGCGCTGGAGTGAACGACTATGTCCTCGCCCTCATGGTGTTCGACGACGGTTCCGGCCCGGCGCTGTTCGCTGGCGGTCGCTTCATCACTGCGGGGAAAGTGCTGGCCAATCGGATCGCCCGCTGGGACGGCGACACTTGGTCGCCATTGGCAGGGACGGACGGAGTTGGTGTGAGCGGCGGCTCAGTCCATGCCCTTACGGTCTTTGACGACGGCTCGGGCCAAGCGTTGTACGCTGGAGGTAGCTTTATCACTGCCGGGGAAATGCTGGCCTTCCATGTCGCGCGCTGGAACGGGAGCAATTGGTCGGTTCTGGCAGGCCGGGGAGGCACTGGCATGAGCGACCCTGTCGAGGCGCTGACGGTGTTCGACGATGGCTCGGGCCCGGCGATGTACGCCGGGGGCACCTTCATCACCGCAGGCGGCATGACAGTCAACGGTATCGCCCGCTGGGATGGTTCGGAGTGGTCGCCATTAAGTTCGGGATTCAACGGCCCCATCGAGTCCCTCGCGGTCTTCGAGGACGGCTCAGGAGTGTCGCTCTACGCGGCAGGAGGCTTCGATGAGGCGGGCGGAAGCCCTGCCAATAACATCGCTCGATGGGACGGCTCCTCTTGGTCGCCGCTGAAACTGGGAACAAACAATCTGGTTTACGCTTTGACGGTACTCGACGACGGCTCGGGCCCTGCGCTCTGTGCAGGTGGCTCCTTTTTTGCCGCTGGTGAGAACCAGGTCAACGGTATCGCCCGGTGGGACGGCTCGTCTTGGTCGCCACTCGGCGTGGGGCAAAACGGTGCGGCTTACGATCTGACAGTCTTCGATGATGGTTCGGGCCCTGCGTTGTATGCTGGGGGAGCCTTTACACGGGCGGGCGGAGTCCCGGCCAGCTACATCACCCGCTGGGACGGATCGTCTTGGTCGCCCCTGGGCGTTGGGGTGGGCAATGAGGTCTACGCGCTTACGGTATTCGACGACGGCTCGGGCCCCGCGCTCTATGCAGGTGGCTCTTTTTTCACCACTGGTGAGAACCAGGTCAACGGTATCGCCCGGTGGGACGGTTCGTCGTGGTCGGCACTTACCGGTCCGGCCGGCACGGGGGTAATTGGTTGGGTCTATGCCCTGACAGTGTTCGACGACGGCACGGGGCCGGCGCTGTACGCCGGAGGCGACTTCTCCACCGCCGGCGGCGTGGCGGTGAACAACATCGCCCGCTGGGATGGTTCAGAGTGGTCGGCCCTGACCGGTCCGGGCGGCACGGGGGTGAATGGCGGCTCGATCCGTGCCCTGATGGCATTCAACGACGGGTCGGGCCCAGACCTCTATGTCGGCGGCGATTTCTTTGCCGCCGGTGGCGAGCCGGCAAGCCGCATCGCCCGCTGGGACGGGTCGGCGTGGTCGCCGCTGGAGTCGGAGGTGAATGGACCGGTCAATGTTCTGACGGTTTTTGACGACGGCTCGGGCCCGGCTTTGTACGCCGGGGGGGCGTTCAAGGAGGCGGGCGGGAAACCTGCCAACTCCATCGCGCGCTGGGAGGGCTCGTCGTGGTCGCCGCTGGACGCGGGAGTGAGCAGTTCTGTTGGCTTCGGGCCACTCGTGATGGCCCTGACGGTGTTCGACGACGGGAGCGGCCCGGCGCTGTACGCGGGGGGGTTCTTCACCACCGCAGGCGGGCAGGCTGTCAACAACATCGCCCGCTGGGACGGCTCGTCGTGGTCGCAGCTGGATTCGGGGGTGAACTCCTCAGTCTTCGCTCTGTGTTCCTTCGACCCCGACGGCGCTACTGGACCGGCGGTGCCCCGACTCATCGCAGGCGGCAACTTCACCGCCGCCGGCGGCGAAGTCTCCGCCTACATCGCCCAGTACGGAGAGTCGATCAACCTCTGGTCCTCCCCCTCCGGTGGTCAGTTCGACGATCCGTCACGCTGGCTCTGCGACCGCGCGCTCAGCGCGTTCGATGAGTTCATCATCGACGCCACGCTGGCCGGCTATTCACCCACGGCCTTCGCCCTGGCCTTCCCGGGCGATCCGGAGCCGCAGCGGGCCCGCACACTGACCATGCGCACCGACATCGTCTCGCTGAACCTCGCCGGGCAGTCGTTCGAACTGACCGAGGGCACGACCAGCATCGCGCGTCCGGGTCTTGTCATCGGCGAGTACGACGACCTCGGCGCTTCGCTCACCGTCCGCAACTTCGGCGGAGCGCAGCCGCTGGCCGGTCTCTCGGTCGGCGCGATGGTTATCGCCGACGGTCCGACGCTGCCGGGCTTCACCATCAACAACCGCCTGCAGGTGCAGGATCCCGCGGCGTTCCTCGCCGTCGCCGGTGATGCGTATGTTGGGCGTCGTGGCAACCGTGGCGATCTGGTCGTCCAGGGCTCGGCCATCGCGACGATCGACGGGATCATCTCGGTGGGCACGGAGCCCAACGCTGTGGGCGAGATCCGCGTGCTCAACCCCGGCACGGAGTTCTGGCACAGCGCGGCCTTCCCCAGCGGCACCGGGCGCTCGATGGCCATCGGCCAATCCGGCATCGGCTCGTTCCGCGTCGGCGGCCCCGGCCTGCAGGCCGGAGCGCAGGCGGCCAGCCTCGACCGCCTCGACACGCTCACGCTTGGAACCAACGCCGGCGGAGATGGCACCGCGACCATCAGCGGCGCGGGATCTCAATGGACGCTCGACTCCCGCCTGCTCCGCATCGGGCTCTCGGGCATGGGCACGATCAACATCCTCAACGGCGGCCTGCTGGACACCGACACGCTGGACGAGGTCCGCATCGGCATCAACCCGAGTTCGACCGGCCTGGTGTCGCTCGTGGGCAACGGCTCGCGCTGGATCGAGCAGCGCGTGGCGATTACGGTGGGCCAGACCGGCACGCTGTATGTCGGCGCGGGCGCGATCGTGGAGTCGCCGGCGCTCCTCGTGCTCCCCGGCGGCACGGTGACCGGTGATGGCCAGATCGGCAGCCTTGGCGGCGCAGCCGCCTCATCGGGCTCGCTGCTGGCCGATGTGCTGAACCTGGGTGCGGTAACTCCGGGTGCCGAGGCAGATGCCGGCACGCTGACGATCGTCGGCGACTACCGCCAGATCGGCCCGCCGCCGGGCGGCTCGGCGGCGCTGGCCGGCTCGCTCCTCGTGCGCGTCGGTGCCGATGGGCAGTCCGACCGCCTCGAAGTCCTCGGCACCGCCGAGATCGCCGGTGGCCTGTTCATCGAACTCGATGAGGGCTACCAGCCGATGCCCGGCGAGTCGTTCGAGGTCTTCACCGCTGGCGCGGTGGATCCGACGGCCTCGCGCTTCGATGTGGCGCTCATGCCCGGCCTCAGCGACGGCCGGTACATGCGCCTCCAGTACTCCGAGGGCGCTGCGGCCGGGCAGGGCCTCCCCGATGGCACGGATGGAACAGGTGGGCCGGAGAACGGCTTCCCGCAGGGCGCCATCGTCACCGTGGACCTGCTGTCCAACCTCCTCGGCTTCGGCGACCCCGACGAGGTCGGCGTCGATGGCACGCCGACCGCGCTGGCGGTCGGCGATCTCGATGGCGACGCCCGCGATGACATCGCCATCACCCTGCTCGGCCCAAGCCCAACCGACTCCGGCTCCGTGCTCGTGCTCTACAACGATGGCGATGGCACCAGCTTCAGCGCCCAACAGTTCCCCGTCGGCGCACAGCCCAGCGGGATCGCGCTGGGCGACCTCCGCGGCTTCGGCATCCTCGACATCGCCGTGACCAACGCCGGCTCGAACACCGTGAGCCTGCTGAGCAACACCGGCGCGAGCTTCGCGCCCGGCGGGACCATCTCCGTCGGCAGCGGCCCGGCCGACATCGTCGCCGATGCGTTCGCAGCGCCCGGCGTCGTGGACCTGGTCATCGCCAACGCGCTGGATGGCACGGTGCAGCGCCTGGCGAACAACGGCCTCGGCGTGTTCACGCCGCAGCCGCCGATCGAAGTCGGGCTGCTGCCGGTGGCGCTGGCCGTGGGGGATGTGGACAACTCGGGCGCGGTGGATGTGGCGGTCGCGCTCAGCGGCGATGATGCCGTGCTCGTGCTGCTCAACCTCGGCGGCGGCATGCTCGATCCGCAGCCCAAGATCCCCGTCGGCACGGATCCCACCGGCATCGGGATCGAGGAACTGGAGTTCGACAAGGACCTGGACCTGCGGCTCTCGATCGTGGCGATCAACGCGGGCTCGGATGAGGTCTCGATCGTGGTCGGCGATGGCGCGGGGACCTTCGCCCCGCCGGTGAACCTGCCGCTGGGTGGACAGCCGAGATCGCTGGCCGGGTGGGACATGGACGGCGATGGCGACACGGATCTGGCCATCGTGGTCAATGACGATGAACTGGGCCCGCTCGTGCGGATCCTCCGCAACGACACGGAAGAAGGCAGCGGCCAGATCGTGCTGGCCCCGGCCGAGGATGTGGGCGTGGGCGAAGCACCGCTGCTGGTCAGCAGCGGCGACCTGTCCGGCGATGCCAGCGAGGAACTGGTCACGCTCAACGACGACACCGCCGCGGCCGCGCAGGCAGATGCGAACCCCGACGGCCCCACCACTTCAACCACCCTCCGCTTCCGCCCGGCGATGGGCACATCATCCAAGCCCTGCCCCGGCGACCTGAACGCCGACCAGCAGGTCAACTCCGACGACCTTGCCATCCTCCTCAGCGCCTTCGGCACCTCGCCGAAGGGCGATCTCAACGACGATGGCAAGACCAACTCCGACGATCTGGGCATCCTGCTCAGCGCGTTCGGGGCGATGTGCGGTTGAGGGGTTTGGAGTTGAACGGTCCGCGTGCAGGCTGATGGACCAATTGCTCAGGTGGTCACCCCACTCTCGATACAGCCCTGACGGCACATCACGATCCGATTCCGAAGTGGCCCAGCAGCAGGCCAAGGTCGCCCGAGTCCACATTACCATCGATGTCGCCAGCAATGGATATCTTCGCGCCGTTTGACACGCCCTCGTGCGTATCTTTAGTGAGTGCGACAGGGCTCAGCACCGCGTCGCCACGCTCATCAACGATGTGGATGTCACCGTTCGAGGAGATCGCGGATGTGCGGGCGGTTCACCCAGCTCTGGAAGTGGAAGCAATTGCAGAGGCTGGCCGAGCCGTTCTGGGAATTCGGTGAGCGGGATGAGCCTGCTCCTTCGCGTTACAACCTCCCGCCGAGCCAGGTGGGATTGGTGATTGCAAGGGGCGGCGCCGATCATGGTGCCGAGGATGGCATCGCCCTCCGCTCCATGCGGTGGGGCTTCACGCGCATGAAGGGTGGCGCTGCCGCCGGCCAGGTCATCAACGCCCGCATCGAGACGGCCCATTCGCTCCCGATGTTCCGAGATGCGATGGCGGCTCGTCGGTGCCTCGTGCCCGCGAGCGGGTTCTTCGAGTGGGAGAAACTCGGCGATGGGTCGAAGCAGGCGTGGTACCTCGTCAACGCCGAGGCGCCCTTGTTCTTCCTCGCCGGGCTGTGGAGTCCGGATGCGGGTCGCGATGGCAAGAGTGATGGAAACAGCGTGGGCGGCGGGGTGTTCGTCGTGCTCACGGCCGATACGCCAGCGGGGTTCGCGCCCGCGATCCACCACCGGATGCCCGGCATCGTCATGCCCGAGGATGCGGGCGAGTGGCTGTCGCCCGAGCTGACCGATGGCAAGCTGGCGAAGGGGCTGGTCCGCGCGTTCGGCGCGCCGGGGGCCTTCACCACTCAGGCGTGGGGCGTGAGCCGGCGGGTGAACAGCCCGGCCAACGATGACCCCACGCTGATCGAGCCGGTGGAGCCGGAGCGGGGGTTGTTCTGAGCGATCAGCGGTGGAACCGGCTCTTTTCAGGCTGGGACGATGGCATTATGGGGCCTGCGATGTCACCCCGAGGCCGCACGGGGCATTGGATTTTCACTTGATCGGGTTCCGTTTGGTCATACCCTAACGGAATGCGATCCCGCGCTGCCGACCACCCCGAGCCATCGCCCACCACGCCGGTCGATGCGCTGCGCGAGCGGATCACCACGCTGGCGCACACCACGATGGATCGAGCGCCGATGCCCACCGGGTGGGGATCCGAGGCGCCCAGGCTCGATCGCGGCGCCATCCACGAGTGGTACTCGCCGGTCCCCGCGCTGACGGTGCTCAGCGCGCTCGCGGCGCAGGCGATCGCGGAACCAAGCGCCGGGGCGATCGTCTGGGTGGGGCGTTCGTGCTGGGCATCGCTGGGCTCGCTGCGGAACCCCCGCGTGCTTGAGCGCTCGGTGTTCGTGGACCCGCCGAACGATGCCGATCGCGGATGGGCGATCGACCAGGCGCTCAGGTGTGCCGCCGTCGCGTGCGTGATCGCCGATGGGCGTGGGATCGACATGGGCTTGTCGCGCCGCCTGCAGCTCGCCGCGGCCGAGGGCGGCGCGATCGGGCTGCTGGCGCGTCCACCAGATGAAGAGCGGGCGCTGTCGGCAGCGCGGACCCGCTGGCGGGTCGCGCCCGCACCGGATGGTGGTGCGTGTGGGGTGGAAGGCGCGGGCCTGGCCGGGCCCGCGCATCGATCTTGGTTCCCCGAACCGCGATGGACAGTCGAACTCCTGCGCTGCAAGGGCGTCCTGCAGCCAACCCGGCACGCACGCCGGTGGGTCGTGCGGTGGTCCCATGACACGGGCGATGTCGCTCTGGTTCCCGATGCTCCCGATCGAGGTGTTCAGACGCCGGCGCAGAGGCAGCGCGCGTGAGCAACCGAACCCGCGAAGCATCGGAGACTCGCCGGCGATCCTGCTGGTCGCAGCCAAGGGGCAGCGGCAGGTGGTCTCGGCGTGCTGCCAGACAGCGCTCCGGGCGGGCGTGCGCCCCGGCATGAGCATCGCCGATGCCCGCAGCGCCTTCCCGCCCGACAAGGCGCTCGTCGCCCCCGACGATGCCGCACGCACCGCCAGTGCGCTGCTCGCGCTGGGACACTGGGCCCACCGATTCTCGCCACGGGTCGCCCTGAATCCGCCCGATGGGCTGCTGCTGGACATCACAGGATGCCAGCGGGCACTGGGCGGCGAGGAAGCGATCGTCTGTGCCGCGCTGTCATCGCTCGAACGGTTCGGAGTCCACGCCGTGGGCGTGATCGCGCCGACCTACTCGGGCGCGGCAGCGCTGGCCCGGTACGCCGTGCGCGGATCGACGCGTGCAGGCGGTGGCGTTCAGCGCGAACCGCACATCATCACGGATTCCGAGCTGCGCAGCGCCATCGAGCCGCTCCCGGTCGCCGCGCTCGGAATCGACGGACCCACCATCGCCGCGCTCGCCGAGGTCGGCATCGAGCGGCTCGGGCAGCTGATCGACCTGCCGCGATCGGTGCTCCCGGCTCGATTCGGCGATCAGGTGCTCCTCAGGCTCGACCGCATGCTGGGGCGGGGCATCGAGACGATCGAGCCGATGCGCCCCGACACCCCGATCCGCGCTGCGCTCGCCCTCGACGGCCCCACGCATCACATGGAATCGATCGAGGCGATGGTCCGCTCGCTCGTTCGCGATCTCTGCGACCAACTCGCAGCCCGCGAACTGGGTGCGCTGCGGCTCCTGCTCACACTGGTGCGCAGCGACATGCCGCCGGCCACGCTGCTGTTCACCATGGCCCGCCCCACGCGCGATCCCGCCCACCTGTGGTCGCTGATCCGCCCCCGCCTCGAGCGGACGCATCTGGGTTTCGGGATCGAGAGTGTTGAAGTGCACGCGCAGCAGTGCGGGCGGATCGCCCACACCCAGCGGGCCGCGTGGGGGGATGCTCCGGGCTCGGCTGGCGACGATGAGGCGCTGGCCCGGCTCATCGATGGGCTGACCAACCGAATGGGGCGCGATCGCGTGCTGCGGGGACACCGGAGCGAGTCGCATCGCCCCGAGCGGAGCGCGGTGTACCGCCCGGCCGTTGAGCGCGATCGGGTGGACATCGCGCAGCGTGAGAGCGCACCGAGCCGATGCGTGCCGCCACCACGCCCGACCCTGCTCTTCGATCGCCCCGAACCGGCCGAGGTCATCGCGCTCACGCCGGATGGTCCGGTGCATCGGATCGTCTGGCGCGAATCCAGCGCCAGCGTGCTGGCGTGCCTGGGCCCGGAGCGGATCGGTCCGGAGTGGTGGCGCGTGAGCCGTCGTCGGGCGCGGACCCGCGACTACTTCGCGATCCAGGATGAGCGCGGGCGCTGGCTGTGGGTGTTCCGCGAGCTGGAGTCGTCCCGCTGGTTCGTGCATGGCGTGTGGGGGTAGCCGATGCCCGATGCGCCGTTCCACAAGGCCGTGCCCCACCCGTTCAAGGACCGCTCGCGTGAGACCGTGCGGGGTCGCTCTCACGCGCCGCCCGGCACCGCGTACGCAGAGCTATCCATCACCAGCAACTACACCTTCCTGACC
This sequence comes from Phycisphaerales bacterium, assembly GCA_052168315.1. Taxonomy (GTDB): domain Bacteria; phylum Planctomycetota; class Phycisphaerae; order Phycisphaerales; family UBA1924; genus JBQLZO01. The sequence continues at coordinate 203,851 of JBQLZO010000050.1, read as the reverse complement.
GGCGCGAGCCACCCGGAGGAACTCGTCCGACGGGCCGCGGAACTCGGGCACACGGTCACCTCCATCGCCGACACCAACACGCTCGCGGGCGTGGTGCGGGCGCATGTCGCGGCCAGAGATGCAGGCATCCCCATCGCCATCGGCACCCGCCTGCGCTTCCACGAGCCGACCACGCCCGAGATCATCGTCTACCCCACCGATCGCGCCGCCTACGGGCGGCTGTGCCGCCTGCTCACGCTCGGCAAGCGACGCGCGCCCAAGGGCGAGTGCGACCTGTCGCTGCACGACCTGATCGAGCACTCGGAGGGCATGCTCGCGATCGTGGACCCGCCGACGAGATTGGACGACCACGCCATCGAGATCCTCCAAGGCCTGCGGGAGGTGTTCACAGGCGACCGCCTCTCGCTCGCGATGAGCCGCTCGTACACCGCCGAGGACATGGCGCGATGCCACCAGATCGAGGCGCTGTCTCGGATCGTCGGCGTGCCGCTGGTGGCAACCAATGGCGTGCGCTACCACATCCCGGAGCGACGCCCGCTGCAGGATGTGCTGACCTGCATCCGCCTGGGATGCACGGTCGATCGCGCCGGGCGACGCCTCGCGCCCAACGCCGAGCGGTATCTCAAGCCGTCCGATGAGATGGCCCGCCTGTTCGCGCAGTGGCCGGGCGCTGTGGCACGCACCTCGGAGGTGGCGCTCCGCGCCGTCCGCTTCTCGCTCGACGAGCTGCGATACGACTACCCCGCCGAGCCGGTGCCGGAGGGCATGACGCCGACCGAATACCTGCGCCGGCTCACCGAGGCGGGGGCGCTCCGGCGATTCCCGGATGGCGTGCCCGAGTCCGTTCGCCGCAGCATCGAGCACGAACTCGGCATGATCGCCGAGCTCCATTACGAGGCGTACTTCCTGACCTGCGAGGAGATCGTCCGGTTCGCCCGCTCCCGCGGGATCCTCTGCCAGGGGCGCGGCGGCGCGGCCAACTCCGCGGTGTGCTACTGCCTGGGGATCACCGAGGTGAACCCGGCGGGGTCGCAATTGCTCTTCGAGCGGTTCATCAGCCGCGAACGCGGCGAGCCGCCGGACATCGACATTGACTTCGAACACGAGCGCCGCGAGGAGGTCATCCAGCACATCTACGCCAAGTACGGGCGCGACCGGGCCGCGCTGACCGCCGAGGTCATCAGCTACCGCGGACGCTCGGCGGTGCGGGATGTGGGCAAAGCGCTCGGACTCTCGCAGGACATGGTCGATCGGCTCGCGAAGCACCTGGACCACTGGGGCGAATCGGCCACCCCCGAGCGGCTCCGCGAGGCTGGCGTGGATCCGGGCGATCCGACCATCCGCAGGCTCATCGTGCTCTGCCGCCAGATCCGCGGCTTCCCCCGGCACCTGTCCCAGCATGTCGGCGGGTTCGTCATCACCCGCTCGCCATTGAACGAACTGGTCCCGGTCGAGAACGCCGCGATGGAGGACCGCACGGTCATCGAGTGGGACAAGGATGACATCGACGCGGTGGGGATGCTCAAGATCGACTGCCTCGGCCTGGGCATGCTCACCTGCATCCGCAAGGCGCTGCAACTGATCACCGGAGCGCAGCGTGTGGACGAGCCGTATGTGCGGATCCTGCGCGAGCCCGGCGACACCGGCGTGTACGACATGCTGTGCCGGGCCGATGCCATCGGCGTGTTCCAGGTCGAGAGCCGCGCCCAGATGAGCATGCTCCCCCGCCTGCGCCCGCGTGAGTTCTACGACCTCGTGATCGAGGTCGCGATCGTCCGCCCCGGCCCGATCCAGGGCGGCATGGTCCATCCCTACCTGCGCCGGCGCAGCGGGCAGGACCCCGTGACCTACCCCAACGCGGACATCGAATCGGTGCTCGGGCGCACGCTCGGCGTGCCGCTGTTCCAGGAGCAGGCGATGCGCCTGGCGATCGTCGCCGCCGGCTTCACGCCCGACGAGGCCGACCGCCTCCGGCGCGCCATGGCCGCCTGGAAGCGCAAGGGCGATGCGATCTTCCGCTTCGGGCAGAAGATCATCGCGGGCATGATCGAACGCGGGTATCCGCGCGAGTTCGCCGAGCGGTGCTTCGAGCAGATCAAGGGCTTCAGCGAGTACGGCTTCCCGGAGTCGCACGCCGCGAGCTTCGCGCTGATCGTCTACGCCTCCGCGTGGCTCAAGCGCTACCACCCCGCGGCGTTCGCGGCCGCGCTGATCAACTCCCAGCCCATGGGCTTCTACGCCCCAGCCCAGATCGTCCGCGATGCGCGGGAGCACGGCGTCGAGGTGCTGCCCATCGACACCAACCACTCGGCCTGGGACTGCACGCTGGAGGGCAATGCGTCGGCGATGGCGCCGGCGGATGCGCCTCCGGACGGATGGGGCGCGGGTGGACCCGCGATCCGCCTCGGCATGCGGCTGTGCTCCGGGCTGCCCGAAGCCGATGCGCACCGTGTCACCGAGGCCGTGGAGTCCCGCGGGGCGTTCCCCACCATCGAATCGCTCTGGCGCGCCAGCGGCGCCTCGGTCCGCGGCATCCGCGCCCTCGCCCGGGGCGATGCGTTCGGGTCGATGGGGCTCGATCGGCGCGCAGCGCTCTGGCAGACACGCTCGCTCCGACAGGAACCGATGCCGCTGTTCGATGGGATCGACGGCACCGACGACACCGGCGTGGACCGCCTGCCCATCACCCCGCCGGTGCGGATGGTCACGCAGGACTACGACGCGACCGGGCTCTCGCTCCGGGCCCATCCGATGTCGTTCCTGCGGAATGAGTTGGAAGGGCGGGGCATCACACCCGCAGGCGAGCTGCGCGATCCGGCCCGCTGCCCACAGGGGCGCATCGTCCAGGTCGCCGGCGTGGTCCTTTGCCGCCAGCGCCCCGGCACGGCCTCCGGCGTGGTCTTCATCACGCTGGAAGACGAGACCGGCATCGCCAACCTCATCGTCTGGAGCGACACCTTCGAACGCTTCCGCTCCGTGGCCCGCCCGAGCACCACCATGTGCGCCACCGGCAAGATCGAGCGCCAGGGCGAGGTCGTGCACCTCCACACCACCCGCATCGAATCACTGGACACCATGGCGCCCGCACTCAACACGATCGCCCGCAACTTCCACTGACCCCTCCGGATTCTCCCGTTCGGACGAGCCTCACAACCAATCTCCACTCCCTCCGGATTCCGCCAAGCATGGGACCCACTGCGCAGAACCGCGGTTCTGGTGAGCGAGTAGTCGATGGCGGGTCCCATGTCCGTAGCCGCTCCCCGGCGCGGGGGTATGCCCCGGGGGTGGGGGCGTTCGTTGGCAGCAAAGATGGGGGTGGGCGACACTTCTGCCGCTTCGCGATCCCCGGTGCCACGCAAAGTGTCCTCGGCCGGGATGCCGAGGGCGTCCAGCTCCGCCGGCGTCTTGGCGCTGGCATCCACCAGACGCTCGGCCAGGAGCACGATCAGCGCCCGCAAGGCGCCGGGCGAGGCGTCGTTCAGGTACCCGGCCGCGATGTGCTGCGAGAGCGTGGAGCCGAGCGTCGGGGCGGGTCGCCGCGCCCTCCCCGAATTGCTAGTCTTGCGCTTCGTCTTCGCCTTGACGGCCTTCGAGCGGGCGGGCGTCGCCGCCGTCGGCTTGGTGGTGGTGCCGGTCGGGGTGTCGATGTTCGTGGAGGTCGAGGTGGTCGAGGGTGCCATGGTGGTTTCCCAGTCGGAGTGGAACCGCGTCGCCATCGGCACCACGCCGAAGCCGAGCAAGGCCGAAGCCACGCCGCTCCCCGCCGGGTATGCCGCGGCGGGTTGGTCAGTCGGTGGAGGTCTCGGGTGTGGGGGGGCCGGGCGTCTCGGTCCTTGGCACGGTCTCAGGCGGGACACCTGGCGCCGGGCCATCGAGGTCCACGCCAGCGATGGCAAGGATCGCCGAACGGATTCTCGGGCTCAGCAGGTACCACCGATCTGCGAGGGCCTGGACCGCCGGATCCAGGCGAAGTGCGCCGGATTCTGCGTCGCATGAGCGAGATCTTGCGGTTTTTCTCGGGATTTCATGGGTGCGTTCGAATCCTCCCAGGCCCACTTGCCGAGTCATCCATCAGGACGATCGGGCTCCGCTGCGATGAGATGATCGTCGAACCGAAGGCCTCCGGGCGCGTGGCGCTTGCGGAGGTCGTGTTGTTTTTGTCGGTCGGCGCGATTCTGGCGGGTGGGCTCGCAAGGGCGCGCTGCGGATTAGTCGCGGGCGCTGGTCGGTTCGGAGTCGAAGGTGCAGTCGGCGATGAGCATCATGTGTGGGGTGGCTTCGAAGTCGGCGCGGTGCATGCCGGACTGGCGCGCCAGCACCGGGCCGAGGCGGCGGACATTGACGACGAAGCCCAGGGCGATGTCGATGCCGGGGGTGAAGGCCATGTGGTCGAGGGTGGCCGGGGGCAGGTTCGAGGCGTGGTCGTGCCAGGTGTCGAGCTGGTCGGTGAGCATGTGCGGGAGCTCGGCGAAGCGGAGTTCTGCCGACTCTTCGAGCGTGATGCGGGGGAGTTCCGAGCCGGTGATGTTGAGCGTGCCGGCGAGGATGGCCGGGGCATTGGCATAGGGTTCGAAGGCCTCGCCGAGCGATCCGGAGCGGAGGCGATCGAGCTGGGCCGCGATGAGTTCGGCCTGGCGGATGCGCGCGGTGTCCTGCGAGGAGTCCGGCCCGCCGCCCTCGGGCAGGTGGGCGGAGTAGACCGCGATCGCGCGCGGCTCGGTGCTTGGATCGCCGGTGGGGAGGGTGACGATCGCGCCGGCGATGCGCGCATCCTCGAGCGGCGGGAGCGGGAGGATGGGATGCGTCGTGGCGATCGCGGAGCCGCGCGTGAGCACGACATTCCACTCGCCCGCGTTGGAGTGCGGGTCGATGCCCTCGATGCGACGGCGGAGGGTCTCGGCGCTGTCGGTGGGATCGTTCTGGAAGCAGTAGATGTCGGCGGCGGCGGCCTTGACGACGCGGGCGAGGCGCTCGCGGCGGTCGGGGTTGGTCGGCACGATCAGCCCGGCGCCATCGGTGTTGTACGAGGCGATGCGGAACGCCGCGCGCGGCGATTGGTCAATGGCCTGTGGGCCGACGGGGCGGCGGGTGAGCGCCGACTGGCTGTCGACCAGCCTGAAGCGGATGGGCTCGTCGAGGGCATCGTTGCCGGAGAAGCGCAACTCGATGATGTCGCCGATCTCGACGCCCTGGCGCAGGAGCGAGAAGGACAGCTCGAAGCGGCGCGAGGCGTGCGAGGGCATCACGCGGAGGTCGAGTTCATCCCAGTGGATCGGCTGGCGCGTGGCGTCGTCGGTCGTGGAGTCGGTGAGCCAGTATCCGCCGCGGGCGAGGTCGATCGTGACGAGGCGGTCGCCGGGGAGGGTGATGTGCATGCTCATGTCCGCATCGCCGGCTTCGTTGCGGAACAGCGTCGAGTCGTCGTTGAACTCGAGAGCGAGCCAGATGGCGTGGGCGCGGTTGGCCAGCCAGACAGCGCGGAGGTCCATCGGTCCCTCGGCATCCCCGGACGGGTCCACGGCCGCGGGGGGGATCCGGAGCCAATCGGAGAACGATCCGTCGAGGCGCATCTCCGGCGCGGCGGGCTGCTGGAGGATGATCGCGGGGATGGGGCCGGAGTTCTGGGCCGTGGCGTGTGCGATGGGCACCAGCGCTGCGCACGCGGCGGCGATCGGTGCGAGGGCCTGGCGCGTCGAGTGGACGATGTGTCGGATCGCTGGCATGGTGGCGCTTTCCGTTTGGAGTCAGGCGTTCGATGCGTGGTATGCGGATGGTCAGTGAAAGCGTATCGCCGGGTGGAGTCCCGGCGATACGCGGTCAGATCAGCTCCGGGCTATGCCGGAGTTGTGGGGGCGTGGGCGAGGATCACTCGCAGCCGAAGTCGCTGAGCAGGAGGCCCAGGTCGTCGGAGTCGACATCGCCATCGCCGTCGAGGTCGCCGTTGGTGTTCGGGGTGACGGAGGAGCCGAAGGAGCTGAGCAGGATGCCCAGGTCGTCCGAGTTGGTCTCGTTGTCACCGTTGACATCGCCGGAGCAGGTCGGGGCGGGGACGCAGGGGTCGAAGCCGGCGATGTAGTCGTTGATGAGGTCGAGGTCGTCGGCATCGACATCGCCGTCGAAGTCGACATCGCCCTGGGCGTAGGTGGAGCCGGTGCCGAGGTTGCCGGTGGCGATGGCCAGGTCGGCGGCGTTGGCGACGCCGTCGAGGTTCAGGTCGCCGAAGACGGTGCCGAGCACGGTCTGGACGACCCAGCAGAGGTCGGCCTGATCGACGACGAGGTCGCCGTTCATGTCGGCCGAGAGGTCCATCGCGGCGGCCTGCTCGAGGATCGAGAAGTCACCGAAGTTGCGGCCGACATAGTCGACATCGGCGAGGTCGACATTGCCATCGTGCCCGACGGGGGCGAAGCCCTTGATCGGGAGCGAGGCGCCGCCGGCGATGTCGGCGGCCGAGTACCCGGCCTGGTATCCGGCGAGCGAGCCGTTGATGGTGGTGCCGAAGATGTTGCCGCCGGGGTAGGCGTTGTCGACGGCCTCGAAGCCGGCGAGGCGGTTGAGGGCGCCGCCGTTGGCCGGATCGAGCGCGAGCCCGTCGGCGAAGTAGCGGACATCCTCGAAGTTGCAGAAGCCGTCGCCGTTGAAGTCGGCGATGACCTCGGGGCAGATGGTCCGGTCGTTGGCGGGCCAGAGGTTGATGTTGCCCTCGACGCGGGTGCGGGCCAGGAGGACCAGAGAGGCGGCGTCGGCGAGGTTGCGGACGCCATCATCGTTGGCATCGCCGCAGAGGATGTTGCGGTCGCCCGCGGGGAGCGGGTTGTTGTAGGAGAGGACATTGCCGTTGAGCCGGAGGTAGTTGTTGGCCGGGAAGGCGCCGTCGTTGTAGTCGAGCCCGGCGGTGCGCTGCGGGACCTGGCCGGAGGTGGTGTAGAAGCCGAAGTTGGCGTACCCGGGGTCGTTGAGGGTGTTGGAGGCGTTGGTCAGGGCCAGGTCCTGGAGGTCCTGGTTGAACGCGACATTGGGGACCCACTCGGTGGGGTTGAGGTCGGTCTGGTCGTAGTCGAGGGAGGAGGCGAGGATGAAGCGGGTGGCGATGAACTCGCCGGGGGTCTGGTCGAGGGCTGGGTCGCCGAGGAAGGTCACATCGAAGGCGGCGACGGAGAGGAAGATGTTGTTGAGGTAGGCGGCGGCCCAGGGGTTGTTCATCGCGGGCACGGAGGTGTCGCCGTAGAGGTTGGCGACATCTGCCGAGACGAGCGGGGCGACGAGGGTGGGGAACGGCTCGGCGAACTTGGAGCCGAGCGAGAGCAGCGAGCCGTTGGATCCGTAGCGCCACGACTCGACGGTGGAGTTGTTGACGATGGAAGCGGTGTTGGGGCGGAAGTACCCGACGGCCTCGTTGTTCGGATCGGTGTCGTTGCGCTCGGCGATGATCTCGAGCTGGCCGGAGGCGAGGAATCCGCCGCCGGAGGTGGTCACGCCGCGCTCGGCGCCGGTGTGCCCGATGGCGAGGCGGTGGCGGCGGGTGGTGCTCTCCATGCGTCCGGAGCCGCCGCGGTTGGAGGGCTGGAAGTTCGGGCCGAGCAGGTCGGTGACCGAGTCATTTGAGCGGGGGCCGACATTCTCGCCGTAGCCCCAGGAGGGATCGAGCCCGCGGGAGTTCCAGTACCCGTTGCGGGTGCCGGAGCCGGAGTCACGGGTGCAGACCATCAGGTTCTCGCCGGTCTTGAGGCGTCCGGAGATGCCCGACCACTGGATCTGCGTGGTGTCGATCTCGGTGATGCCAACGCCGAGGTTGGTGATGGTGGCGATGGGCACCCAGGCGAAGGAGGTGTTGAAGATCTGCTTGTTGTAGTTCGGGTCCGAGGGCGGGAGCGGGTTGTTCGGATCGAAGAGGACGAGGTCGCCGATGTCGGAGAGGGTGTTCTCGCGGTCGGTGCCGAAGGAGGGATCGAGGGGGAGCCCGGTGGCCTTGTCGACGGCGACGAGCGGATTGGCGCCGTAGCCGACCGTGCCGGGGGTGCGATCCGGATCGGCGTCCATGGCGGTGCCGAGGGTGAAGTTCCACGCGCCCGGGACATCGCTGACCGCGAGGTCGATGGAGATGCCCTCGGTGGCGGGGTTGGCGGTGAGGACGGCCTCGTTGTCGGAGAAGCGGCCGCGGACGGGGGCGCCGCCGGGGTTGGCGGGGTTGAAGGCGCCCAGCGGTCCGGCGTTCTGATCGACATACTTCACGCCGTTGTAGTAGGCGTTCTCGGCGAGGAAGAGCTCGCCGTCCATGTCCGCGCCGGTGGCGGGGGAGAGGTTGTTGAACTGGACGAACTCGCGGACGCCGTTGACCGACCCGACGGCGCGGTACTGGATGGCCCATGTCTGCTGGGTCTCATCGGCCAGCGGGGGGAGGATGAACGGGGCGAGCTGGTCGTTGTTGCCGAGCCCGCCCGGGACGAGGGGCGAGGCGAAGGCGCGGGCGCGCTGGTCGCCATCGACATCGATGAAGTCGATGGTGGAAGCGGCGGACGAGTTGAAGTTCTCGAGCAGCGTGGCGCCCGAGATGTTCACGACCTTGGCGCCCGAGGCGATGGTCGCGAGGCCGGCGATGCCGCCGCACGCGGCGACGAGAGCAAGCAGGTTCCTGGTCTTCATGATTCAAACCTCTCCAGTTTGCCCGGAGCGTCTCCGGGCCCACAGATACCCCACCCGCACGAACATCGCGCGAGCGTCGAGAAACTCGTGAGCGGGCGGCGCGGCGCCGCCTCGTGTGAATGTGTGATCCATGCCCGTTGGGCGGTGGGTGCTTGCGGCGCGGCGGATCGGGATCGATGCCGCGACAACTCCGAGGCGGGACGGACAGCCGGATGCGTGCGATGCACGCCGTGTGGCGTGGCTCGCAGGCAGCGACGATCGGATCGTCGCGCTCGGGGCTGTCTCCAGTCCATGTCCACCATCGGGCGGCGAGACCCGTGTCGATCGCCGCGTTGATGTCCACCATCGGGCGGAGCGCGGCCGTGCGCTCCGCGTTGATGCATGGTCCGGAAAGCAAATCGGCGTGGGGGCTCTCGCCTCCACGCCGGGAAGATCACTCGGCTTCGGTCCAGACGCCTCGGAAGACCTTGTTGGGTCCGGTCAGGCTGTAGTAGCGATCGCCCCAGAGGAAGCGGTCGAAGGTTTCCTGGGGTGAGAGTCGCTCGACATGCCCATCGGCGAAGACGAAGTTCGACTTGCCGCCGGGGTAGTGCTGGCCGACGGCCAGGGGCGGGACATTGTCGAGGATGCCGGCCTCGGGCGAGACGCGCGCGGCCTCGAACTGGGTGTAGAGGGTCTCCTCGGGGTAGTAGAAGCTGAAGCCGCCGCTGGGCGAAAGGTCGGTGTCCTGGACATCGGGCCACTCGGAGGCGGCACCGAACCCGCCGCCGGGAACGAACGGGGAGATGGGGCGGTGGGACTTGATGCGGATGGCGTCGCCGCCGAGGGACTGGGAAACGGCGCGGTAGTCGGCGACGCCGTTGAACTCGGCGGCGAGGATGGTGCGGGCCTCGTCGGTGATGCGTCCGGTCTGGACGAGTTGGTAGAGGCGGAGGGGCTGGGTCGACCCGCCGGCGCGGACGAACTTGTTCCGGGGGAAGATGGCATCGTTGCCGGAGAACGCGACGCGCTTGGCCTGGCGGTCTTCCGGATAGTCGGAGGGGGTGCTGTTCTGGGTGTTGCCGGCATCGTCCTGCTGGTTGGGGACCCAGTCGTTGGGGTTCGAGCCGGGGTTGGTGGCGGGGGCGCCGCCATCGTTGAGGACGGGCGCTTCGAAGGCTTCGATGTTGAGGGACTGGATGTCGAAGAGGGCGGTGGACCAGTGGACATAGCCGAAGGTCACATCGACGGGGTTGCCGGAGGAGCCGCTGATCTGGTCGTCGACATTCCAGCCGAGGCCGGTCTCGCGGTTGCCGTAGACATAGGAGGGCGGGAAGTACTGGAAGTCGGCGACATAGGTGGCGACGGCCTGACCGATCTGGCGCTGGTTTGAGGCGGAGACGGCGGCGCGTCCTTCGGTGCGTGCCGCGCCGAGGGCGGGCACGAGGATGCCGATGAGCAGCGCGATGATCGCCACGACGACGAGGAGTTCGATCAGGGTGAATCCGGCGAAACGGTTGGTTCTGCGGGGGCTTCTGGTCATTGGCCGCGCTCCATACCGATGCGAGTGTGATGCCCTCTGTTCGCCCACGGGAGGGCCTGGGATCGCATCGTCAACGGGTCATTCGTGTGGCGGGCGAGCGTTCACGAACGAGAGTGAGTCCACCGCGCTGTTCCATGTGCGGGTTGTTGTTTGCAACCGTGGCCATTGGAATCGATGCGACGCGTGGGTTCGGGTCGTTCGTGTGTCAGGGCGCGACCGCCGCACACCCTGAACTGGTTCCCAGCATACGAAGCGGTTGGCGGCGTGGCGGACGGGAAGCGCGCATTTACATGAATTGAACGGCGTCTGAGCATTGTGTTGGCGCGCGGCGTGCGCTGGTGCGAGCACGCGAGTGCGGCGTCGGATGGATGGGTCTTCGGCGGGGCTGGAAGGCGCTTCGGGGCGGAGTGATGAGCGCGGCCGCACTGATCGTCGCGGCGTCGGTTCAGATCCTGTTCATGTTGCGCAAAGACAAGGCGAGGATGAGTGGTTCTGCTCATTCGCTGCGCGGCCCTCGGCGCTGGGGTGAAGCGGGGTGAGTGGTGGTGGGGGCTCGCCGTGAACCGGGGGGTGCGGATGGGAGCACGGTGGTTGCGGCGCGCAGGCGGGGCGATTGGCCGATCGATGGGCGTGATGAACACCGTGGATGGACGATCGCAGATCGGGCGTGTGCTGGGGGATGCGTACCGGGAGGGGGCCGTGCGCACGGCGAGCGGTGGGATGCGCGCGGTCTTTCCGGTGGGGCTCAGCGAGCCGGCGGGAGGGGCGCTGGCGGGGCTGGTCGAGCGGCATCTGGTCGAGCGTTCCAATGGCGAGTGGCGCTCGGTCGGTCGGAGTGCGGGCGCATCGGATGCAGATGTGCGCACGGTCGAGACGGGGTTCGGGCTGGGGCTGAGCGCGCTGTGGATGGCGCTGGGCGCGGAGCGGGCGGGGCTGGGCGCGTGGCATCGGCACACGGCGATCGATCCTGGTCAGCGCCATGCGGAACAGATGGATGGGGCGGCGGTGTGCTTGTGCGAGGATGCGGGGATGTGGGACCGGGTCGCGTTGATCGAAGCGCCTTCGGAGATCGCGCTGCCGGCGCTGGTGGGATCGGGCGAGCGGTTCGAGATCGGGTTCGTGGATGGCGCGCACTGGTTCGAGAACGCGCTGATCGACATCGTGATGATGTGCCGGCTGATCGTGCCGGGCGGGCTGCTGGTCGTGGATGATCAGTGGATGGGGAGCGTGCGTGCGGCGACGGAGTACGCGCGGCTGAACCTGAATGTGCGCGAGATCGAGCGTGGCGTTGCGGGCACAGATCGGTTCGCGGCGTTCACGGTGGCAGCGCCCGATGCCGGGCGGGCGTGGGATGACTGGCATCCGTTCGAGTGCGGTGCGCACCAGCGGCGTGGTTCGGCCGCGGGCGCGGCGGTTGGAGTGGCGACGCGGGCGGGGTGAGCGGGGGTGTTCGGGTGGGGTGTGTGATCAGGCGCGCGATCGGTTGTTGGCGGCCTCGATGGCGAGGGCGGCCTCGATGAGCGCGAGGTGGCTGTAGGCCTGGGGGTGGTTGCCGAGGCCATGGCCGGTGTCGGGGTCGATCTCTTCCGGGAGCAGGCCGGTGGGTCCGCGTGCGGCGAGGAACGCGTCGAACAGGGCCTGGGCATCGCTGGTGCGCCCGCTCCTGGCGTAGGCCATGATGAGCCAGGCGGTGCAGAGGTGGAAGCCGCCTTCGGCGCCCGGGAGGCCATCGTCGTAGCGGTATCGCTTGACGGTGGTGCCCTCGAGGAGTTCGGACTCGATGCGCCGGATGGTGCCGGCGAAGCGCGGGTCGTCGGGTTCGAGGAGCCCGCAGAGCCCGATGGAGAGCACGCCGGCATCGACATGGTTCGCGCCGTAGTAGCTCGCGAACGAGCCGAGCGATTCGTTCCATCCGTGTTCGAGCAGGTCGGCGGCGATCTCGTCGCGGAGCTGGATCCAGTCGTTGCGCGCTTTGCCCGCGAGGGATTCGGCGATCTCGATGGCGTGGGATGCGGCCTGCCAGCACATGACCTTGGAGTGGACATGGTGCTGGCGCGGGCCTCGGATCTCCCAGATGCCGTGGTCGGGCTCGTTCCATCGCGCGGCGACGGCGTCGATCATGGCGCTGACGAGCCGCCAGTGCTCGCCCGAGAGCGGTGCGCCGTGGAGCATGAGCAGGTGGATGAGCTCGACGATGGGGCCGAAGACATCGAGCTGGAGCTGCCTGCTGGCGGCGTTGCCGACGCGGACGGGCCTGCTGCCGGCGTACCCGCAGAGTTCGGGGATCTCCGCTTCGGGGCCGAGTATTCCGCCGGAGACGGTGTAGATGGGGCTGAGCCTGTCTGGGCTGGGGAGCTGATCGACGACGGCGAGGAGCCAGTCGAGGAAGCGGATGGCCTCGGTGGTGCTGCCGAGCCGGACGAGCGCGCTGGCGGAGAGCGATGCGTCGCGCGGCCAGCAGTAGCGGTAGTCCCAGTTGCGGACGCCGCCGATCCATTCGGGGAGGCTGGTGGTCGCGGCGGCGGCGATGGCGCCGGTCGGGCCGTGGGTGAGCGCCCTGAGCGTGAGAGCGCTGCGGAGGATGGCATCACGATGCCGCTCGGGGAGCTTGAGCTGATCGGTCCAGTTGTTCCAGAAGCCGGTGGTCTGCTCGCGTCGGTTCTGCTCCGAGATGACGGCGGGTTTGCGCCCGCCGGTGCCGTATCGGAGTTCGAGGATGAGCGGCTCGTCGGGTTGGAGTTGGACGGTGGCGATGGCGGTGTGGTGAGATCCCTCGCGGTGGATGTTCCACTGGACGCCCGGGGCGCGGAGGACGATGGGATCGACGGTGTCCTCGATGATGAGCGCATCGGGCGCGACTTCGAGGCGGGTGGGGACGCGGCCGAAGTCGAGGCGTGGCGCGAACTCGATGCGGACCCGGGCATCGCCGGTGATGCAGCGGAGGAGGTCGGAGCGGCCGGCGCGCTGGAGGAAGCGGCTCCCGGAGCAGTCGAGGTAATCGGTGACGGTGATGCCCGGCCAGCGGGTGCGGAGGGTGAGGTCGCGCTGGCCGTACTCGACGGTGGGGGGGTCGGCGGGCGGGTCGGCGGGTTCGATGGTGAAGTGTCCAGCGCTGGGTCCGCCGAGGAGGTCGGCGAAGATGGCCGGTGAATCGATGCGCGGGCAGCAGAGCCAGTTGATCCTCGCGCCCGGTGCGACGAGGGCGACGGTCCTGAGGTCGGAGAGCATCGAGTGGGCCTCGATGGGCGTGGAGGCGCCGCCGGTGGCCCACGCGGCGCGGTGCTCGCAGAGCTGCGCGAGCAGACGGGCGACGGCCTCGGTGTCTTGGATCCGGAACGGAGCGGCGGTCGGGCCATCGCCGACCTTGATGCCGAGATCGGGGCCGCGGAGGATGTGGAAGGCATCCTCGTCCGTGGCATCGTCGCCGATGAAGAGCGTTGCGGTGGCGCCGACGCGGTGGCGGACGGTGTCGAGGGCCGCGCCCTTGTTGGTGGAGATGACGGCGAACTCGACGACCATCTTGCCGTGCTTGACATGGACGCCATCGAGGGCGCCGGGGCCTGCGAGCAGTTCGGTGACGATGGGTCGGGCGAGGTCCGGATCCGCGTTGCGGTAGTGGAAGGCGACGCTGGCGGGCTTGGTCTCGACGGCGAAGCCGGTTCCGCGGTCGGCGGCGGCGTTGAGCTGCTCGATGATGCGCTGGCGGAGCGCGGCGGCCTCGGGGGGGAGCGAATCGGCGAAGCCGGCATCGAACTCGGAGCCGTGGCTGCCGACGAGTCGGACGCGGTCGGGCGAACCGGTCAGGTGGGCGAGGTCCCTGAGCGCCCTGCCGGAGATGATGGCGGTGTGGGTGGCCGGGAGTTCGGAGAGTTGGCGGATCGCGATGATGGCCTCGCGGTGGGGCGTGGCGCGTTCCGGGTCGGCGACGATGGGGGCGAGGGTGCCGTCGTAGTCGGTCGCGATGAGGAGCACGGGTGTGCGGGCGAGGCGGCGGATCTCGTTGTCGAGCGGGTCGCTGGTGCTCATGGGCGGGCGCCTCCGAGCGCTTCGAGGAAGGAGCCGGCCCAGTCGTAGACGGTGTGTCGCTGGACGACTTTTCTGAGGGCGTTCATGCGCCTGCGGCCTTCTCCGGGCTCGATCCAGAGGGCGCGTTCGAGCGCATCGGCCATGCCATCGACATCGTAGGGATTGACGAGCACGGCCTGCTTGAGTTCGAGCGAGGCTCCGGCGAACTCGCTGAGCACGAGGACGCCGGTGTCATCGCTCCTGGTGGCGACATACTCCTTTGCGACGAGGTTCATGCCATCTCGGAGCGGCGTGACCATCATGACATCGGCGGCGCGGTACATGGCCATGAGCTGCTCGAAGGGGATGCTGTTGTAGATGTAGTGGACGGGGACATCGCCGACGGAGCCGTGGTTGCCGTTGATGCGTCCGACGAGCTCGTTGACCTCGGCGCGGAGGTCCTGGTACTCATCGACTTTCTCCCTGGAGGGGACGGCGATCTGGACGAAGACCACGCCCTCGGGGGGGATGTGGTCGCGGCGGAGGAGTTCCTCGAAGGCGCGGAGCCGGTATTCGACGCCCTTGGTGTAGTCGAGGCGATCGACGGCGAGGACGATGCGTCGGGCGCGGAGGTCCTTCTTGATGGCGGCGATGCGTTCGTCGACGATCTGGGTGTTGGCGCTGCGTTCGTAGTGCTCGGTGTCGATGGAGATGGGGTAGGGGGCGATGCGGATGGTGCGGCCATTGAATTCGAGGGCGGAGTCGGAGCCGCGGGCGCTGGTGAACTGGCGTGCGGCCTTGGCGAAGTTGGCAGCGCCGAGGCGGGTCTGGAACCCGATGATGTCGGCGCCGAGCAGGTTCTCGAGCAGCGTGGTGCGCCACGGCATCTTGGCGAACAGCTCCTGCGGCGGGAACGGGATGTGCAGGAAGAAGCCGATGCGCGCGTTCGGACGGTGCATGCGGACATAGCCGGGGACGAGCTGGAGCTGGTAGTCGTGGATCCAGATCATGTCGCGATCGTCGGTGCGTTCGATGGCGCCCTGCGCGAAGCGCATGTTGGCCTCGCGGTACGCGTGCCACCATCGGCGGCGGAACCGGGGCGATCGGATGGAGTCGTGGTAGAGCGGCCAGATGGTGCCGTTGGAGAAGCCGCGGTAGAAGCCATTGACCTCGCGCTCATCGAGCGCGATGGGGTGGATGTTCATGCCGTCGTGCGCGAACGGGGCGATGGGCTTGTGGGAGTTGTCGTTGGGATCGGACTCGGCGCCATCCCAGCCGATCCAGACGCCGCCGCGTTCGCGGAGGAAGGGGACGAGGGCCGAGACGAGCCCGCCGGGGCTGGTTTTCCAGGGCTGATCGGCGCCCGGGGCCGCCCTGCGCACGGGGAGCCGGTTCGCGACGATGACGAGCCGGTCGGCGGGGCGCTGCGTGGAAGATCGTGTGGAAGTGGTTCGAGGGCCGGTTGAGCGCCGTTTGGATTGCTTTTTCGGCTGCTTTGGGGACACGAGGGGGTCGGGTGGGTCGGATGGGTTGGTCGGATGATTGGAGCGTGAGGTGAGCGGAGAGGCGTCGGGGCATGGTAGACGGCGTATTGAGGCGGGGTGGGATGATGATGTGCGGCTCTCGCGGGTCCGCCCGGTATGCTCTGATGATTCTTGCGATCTGGCTTGGAACGCCGGATGCGCAGCAAAGGAGACATCGCATGCGCGGTTCTTTCCTGATGATGATCCTGATGTTGGTCGTTGTGCCGCTGCTGATGTTGGTCCCGGCGGTGGCCGGCGATGGGCCGTTCGTGGATCCGTACAGCGTTCGATCGGCATCTGGCGAGTGGGTGCTGCGGGTGGTGCCCTCGGAGGCCGAGGGGGGTGGGAGCGGGCATTACACGATGCGTCGCGGCGGTGAGGTTGTTTGGGAGGGCGAGCGTGAGCACACGCTGCGGGAGTGCGTGGTGAGCGATGGGGGGATGGTGGTGGGGTACGCGTATGACAACGGGTACATGGGCTGGGATGGGAACCTCGTGGTGCTGTCGATCGGGGCGGATGGGCGGGCCATCGCCACCGATGCGCATGAGCGCCGCGTGTATGGACTGAGTAATCCGCCATCCCCGGGGTATCCGATGGGGCGCGGCGTGATGATCGACGAGGCGACGGGACGGGCGATCGTCCGCCTGGAGCAAGAGGAGCGGTGGGCGCGACGCTCGCATTGGCTGGTCTACGGGTTGGCCGACGGGCGCCTGCTGGAAGAGCACCATCCCGAGCCGCCGCTGCGTGTTGACTCGGGCTTCGGGATTCAACTGAACGCGTGGACGATTCCCGATACCGGACTGGCGATCCTGCACTGGATCGTGTTCGAGGGTGATGCGCCGATGGCGGTGTTCGAGGTGCTGGACCGGGACGGCGTGAGCGTGTGGGTGCGGCGGATCGAGGATGAGTACGCCGATCGTCCTGATGGGTGGCGATGGGTGGATCTGCGACTGGGTCGGGTGCGACAGGTTGTGGTCGGCGCGGCGTCGTTCGCGATCGTGTCGTATGCGGAGGGGCAGCGGAGGCGCTACACGGCGGCGGCGGACGGGCCCGCGGGTGGGTATGCCATCCGGGAGGTCGGGAGCGAGGCGGGCGTGCCGGCCGGTGATCGCGGGGCGTTGGTGCAGGTCGACCCGCTGCCGGGGCGGCTCGAGCATCTCGGAGATGTCACGCTTGGTACGCCCGCAGATGATGGAGTGATCGAAGGGATCTACGCGATCTCGTTCGACGATCGCGGGCGGATCGGGTGGATCCGGAGCGGCGTCGGCTCGCCGGATGATGAGCGGCTCTGCCTGGTCGATCGGGAGGGGAACACCGTGGGCGTGTATCGGCTCGGACTTCCCGAAGCGACGAGATCGGGTCCGACCTCGGCGGTGTGGCTGAACGATGACCGTTGGCTGGTCGCGCGCTCGGTGCGGGATGCGGACAACACCGTGCGTGGTGAGGCGTGGTTCTTCGATGTGGGGGATGGGCGGCTCACGCCGATCGAGGGCCTGGAAGCCGGGTTGATCCGGAACATCGCCCGTCGACCGGGCGGCGGCTTTGTGGTCCTCGCGCACCACGATGGGGGTTCCCTGTTGTCCGGAAAGCTCGTGCTTGTCTTCGATGCCGAGGGGAGGAAGATCCACGCGACCAGTGGGGATCACTGGGCCGACGATGTGACCGCGCTGTGGGATGGATCGGTGGCGTGTATCAGCACCTCGGGATTCGTCGCTATCCAGAGCTCGCGGAGTGAAGCGAGCACCGACCGGTGGTCTGTTCCCGAGAAGATGGAGCATCACGGGCCGCACGAACGCGCGTACTGCACCATGATTCGCGCTGACCGGGATGGCGGCGTGCTCGTGGTGGACAGTGGGGAGTGGATCTACCGCTTCGATCGGGAGGGCACGCTCCTGCGGACGATTCGCCCGCTCGGCCCCGGTGGCGAGCGGTTCTATGTCCGCGTGGTCGGCGTGGACCCGGATGGGTGGGTGTGGGCATCCGATGGATCGCGGCTGTACCGCTACGACGAGGAGGGGCGTGCGGATCGCTGGCTTGGCGGTCCGGCGGAGGGCACGATGGCCCAGCCGGAGGAGGTGACCATCGGTGATGATGGCCGGATCTATGCGGTGGAGCGGGGCACGGCCAGCGTGCATGTGTTCGATGAGCATGGCCAGCCGGTGCGGGTGATGAAGCCCGATCCGGGCGACACCGTCACGCAGGTCGATCAGGCGTGGATCGCGGCGTATCCCGGCGGGGTCGTGCGTCTTTGCATCGGCGCCATGGGTGTCGGCTTCAGAAACTCGATCATCTCATTCGATGCCGCGGGCGACGCGATCGCCGCCCGTGAGCCGTACGATGCAGCGATGTTCTCCGGCGATAATCGGCGGGACATCGGGCGGGGCTGGAGCCACGACGGCGTCTCGGTGCGCAGGACCGATGGGCAGGGCCGGGTCATCGTGAGCACGCGGCATCGGCCCGACGGCGGATGGATCGCGCGCGTGCACAGAACGGCGCTGGGCCCGGACAGCTCGCTGGCGGTGATGTGCATCAGGGATGACCCGCACGCGATGCTCGCGGGAAGCGAGCCGGCGGCCATCTGCCTGTTTGGACCCGATGGCGAGGGGCGGGGCACGATCGAACTGAAGCGGGGCACGCGGACCGGTGGCGTGCTGGCGTTCGATGGCCAGCGCGTTGCCCTGACGGATCGACGGGGGCTGACGGTGTTCCAGACGCCGCTTGATCCGAAGTCGCCCGCGAGGCGGTATGACATCAAGGGTCCGGACGATGCGTACTGGACGGTGATCCCTCGGCGTGAGGGCATCGTCTCGACCTGGCGGCATGGGAGCAGAGTGGTCAACCACTGGCGGATGGTGGAGTGAGGAGGGGATGGCGGATTGGGACGCCGGCACGCTGGCGGGGTGCGCTGGGGCGTCGGATCACGCCTGGCGGGGCGGATCCTGCATGAACTCAGAACATCGCGTGCGTTGGCTGCGAATGGATCCGGTACGATCGATTGGATGGTACCGGCCCGCGGGCCCAGGAGACCTGAGATGCGCAACCGGCTTGTGATAATGATGCTCGTTTGCCTGTGTCATGTGATCGCGCCGCGTTTGTGTGGCGATGATCCGTTCGTGGATCCGTACAGCGTCTCATCGGCATCTGGCGAGTGGGTGCTGCGGGTGGTGCCCTCGGAGGCCGAGGGGGGTGGGAGCGGGCATTACACGATGCGTCGCGGCGGTGAGGTTGTTTGGGAGGGCGAGCGTGAGCACACGCTGCGGGAGTGCGTGGTGAGCGATGGGGGGATGGTGGTGGGGTACGCGTATGACAACGGGTACATGGGCTGGGATGGGAACCTCGTGGTGCTGTCGATCGGGGCGGATGGGGAGGTGATTGAATCGGACAAGTTGGAGCGCGCTGGGTCTGGATTCCCCGAGAACCCGCCACAGCCCCATAGCCCCAGGGGTGCGGGCGTGATGCTCGATGAGGTGAGCGGGCGGGGTGTGGTGCGGATCACGGAGGACTTCCAACACGCTCCGCGCTGGCTTTTGTACAGCCTTTCCACCGGTCGGCGCATCGGCGAATTGAAGCCGTTGCCTCCGGTGCGGGGCGAGTGGAGCTTCGCGAGGCAGATCGAGGTGCGGGTCATCCCCGGCACGGGTCTGACCATCGTGCATTGGGTTGCGTACGAAGGCGGTGTGCCCGAGGGCGTGTTCGAGATCATCGATCGGGATGGCAGGGTCGTGTGGACGCGGCGGATCGGGGATGAGTACGCGGGTATGCCGGAGCACTGGAGTTGGTGGGATCTTGTCGAGCGGGGCGTTCGGCAGGTCGAGGTGGAGGATGGGGGGTTCGCGATCGTGTCTTATGCGGATGGCAAGCGGACGCGGTACAGGCTGCCGAATGGGGATGCCGGGCCGTACATCGTCGAGGAGGCGGGGGAGGAGGATGCAGTTCCCATGGCGCACGCGCCGGGGATGCGCGCGCCTGAGCCTCGCGCGGGTGCGCTCGTTCCGGTGGGCGAGGTTCAACTTGGTGTGCCGGATGACACGGGGGTGATCAACCAGATCGGATCGCTCGGGTTCGATGGGCGTGGGCGGATCGGGTGGGTCCGCGGTGCGCACGATCCGGATCTCGGGGCGCGCTTCACGATGGTCGATCGTGCCGGTGAGATGGTCTGTGATATCCCGATCGATCTACCGAAGGTCGAGCGCGGCTCGCGCCCGATGGCTTTGTGGTTGGATGGGGACCGGTGGCTCATCGCGCGGACGGTGCACGGGGGAGACGCGGCGACGCAGGGCCAGGCCTGGTTCCTGGACACCGCAACCGGCGAAATGCGGGCGGTGCCGGAGTTCAAGTCTGGGGTGATCGAGAATGTGTGCCGGCTGCCGGATGGGGGCTTCGTGGTGCTCGCGGCCTTGCACGAGCGGTACACCATCACCGATCAGATCCAGAAGTACTCGCCAGAAGGTCGGATGCTCAGCGAGCGGACCGACCTTGGCGACGAGCAGGGCCTGAGCCTTGAGGACATCGCGGTGCTCTCCGAAGGGACGCTGGCGACGGTGTGTGTCATTGAGGGCGTGGTCAGATTGTGGAGGGACGGTGCGAACGCGCCGGAGGTCTGGGATCTCGGCGAGATGATCGGTGGAGCGCAGGGTACGGAGGGAGGGTACTTCTCGGGTATCCGTGCTGATCGTGATGGCGGGATCGTCGTGCTGGACAGCGCGGACAACAACGCGCTTCATCGCATCGATCGGGAAGGAAAGCTGTGGCAGTCGATGCAGGTGCGCGGTCCGCGGAATGAGCCCTTCGGGATCTACGGCGAGTTTGCGGTTGATCCGGATGGTCGGATCTGGGCCTCGGATGGTTCGCGGCTGTATCGTTGCGACGAGACGGGGCGCGCCGATCTGGCGCTTGGCGGCCCGCCGGAGGGCACTATGGGCACACCGGTGGCGATGGCGATGGGCGATGATGGATCCGTCTATGTCGTGGAGGATGGCACCGCTGCGGTGCATGTGTTCGATGCTGCGGGCGAGCGGATCCGTGTGATGGAGCCCGAGCCCGGCGTCATGCCCACGCAGGCCGCACTCGCGTGGATCGTGGTCGATGGCGATGGCGGCGTGCGGTATCGCATGAGTTACGCTGGCCCGATCGTGAGTTTCGACACGGAGGGGAAGCAGATCAGCGCCCAGTCGCGAGGGGCTCATTGGGGGCACCCCCGCGAGCCATTGACCCGGATCGGGCACGGCTGGGAGCGTGAGATGGGGGTTGTGCGGCGCGTCGACGAGAACGGCAACGAGATCCAGCGGATCGCGCATCGACCGGATGGCGGTTGGCTGGTCTTCGTGAAGCACGCGGCGGCGGGACCAGATGGCTCGCTCGCGCTGCTCTGTTCGCGTTCGACGGCCGGTGTGTCTGGCGAGCGCCACAGTCTGGTGTGGCTTTGCCTGTACGGGCCCGATGGCGAGGGGATTGCTACCTACTGCACGCCCGATCGGGGATGGGAGTCGCGCGTGGCGTTCTCGGCCGATGGCGAACAGTTGTACATCATCGATGAGAGGGGCCTGACGGTGTTCGGAATGCCTCTGGATCCCACGGTCGCGCCGGTTCGCTATGACCTTCCCAAGAACGAACGAGAGGCTTGGTGGACGATCATGCCGCGCCCGGATGGCACCCTGGCGACATGGCAGCACCGCACGAGGGTGGTGCAGACATGGCGGATCTCGCGATAGGAGCGATCCGATGGACGGAGGCGTGGGCATTGGTCGCTGGGGATGGCATGTGATGAGTCCGTAGGCGGTGCGGCCTGAGGCTTTGTTGGTGCGGCGCGTTTCCGGGACCGCGATGGCGGGCGGGTGGGGGGGTTGTCATGATGGTTCGGGGGGCGGGTGGCGGGGTGCCGGGATCGTTTGTTCGGGGCAATGGGTTGGCGTGGCCGAGGAGGTGCTGGGATGAGGTTGTATTGGGTTGTCGTGATGGTTCTGTTGAGCGGGGTCGGACTGGCGGGATGCGCTTCGTCGGATCGGTCCGACGGGGTGGGTTCGCTGGAGGGGTCGGCGTGGGTGCTCGCTTCGCTGCCGGGTCGGGGGCTGGTTCCCGATGCGACGCCGACGGCGCGGTTCGAGGGTGGGGTTGTGTCCGGGAGCGATGGGTGCAATCGGTACTCGATGCCGTACGCTGTGAGCGGATCGACCATCACGGTTGTTCCGTCGGGTGTGTCGACGATGATGGCGTGCCCGGAGGCCACGATGGAGCAGGCGGGGGCGTTCATGGCGGCCCTGATCGATGCGCGGAGCTTTCGCGGGGGCGATGTCACGCTGGAATTGCTGGACGAGAGGGGGGGGCGTGGCGGCGACATTCGTTTCGCAGGTGAGTTCGCTGGGCGGGACTTCATGGACGGTGGTCAACATCAACAACGGGCGGCAGGCCGTGGTGGGTGTCGTGGCGGATACCGCGTTGACGATGGAGTTCGATGCTGAGGGCGGGGTGAGCGGGACGACCGGGTGCAATCGGTACTCCGGCGCGTATCAGGCTGAGGGTGAGACGCTGCGGATTTCCTCGGTCGCCACAACGCGGCGGGCGTGTCCTGACGATGCCACGGCGGAGCAGGAGCGGGCGTTCGTGCGCGCGATGGAGACGGTCGCGACGATGAGCTTCGAGGGCGATCGCCTTGATCTGCGGGATGGCGAAGGGGCGCTGGCGTTGATCTTGGTTCGGTCGCGGTGATGGTGGAGGCCGGAGGCACCGGCAAGGCAAGTGGGGTGAAGCACTTGCCAGCAACGGTGGCGGGTTCTTCGTCGGCGGTGGTCGCCGGTCGGCGGGCTTGCTGTTCCTGGCACACGGAGGGCATGAACGATGAGTAAGTCCAGATTCGAGATCCCGCTGCTCGGCGTGCTGCTGGTGGCGGCGGCGGTGGCGGGTCCATTGGCTCCAGCGCCCGCGTGCACCCGGGGCGTGTATCTCGGGCTCGAGGGGCAGACGGTGACCGGGCGGACGATGGACTGGGTGGAGGACATGCAGAGCAACATGTGGGTGTTCCCCCGGGGCATGCGGCGCGATGGCGGGATGGGAGACCGCGGGTTCCAGTGGACGAGCAGGTACGGGAGCGTGATCGTTTCGGCGTATGAGGCCGGAACGACGGACGGGATGAACGAGAAGGGGCTGGTGGCGAATCTGCTGTTTCTGGTCGAGACCGAGTACCCTCCGGCGGAGGGCGACACGCGGCCGCCGCTTCCCGTCTCGGCGTGGGCGCAGTTCGTGCTGGACAGCTTTGCGAGCGTGGAGGAAGCGGTTGCGGCGCTGCGGGATGCGCCGTTCCGGTCCGTCATGGTGGTGGCGCCCAATGGGATCGAGGGGCAGGTGCACCTTTGCATCTCCGATTCCACGGGAGACTCGGCGATCTTTCAGTACTTGAACGGTGAATTGGTGATCCACCATGGGAAGGAGCACCAGGTTCTGACGAATTCGCCGGAGTACGACCAGCAACTGGCCCTGAACCGTTACTGGGAGGAGGTTGGCGGCACGACATTCCTCCCTGGGACGCGCCGTTCGGCCGACCGTTTCGCCCGGGCCCGTTTCTACATCAACGCGGCCAAGCAGTCGGCCGATGCTCGCGAGGCGGTGGCCGCGACGATGAGTGTCATGCGGAATGTCAGCGTGCCGCTGGGCATCACGACGCCGGATCAGCCCAACCTCTCTTCGACGATCTGGCGCACCGTGGCGGACCAGAAGAACCTGGTGTACTACTACGACGACTCGCTGAGTCCGGAGCTGGTCTGGGTTGACCTGAAGCGGATCGATTTCGGCGTTGGCAGCGGCGTTCGGAAGCTGACGCTGCATGACCATCTCGATGTGGGCGGGGACCAGACGGAGGGATTCAAGGCGCACGAACCGTTTGTCTTCCTGGCGCCCGGGTGATTGTCCGGATGAGCGTGCGGTGGGCTCGGCTGATCAAGAGCCCGTGCTGGTTTCCATCAAGGAAGGTCTGACGATGAAGGTGCGATCCATTGTTGTGTGCATCACGGTCGCCTGTGGCGTGCTCGGCATGACCGGGTGCGCGAGCGGTCCGACATCGGCGAACACTGTCCGGCGGTCCGATACCGGGCGTGCGCACACGGTGGAGACCGGCGAGGTGGTGTATGTGCGCCCGGTGACGATCGAGGGGGAAGCGCGCGGTGCCGGTGCCGTGGCGGGCGGGGTGCTCGGATGGGCGGTCGGCAACACGATCGGCGGTGGTTCCGGGCGGACGCTGGCCCGTGCCGGCGGGGCGGTCGGGGGCGCAGCGGGCGGATCGAGCGTGGAACGGGCGGTCACAACGGTGTCGGGCATTGAGATCAGCGTCGAGCTCGAGAGCGGGGAGTTGATCGTGGTGATCCAGGCGGCGGACGAGACCTTCGAGATCGGTGATCAGGTCCGGGTGCTGCGTCGCGGCGATGGTCAGGTCCGGGTCCTGCAGTGATGGGGGTGGCGCCGGGATCGTTCACGCGGCGGCTTTGCGTGATGTGCTCGCGATTACTCGGCGTCCGGGATGCCGGGTCGGCCCTTGCGGATCAGCGATGAGAAGTCCTGGGCATCGCCGGCGGCGCGGGCGGCATCGTTGATGTTGGAGCGTCGCCTCAGTTCGCTGAATTCGAGGCTGTTGTCGATAATGCCGCGGCGGTGGAGGTAGCCGTCGATCAGGCCGTTGAGGAGGTGTCGGATCTCGAATCGGGCGTGGGTTCCGCCCGCGGATCGCGAGTAGCGGATGATGTTGATCGTGCAGTTGTTCTTGAGGAGGTGGTACCACTCCGGTCGGTCGGCCAGTTCGTTGATGCGTTGCAGGTAGACGCGGAAGAGGGCCTGCGCGGCCTCGGGGGTCGCCCGGGTGCGGTAGAGGTAGACCTGTTCGTCGCGGTGGTCGGTGCGGACACGCACGATGTCGCGCTCGTCTCCGACGACATAGATGAGTTCGAACTGCTTGAACATGGAGGCGAGTGGGTCGAATCCTTCGCCGATCTCGGGGCGCGTTTCGATGGAGATGCACACGGGGAGCGAGCCATCATCGAAATTGAAGCTGAGGAAGGTGTGGCCGACCGGGCCCGGCATCCAGAACGAGATGAAGAAATCGACCGAGACGATGCGGGAGACATCGATCTCGCGCAGCTCGTAGCGCGTGTCGAAGTCGTCCCGGCTGCGGTACTGGTGGTTGCGGAAGTTGATGAGGCGCACGCGGTCGCCGTTGATCTCGGCCCTCGGCAGCGTGGCCACATCGGGGCGCCAGGGGCGGTCGTGCGATGGGGGGATGCAGGCCCACCAGATCGCGACGGCGCCGAACACGGCGGCGAAGGCCCACCGCCACCTCCGGGCGCGCAGCACCCAGAGCGTGCTGACTGCGAACGCTCCGAAGGCCACGGCCATGAGGAGGCGGCCCATTGGCCAGGGGAGGTTCGAGTAGTAGATCGCCAGCACGCCCCATGCGATGACCAGGAACTGGGCGAGGCGCGCCAGGGCCCGGACGACCCAGCGGATGGGGCGTCGGATCCAGCCATGCCGGCGTGGTGCGCGCGTCGAGGGCGGTTCGACGGGCGTCGCCGGGGGATCTGGTGTGGTCCTTGGCTGGGTCATGTTGCGCTCTTGGAGAGTGTAACCGGGCGTGGCACCGATCGGTGGCGGCGGTGGCGGCTGAGCGTTTTGGGCGGACGCCGCGGCACGCGGGGTGGATTACAATGAACTTTGCGTCACCGTCGGGTGTGTGACGAACCGGAGGTTCATTATGCGGGTGGCCGTGTTCGTTTGCCTTCTGCTGGCTCTGGCGGGGTGCTCATCCGGGCCATCCCAGCTCACATTCGGGCCGGGGCGTGTGACGCCGATCGAGTTGCAGGCGCGGAACCGTGCGATCGCGGACACCTTCGCGACGAAGGCCGGAGAGACATGGGACCGTGTGATCAGTGATGCGAGCGATCGGCGCATCGCAACGATCGCCGCCCACGAGAAGGTCTCGACCGTATCGGCCGCGTGGGCGATTGCCGGGGGGCGCTGCGATCCCTCGGCGGTCGTGGAGATGGTCGTGCTGTTCTCGCTCCTGCGGCATGTGTACGAGCGTCCCTGGGTAGTGGAGCTGCTGGGGGCGGAGCAGGCCGCAGCGCTGGTCGCGCAGCAGCGCGGCTTCGAGCGGCGCGCCTGGGAGACGGCGGAGCTCGCGCTGACCCCGGTGCAGCGTGCCGAGCTCGCGGCGCTGATCGAGGAGTGGGTTGCGGCTCATCCCGATCAGACATCTGTGGCGCTCGTGCGGTTCGGCGATCTGACGGGTGTGCGGAGGGCGGCCGAGCGGCGCGATTCGCCTCCTGGCAGCCTGCTCTCGCTGTTCATGCTCGACCCCTTGAACAGCCTGAACCCGGCGACGCGGGAACTGGAGCAGACTCGGCAGGTGGCGGAGCGATTGCTGTATTCGGCGGATCGCTGGCCGATCCTGATCCGGTGGCACCTGGAGCTCCTGGGATTGCGCATCGCCGCGAGCAACGACTTTGGCACGATGGTGTCCGCGTTCGAGCGGACTTCGGCCGCGGCGTCTGATCTGCCCGCGGCGGTGGGCGCAGAGGGGCAGCGGCTCGTGGACCTGGCCGCGGACCGGATCGCCGCCGAGCGTGAGGCGGCGATCGCGCGGGTGGGCGCTGAGCTCGAGCGTCGCAGCGAGGCGACGATCGCGCGGGTGGGCGCCGAGCTTGATCGTCGCAGCGAAGCGCTGCTGGTCGGGCTCGATGAGCGGGGCGAGGAGTTCTCCGAATTGCTCCGCGAGGTCAGGGAGACGGCCGAGGCGGGGGATCGGCTGAGCGTGAACCTTGGCGCGGCGACGGTCGAGCTTCAGAACCTGCTGCGGTCCGGGGCTCGTTCCGACGAGGCGGCGCCGCCCGGCGCCACGCTGGCGGACATCCGGGAACTCGTGGACAGCACGAACGCGGGGGTCGAGCGGCTCGCCGAGGTGACGGTGGCGCTGCGCGAGGTGATCGAGTCTCCGGGCTGGGCGGACCGGACGGCGGACCTTTCGACGGTCGTGGCCGACATCGATCGTCGCACGGCGGCCCTGGTCAACCGCGCTGCGGTCATGCTTGGGCTGTTGATTCTGCTGGCCGCGATGGCGTTCGGTGGCGCGATGATCATCGCGCGGCGGATCCCTCGGGCGGTGTGAGCGAGCGGATCGGGTCGATCGGCGTGCAGAGGATCTGGGCGGTCGGGCGCGAGTCAGTCGCTCCGGGGCGATTCCATCTCGAGGCGGGTTTCGGGCTGCTCGGTGGATGCCGGGTCGGTGGTGTGCGCTTCGCGCGGCCAGTCGAAGGAATCGAATGGGAAGATCAGCGGGGTGATCAAGAGGGTCACGAGCCATGTGAGCATGAGCAGGGGCACGCCGAGCTTCACGAAGTCCAAGAACCGGTAGCGTCCGGGCTCGACGACGAGGGTGAGGGAGGGCGAGGAGACGGGTGTTGAGTACACGGCCGAGGCCGCGATGACGACCGCGACGGCGAAGGGGTATGGGGACACATCCAGCGCCCTGGCCGCGCACATGGCGATCGGGGCCACGAGCACCACCGAGGCCGTGTTGGAGAGGAAGAGCCCGACGAGCGCGGTCAGAAAGAAGATGAGTGTGAGCATCGTGCGTGGGTGCGACTGGCCGAACGCGTCGAGCAGGACGCGGACGAAGAGATCGGTCGCGCCGGTTCTCTCGAGCGCATCGGCGAGCGGGAGCATGCCCGCCAGGAGGACGATGCTGCTCCAGTGGATCGAGCGATAGGCCTGCTCCATGCTGAGGCATCGTGTGATCACGGCGGCGAGCGCCGCGAGGATCGCCGCGACCACGAGTGGCACGAGGTCGAAGACGACCAGCAGGACCATCGTGGCGAGGATCGCGAGCGCGACCGGCATTCTGCGGTGGGCTGCGGGGACCTCGGCCCGCTCTCGCGGGAGCCTGGTCACGACGAATTCGTGCGGGAGGGTGCGCAGCCGGTCGATGCGGGTCCACGGGCCGACGAGGAGCAGGCAGTCGGCGGCTTCCAGCCTGGCGTTGCGGAAGTCCGGCAGCGGCCTGTTGGCGCGGTGGATTCCCAGCGCGTGCAGGGCGTGCACCGAGCGGAATGCGCTCTCGCGGAGGGACGATCCGATCAGTTGCGAGTCCGGGTGGATGAGGACCTCCGCGCCGCCCAGTTCCCACCGCCATCGCTGGCGCTCGCGGTCGGACGGCTCGATCGGTTCGAGGTTGAGTTCTTCGGTGAGGCGCCGGCGTCCGTGCTCGGGTGCGATGATGAGCAGGGTGTCTCCGGCCTGCAGTTCGATTGTGCCGGGGGGCGCGATGATCCGATCGGCGCCGCGGCGGCGCGGGCGGAGGAGGCCGAGCACGCGGGCGCCGAATTCGCGTCCGATCGCGGTTTCGTCGATCGATCGCCCGGTCAGCGGTGATTCTGGCGGGACACGGAGGAAGGCCGTGCGTTCATCGATCCCGAAGTCTTCGACGAGCTGCTGGAGGGACGGTTCGACTCGATCGCGGGTTTCGGGTGGCTCGCGGCGTGGGAGGAGCCAACGGCCCGCGATCAGGATGTATGCCACAGCGACGATGAAGACCGCGACTCCGACGGGGGCGAAACCGAAGAATGCGAATCCGTTCGCGCCGGCGTTCCTGAGCTCCTCGTGCACGACGATGTTCCGCGTGGAGGAGATGAGCGTGAGCATGCCGCTGATGAGCGCGGCGTATGACATGGGCAGGAGGAGGCGTCCGGCGCCCGTTCTGGTCTCGGCGGTGATGCGTAGGACGATCGGGATGAAGACCGCGACGACGGCGGTGGATGACATGACGCTTCCGAGCAGTGCCGCCGTGGACATGATGAGGATGAGCAGGATCGGTTCGCGCCGGCCTCCTTTCTTGAGGATGAAGTCGCCGACGGCGTGTGTCACGCCCGTGCGATCGAGCATCTCGCCGACGACGAGCAGCGCGGCGACCGTGATGACCACCGGGCTTCCGAATCCGGCAAGCGCATCGCCCACCGGGAGGATGCCGGCGAGCATGAGGGCGAGAAGGATGAGCAGGGCGACGATGTCGAGGCGCACGCGGTTGCTTGCCATGAGCACGGCGGCGACGGCGAGCAGGGCGGTGACGAATATGGCTTGGGGCGTCATTGGAGGGATGGTGCGCGTGCGCCAGCGTTGGGGTCGAGTGTAGCGGGGGGCGGCTTGAGCCCCGGGGGGGTGGAGTCGTCGGGCTGGCGACGGTGGTGGGGCTGTCGATCGGGCGCGGCCGTCCGGGGGAGGCGGCGCCCCGATTGGGGATCGCGAGGGGACGGTTGTTCAGTGGTCGATGCGCGGGCGCACTTCGGAGCGAGATCGCACTTGTGATGGGTGCTGCGTTCGTCGTGGGAGCGGGACCGGGCGATGGGCCCGGTGTTCGGTGGCGTGAAGTGCCGGACCGGGCGCGGCATCGAAGTGCGTGCGCGGTGCTACGCCGATGTCACGCCGCACGAGCCGATGGACTGGGCCGCGGGCGTGGGGTGGGTCGGGGGCGAGCGCGGCTTCGAGCGCACGAAGCGGGTCGTCGATGTGATATGCGTGGTGGGATGAGGCGTGGACGCGGCGGAGTCTCGCCGCTGGCGAGGATTCGCCTTGGGTGCGGGCACGTTTGGCGGGTGCACGGAGCGCACGCAGGAATGGAGCCGGGGGGAATCGAAGAGACAAGAAGCGGCGTTAGAACGCGATCAGGACGGATCTGACGCACATGAGAACGCACACCCGGACAATGAGTGGTCCGAACTCGTTCGCATGTGGCCGGACCTGCCGTATGCTGTTCGGTGTTCGCTCGTGGCGCTCGCACGCCACGCCTCGAAGCCGGAGATTCGCGATGCCTGATGCACGCCGAGCAGTCCATCCCGGAGCACGCAGACTCTATAGACGCGTGCGCGTGCACGCCCGCCCGCGTTCCTGGCTTGATACATGAACATAAAGCGTCCACCCCTGCAATACCCGAGGCAAACGACGCCGATTACGACCCCGTGGGAAGTGAGAACGCATGACAGGCGATGATCTCAACGCTCGTATGCTCGCCGCGAAGGTGTCCAAGTTCTGCGCCCACGGACACAAGGTCCTCGTGGAGATGGAGCCCGGCGTCGTGCTGGTGATCCGCGATGGTGTGAGCCCCGCCTGCGTCGCCTGGTACGCGGGGTACCTCGCCCAGGCGGGGCGCTCGATCGCCTCGATCCGGCGAACGCGAGGCACCGCCTGGCGAGCGTTCCGCGAGTTGCTCGGATGCGCCCACGCCGATCTCGAATCGCTGTCGTCTTGTCGCGACATGACACGCCGGTACACACGCGAGGAAACGAAGTCGATCCACCTCCGGCGCAAGAGTCCCGCTACGCGGCCCTGATCGGTCCCTCACGCGTTCGAGGCGTCGGCGGGTGGGGTGGGTGCCCTTCACACCCTCCGACGCAGCACGAACGATCCAGCGGCCTCAGAGCGCCGACCGCCTCTGCCGATCGTCGATCCCTCAGCGAGCATCCGAGCCCTTGCCGCTTGTCGGCTGGCGCTCACCAGCGACGCGGATGAACCGAGGACCTTCGCACCGACGACGACCGATCGCATCACGAGCCCATGTACAATCCCAGCCGGCAAGCGGGAAGGGCGGACCGAACCGCGGTGCACGCCCGCGACCAGGTGAGGCGGTCGAGCTCGCGGCGGAGCCGCCGAGCGAGCGGCAGACTTGTCCGCGAGCGAGAAGGCGACGACGCGACGAGTCCGCATCGGCACGCTTTGAGCTCAAAGCGTGCCAGCTGCTCCAATGCTCTCGTGCCTTGACAGGCCAGCCGATGGCGCTATGGTGCTCGCCATGCCGGGGCCCGCACGAGCGGGCCACGCGTCACCTCATCGCCCCGCGACTTCTGCTCACGCGAGCGGCGAGACCTGCACGATGGGCCGTGCAAGATGCAACGATCGCACGAGCGATCCGAACAACACCGCGACGCCCAGGGCGTCCGCTCCAGACGAACGACGACGCGAGAGCCACCCGGCATCACCGCACCGAGGACCCCAGTTGGCACGGGCCCTCGGTCGCGGTGCGTTTGTGGCTCGCCGCACCCCTCGCCCAGGAGCGCCCCATGTCCGCATCGTCACGCATCGACGACCTGGCCGCCGTCTCGATCGACGCCGCCGCCTCCACCCTCGGCGTCTCACGCCGAACGCTGTATCGCCTCATCGCATCCGGAGAGTTCCCCGCCCCGGTGAAGATCGGCCGGACATCCCGCGTCCTGGTCCGCGAGCTCGAAGCGTTCGTTCGCCGCCAGGCCATGAAGCGGGAGGCCCGATGATCGCCTCGATCTTCCAGCCGTCGCGACGCCGCCCCGACGGAACCCGCCAGCGCTCCAAGCTCTGGTACGGGCAGATCCGCCACGACGACGAGGCCAAGGTCCGGCGCTTTTCTTTGGAGACGACGGACAAGCGTGTTGCTCGCAAGCGGTTCGAGGAGCGACTGCAGCTCGAGCTGCACGAACGCGAGGGGATCATCGCCCCGGCGACGGTCCGCCAGGCCGCGAGCGCTACGATGGCCG
Source organism: Phycisphaerales bacterium (assembly GCA_052168315.1). Taxonomy (GTDB): domain Bacteria; phylum Planctomycetota; class Phycisphaerae; order Phycisphaerales; family UBA1924; genus JBQLZO01. Next base: position 172,625 of record JBQLZO010000050.1, on the reverse strand, counting down.
AGCACCTCAAGACCTTCGTGGCCGAGCTCCGAACCACGGGCCGGACGCCCGACTACATCCGCAAGATCCGCCAGCGGGTGCAGCTGCTCATCGACGAATGCGAGTGGAAGCGCCTGGCCGATGTGACGCCCGCGAGCTTCACCGCCTGGCGATGCTCGTGCACCAGGACGCCCCAGACGATCAACCACTACCACGCGGCCGCGAACACGATGCTCTGCTGGATGGTCTCGCGGCGGATGCTCCTGGCGAACCCGCTCGATGGCATCGAACGCATCGACACCCGAGGGCGCCAGTCCCGTCCCAGGCGGGCGCTCACCGTCGAGCAGCAGCGGGCGCTGATCGCCGCCAGCGGCCCGCGTCGCCTCGTGTACCTCATGGCGCTGCAGACCGGGCTGCGCCGCGGCGAACTCTCGCAACTCATCTGGGCCGATGTTCACCTGGACGCCCGGACGCCCCACCTGCTCGCCAGGGCATCGACGACCAAGAACCGACGCGATGCACCGATCGCGCTCACGCCCGAGCTCATCGCCGAGCTCCGCTCGCATCGACCCGCCGACGCCTCCGGCGAGGCCCGCGTCTTCGCGGGTGGGATGCCCTCGCATCACACGATCGATGCCGACCTGGAGCGGGCGGGCATCCCGAAGCTCGACGAGCTCAACCGCCGGATCGACTTCCACGCGCTCCGCCACACTTTCATCACGAACCTGCACCTGGTCGGGACCGACCAGCGGACGGCGATGGCGCTCGCCAGGCATTCGGATGCCCGCCTGACGAACTCGGTCTATGCCGATGCGTCGCTGCTCCCGGTGCAGCACGCCATCGCCCGCCTCCCGACGCTGACGCCCGGAAACGGTTATCGGGACCAAGACGCACAGGAGGACGCACACGCCGTGTGCACACCCCGACCCGAGCCGTCACACCCAGTCACAGAGTGGGGAATTGGCTTTGCGTCACAAGTCGTTGATTGGCAAAGCGTTGGGCACATTCCGGCACGCGATGGCACACCCGGACGCAAACCAGACAAACAATGGAGCCGGGGGGAATCGAACCGGACGAGAATCCGCTCGCACGACCCAGGAACGCCGATTCTGAGGGTGGGCGCGCAACGAAACGCGCAACCTACGCCACGCCCGAGTTCGCGGCGGTGGTCGAAGCATGGCCCGTCTTGCCCGCTGAGGTCCGTGCGGCGATCGCGACGCTCGTGCGAACCGCGACGCCCGAGCCGCGACCCAGGGTCGGCGAGCCCTCGCCGACTGCGGGCCCACACCGTGGGCAGGACGACCCGCCGTCCGTTCGTCAGGCACTGACGGACGGCGGGTCGTCGATCGTCGCGGCGATCGAGCCCGTGGAGGGGTCGCGGAGGCATGGAAACGCAGTGCCAGACGCGGGCCCTGCCGCGTCTGGCACGAGGCTTCCCGCCGGGAGCGATCCCGGAGCGGGCGGTGGCGCCGCCAACGGCGTTCGGGATGCCGAACTCCGGGCCGCCAGGCCGACCGGCGGCGAAGCCGCCGGGTCGGACGCGGCCCGGAGCGCAGGCGAAGGCGGTGCCCAGTGACCGCTCGCCACGCTCCGAAGGCCACCTATCCCCGCTCTGTAACACCGGGGATAGAAAGTCACCCAGAGCACCCACAGGTCCCACCGCCCGGCGTCTATGTCGGCCTCGACTGGCTGCGATTCACCGGCCCGGAGGACTTCTACAGGGCCAGGGTGGAGGACCTATTGCAGGCCTTCGCCGGTACCAAGCCAGAGCGGAATAGGGGGGCTGCGTATTTCACCGAGGGCAAGCAGTGGAAGCCCGGCATCCTGCTGAGCTGGGGTCATCGGTCGAGAGTCTGTCAGGTTGACATCCAAGGTGGACGGCTTCGCCTGATGAACGGCGACGATCGGATGAAGTTGTTCCGAGCGTTGATGGAGCTGGGCATGAAGCCGACGCGGATTGATGGCTGCATCGATTTCGTGGATCAGGGATACGAGATCTACACGAACGCCCGAGAGTCGTGCGATCGCGACGAGTTATGCAGGTGTCGCACCTACGGCGACAACTCACGGCGGACTGTCGGCCAGCGACCGAACCGCCTACACCTGAACCTGGGTCGCCGCGAATCGCCGGTGTGCGGACGGATCTACGACAAGGGCTTGGAGACGAAGACGACGGAAACCGCCGGGCGCTGGGAGCGGTTGGAGATCGAGTGGAAGGGCGATCGCGCCCCGCAGGTGGGCCTAACGCTGTACGATTCCCTGCATGATCGGCCGAGGGAGTGTGTATTCGACTGGGGCGATGGGAGCCCGCCGGAGATTGTGCGACATCAGGACTTAGGGCAGGGATGGGCGGACACGCTGGCCGCCTTGGTGTTCGGTGCGGTGGACTTTCGCAAGGTTACGGGACAGTCGAAGCTCGACCGTCGGCCTCGAAGCGAGTGGTGGGAGCGCGTGGTGGCCCGGCATGAAGAGGTCTTGACCTCGCCTGCGCAAAAGTCACCCGACCTGGCTCGGTGGGTCGAAGCCTTCCGCGTGAACTTCGGGCGTCGAGTCCTGGAGTTCGCGGCGGCGGTTGATCGGCCGGGTGAGGAAGTGTTCGTGTGGCTCGTGGGTGGGCTGGAGCCGAGCGACAACGGTGGGCAGTTGGTGAGAGAGTTCACGCGGGAGTACCGCTCGTCGGCGGGCAAGAGCAAACTGTGACTCCAATACTGCGAGCAGAGGAATCACCGAGGATCACCCCGCGAGTCTGCTCAATCAGGAATGCAGAAAGGGACTACTTCCGCAAGAGCTAGATGCTCCCGCCAAAGAGTGTCTCACCGGTCCGTCGCTCGGCCAGCTCGACCTGGTTTGCCGCATGGATCCGATCGATCGCGTCCTGTCCCAGCCGCTCCGCGTCGACCACCGCGTCCAGAAGTTCTGCCTGCAACGGTTCGAGTCTGACGAGACGCCCGAGCACATGGATCACATTGAGCATTTCCGTGGTGTATGCCGCTGGCCACGCTTCGGGCTGTATCTCGCCAAGCGCCGAGGGCTGCCGCCGGTCACCGATGATTGGGCGTTCGCGCGTCTTTCTGCGATAGTTGAACCACTGCGTGAGCACTCGCTTGCCCGAAACTTCGTACAGCCACACGCCCGGAGGTACGCGCTCAACGCGCCCCGCGCCGACGCGCAGCGTGCCGGTCGCCTCGTCGTAGCCGATCTCATCGGGGAATCCGTCGGGGTCGTCGGGGATCGCGCCGTCGCTTGGCACGCGAGGCGAATCCTCCCTCGGCAGGCGTGGTGGGGACGCGGGGCGTCCCTGACTCGCATCGGCGAACCGCTCGCCGAACGTGTGCAGCCACACCACCTCGCGCCCGATTTCCACGCTCCGCTGGAAGAGCTTCGCATCTGTTGTGAGCGGTATGCGGATGCCAGGCGTCGTGAGGTCGTCGCGGAACCGGGTCGTAAATGTCGGATGTGCCGCGATCGCCCCGATGTAGGCGATCACGTCCTCGGCCCTGACCTTGACGCGAAGCGCATCGGACCACAAATCGAGCAATCCGGGCGACACATTGGGCTGGCTCGCCTCGGCGTCGCCCCACAAGGGCATGACACGACCGCCTCGACCGTTGTAGTGATGGAGGTCTGGGATCAAACTGGTAAAGGTAACGCCCGGTCCGTTCGACGGTCCGCTCTGTGTCGGAACGGTGAGATAGATTTGTTGCTTGGAGTGGGTTGACCAGAGCGTGGGATTCGGCTGGTTGAGAATCCGAGCATCTGGGATTAGAAACTGTCGATCGAGAGATCTGAGAGCGTACGCAATTGGCTCCGGAGCCCCACCCGTTTCGTGCATCATTGATCGCCGCGGAGTCGGATGCGGCCCAAGGTCCTGCTTGACGACCTTCTCAATGTGTTTGTCACCGGGCTTGCCGTTGCGCAAGTGCGGATGGAAGAGGGCCGCCTTGTCCTCGGAGCTGGCGTGTATAAGCGCTTCCCATCGTAGACGGAGCGAGTCGGGATCCGGCGCGATCACCCACACACGTCCCGGCATCACGCCCGACCCGTTATACAAGAACAAGTCCTCGATCGGCGCGAATGTGCTCCAGGCCCCCTCTGACTCCGGCAGGAAGGGGTCGCGGAAGCCGTCGGGACATAAGGTCCAGCCACGCCCGCTGAGCCCGATGCCTTGGAGGGCGTCGAACTTGCCCTCGCGCGCGCCCTCGGGCAGCTTGCGGAAGCGCACCTTGGCGGGACGGTCCGGGTCCGGCACCTTGGCGCGTGACGCCAGCACGATGCACACCGGCTGCTGCACCCCTTGGAAGACGCGCGACGCCACGGGCGGCTGGTGCCCCTCGGGCGAGCAGTCGATGACCCAGATCTCGTCCGCAGTGCGTCGGAGGTAATCGCGCATCTTCTGGAAGCCCGGGCCGTTGAGAAAGCCCGCGACCGTGATGAAGCACACGATGCCGCTGCTGGGGCCTGCTCGCCGCTGGTCGAATACCTTCCAAGTCGCCCAGCGCCAGAAGTAGACATAGAGGTTGCGCAGGTGTTTGGCGTGGGCCCCGACGCCCCACTCGGCGGGCGGCTTCCAGGCGTTGAGCGGAGCGGGATTGTCGATGCCGCCCTCCTCGATCCAGCCGCCGCGACCCTTGGCCTTCTCTTTATATGGCGGGTTGCCGATGACGACGGTAATGCCCTCGCTCTTCTTGATCTCGTTTGCTTGGCGACGCGACTCGGAGATCGCGCGCGTGAGTGCGCTTATGTCCTCGTGCTCGACGAATGGGTTGGCGAGCGTGTCGGTCACGAACATTCGCAGCGGCTGCTTTGGAACACTCCCCATGAGCTTCTGGAGATCGCCCGCGAGGCGCAGCTGCGCGACGGCGAACGGGCCGAGTTGGATTTCGAAGGCGATGAGACGCCGGATCGCTGCCTCGATCGCCGCCTTCCGCGCGCCCGCTCCTTGATCCTCCTCCACCCGTTGCGCGATGCGCCGGAGGACGCCGAGCGCAAATGTCCCGGTCCCAACCGCCGGATCGGCGATCGTGACCCGCTCGGATGCAAGCCCGTTCGGTTCCTTGAATCGCGAGACCAGCGCCTCATCGACTAGCCGGACCATTGACTCGACCACTGCTGGCGGCGTGTAGTAGGACCCCGTTCGCTTGCGCAGGTCGTTGTCATATTCCGCAAGAAAGTCTTCGTAGAAGTACAGCCATGCCGCCTCCTCGTCATCGCTTATCTGCTTCCACGATACGACATCCAGCACGCGCGTCAGCGTCTGGAGTGAAGTCCGGAGGCTTCTCTGGTTCTCGGCGTCATCGGTCAACAGGCGCAGGGCAGCGCCGATAAGCGAGTCGGTCTTGCGGAGCTTGGACGCAGCGCCCTCGATCCCGTCGGAGAGCTTGATGCGACGCACGCGGGCCATGAGCAGGCCAAATGTGACGGCCTGCGCGTAGCCGTCGGCGAAGACCTCCCCTGTGGCTTCTGGAAACAGTAGCCGGCGCCACTCCTTGGCGAGCTCCGTAAGCGCTGGGTCCTCGGCCGCCAGCTGCTCGGCGACTTCCGCTCGCAGCAGGCGGCACAGGCGCGCGGTCAGGGTCGCCAGCTCGCGTGCGCTCTTCGGCGGGATCGGCTTCCAAAGCAAGAAAGTGTTGAGCAGCGCAACCAGTGCGGGCGGGAACGCCAGGCGAGCCCCCGACGACCGCACATCGCCCTCGGCGCGGACGATATCGCCGTCCAACTCGCCGTTCCGCCAGAGGCTCCACTGATTCCCGTCGGTGTACATGAGGTTTGGAAGAGAGCGCAGCTTTTCCCACTGCTCCTTGTCGTGGCCTTTGAACGAGCGCGGGTCGGCTCCAGCGCCCGGACGCTTGACCTCGATGAAGCCGACGAGCGCATCCCGCATGCTGACCGCGAAGTCGGGGCGGGTCTGCAACGCGCTCAGCGTGGACTCGCCCACCAGCGTTACCGCTCCACCAGCGAGTCCACCGATCTCCGCCAGTTTCGGGATTAGCGTTTCGAGCGGTCCGCGCAGCTGGTCCTCGGGCTCCCCCCTGGCCGCTGGACTGGTTAGCTTCGACTTGACGGCCTTCCCGAACGCACTGGCCACTGACTCAAGGTCTGGACTGCTCATTCGGTGTCATCCTCACAAATCGCGGTGGAATCCAAACCTGCCGGTTGATTCCAACAGGATATGGGAGGTGGTCTCTCGCCACACGCAATATCCAGTGTGTCTCTCCGCTCTTGGTGCTGCTAGTTTGCGAGAATACCAAACTGTGCCCGAACAGCCACGACTGGGTGCCCCTCGAACTCACGCATTGCTTCCCCGCCGAGGGGTGTAAGTGGTCGCCTCCGAACCGAAACACTTGACAAGCATCTACAAGTGTATACAGTTGTGGCATGGTTGATGCCCGAACCGTCGTTCTGTCTACCCGTGTGGATGCGGAATTCGCCGAGCGCATCGAGATGCTCGCCCGTGTTTCCGGACTGACTGCCTCCCGGCTTATTGAGCAATTGCTGCACAGTTCTGTCGACCGGACTCGGACGGTGACCGGTGAAGCCGGGTCTGTGGAGCTTCGCCTGATCGGCGAGCTGAATGTCCGCAACGATCGTCCCGTGGATCCAGATCACCCAGGCGTGTCGTTGTGGGAACTCGACGCCAAGGTCTGGCCTCGCCACTTCTTCAGGGTCGTCTGTGAGTACGGACTCGACCCAGACGATGGGTCTTCGGAGTGCTGGCTCTTGTGGCGGGGAGACGAAGTCGAGCAGATCGATCCCGTCGAGTATCTCGCTCGCGAGCGCAGAAAGGCCGGTGAGTGATGGGCGGTCACGATGACGCGAAGGCGCGACATTGCGAGGGGGCCAGTATGAGCACGATCAATCGCCCCCAAAATCATCTCTCGAAGCAGGAGGCCGCTGCAAGGCTGGGTGTGTGCACTCGCACGCTTGATCGGCGGCGAGCGATAGAAGGCGCGCTCCCACGCGTCCTCAAGGCCGGTCGCAACCTGTGGTTCCCGGAGCGTGATGTCGAGTCGTATGTCAAGCTCACGCGTGAACGGGGGTATGTCTGATGGGCGAGATTCCAGTCACGAAGCGCAGCGGTCGGAAGACCTACAGCGCGTGGATCGATGGTCGCTATGTGTCCACCGGTCAGCGGGATGAGCGGCTCGCCAGGGTCGCCGCTCGCCAGATGGTGACGGTCGGCGTCGAATCGTGGAAGAAGGGCAAACGCTCTCTCAGCCAGGAACTACCTGATCTGATCGAAGAGCACCTGGAGCATCTGCGAATCACGGATGGACGCAACGAGCGACACATCAGCAAGAAGCGGATGCAACTGCTCACGCCCGTGAAGGCTGGACAGATGCGGACGCTCAAAGATGTCACGAAGTCACGCGTGCAGGCCTACCTCGATGGCCTCGACTGTGGGCCGAAGACCCGAAACGAATACCAGACTGCCTGGAATGTGTTTCTCGACTGGCTGGTGTATGAGGACCGACTGCCCGAGAACCCGATCAAGGGGAAGATCCGGCGGGCCCGAGTGACGCAGAAGGACCAAACGAAGCGGCGGCACTTCACGCTGGATGAGCTGGGCCGCCTGCTGGCTGCAGCTGGCAAGCGTGAGCCCGTGTACCTGGTCGCGGCGGTGACGGGCGCACGCTGGGGCGAACTTGAGCAGCTCTGCTGGTCCAATGTCCGCGAAGCGGACGAGCGTCCGCATGTCGTGCTCCGTGACGAGACGACGAAGAACGACAAGACTCGGACGCAGTACCTGAACGCCGAGGCCGCTGAGGTCTTCGCGCTGATGCGCGCGGCGGCTTGCGGTCAGCCGGTCTTCCCGACCATGCCGAGCCATCACACCTTCGACAAGGACCTGGAGACGGCCGGGATCGAGAAGCACACGCCCGACGGCGTTGCCTGCTTTCACAGCCTGCGACACACCTTCACGACGATGAGCGCCCGCGTATCCAAGGACGCCCGGATCGCGCAGCGCATGGCCGACCATTCGGACATCAAGACGACCCAGCGCTACATGCACACGGAGGCGGATGAGGTCTATGCCGTTGTCGAGCAGTTCCCGCAACTGCGCGCAACGAAATGCGCAACGGGGGTGTTCAATCGCGGTCGAATCGAGTCCAGCGAAGACGAGCCTGGACCGGTCGTGTCCAAGTCACAAGTGTCTGTGACTGACCGAGTTAGTCCGGGTTTGTCGAACCATGTCGAGCATGGTCTTGGAATGGAGCCGGGGGGAATCGAACCCCCGTGCCGTGAAGGACCACCTGGCGCCTCTACGCGTGTAGTCGTCGTTTGAATCTCGAACCTGGCGGCCCCGACGACGGGGAATCCAGTTTCCAGCGCTGGTTGGTCTTGTCCTCTTCGCCTCAGCGCGGCGTCGGAGAGGACCAGCCCGATGTCGTTCACCCGCCCGCTATCGGGCGTCGTGGGCGGGTGAGGCGCCATTGTTAGGCGGCCAGAGCAAACTGCGGTTCGGCAGTTATGGTTTTTGCACACTTGATGACGCGGGTGTATGCGCCGCGACGCGCCACACCAGATGTCAACCCTTCCGGTCGATACCGATCGGCCCCGGTTTTGAGAGAGGTGCGCTCCGGGGCGGGCGGTGTGCTCGCTCCGGTGCGCTGGTGATTGTAGGTGCGGCGCGGGCGTGCGGTGCGGGCGGGGGCGGTTGGTGGACCGAGTGGGCTCGATTTTGCCCGGGTGGGGCGGGCGAGGTATCAGGCGGGGTGGGCGCGGCTCCTGTTGGTGTGCATCGTCCCGGGGCGGGTGCGCCCGTTGGCTTCGCGTTGGAGAGGCAGCGCTTCAAGGCTCGCAGGTGGTGCGGCGGCCTGGGGATGCGGCAGGGCTCTGGGTGGGGAGGGGGTGCGTACGCTCGGATACGCGATGTACCCATGCGCGCGGACGCCGGCCGGGATGGCTCCGGCGAGCGGGGCGTGCGCTCTACCTGAAATGAGGAATTGGCTATGCGCAGCAGAATGACGCGTGGAACGAACGGATCGGCGGGGCGGGTTGGGTCTGGGTATATGGGGGCGCGGGTTGTCGCGGCGTGTTTGGGCGGCGCTCTGGCGTCTGGCGGGTCGGCGGCGCTGGGGAGCGAGATCCTGTGGACGACGAACCCGGATATGCCCACGGTGTACTCGGCGTACCTGCTCGGTCCGAGCGTGTCGAGCCCGGTGCTGCAGGGCGAGGTGGCCGATGACTTCAATGTGTTCGGGACGATCGAGCACATCCTCGCCGATGGTGAGACCTGCATCAACGGGTGCTTCGGGACGCCGGACGGGGTCACGGGTGTGTTCGTGCGGTTCTATGAGTGGACGGAGGCCGGGCCCGGCGGGCTGCTGGACGAGCAGTTCGTGGCGCTGAACGACGGGTTCACCTATTCGCCGTCTTGCTGCATGGAACTGCTGGACATCACGCTGCCGGAGCCGTTCGTTTCCAGCGGGCTGCACTATGTCTCGGTGCAGGTGGCGCTGGATGGGATGGACTCGGACGATCAGTGGAACTTCTATCGCCGGAATGTGAATCAGACGATGGGTGGGCCGGCGTATTACCGGGATCTGAACGGTGATGGCGCGTGGACGCGGCTGCACACGCAGGAGGGCTGGCCTCCGGTGGACATGTCGTTCCAGCTCAGCGGGACGGTGGGCGGACAGCCGGAGCCGAACATCCTGTTCCTGGATCCGGCCGATGGGGTGGTGAACCCGAGCGATCGGCTGCTGATCCACGGCGTGGCGTTCGGGAACGGGGTGGGAACGAACCAGGTGCTGATCGGCGGGGAGCCGGGGATCGTGACTTCGTGGACCGACCAGACGATCACGGTGTATGTGCCGGAGTCGGTGGGATTCGGGCCCGCGGAGGTGTCGCTGAAGATCGGCGGCGAGATCGCTGACTCGATGGATGTGACGGTGGTGGAGCGGGAGGGCGATGGGCGCGTGCTGTGGTACTTCGAGGGCGATGGGCCGTACTCGACCTTCCGCCCGAGCGTGGGGCCCGACGGCACGGTGTATGTGGATGATGTGCGGGGGAGGCTGTACGCGCTGGACCCGGATGGCGGGCTGAAGTGGACGGTGGATGCGCTGCGCGGGGCCCAGGGCAGCGGCGATGAGGGCCCGATCGCTGTGGGTGGCGACGGGACGATCTATGTGGGGACGAACCCGCTCGGGCAGACCGTGCGGCTGGAGGCGTTCAACCCGGATGGCACGCACAAGTGGACCTTCACGATCGACCACGCGCTGACCTGGCAGGCCGGGCCGAGTATCGGGCCGGATGGGAAGATCTACGGCGCGATGAACGCGGGTGAGCTGCTGGGGAACGCGTTCGATGTGTTCGCTGTGAATCCGGATGGTTCGGCGGCGTGGACGACGACCGCGGATCCTTTCGTGTTCGAGGATGCGGCCAAGGGGAGCGAGATGGCGTTCATCCCGTCATCGCCGGGCGGGGCGATCGATCAGCTGGTGTTCACGGCGGATCGGAACGGCGATGGTCGGAACTGGGGGTTCGACCTAGCATCCGGCGATCAGAATTTCGCAACGCCGATCGCGGGCGGGAACGATGTCGGGCAGACGCTGATCGTGGGCGACCCGGAGACCGGGACGCATTACATGATGGAGTTCGGCGGGATCGGCGGCGTCGGGTGGGGGCTGCAGTCGTTCGAACCCTCGGGCGATCGCTCGTGGCGATTCGATCCGGGGATCGCATCGGGCGCGACGCGCCCGGCGATCGGCGCCGATGGGAGCATCTACCTCGGCTGGGATCTGCTGCGGCTCTCGGCGGTGAACCCGGATGGGGGCGAACGCTGGCGGACTGTGCGCGATTCGGTGTCGTACCAGGGGCCGATCCCGAGCCCATCGGGCGATGCGGTGCTGGCTCTTGGGAATTACACGGACCCGGTGGGGAGTGGATCGTTCGTCGAGCTTCGCGCGGCGGATGATGGCGAGCAGTTCTGGACGCAGGATGTGATGGATGAGGATGGGACGCCGGTGACGATCTACACGAAGCCGCGGTTCTCGACCGATGGGCAGGCGGCGTATGTGATCGCGCTCGAGTTGCCGATCACGCCGGTGTCGACCTACCGCGTGATCGCGTTCGATGTGTCGGACGAGGTCGGCGGACCGGCGGGTGACCTGAATGGTGATGGGTGGGTCGATTCGACCGACCTGGGCATCCTGCTGGGCGCGTTCGGGACGACCGGGGCCGGTGATGTGAACGGCGATGGCGCGACGGACTCGGAGGATCTCGGGATCCTGCTGAGCGCGTTCGGCACCGGCGGGTGAGGAATTGCGAGCGCTGCGATCGATCGAGCCCGGGATCGCGTGCTGCGGCGGGTGCCGATTGGGATGGAGCGAAACGAAGAGCGGGAGGCCCTGGCCGATGATCGGTCGGGGCTTCCCGCTTTGTCGTGCGCGATTCGATTGGCCGGGTGGGCTTACGCGAAGTGGGCGAAGGCCTTGTTCGCGTCGGCCATGCGGTGGGTCTGCTCGCGGGTGTTCATCGCCTTGCCTTCGCGGAGGGAGGCGGCGAGGAGCTCATCGGCGAGGCGCTCGTGCATGGGGCGGCCGCGTTCGCTGCGGACGGCGTTGAGGATCCAGCGGAAGGCCAGCGACTGCTTGCGGCGGGGGCCGACGGACTGGGGGACCTGGTAGTTGGCGCCGCCGATGCGCTTCGAGCGGACTTCGACATGCGGCTTGACATTCTCGATGGCGCGATCGAAGACCTCGATGGGCGACTTGAGGCCATCGGGGTGCTCGCGCTGCTTGATCTTCTCTTCGATGAGGTCCATGGCGTCGTAGACGACGCGGAGGGCGACGGACTTCTTGCCGTCGAGCATGACGCAGTTGATGAAGCGGGCGAGGACGAGGGAGCGGAAGCGGGGGTCGGGGCGGAGCTGCGACTCCGCGGCGGTGATGCGGCCTGACATTCGTGGTTTCTCCTGGGTGGCTCATCCGCCGGCGTGGACGGTGTTGTCCGTGCCGGCCTTGTGTTCACCGCGGGGCTGCGAAGGGAGAGGTGCACTGCCCGCGATTACTTGCCGATGACTTGTGGTGACGGTCTTGCTGTTCGATCCGGGGCCCGCGGCCCCGGCGTTGGACTGTTGGGTTGGGCGGGGTTGGGGGGGGCGGCTTACTTCTTCTTGGCGCCGCCCTTGCCGCGCTTGGCGCCGTACTTGGAGCGGCCCTGCTTGCGGCCATCGACGCCGAGGGTGTCGAGGGCGCCGCGGACGATGTGGTAGCGGACGCCTGGGAGGTCGCGGACTCGCCCGCCGCGGACGAGGACGATGGAGTGTTCCTGAAGGTTGTGCCCCTCGCCGCCGATGTAGGCGGTGACTTCGTTGCCGTTGGAGAGGCGGACGCGGGCGACCTTGCGGAGCGCGGAGTTGGGCTTCTTGGGGGTCACGGTCTTGACCTGCAGGCAGACGCCGCGGCGCTGCGGGCATTCGTCGAGGTCCTTGACCTTTGACTTGCGAGCCTGCTGGGTGCGTCCCTTGCGGACCAGTTGGTTGATCGTCGGCATCTTGACCTCGGCGTGGTGACGAAAGCGAGGCGAGCGTTGGAACGGGTGTCCGACGCGGCGCCCGGGCTGCGTGTTGGCAGTGGGGGGGACTGACGGGGGTGAATGATTGTTGTGGCCGTGACACCGGGTGAGGGTGCGCGGCGTCTCCAGTCGGGCCTTGAGGGGCTCGGCGTGGTGAGTCGGGGAGCGTAGCACTGTGGATCGCGTTTGCCAAGCGTTGGGGGGCGGGAAGCGCGCGCCGGGGGTTGGCGCGAGGGAGTTGTGGGCGGGGCGGGGGCGGGTTCCCATGTGCGGCGTGGGGGATGCGGGCTCCGGGCGTGTCCGGGGTGTGGTAGATTCTGGCGGTGGTGGTGTGGGGGATGTGCCGGGCGGGGCGGTGTTTGCGGTTTGTGCGGCGGGGCGGGGTGCGTGGGGAGAGCCGGGGCGGGAGACGGGGGGCACCGATGTGCGGATGGATGGGGTGGCGGGTGCATTGAGGAGCCTGCATGGGCATGGATGATCGGGGCGGGATCCCGGAGTGGCCTGAGGAATCGCCCCCGCCTCGTGGGGCCGGGGATGGAGCGCGCCGATCCGGGGATGGCGGCGGGCGTGGTGCGGACGGTGATGGGGCGGAGGCGACGGATCGGAACTGGAGCGGGTCTGGCGGGGGTGAGCGGGGGGCGGCGTTCTCTGCGCCGCGGGGGGGGAGCGGGTCGTTCACGATGCCGGGGCGGATCGGTCGGTACCGGATCAACTCGGCGATCGGTCGCGGCGGGATGGGGCAGGTGTACGACGCGGTGCAGGATGGGACAGGGCTGCGGGTCGCGCTGAAGGTGATGGGCGATGGGCTGGAGGATTCGGGCGAGGCGCGCGAGCGGTTCGACGCCGAGGCGCGGACGCTGGCGCGGCTGCGTCATCCGAACATCGCCCGGATCCACGAGGCGGGGATCTGCGAGCTGAGCGGGCGGGAGATCGCGTTCATCGCGATGGAGCTGATCCGCGGCGGGCAGGCGATCACGAGCTATGCCCGGTCACGGAACCTGAGCATCCATGAGCGTGTGGGGCTGATGCTGCCGGTGATCCGGGCGTTGCAGCACGCGCACGCGAAGCCGGTGATCCATCGCGATCTGAAGCCATCGAACATCCTGGTGGATGAGGATGGGAACCCGAAGGTGATCGACTTCGGTGTGTGCCGGCTGGACGAGCCGGGGCAGCCGCAGACGCAGTTCGGCCAGGTGATGGGGACTTTCTCGTACATGCCGCCGGAGCAGCGTTCGGGCGATCCGGCGGATGTGGATGTGCGGTGCGATGTGTTCGCGCTGGGCGTGGTGTTGCATGAGCTGCTGACGGGGATGCGTCCGATGCCGAGCGATCGCCCGGCGCCGCGGACGCGGCTGCGCGGGCAGGCGAGCGGGGCGTTCGTGCCGGTGAGCCATCACAACCCGCGGGTCGATGCGGATCTGGCGCTGATCGTGTCGAAGGCGATCGAGCCGGACCCGGAGGCGCGGTTCCAGACGGCGGCGCAGTTCGGCGAGCAGCTGCAGCGGTGGCACGAGGGGCGGGCGCTGACGATCGGCGCGGTGTCGGGATGGAAGCGGGTGCGGAAGTTCGTGGGGCGGCACCGGTTCGCGTCGGCGGTGGGGGCGGGGATGGCGGCGATCGTGCTGATGCTGGTCGGGATGGTGCTGGTGAGCGGGCTGCGGGCCGAGCGTTCGAGCGCGCAGTCGGAGCTGCTGGTGGCGTTCCTGCTGGAGGATCTGCTGGGGTCGCTGGATCCTGATTCGCAGGGCGGCGCAGCGCTGACGATCGAGGAGATGCTGGCGCGGGCGTCGGGGCTGGCGGGAGAGCGGTTCCGTGATGAGCCGGCGCTGGTGGGACGGATCCGGCTGGAGTTCGGGTGGGCGTGGTACCGGCTGCGTGAGCTGGATGCGGCCGAGCGTGATGGGCTGCTGGCGGTGCGTCTGCTCGGTGAGGGGGATGGGGATGAGCGGCTGATCCTGCGCGGGCGGCACCTGCTGGCGAAGCTGGAGGCCGAGCGGCAGGAGTATGGCTCGGCGCGGGAGGAGTTCGCGCGGCTGGTGGATGAGTACGAGCGTGTGTTCCCGGCGGACAGCCCGGAGCTGCTGGAGGCGCTCCGCGACATCTCGTGGACGCACATGATGGAGCGGAACTATCCGGAGGCGATCGCATCGCTGCGTCCGGCGGAGGTCATCTCGAAGCGGGTGGCGGACACGCGTCCGGAGGAGTTGATCCTGACGCAGAGCCGGATGGCGGATGCGATGATCAAGCGTGCGGAGTACGAGCGTGCGCTGGGCGTGCTGGATGAGTGCCTGTCGCGGGTCGCGACGGCGCCGAACGCGCGGCAGACGGACATCGCGCGGATCCACACCTACCGGGCCGACGCGCTGACGACGCTGGGGCGGCTGGCGGAGGCCGAGGATGCGGCCCGGAAGGCGCTGGTGCTGCGCGAGCAGGTGTTCCCGCCGGACCACTCGATCCTGTGCGCTTCGCGGGTGTACCTGGCGAAGGTGCTCACGGTGTCGGGCAAGCCACTGCTGGCCATCGATGAGCTTCGGCAGGCGGTGAAGGGGTACCAGCAGATCCCCGCGGGCGATGGGCTGCCGCATCGGAACGAGCTGACGACGCGGGTGCACCTGGCCCGCGCGCACGCGCGGAGCGGCACCCCGGACGAGGCGCTGCGGGAGCTGGACCTTGTGCTGGATGTGATGGGCCGGCGGGGCGATCCGAAGACAGGCGTGCCGTGGCTGAACGCGGCGATCGTGCGGCTGGAAGCGCTGATGGAACTCGGGCGCTGGGATGAGGCGCTGGTGGAGCGCGAGCGGCTGGAACTCGGTGAGTTGCCTCCCGGTCACTCGCTGCGGCTTGAGCTTGAGCGTCTGGATCAGCGGCAGCGGGAGCGCACGCCGGGGGAGTGAGTGTCCGGGCGCGGCTCAGCGGTCGGTGCGACCACTGGAGCTTCCGGAACCGGAGCCGGAACTGGAGCCGGAGCCGGAGCCCGAGCTAGAGCCGGTGCCGCCCGAGCCGGAGCCGCTGCGTCCGCTGCCGGAGTCGTCGTCATCGTCATCATCGTCTTCGTTGCCGGTGCCGGACGGTGCGGTGACGATGTCGATCTTTGGGCGGGCGATGGCGAGCAGGAGCCAGCCGAGGATGTCAGGCGGCGTGTCATCGCCGGATTCCTTGACTCCGAGTTCCGGAGGGGTGAAGTTGCCCGGGATCGGCGGCGGGGAATCGAACGAGAGATCGCCGACTGGCTCGAGGGCCTTCATCTCCTTGACATATCTTGATCCGAAATTCTTGACGTACTCGGGGATGACCTCGCGCTGCATCGGGCCCTTGGTCTCAAGGAGGAGGTTGATGCGATCGAGGAGGTACACGGCCATGGCGGCGCCTGCGTACGCATCCGTGCCATCCTTGGGGGCTGAACCGGTGCCGCGGAACTTGGTCATGCGCGAGGTGACGCGGTGCGTGAGGGTGTCGTAGGGGATGGGCGTGGTGGATGCGGGGCGGGGCTGCGCGGCTTGGCGCTGGTTCTTGGATGGGGTGGCCTGCTTGGCGGACGGGGCGGGCTTGGCGGCCTTGGCGTCGATGGCGCTGGCGGGCTTCTTGTTCTTGGGGTCGGTTCGCTTGGCTGACATGGGCGGTGCTCCGTGTGGGGCGTGCGTGTGCCGGAGGCGCGGACGGTTGCGCTGCGGCTTGGTGCGAGCCCCGGCGGGCCGTGGCCGGGTGTCGGGGGCGATCGGGGGGTGTGGTCTTCAGTTGGTTGTGGAACTTCTGACCGAGCGATCGACCCATTGCATGATATCGGGCGGTGTGTCATCCCAGCCGTCGTTGACCCGGGTTCCGCCCTTGATGCGGTCGAGGCCATGGTTGCCGAGGAAGTCCCTGAGGAATCGCTCGACATTGGCGGGGATGGCGTCTCGCGGCTGTCCGTTCGGCTGTCGGGCGGTTCTGGTGAGTCGTGCGGCGAAGAACGCCATGGCGGCGAGCTGCCAGTATTCATCGCTGTTGACGCGGTCATCCTCGTTGCGGGGGCCGGTTTCGTTCATGAACCTCGCGACCGCGTTCCGGATGGCGGCGGTGGGCGAGGCGTTGGTCAGGTCGCCGTTGTTTTGCCACATGGGGGATGACGATACCGGAGGATGGGTCTGCGCGTGCGGCGCGGGGTGTGCGCGCGGGGCGCTCGGAGCGCCGGGCGGCGCAAGGTGCGGGTTGGGGCGTGGTTATGGCGGCGCGGCTGGCGGCAGGGTTGGAGCGGGCGTGCTTACTCGACGGTGACGCTCTTGGCGAGGTTCCTCGGCTTGTCGACATCGTGCCCGCGGGCGACGGCGGCGTAGTAGGCCATGAGCTGGAGGGGGATGACCGCGAGCATGGGGCTGAGGGGCTCGGGGATGTCGGGGATCGAGATGACATCCTGGGCGACGCGGTGGATGTCCTTGTCGCCCTCGGTGGCGACGGCGATGACATGGCCGCCGCGGGAGCGGACCTCGGCGATGTTGTTCATGACCTTGTCGTACTGGCGTCCGCGGTTGGCGATGAAGACGACGGGCATGCCCTCGTTGATGAGGGCGATGGGGCCGTGCTTCATCTCGGCCGCGGGCATGCCCTCGGCGTGGATGTAGGAGATTTCCTTGAGCTTGAGCGCGCCCTCGAGGGCGGTGGGGTAGTTGTACCCGCGCCCGAGGAAGAGCCAGTTCTCCTGGTGGACATGCTTCTCGGTGATCCGCTTGACCTCGTCGGCGTTGCCGAGGGCGGATTCGATGAGGTCGGGGACGCGCTCGAGGTGCTCGAGCATGGCGGCGCACTCGTGGGGCGACATGAACTTCCGCCGGGCCATGAACAGGGCGATCATGGTGAGGACGCAGACCTGCCCGGTGAACGCCTTGGTGGAGGCGACGCCGATCTCGGGTCCGACGCGGAGGTAGACGCCGGCGTCGGTCTCGCGTGCGATGGATGATCCGACGACATTGACGACGCCGAGTGCGAGCGCGCCGCGGTCCTTGGCTTCCCTGAGGGCCGAGAGGGTGTCGGCGGTCTCTCCGGACTGGGAGACGGCGACGACGACGGTGCGGTCCTCGATGATGGGGTTGCGGTACCGGAACTCGCTGGCGTACTCGGTCTCGGCGGGGACCTTGGCCAGGTCTTCGAGCAGGTACTCGCCGATCATGGCGGCGTGGAGCGCGGTTCCCTGCGCGGTGAGGATGAACCTGCGGCTCTTGACGAGTTCCTTGGCGAAGTGGGTGAGCCCGCCGAGGACGATCTTGCCATCCTTGTCGTCGATGCGTCCCCTGAGGGTGGTGCGGAGGGATTCGGGCTGCTCGAAGATCTCCTTGAGCATGTAGTGCTGGTAGCTGCCCAGTTCGACCTGCTGGAGGTCCATCTCGAGCTGCATGACCTTGGGCGAGACGACCTTGTTGTCGATGGTGGAGGTGTGGAAGCTCTCGCGGGTGAGGCGGACGACATTGTAATCTTCGAGGGCGAAGGCCTGGGTGGTGTGGGCGACGATGGCCGAGGGGTCGGAGGCGACGACAAACTCGCCGTTGCCGATGCCGACCATGAGGGGCGAGCCCTTGCGCGCGGCGACGAGCACATCGGGCTCGGATTCGCATGCGGCGACGATGGCGTAGGCGCCGGTGACCTCGCGGAGGGCGGCCTGGACGGCCTTCTCGAGGTCGCCCTCGTAGAGCTCGGCGATGAGCATGGCGAGCACTTCGGTGTCGGTCTCTGTGCTGAAGGTCCTGCCGCGTTCGAGGAGGACCTGGCGGAGGGCGGCGTAGTTCTCGATGATGCCGTTGTGAACGAGGACGATGCGCCGCTGGTCGTCGGTATGGGGGTGGGCGTTGACCTCGGTGACGCCGCCGTGGGTGGCCCAGCGGGTGTGGGCGATGCCGATGGTGCCTTCGAGCCCGGGGGTGCTGGCGACGCGGTCTTCGAGGACGCTGACGCGTCCGACGGCCTTGACGGTGGTGATCCCGTTGTGGACGAGGGCGATGCCTGCGGAGTCATAGCCGCGGTACTCGAGCCGCTTGAGGCCTTCGAGCAGGAGCGGTTTGGCCTGCTTGGCTCCGATGTACGCGACGATTCCACACATGCTGTTGCCTCTTCCTCCGGGTGTGCCGGTCGCGCATCGCGGCGCGTCGGCGGGGCTCCGGGTCTGGTCGCGCCCGGATGAGGGCATGATCGACCAGATCGGGTCGCCCGCGTCAGCGGCGGGACGGGGCGATGCTGACCGTATGCGCCGGGGGCGGCGGGGGTTCGCGGGCGTGTCCCGAACCTCGCTGGAACGCGGGATGGGCGGTGATTCCCGGAGCGATGGCGCGGCAGGGGGCACGCCGGCGCGCGGGCGACACCGCCAGACCAATTGGGGGGATCGGGGGGGAGGGGGGTCAGGCGGCGGCGGGGGCCTGGACTGGGAGGGTCTCGACGAGCGATTTGATCACGGCGTCGGTGGTGAGCCCCTCGGCCTCGCCCTCGAAGTTGAGCACGACGCGGTGCCGGAGGGCGGGCAGCGCGACCGCGCGGAGGTCGTCGGTGGAGGCGTTGATGCGACCGGCGACGAGGGCTCGGCACTTGGCGCCCAGGACGAGGGCCTGGGCCGCGCGGGGGCTGGCGCCGACGCGGACGAACTTGTTGACGGTGGGCGTGGCGAACTGCCCGCCGGGGTGCGTGGCCAGGACCATGCGCACGGCGTAGTCCTGCACATGATCGGCGATGGCGACGCGCCGGACGAGTGCCTGGTGGGCGAGGATGGCCTCGGCATCGAGCACGGGTTTGAGTTCGGTGGTGTGCCCGGAGGTGGTTCTTCGGAGTATCTCCTGGAGTTCCTCGCGCCCGGAGTACCCGACGGAGAGCTTGAAGAAGAACCGGTCGAGCTGGGCCTCGGGGAGCGGGTAGACGCCCTCCTGCTCGATGGGGTTCTGCGTGGCCATGACGAAGAAGGGCTTGGGGAGCGCGTGGGTCTCGCCGGCGACGGTGACGGAGCGTTCCTGCATGGATTCGAGCAGGGCGGACTGCGTCTTGGGGGTGGCGCGGTTGATCTCGTCGGCGAGGAGGATCTGGGTGAAGATCGGGCCGCGCTGGAAGACGAACTCGCGGGCACCGCCGACCTCGCGGACGATGGTGGTTCCGGTGATGTCGGCGGGCATGAGGTCGGGGGTGAACTGGACGCGGTTGAAGTCGAGGTGGAGGGCTTCCGAGAGGGAGCGGATGAGGAGGGTCTTGCCGAGCCCGGGGACGCCTTCGAGCAGCGCGTGCCCGTTGGTGAACAGGCAGGTGAGCACGCCATCGACGACGCTCTGGTGTCCGACGACGGCCTTTCCGATCTGCTCGCGGACGGCGAGGAAGTCGGCGCGGAACTTGTCGGCGGCCTGCTGGATCTGCTCTGGGGTGGAGGGGCTTGCGGTCATGCGGGGGTCCTTCGGTGGGCTGGCCGTGGCGTGTGCGGCGAGCGGCATCGTAGGGGTGCGGGCGCGGGGTCAGCCGATCGGGCGGGGCGGCTCAAGCCCGAGCGCGGCGACCATGGCGGCGTGGACATCGGGCATGGTGAGCACGCCCGCGAAGCGATCGGCGCCCGGGCCGAGGGCGGTGAGCTCGACGGGATCGGCGGTGTGGTTGGGCGAGAGGAACGCGACCTTGGTGTGGTTGGCCAGGACCGATCCGAGCGGGCCGGCGTTCTTGTTGGCGAGGGTGAAGGGATCGACGGGCACGCCACCGCGCCAGCGGTGGAGGGTGATGAGTTCATCGCGTTCGAGGGCGATGCCGGTGGCGGCCCGGACGACCTCGTCGATGCGTTCGAGGGATGGTTCGCGCCCGAGCTGCTGGAAGGCCCAGTCGAAGGAGCGACGGCCCTGGTTGATCAGGGTCTCGAACCCGCGGATGCCGCGCTGTCCGTAGTCGGTGAGCCCGGGGTTGGCGTTGGCGTGGTCGGTGCAGGCGATGATGAGGGTGTCGTCGCGCTGCTCTGCGAAGTCGAGGGCGACGCGGAGGGCATCGTCGAACGCGGCCTGGTCGTGGACGAGCGCGAGCGCATCGTTGGCGTGGGCGGCGTGGTCGACCCTGCCGCCCTCGATCTGGAGGACGAAGCCGGCCGCGCGACCGGCGGGCGAGGCGTCGGCGATCCGGATGGCCGCGGCGGTCATCTCGGCGAGGGAGGGCTGCTCGCGGGCGATGGCCTCGTCGCTGCTGCGGTCGATGTCGTAGGCCATGTGCTCTTCGGCGAAGAGCCCGAGCAGCCTCGGGGGCGTGTCCGGCGTCGGCATGAAGGCGAGGAGCTGATCGCGGGTGGTGAGGGTGTGGTAGGCGTGTGAGGCGGTGTCGAGGTCGCGGAATCGAGAGCGCCCGCCGCCGAGGATGAGGTCGATGTGGCGCTCGATCATCTGGGCGGCGATGTCGTGCTCTGCATCGCGTCCGCCCGGGACATTGCAGCAGAATCCCGCGGGCGTGGCGTGGGTGGCGCGGGTGGTGGTGGCGATGCCGACGAAGCGTCCGGATTGGCGCGCGTGGGGGAGGATCGGGATGGGGGTGCGACCGTCGGGTGTGTACCCCATAGCGCCGTTGTCGAACAGTTCGCCGCACGCCCAGGCGCAGGCGGCGGCGGAGGAGTCGGTGACGAAGGCGTTGGCCGAGCGGGTGTCGAGGAGAGCGCGGCGGACGCCGGAGTCGGAGTCGCGGGTTCGTTCGATGAGCTGGTACCAGTGCGAGCGCCGGTTGTGGCGTGCCTGGATGAGCAGGTCGGCGAGCCCCATGGTGCCCGCGGACATGCCATCGGAGCAGAGGAAGATGAGGTTGCGGGCGCGGGGGGCGCCGGCGCGGCGTTCGGATGGGGTGGTGGGTGCGGTGGTGGAGGGCGGTGCGGCCGAGAGGGGCCATGCGGCCGCGGCGGCGATGCCGGTGGCGCCGATCCCGGCGAGGAACTGGCGCCGGCTCGGGGTCGGGCCGGGCGGCGGGTCGTGCGGCGATGGGCTCTGCGGCGGGTTCTGGGGAGGTTGGGACATCGCGGGCGGCTCCGGAGGGTGGACCTGACCGCGGGACGATAGAGCGAGGGTGTGCGGGCGCCGCCGAACATCGACCCCGGTTGTTCGCCAAGTTTCGTGAACAGTCGGGCGCGGTGTGGGTGATCGCGGCGCTCCGCGTGGGATTGGGCGGGGTGTAGACTGCGGGCGCATCGGCGTGGGAGTGCGATGCGGAAGGAGCGCAGCGCGATGCCAACCCGTCGCCCGATCGTTGTCGGGAACTGGAAGATGAACACGAGCCAGAGCGAGGGGATCGACCTGGCGCTGCGGGTCGCGAAGGGGTGCGACTCGGATGGGGCGATGTCGCGGGTGGAAGTGGGGGTGTGCCCGCCGTTCACGAGCATCGATGCGATCTCTTCGGCGCTGAAGGGGGGCGGGCTGTCGCTGGCGGTGGGGGGGCAGGATGTCTCCGCGCACGAGTCGGGCGCGTACACGGGGCAGGTGTCGGCCGCGATGCTGCTGGATGCTGGGGCCTCGCTGGTGATCGTGGGGCACTCGGAGCGTCGGCACGGGCTTGGCGAGACGGATTCGGTGGTGAACGCGAAGCTGCTGGCGGCGGTGAAGGCGGGGCTGAAGGCGATCCTGTGCATCGGCGAGACGGAGGGAGAGCGCACGGAGGGGCAAACGGACCGGGTGAACGAGCGGCAGCTGCGGAAAGGGCTGAGCGGGTTCCCGCCCGACCGGCTGCACCAGCTGGTGATCGCCTATGAGCCGGTCTGGGCGATCGGGACGGGGAAGACTGCGACGCCGGAGGATGCCCAAGGGGCCCACGGGTTCGTGCGCGGGGTGCTCTCGGACCTGTTCGGGCGTGAGGCGGCGGGGGCGATCCGGATCCAGTACGGGGGCTCGATGAAGCCCGGGAATGCGGCGGAGCTGCTGGCGATGCCGGATATTGATGGGGGGCTGATCGGGGGGGCTTCGCTGAGCGCGGAGGACTTCCTGGGCATCGCCCACGCCGCGGGGGAGTCTGCGTAGACTGTGCCCCGTTGATTTCGAGCGTGTCGCGGCGGGCGGAGGACGCCCGGACGCGGTCGAGGCTGGATTACTGCCAGGGAAGCGAGTTGACGATGGTGAGTTCGATGCTGGTGCTTGGCGAGGCTCCGAGTTGGGTGATCGGCCTGGCGGTGGTTGGGTTTGTGATCATCTCGCTGCTGATGATGCTTGTGGTTCTGATCCAGAAGCCGCAGGGTGGCGGGCTTTCGGGGGCGTTCGGGGCCGGTGGGCCCGAGGGTGCGGGTCAGACGGCGTTCGGCGCGAAGACCGGCGATGTGCTGACGACGGCGACGATCGGCATTTTCGTGGTGTTCCTGGCGACGGCGGTGGGTCTGAACTTCCTGGTGGGGCCTCCGGTGGCTCCGACGGAGGAGGCCGTGATTCAGGAGGCGGGCGAGGAGAGCGCGGGGCTTCCGGCGCCGGTGGGGGCGTTCGACATGGGACAGCTCGGCGCGCCGGCGGGTGGCGGTGCCGGGACCGAGGAGGCCGGCGGCGCGGGCGATGGTGGCGAGGGCGGATGAGTCGGTCGGGGGTGTTGGGGGATCGGGCGGGTGGGTCGCCAGTTGGGTCAAGACTGGTCGGTCGGGTGCGGAGCGTCGGGTCGGCGGGCGGGCACGGAGGTTCGCGCGTGATCCGCAGCATGACCGGCTTCGGCGAAGCCAGCACCGAGGTTGACGGGGTTCATTACTACCTCGAGGTGCGTTCGCTGAACAACAAGTATTTCAAGTGCTCGATGCGTCTGGCGGATGAGCTTCAGACGCTGGAGCCGGAGATCGAGTCGGAGCTTCGCCGGCGGCTCAACCGCGGGACGCTGACGGTGATCGCGCGGGTGCAGGGGCTGGATGAGGCCGCGGCGATGGGCATCAATCATCGCGCGCTGGACCGGTACATCGATCAATTGCAGCAGTCAAAGCACGCGGGGAACGGGACGCTGCGGTTCGATGCGGGGACGCTGCTGGCGCTCCCGGGTGTGCTGCAGCCGTTGTCGGATGATGAGCAGCGGATCGAGCGGGCGCGGGTGGCGGTGCACCGGATGCTGGACGAGGCGTGCGAGCACCTGGTGTCGATGCGGACGCGCGAGGGCGCCATGCTCAGTGAGGAGCTGATGGTGCATCACGCCGCGATCCAGCGGCACCTGAAGCGGATCGCGGATCGGGTCCCGACGGTGGTGGATGAGTACCAGAGCCGGCTGCTGCAGCGGGTGCGGGCGCTGCTGTCGGATGCGGAGGTCCGGATCGACAGCATCGACCTGATCCGCGAGGTGGCGGTGTACGCGGAGCGGTCGGACATCGCGGAGGAGGTGGCGCGGCTGGGGGCGCACCTCGACCAGTTCGATGCGCTGCTGCGGTCCGACGATGGTCGTGCGATCGGTCGGACGCTGGAGTTCCTGTCGCAGGAGATGCTGCGCGAGGCGAACACGATTGCGAGCAAGTCTTCGGATGCGGAGATTTCGCGTGACACGGTGGAGATCAAGGGCGCGATCGATCGGATCAAGGAACAGGTGATGAATGTGGAGTGAGGGGGCGCTTGAGGTTATAGGACTGTACCAGTTGTTTGATCGGGTTTGGGATGTGGGGATTCCGTGTGCGGCTGTGGGGTGGGGCGGCGGGTACCATCGCGTGGGTGCTGGCGGCGGCCGATCGGATTGATCGGGCGGGCGCCCGGCGGATCCGAGATCGCGAGGTGACCATGAGCAGGGGGCGAAGCGAATCCGGAGCGGTGGTGGGGATTCGGGCGGCGGCGCTGCGGTGCGTGGTCGGGGCGGCGGTGGCACTTGGCGCGGTCGCCGGAGCTGGGGCGCAGCAGGAGGCGGATGAGCGCGCACCGCAGGTGCGGATCCAGTTCCAGGACATCGTGATCCAGGAAGGCGAGATCCCAAGGGTGATCCAGTTGGATCAGCATCTGCGGCAGGCGATCGATGGGGATCTCGTGCGGCAGATGCAGCTCCGGCAGCGGGCGGGGTTCGGGATGGTGTCGACGGGGCCTTCGCGGCTGTCGCTGCTGGACACGGTGCCGCGTGAGGAATTGACCGTCGGGCTCGTGCTCGATGTGGTGGGCTCTTCGGGGATGGCGCGGATCGGTGGGGGCCAGGGGGATGCCGGTGATGGGGAGGGCGGGCACGGGTTCGGGGATGAGGCGACGGTGGAGGATCTCGTGGCGGCGCTGGACTCGGCGGATGCCGGGGTTCGGCGTGCGGCGGCGCTGGCGCTGGCGGAGTTTGAGGGGCTGGATGAGGGCGGGCTGCTGGAGATCATCGGGAGCGACGGCCTGACGCTGGAGCAGCGGAGCCGCCTGCTGGATGTGTCGTTCGCTCGGTTCGTGGTGGCGCCGCGTGCGGCGGTGGGGGCCTCGTTCCAGACGCAGGTCCCGATCGAGATCACGCAGCTGTTTCCGCAGTTCCCGGCTGGTCGTGGCGATTCGTTGCGGCTTGGGGATGAGTTGATCGAGCTGGAGGGGCGATCGATGCTGACGCGGGATGCGCTGGATCAGCTGCGTGCGGAGGTCTTGTCGCGCGAGCCGGGCGAGAGCGTTGAGGTGGTCGTGCGCAGGCCGTTCGCGCCCGAGCGTCTGGCCGAGATCGAGGCGGAGCGTGAGGCGGCTCGGATCGCGGAGATGGCCAAGGCGCGGGCCGAGGTCGAGCAGGTGCGGGCGCGGGCCGAGCGGGATGGGATCCCGGCGAATCTGGACCAGGCGGACCCGGTGTGGGTTGCGATCCTTCGGCAGATCACCCGGCTGCAGGCCAAGCATCCTGAATTGGATGCGAGCTTCGAGGCCAACGGCGATGTGATGTTCGCGGGGCAGCTGCTCGGGAATGTGCAGCACGCGATGCGCGCGGTTCCGAACGAGAAGGACATCGAGGCGGCCGAGGAAGCGACGATCGAGGATGTGATGACCCCGGGCGAGACGCTGACGGTGCGTGTGCCCTTGGGCAACCTGGCAGACCTTCGCTCGGCGGGGCCGGGGACCGGCCCGATGATGTCGGATCTTCACAACGCGTGGAAGCGTCGGCTGGCGCGTGCGGGGGTCGAGGTTGATCGTGTGACCTCGGAGCTGGTGCCTCTGAAGACGCCCGAGTACGGATGGGCCGCGGCGACGGTGGGCCAGCGTGAGACGACGCTTGTGAGTGCTGCGCGGACGCCGCGCCAGGGGCACGAGGGCACCTTCGGGCTGCAGCCGCTGCAGGAGCGCGGGGCGTTCGTGGTGAACAACTGGCAGCGGGGGCGGGTGTGGAATGATGAGCGGGGCTGGGTTGATCCTGACGGCGTTCCCGGTTTCGCGCGCGATCGCATGGCGTTCCGCGTTGAGGGTCCCGAGCGCGGCGAGCCTCGTGTGGAACTCCGGCGAGTCGCGGCGATGAACAGCGCGGCGGATCGTCTGGGCGCGCTGCGGGATCAGCGGCGGACGATCGAGGGGTTGCTGCGTGCGAATCCGGCCGGGGCGATGAGCGATGGGCTGCGGGCGCGGATGGAGACGATCGACGGTGAGATCGATCGGATCCGCCGGGGGCTGGCGGTGCCGGCGGGCGGGTGAGGGCCGGCGGCGCGTCCGGCGGGCGCGGGTGGGCGGGGGTGTCGGGGGACCTTGCGTTGTTCTGCGTGGTCGCGGGGGCTTCCTATACTCGCGAGTCGATCGTCGGCGCCCGCTCCGCGTTGTGGCTCTGAGGCGATCACGGGATCAGACGAACGATCGAGGAGCGCGCGATGCGGGCATTCGTGACCGGCCAGGTCGGCATGGACAAGAAGAATTACCTGGGCCGGGTGGTCGACCTGGCGGGCCAGCAGGGCGAGTCGATCCACATGTGCAATGTGGGCGACATGATGTACGCCGAGGCGCGCGACATCGCGCCGGGGCGGATCCTGGACCTGCCGTGGTCGCGGCTGTCCTCGCTGCGCCGGGCGGTGTTCAAGGATGTGATCACGGAGTCGCGCGAGCACGAGCATGTGATCGTGAACACGCACGCGACCTTCCGCTGGCGGCA
Source organism: Phycisphaerales bacterium (assembly GCA_052168315.1). Taxonomy (GTDB): domain Bacteria; phylum Planctomycetota; class Phycisphaerae; order Phycisphaerales; family UBA1924; genus JBQLZO01. The sequence goes on along the minus strand of JBQLZO010000050.1, from coordinate 146,168 downwards.
CGGGCTGTTCTCGGCGTTCGACTTCGACCAGGTCGAGAAGCTCGATCCGGACATGTTCATATGCCTGGTGGACAACATCGAGATGGTGCACCACCGGCTGCACCGCGACCACGAGATCGACGCGACGCTGAAGGACTGCATGGTGTGGCGGGAGGAGGAGATCCTCGCGACGGAGATGCTCGCGCAGGCGTTCCACAAGCCGTTCTACATCATGGCGCGGGGGCGGCACCAGGACACGGTGCGGACGACCTTCCGCCTGATCTGCCGCTCGGAGATGCGGAAGGTGTATCCGTCTTTCCCGATGAGCCATGTGGTGGGGATGCCGGACCTGCTGGCGGAGATCGACCGGTTCCGGGCCGAACTGGCCGAGCATTTCATCACCTTCGATCCGGGCGATGTGGACGAGAAGCTGCTGCTGGAGAACGCGATCGCGGCGGCGCGGGAGGGGCACGAGTTCGTGGAGGCGCTGCCGCACTCGTTCGGCGGGTCCAAGGCCGCCGACAAGCCGCTGAAGGTCCGCGTGCGCGAGGTGCTCGACATCGCGGGGGATATCGATGGTCAGATCTACATGCGGGACTTCAAGCTCATCGATCAGTCGCACATGATCGTGAGCCTGGTGCCCGAGCTCCCGGGGGGGATGCCCGGGCTGTCCTCCGGCGTGGAGCGCGAGCTGCAGCACGCGTTCGAGCACGCGAAGGAGGTCTATGTGGTGTGGCTGCCCAAGAAGCACCCCTCGCCGTTCATCACGGAGACTGCGACGAAGATCTTCTCATCGGTGGGCGAGGCGCTGGAGCACTTCGAGGCCAAGGGGATGTTCGTGGAGCGGAACCTCTTCGGCCACTGAAACCGGGCGCTGCGGCAGAGCGGATCGGGATGGGGAGCGGGATGCGGCCTTGTATGAGCGTGGGTGGCCCCTTGCGGGAGCGGCGATGTATCCAAGCGTTGCGGATGTCGTTCGGATGAGGCTGGTGGCGCGGGCGGTGTTCCGGGTGGCGGGGTTTGTGGCGATGTTGTTTTCGATTGCGCCATGGAGTTCCTGGCTCATCGAGGGGATCAGCGATGGGGACCTGTTCTGGTTCTCGTATTACTCGGGGCGGATCATCGCCGGGTTCGTGGCGATCGTGCTGGGGCTCGCGATGCTGCTGGCAGCGCGCCCGCTGGCACGCCTGCTGATCCCGATGCGGGCGGAGATCGACTGCCCGGCGTGCCGGTACATCCTGGTGGGGATGAGCGGCGATCGGTGCCCGGAGTGCGGGCTGCGGCTCCCGGAGGGGTTCGCGGGGATGGGCGATGAGGTGAGCACGGATCGCGAGCGTCGGCGGGTGATCGAGCGGGGGTCGCACGCGGGGCTGTTCCGCTGGGGCGGGGTGGTGGGGATCGCGTGCGGCGTGGCCGGCGGCGCGCTGGGCTCGCTGTTCGGTCTATACATGCTCTTCATGGAGTATGAGTCGGGGATCGGGCTGATCGTGCTGAGCGCGATCGCCGGCACGGCGGTGGCGGGGTTGGGGGTCGGATCGGTGCTGTATTCGGATCGGATCCGGAGTGCGGCGCGGCGGCTGAAAGAGGCGGAGGGCGCGGGGGCGTAGACGACCATCATGCCGCGCTATCGCCTGACCATCTCATACGACGGGACCGAGTTCTTCGGGTGGCAGAAGCAGTACCTGCCGGCGGGCGCGGTGGAACCGGGGGCCGCGCAGGATGCGCAGGGGCATGAGCTGTTCCATGATGCGGGGGTCCCCGTCGCCGAGCAGCCGCGGGCGCAGCTGCGGACGGTGGCGCTGTGCGTCGAGCGGGCGGTGTTCGAGGTGCTCCGTGAGCCCGTGAAGGTGCTGGGCGCTTCGCGGACGGATTCGGGCGTGCACGCGCGGGCCCAGACGGCCGCGTTCACGACGAGCGAGGATCGGCGCGGGCCGGCGGACGAGCGGCTGGCGATGGCGCTGAACTCGCGGCTCCCGGAGGACATCGTGGTGCGGGACTGCCAGCGGGTGGATGAGGCGTTCGACCCGATCACGGACTGCGTGGGCAAGGGGTACCGGTACAGCATCCACACCGGGATCGAGCGGGCGCTGTGGGATCGGCGGTTCGTGGCGCATGTGCGCGAGCCGCTGGACGATGGGGCGATGCGGGCGGCCGCGGAGGTGCTGGTCGGTCGGCACGATTTCGCGGCCTTCGCCAGCGCGGGGCACGGGCGCGAGTCGACGGTGCGGACGATCTTCGGGTGCGAGGTTTGTCGATCCGAGGCGGATCCGCGCCGGATCGACATCGATGTCTCGGGCGATGGGTTCCTGTACAACATGGTGCGGATCGTCGCGGGCACGCTGTGCGAGGCGGGCAAGGGGCGTCGCACGCCCGACGATGTGCGGGCAGCGCTGCGGAGCGGGGATCGCCGGATGGCGGGGGCGACGATGCCGCCGGAGGGGCTGTGCCTGATGTGGATGCGATACCCCGTGCCGATCGGCGAAGTCCGCTGACCCCCCCCAATCCTCCCAACTCCCCCCAGTCTTCCCTTGGACGGCGGGTATTGGCTGGCTGGTTGGATTGGGGGGGCGGGATTCGCGCGCGCAGCACGGGCGCAAAGCGGGTGGCGAGTGGAGCGGTGCGCTGTGATAGGACGATGCTCTGGCGCGCGCCCGTGGTGGTTACTGCTTCATGGGTGTCCAGAGCCCCAGGGTGTTGCCTTCGGGGTCCTTGAACCAGGCGAACCAGCCCATGCCGGGGACCTCCTGCTTGGGGATCATGGTCGATCCGCCGAGCTTGTTGGCCTGTTCGAGCGTCGCGTCGATGTCTTCGACCCACGCGTAGAAGAGCACATACTGGTGGGGCGGGTGCCCGAGTTGTGAGATGTGCCCGCCGATGCCTTCGGTCTTCTTCTCGGCGTCGGCGCCGATGTTGGTGACCATCGCCATGTTGGGCATGCCGGCCTGGGTTTCCCAGCCGAGGAGCTTGTTGTAGAACGCGCGGGTCTTCTCGAGGTTTTCGCATCCGATCTCGAAGTGGATGATGGGGGCGGGGTTCGGCATGGGGTGGCTCCGTTCTTCTGGTGTGGGGTTGGTGTGAACCGTGCAACGATGGGTCGAGCGCGGGCGTGGCGGCGATGGAGTCATTGGAACGGGGAACCCGCGGGGGAGGAACAGGGTACCTTTTGATGGTGCGGGGGCGATGCGCTGTTTCCGGTCTTCCGGTTCCCGCTTTCCTGGATGGTGCCCCCGCCGATGCCCGACCCGCTCCGCATCCTGCACATCTCGACGCGGCTGATCCTCGGGGGATCGCAGGAGAACACGGTGCTCTCGTGCGAGGGGCAGGCTGAGCGCGGGCACGAGGTGCACCTGGCGTTCGGGCCGATCTATGGGCCGGAGGGCTCGCTGCTGGAGCGTGTGGAGGGGTTCCGGACGAGCGATGGGCGCTCGGTTGTGACACATGTGGTGCCGCACCTGGTGCGTGAGGTGCGGGCCTGGTCGGATGTGCGGTGTTATTTCGAATTGCGCCAACTGATCACGCGGATCCGCCCGGACATCGTGCACACGCACTCGAGCAAGGCGGGGATCCTGGGTCGGGCGGCGGCGTGGAGCGTCTGGAAGCGGGGCGGCGCCGGGCGTCCTGCGGTGGTGCACACGATCCACGGCCCGCCGTTCCACGAGCACGAGCGCGCGTGGCGGAACGCGGTGTATGTGCGGGCCGAGCGATTCGCGGCCCGGCGCTGCCACCTGATCGTGTCGGTGGCCGATGCGATGACCGAGCGCTTCCTGGCGCGGGGGATCGGCGATCCATCGCTGTACCGCACCGTGCGATCGGGGATGGAGGTGGAGGACTTCCTGGCGATCGATGATGATCCCGAGCGCCGGGGCGCGGTGCGGGCGCGGCACGGGATCCCGGATGATGCGGTGGTGCTGGGGACGATCGCGCGGCTCGCGGAGCACAAGGGGCACGACGACCTGCTCGATGCGATGCGCCCGATCATCCGCGAGCGGGCGGATGTGCGCCTGATGTGGGTGGGCGATGGGTGGTGGCACGCCCGGCTGGTGGCGCGCGCCCGGGGCATGGGGATGGGCGATCGGCTGGTGCTGACGGGGCTGGTGCCGCCGGACCTGGTGCCCGACTGCCTGTCGGCGATGGATGTGCTGGTGCATCCGAGCTACCGGGAGGGGCTCCCGCGGACGGTGGTGCAGGCGATGCTGGCGGGGCGCGGCGTGATCGCGTACGACTGCGATGGCACGGGCGAGGTGGTCGAGGATGGCGTGACCGGGCGGCTCGTGCGCGTGGGCGATGTGCCGGGGCTGGAGCGGGCGGTGCGGTGGATGCTGGAAGACCTCGAGCGCGCGCACGCGTGCGGACAGCGCGGGCGGGCGCGGTGCCGCACGCCGTTCTCGGGCGACCATATGGTTGAGGAGTTGGAACAGGTGTACGCGGATGCGCTGGCGCGTGCGGAAGAGAGGTAAGCGATGCGGGGATCGGTGCTCGGGATCGGAACCGGTGTCGCGTTGGGCGTGGTGGTGGGCGCGTGCGGTATCGGTGGTGTCGGAACGCGTGCAGCGCTGGCGCAGCGACTCGATCTGACGCCGCAGGGGGCCCCGGAGCTCGCCGATGGCGGCGTGCTGGGGCGGATCGTGGGTGAACTGAGTGATGAGGCGGAGGAGTTCGGGGTCTCGCTCGCAGCGCTGCCCGGGGACGCTTCGGAGTGCGAGCGGGCGGCGATGCGGGCGCGGGTCGCGCTGACGGAGTGGCTGGCGCAGGAGATCGGCGGGGATGCGGTGCTGGCAGCGCTCGTGTTGTCGGGGGCCCTGGATGCGTTCGATGCGTCGTGCCGTGAGCTGGTGCGGGAGTGTGACGGTGAGGGCGCGGTCGGTTCGGCGGTGCACGAGCGGGTGTGGGCGCTGAGTTCGGTGCGATGCCTGTGCGATGAAGCGTGCCGCCCGATGATGCCGAGTTCCGCGCTCGATGACCGGGCGGGGGATCCGCTGATCCGGGCGCTTGGCGATGGGGTGTGCGGGGTGATCGGTGTGGATGCCGCGGGCGGTGCGCAGGGGGCGGGGTCGGTGGATTCGTCAGCGCTGCGGTCGGCGTGGGTGGCGCGGGGGCTGGGCACGGAGCCGCTGGACGCGTGGGAGCGGCTGATCGCGGAGGTCATGGGAGCGCCGTCGCGCACGCCGGCATCGCTGGAGTGGGCGAGCGCGGGGTTCGGGGCGATCAACGCGATCGGGGCGCGGGTGCTCGCGCGGGATGGGCGCGATGCGGGGGCATCGGGCGAGGCGGTGCGGGCGCTGATCGAGTCGTTCGTGGATGGGGATGGCGATGGGGGCGCGGTTGCTGATCCGCTCTTCCTGGCGATGGACCGTGCGATCATGGTGGAGCGGGCGCTGGTGGCGATCGATGCGTTGTCCGAGCCCGTGGTGACAGCGCGCGGGTGGATGGGGGGCGAGCGGGATGCGATCGCGGCGGCGCGCCGGAGCTTGGAGGATGGGTGGGTCGCGGGGCGTGTGCCGGGTGATATGTCGCGGATCGTGCGCGCGCTCGAGCGCCTCGCGGCGGCGCGGGCCCGGGTGGACCTGGAGGGGCGCGGGGAGGGGATGGGCACGGGGCTCAGCGCGGGCGAGCGCGTGCTGGCGCGCGAGTACCGCGATGCGCTGGGCGCGCTGCTCGAGCGGCTACCGGAGATCGTGGGCGGCGGTGCATCGCTGGCTCGCCCGGAGTTCGTGAGCCTGCTGTCGCGGCACGACACGGCGGCGGCACGGTTCGCCAATGTCGTCGCGATCCCATCTTGGCTGAACGAGCTGCGGGTGCTGCAGACCTCCCCGCAGTCGGATTCGGCGTTGCTGGGCGCGGTGTCGCGGGTGTTGTCGACCTGGCAGCGCGAGTCCGGCGCCATGGATGAGGCGGTGGTGATGCGGGCCCACGAGGGGCTCGCGGCCTACCGCGCGGCGCGGGATGCCTCGGCCCGGGTGCCGTCGGAGGGACTGGCGGCGCTGGCGCGGCTGGTCGGGGATGCGGGGCTCGCGCGGGCGGACTGGAGCGCGGCGTGGCTGGAACAGCGGCGTCAGGCGCTGGCGGCGATCGCGGGCACGGGGATGGGAGGCAGCGATCTGGCGCTGGCGCGGCAGATCGGTGCGCGTCTTGAGGTGTTCGGTGGGCTGGCGCGTGCGGCGGAGTCTGAGCGGGCGGAGTTGATTCGTCCGCTGTTGATCGCGTGGCGGGAGTCGGTGGTGCTGGGGCTGGAGAGCCTGCGGGCGGATTCGTTCGGGCGTTCGCTGGAGCCGATGCGTTCGCTGGGTCGGTGCGCGGAGGCGGTCGGTGCGCTGGAGGCGCTGGTGCAGCGTGATGCGGCGGGCGCGGCGGCATTGGCGACGATGCTGGGCGTGGAGCCCGGCCCGGTGCGCACGGATGGGCTGGTGGCGCTGCGGGATGCGGGGCGGGCGTGGCGGATGCGGGGCGCGGTGCGCCGGTCGGGCGGCGAGGCCGTGGTGTGGGTGGGGGAACTGGACCACGCGATCCGATCGGGCGCGGATGCGGATGCGATCGTTCGGATCCGCGACCATGTCGAGCGGATGATCGAGGACTGGGAGAGTGCGCTTGAGCGCGGGGGGTGATGGTGGGGGGTGATCGTCGGGCGTGATCGTGGTCAGGGGCGTTGTTCGAGGTCGATCAGGAAAGGCTGGAGCGCATGGCTCGGATACTTGTGGTGGGTCCGCATCCGGACGATCAGGAGGCGGGGATGGGCGCGACGATCGCGAAGCTGGCGGACCAGGGGCACGACATCCTGCTGCTGGATATGACGAACGGCGAGCCGACGCCATTGGGGTCGGTGGAGGTGCGGGAGCGTGAGGCGGCGGCGGGGGCCGAGGCGCTGGGCGTTCGCCGGCGGATGCTGGAGGTTTCGGGCGCTGCGCGGGGGCACGGCGGAGCGGAGGCGTGGGGCGGGCGGGCGTTGCCGAACCGGATGGTCGAGCATGGGCTTGCGGCTCGGCACGCGGTGGCGGGGGTGATCCGCGAGCATCAGGCCGAGATCATCTTCGCGCCGTACCCGGAGGATGCGCATCCGGACCATCGCGCGGTGACGCGGATTGTAGAGGATGCGCGGTTCGATGCCAAGCTCTCGAAGATCGATCTGCCGGGTCGGGCGGTGTATCCGAAATGGCTGTTCTACTACTACGCGACGCACCTGCGCTGGGTGGCGGACCCGACCTTCTGCATCGATGTGACTGGGTACGAGGGGCGAAAGATCGCGGCGATGGAGGCGTACCACACGCAGTTCGTGGCGCCCGGGCGGATCGGCGCGCAGCCGTCGGGACGGACGGTGGAAGAGTGGGTCAAGCACTCGCTTGGGTACTTCGGGACGCGGATCGGGACGCTGTACGCCGAGCCGTTCTTCACGAAGGAGCCGCTGGCGCTGGGGTCGTTAGATGGGCTGGTGATGTGAGGCGCCCATCGCCGGGTGGGGCGGGTGCGCGGACGGGCGCACCGGCTGGCGCTCGCCCTGGTTGGGGCGTAGGCTTCGGCATGAGCTTTGATGCGCGGATCACGACGCCGACGGGGCCACGGCACACCAGCCATGAGGTCGATCTCTCCACGGCCTTCGAGGTCGATGGCGGGCTGCCGGAGCCGCTGCCCGGCGATCCGCTCCCGTTGTTCCGCGCGTGGTTCGATGAGGCGCACCAGCGGAAGATCGCGCCGAACCCCAACGCGATGTCCATCGCGACTGTCGATGCGGATGGGACGATCTCGAACCGAATCGTGCTGTGCCGCGGGATCGACCTGGAGCGCGGGTTCATCGTGTTCTATACGAACCGCGAATCGCGGAAGGGTCGGGCGCTGGAGCAGAACCAGCGGATCGCGGCGTGCTTCCACTGGGATGTGTTCGATCGCCAGGTGCGGATCGAGGGGCGGGTGACGCGGTCGCCGGATGCCGAGTCCGATCACTACTTCGCCGGGCGAGGCACGGCCAAGTCGCTGGCGGCGTGGTCGAGCGAGCAGTCGGCGCCGATCGGCTCGCGCGGGGAGCTTCTGGATCGGGTGAAGCGGACGCTGGAGCGGTTCGGGTACGACCCGGGCACGGGCGATGCGACGAAGGATGCGCTGCCGGTGCCGCGCCCGCCGCACTGGGGCGGGTACCGGATCTGGATCAGCGCGATCGAGCTGTGGAAGGGGAACAACTCGCGGATGCACGATCGGGCGGAGTGGCGGCGTGAGCTGCGCCCGGCCGCGTGCGATGGCGTGCAGGGGTACGAGGGCTCGGCGTGGACGGGCACGCGCTTGCAGCCGTGACGGCGCGGTCGGGGGTCAGTGGGGCGCGCGTGCGGCTCAGGGCTGGGGCGAGGGCGCGGCGTTGCGGGGTTGCTGCGGGCGGCGGTGGGGGGAATGCGGGGGCTGCTCGGGCTCGGCGGTGGCGCGGGTGGTCGGGAGGATGAGCCGGAACTCAGAGCCGACGCCGACTTCGGAGTGCGCGCTGATGTCGCCGCCGTGGACGATGGCGATGTGCTTGGCGATGGCGAGCCCGAGACCGGTGCCGCCCTGCTCGCGGGAGCGGGCCTTGTCGACGCGGTAGAAGCGTTCGAAGAGCCTCGGCAGGTGCTCCGGCTCGATGCCGGGGCCCTCATCCTCGACGATGATCGCGACGCCGGGCCCGGAGGGCAGCGTCGCCGGCTCGGCCCGGATCTGCACGACGGACACGGGCGCTGAGTACTTGATGGCGTTCTCGACGAGGTTGCCGATGGCCTGTTCGATCAGGCGGGTGTTGGCCTCGACCTTGAGGGCGCTGTCGACATTGACGAGGAGGCTGGTGCCCTTGTCGCGGGCGTCGGAGGCGAGGTTGGAGCGGACGCGCTCGGCGATGCTTCGGACGGTGGCGGTGGTGGTCTCGATGGTGGTGGTGGCGTCCGGGCGTTCGAGGCTGGTGAGCGTGAGGATGTCATCGACGATGGCGCCGAGGCGATCGGCGTTGCGCGCGATGACATTGAGGAAGCGCTGGGTCTGCTCGCGGTTGTCCTGGCCGACCTCGAGGAGGGTCTCGACATAGCCCTTGATGTTGGTGATGGGCGTGCGGAGCTCGTGCGAGACATTGGCGGCGAAGTCGGAGCGGAGCGATTCGAGCTTGCGGAGCTGGGTGATGTCCGAGAGCAGGAGGATGGTGCCGACGCGGCGCGAGCGATCGTTGAGCAGGGGCGATGAGGTGGCGCGGATGTCGATGCGGTGCCGGGGCTCGTGGGCGTGGTGCGGGTCGGCCGCGGCGTGCTCGGCGTGCGGGTGCGGGCAGAGCGTGAACTCGACCTCGTTGCCGACCGGGTCGACGACGGCGGTGTCGGCGAACGCGATGAGCTCGGGCACATCGAAGGCCTGGGCGATGGGGAGCCGGCGGACCTCCTCGCCGGACTTGCCGAGCATGTGCTCGGCGACGCGGTTGAGCGAGAGGATCTTCTGGTCGCGGTCGATGGCGATGATGCCGCGGTCGATGGATCGGAGGATGGCTTCCTGCTCGGATCGCTGGACGCGGAGCTCGGCGAGCCGGGCGGACATCTGCCCGGCCATCTCGTTGAGCGAGTCGGCCAGCTGCGCGAGCTCGCGGCTGGGCGGTGAGGCGACGCGGTGCCGGAGGTCGCCGTGCGCGTACCGGTTGGCATCGTTGGCGAGCCTGCCGAGCGTGGCGCCGAGCCGCAGCGCGACGCCGACGATGGCGATGGAGACGATCAGCAGCCCGGCGACGCCGGCGAGCGTGATCTGGGCGACGAAGGCCTGGAGCGATCGGTCGACCTCGGCCATGGGCTGCTTGGCGAGCAGGACGCCGACGGTCTGGTTCTCGTGCTCGAGGCGGATCGCGTAGTGGAGCATGGATTCGACGCCGGTCTCGGCATCGTCATCGGCGCGGGCGATGCGGGTGGCAGCGCCGGCGGCGAGGGCGCGCCGGACCTCGTCGGGCGGCGTGTTGGCGGCGGCGGTGCCGGGTTCGGAGCCGGGCGGGAGCAGGGCATCGCCGAGCGGTTCGAAGTCGGCGTGCTCGGGGGATGTGGAGGCGATGAGCACGCCGTTGGGGCGGTACAGCGAGAGCCGCACGCCGGCGGTCTCGGCGTCGATGGCGAGAGGGCGGCTCAGGCGGGGAAGCGTGGCGTTGGCGATGGCCTCGGCGTAGAAGGGGGCGAGGGGCTCGAGGGCCTTGTCGATGCGGGCGATGGTCTGGCCGCGGTGGTGCTCCCGGAGCCGGGTGTACGACCACGCGGAGAACGCGGCGGCCACGATGAGCTGCACGGCGAGCAGGATGATGCACAGCCGGAGCCAGAGCGGGAGCCGCCAGGGCGCCTTGAGCCTGACTCTCAGGTTGGGAGCGCCGCCGACATCCATGGCCTGTGGTGTCTTCCTCGTGTCATCGCGGGCGTGTGATCGCCTGTGGTCGATGAGAGGAGATTAGGCCGTCTGCTCGGCGCTGTGATGATCGGAGAGGCGGTACCCGACGCCGCGGACGGTCTCGACGATGGATCCGTACTCGCCGAGTTTCTGGCGGAGCGCGGCGATGTGGACATCGATGACGCGGGATGAGAGGACCGCATCCTCGCCCCGGACGGCCGAGACGATCTGATCGCGGGTGCGGACGAACCCGGGGCGGGAGGCGAGGTAGTGCAGCAGGCGGTACTGCGTGAGGGTGAGGTCGAGGTCCTTGCCGTTGACCTGCACGGCGTGGCGGGCCGGCTCGATGGTGATGGCGCCATCGCAGAGTTCGATCTGGCCTGAGGTGTCTGTCTCGCGGCGGCGGAGGACGGCCTTGACGCGTGCGACCATGACCCTGGGGCTGAAGGGTTTGGTGATGTAGTCCTCAGCGCCGAGTTCGAGCCCGACGACGACATCTGACTCCTCGCCGCGTGCGGTGACCATGACGATGGGGATGTTGCGGGTGGTGGGATCGCGCTTGAGCCTTCGGCAGACTTCGAGCCCATCGAGGTCCGGGAGCATGATGTCGAGGACGATGAGCCTCGGGCGGTCGCGTTCGACGAGGTCGAGGGCGACGCGTCCGGAGGAGGCGACGACGGTCGGGAAGCCCTCTCGCTCCAGGTGGAACTGGATGAGGTGGGCGATGTCGCTCTCATCCTCGACGACGAGCACAGGGTTTGCGGACATCGCTGGTGTCTCCCTGTTGGGCGCCGAACGGCGGGGGTGTGATCGGCTGAGAGGGCAATGTTCGGTGCGGGCTGGTTCGGCCTGCCTGCGCGGGTTCTGGTGGATCGCTCTCCAAGCGTATCGGGGTGCGCGGCCCGAACGGGAGGGGGGCGGGGCGAAGTGTGAAGAGATCACACGAGATCTGAACACTCGCGTAGAATTGGGGGCTGCGCGGGTGTGAGTCGGGGAAGGGCGTGCGGGTGTTTGATGGGGTGTGAGGGCGGGGCGTTGCCCTGTGGATGTGATGCGTCGCGCGTGCTTTGATCGTTGCCCATGGCGGATCTGAACGAACCGGACAACTCGAGGGCGGGCGTGGGCGGGCGTGGGGCTGGGCCCGCGGGGAGGGGATCGGACGAGTCGGCGGGTGGTGGGGAGCGCGTGGGCGGGAGTGGTGGGGGGGCGAAGGGTGCGGCGGGTGGAGCGCGTCGGCGTCGGCGTCGAAAGCGGGGCGGGGCGGGAAGGACGGGCGAGAGTCATGGGCGGGGTGTGGAGGTGCCTGCTGGGGAAGGTGGTGGTTCGGAGGGGCGGGTTTCGGCGGCGGGGGTGAGCGAGCTTTGGTCGCTGCTGGGCGATTGCCGGACGCGAGACCGGGCCCGGTTCGTGCAGCGGCTGCGCCGGAGCGAGCGTGGGAAGGGGGTCGATCTGGGCGAGCTTGCCGAGCGGATGCGGGCTTCATCGGCGTGGGTTGAGGAGCGCCGGGCGCGGCGGCCAGCGCTGAAGTATCCGGCGGACCTGCCGGTGAGCGAGCAGCGGGAGGAGATCGCCGCTGCGATCCGGGATCACCAGGTGGTGGTGGTGTGCGGCGAGACGGGGTCGGGCAAGACGACGCAGCTGCCGAAGATCTGCCTGGAGCTGGGGCGTGGGTGCGCGGGGCTGATCGGGCACACGCAGCCTCGGCGGATCGCGGCGCGGTCGGTGGCGCAGCGGATCGCGGATGAGCTGGGCACCCCGCTGGGCGGGAGTGGTTCGGCGGTGGGGTACAAGGTCCGGTTCACGGACAAGACCGGGCCGGGCGGGTACATCAAGCTGATGACCGATGGCATCCTGCTGGCCGAGACGCAGGGCGATCGGGGGCTCAGCGCGTACGACACGATCATCATCGACGAGGCGCACGAGCGTTCGCTGAACATTGATTTTCTGCTTGGATACTTGAAGAACCTGCTGCCGAGGCGCCCGGACTTGAAGGTGATCATCACCTCGGCGACGATCGATCCGGAGCGGTTCGCCGAGCACTTCGCGGGGTCGGGTGGGCCCGCGCCGATCATCAATGTGTCGGGGCGGACCTACCCGGTGGAGGTGCGGTATCGGGGTCCTGAGCCGGATCCGGGGACGGGCGAGGTTGATTCGCAGGCTCGCGCTGTGGTGAACGCGGTGAACGAGCTTTGGCAGGGTCGGACGGGTCGGGATGCGGGCGATGTGCTGGTGTTTCTTTCGGGCGAGCGTGAGATCCGGCAGACGGCCAAGGCGCTGCGGGATCACTTCGTGGGGGCGCACGCGCACGGGCACGGTGGGCGCGGAACCGAGATCCTGCCGCTGTACGCGCGGCTGTCCAACGCGGAGCAGAACCGGATCTTCGCTTCGACGCAGGATCGTCGGATCGTGCTGGCGACGAATGTGGCCGAGACCTCGCTGACGGTGCCGGGGATCCGGTATGTCGTGGATGCTGGAGAGGCTCGGTTGTCTCGTTACAACCCGCGGACGAAGGTGCAGGGGCTGCAGATCGAGCCGATCTCGCAGGCGTCTGCGAACCAGCGGGCGGGTCGCTGCGGGCGTCTCGGGCCGGGCGTGTGCGTGCGGCTGTACGCGGAGGATGACTATCTGCAGCGCGAGGTGTACACGCCGCCGGAGATCCGGCGGACGAACCTGGCGGCGGTGATCCTGCAGATGCAGGCGCTGGAGCTCGGGCGTGTTGATTCGTTCCCTTTCATCGATCCGCCGGACACGCGGATGATCCGGGATGGGTTCGAGACGCTGCGGGAGCTGGGGGCAATCGATGAGGAGGACAGGCTGACAGCGCTTGGGCGGGAGCTGGCGCGGCTCCCGATTGATCCGCGGGTGGGTCGGATGATCCTGGCGGCGCGGGATGAGGATTGCCTGGCGGAGATGCTGGTGATCGCCTCGGCGTTGTCGATCCAGGATCCCCGCGAGCGTCCGCTGGACAAGGCGGACATGGCCGATGCCTCGCACGCTTACTTCCGGCATCCGGAATCGGATTTCCTCGGGTTCGTGAAGCTGTGGGATGAGTATCTGAAGAAGAAGGAGGCGCTGTCGGGCTCGAAGCTGCGGCGGTGGTGCGCGGACAATTTCTTGAATTACATGCGGATGCGCGAGTGGCAGGATGTTCATCGGCAGCTCGCGCAGGTGGCACGGGAGCTGGGGATCGGGCAGAACGGCAAGCCGGCGGCGTACGACTGCGTGCACCGGGCGCTGCTGACGGGTTTGCTCTCGAACATCGGAAAGAAGGCCAGCGCGTTCGAATACGACGGGGCGCGGGGGCTGAAGTTCTCGATCTTTCCGGGGTCGGCGCTTTTCAGCGCGAAGCCGAAGTGGTGCGTGGCGTCGGAGCTGGTCCGGACCACGCGGCTGTACGCGCGGACGGTGGCGAAGGTGGAGCCGGAGTGGATCGAGCGGGTGGGCGTGCACCTGCTGCATCGGCGGTACGGCGAGCCGTACTGGCACGAGGGCGGCGAGTATGTCGCGGCGCCGATGACGATCTCGCTGTTCGGGCTGGAGCTGGCCACGAACCGCAAGGCGAACTACGCGCGGATCGACCGGGCGGCGGCGCGGCGGATCTTCATCCACTCGGCGCTGGTGGAGGGGCAGATGAAGCGCCCCCCGAACTTCCTGGAGGCCAACCGCCGGCTGATCGAGCGGGTCGAGCATGTGGAGGCGAAGATCCGGCGGCGGGACCTGCTCGTCGCGGCGCAGGAGCGGTTCGACTTCTACGACGCCCGCGTGCCGGGCGACATCACCTCCACGGCGGAGTTCGAGAAGTGGCGCCGCGATGCCGAGCGTTCCAAGCCCCGGCTGCTGCGCATGCGGGAGGAGGATCTGCTGGCCGAGCCGGATGCGCTCCAGCCCGACCAGGCGTACCCGGATGAGATCGTGGTCGGCGGGATCCTCTGCGGGGTGAGCTACCTGCACGATCCGACCTCGGACGACGATGGGGCGGTGCTGACGGTGCCGGTGGATGTGCTGGTGAGCCTTGATGACAAGCGGGTGCCGTGGCTGGTCCCGGGGCTGTTTGTGCCGCGCGTGGAGGCGATCATCAAGCTGCTCCCGAAGGAGATCCGCCGGCTGCTGCTGCCGGCATCGGAGGTGGCGCAGCGGGTTTCGGACATCCTGAACCGGGCACTGCGTGACGATCGGCAGCCACCGTTCGCGGGCGCGGTGGCCGCGGCGCTGGGGGCCGTGGCGGGCCAGAGCATTGAGCCGTCGATGTGGGATCCTTCGGAACTGCCGGCGCATGTGACGGTGAAGATCAAGGTGGTCGATGAGAAGGGCGTGGTGCTGGGCGAGGGGCGGGACCTAGGGTCGATCAAGCGCTCGCTGACCGCGCGGCTGCGAAGCCAGTTCACGCGGCTCCCGCACCCGCGGCTGAACCGCGATTCGATCATCGAGTGGGACTTTGGGGATCTGCCGCGATCGGTGGAGATCGAGCACCTCGGGATGAGCCTCACGGCCTATCCGGCCATCGTCGATGAGGGGCCCAACGACGGGACGGGGATCGAGCATCGGGCGGCGGTGCGGCTGCTGGAGGCGCGTGATCCGGCGCGTCTGGCGCTGCGGAAGGGGCTGCGCCGGCTGTTCGCGGTGCACATGCAGCGGTTCATGAAGTTCCGCTTCGACGACCACCCGGCCCTGGTGCGGGCGGCGACGGCGTATCCCTATGTGGGATCGCGGGCGGAGCTTCGGGATCAGTTGACGCTGCTGGTGGCCGAACGGGCGTTCCTGTTCGAGGGGCATGCGTCGATCGAGGCGGACACGATCCGCACTGCGGCGGCGTACGAGACCCGGCTGGATGTGGGTTGGAACCGTGTCGCGGGATCGATCGAGGAGATCGGGCGGATGGCGAATCTGCTGCTGGATGAGCAGCACGCGTTCGTGATGCGGTTGGAGTCGGAATCGGGGCTGGTGTATGCGGATGCGATCGCGGACCTGAGGCGTTGGCATTCGCGGCTGGCGCCGCGGGCGTTCATCGCGGACACGCCGCTGCCGTGGCTGGGACAGTTCGCGCGGTACTTTCGTGGCGGGATCGTTCGCTTGGACAAGCTGGTGGCGCGGGGCGCAGAGAAGGATGTGCAGAGCGCGCGGTACCTTGAGCAGCTTTGGGAGGCGTACGCGTACCGGGCGGACCGGAACCGGGTGGCGAGCGTGTTCGACCAGGCTCTTGAGGACTTTCGTTGGATGCTCGAGGAGATGCGTGTGTCGCTGTTCGCCGAGTCGCTGGGGACCGCGGTGTCGGTGTCGCCGAAGAAGCTCGAGGCGCAGTGGGCGCGGGTGGGGTCGTGAGCGGTTGCGGCGGGATGGGGGAGGGACCGGCCCGCGGGTTCGGAGGTGGGGCGCGATGAGAGCCTTTGTATGATGGCGTCGATGCGGAATAAGTCCGGCGAGCGAGTCAGCGAGAGGGCGGGCGCGGGCGGTCGGTCGGGGGGTGCGCGCTCCGGTCTGGCGGTTCCGGTGCTGATGGGTCTGGCGATGGGACTCGGGGTGTTGGGCGTTGGATTGGAACTGGCGGGCGTGGGGCCCGGTGGCTGGGCCGGCGCGATGGGTGGCGCGGTGGGGATGGTGGTGCTCTGCGGTATCGCGGGGGTTATCGCCTGGCGGAACGGGCCGGGGCCGGGCGGAGGCGGGGGGCGCGTGTTTCAGGATGAACACGATCTTTACAAGAGCACGCTCGAGCCGCTGGGGGTGGTGTTCTGGCAGTTGGATGGGGCATCCGGCGAGCTGGTGCATGTGTCGCCACAGATCGAGGCGTTGACGGGGGTGCGCGCTGAGGAGTGGAAGGAGCCGGGGCGTTGGTTCGCGCAGGTGGATGCGAACGATCTGGGGGCGCTGCGTTCGTGCGTGGATGAGGCGTTGGAGGAGGGGCGTCGGACGCAGTTGGAGTACCGGGTTCGGCATGCGGATGGGATGGTGCGGTGGGTGCGGAGCACGGTGTCGCCGGTGCGCGATGCGGGTGGGGGCATCGTGGGGGCGCGCGGTGTGATGATCGACAACACGGAGTCGCGGCTGGCGCAGGACCGGCTGGCGGTTTCGGAGCAGCTGTTCCGGACGATGGGGGATCAGGCGCCGATTTTCATCTGGCTCGCGCGGGCGGACAAGTCGTTGGAGTGGTTCAACAAGGTGTGGCTGGACTTCACGGGTCGGACGCAGGAGGAGGAGACTGGGGAGGGTTGGCACGAGTCGATCCATCCGGATGACCTTGAGGGGCTGCGGGTGGCGTTCGAGGGGGCGGTGGAGTCTCGGAAGCCGTACGAGCACCAGTACCGGCTGCGGCGGCACGATGGTGTGTACCGGGACCTGTTCGAGCGGGGCGGTCCGGTGTATCGGAAGGATGGGACCTACCAGGGATACATCGGCAGCGCGGTGGACATCACGGACATGCTCACGGCGGAGCGGCGGATGCGGGCGTCGCAGCGGCGGGCGGAGCTGCATCTGCAGCGGACGCCGCTGGCGGCGCTGGAGGTTGATCGTTCGGGGCGGGTGATCGGTTGGAATCCGCGGGCCGAGGAGATCTTCGGGTACACGCGGGATGAGGCGATCGGGCGTGATGCGCTGGACATGATCGTGCCGGACGAGGCGCGGGAGCATGTCAAGGAGATCGTGCACGAGCTGCTGGAGCGCGGGGTTCCCAACACGAGCCGGAACGAGAATCTACGGAGCGATGGGAGCCGGATCATCTGCGAGTGGCACAACACGCCTCTGCCGGATGAGGATGGTCGGATCGGCGCGTACGCGGCGTTCGCTGATGACATCACGCTCCGCGTGCGGGACGAGGCGAAGCTGCGTGACAGCGAGGCGTTGTTCAGGTTCCTGGCCGAGAACGCGGCGGATCTGATCGCGCGGCAGACGGTCGACGGGCGGTTCCTGTATGCCTCGCCGGCGGCCGAGCGGATCTTCGGGGTGTCCGCGGAGTCGCTGGTGGGGACCTCGTTCTTCGATCGGCTGCACCGCGACGACCGGGGGGCGGTCCGGCGTTCGATCGAGGCTTTGATCGTGGGCGAGCCGGCGAGTTCGGTGCGGTGCCGGATCGTGCGGGGTCAGGGCGAGACGATCACGGCCGAGGCGAGCCTGACGATGGTGCGCGGGGAGCTTGGGCGGACTCAAGAGATCGTGGCGGTGGTCCGCGACATCTCGCGCCGGGTGGAGGCGGAGGAGATGGTGCGTCGCTCGCGTCAGGAGCTGCAGACGATCACGGATGCGCTGCCGGTGGTGATCGGGCGGCTGGACCCGCAGATGCGGCTGAGGTTCGTGAACGCGGCGGGTCGCGCGATCTACGGGCGCGAGCTGCCGGATCTGCTCGGCGAGCCGCTGGACAGCGTGATTCCTCCGGACCGTATGGAGCTCCATCGGCCGCACATCGAGCGTGCGCTGAGCGGGAAGGAGCAGCGGTACGAGTTCACAGCGCCGGGTCCGTCGGGCGGGTTGCGGACGATGGATGCGATGCTGATACCGGAGCGGAACGCTTCCGGGACGGTGGGGGCGTTCTTTCTGCTCAGCGATGTGACGGAGGCGCGGGAGGCGATCCGGTCGATCGAGGCGGCGGCGCGGCTGCGGGGGCGGCTGCTGAGTGAGTTGAACCACCGATTGAAGAACGCGCTGGGATCGCTGCTGACGCTGGTTGATCTGTGCCGCGTGCGGCAGAGCACGGTGGACGGGTTCGCGAACGCGATCCGGAGCAGGCTGCGGGCGATGGACGCGGTGCACTCGCTGCTCTCGGAGCGGAACTATGCGCCGGTGGACATCGAGACGATCGTCCGGACCATGATCCCACCGGAGTGCCCGGGCTCGATCGCGCTGGGCGGTCCCCCGATCGATGTTCCGGCGCGGCAGGCGACGCCGCTGGGGTTCGTGGTCCAGGAGCTGATGTCGAACTCGCTGAAGCACGGTGCGCTGGCCTCGTCCGAGGGGAGGGTCGACATCCGCTGGTCGTGCGTTGAGGCGGAGCCCCGCGCGGCATTCCCCGAGTCGATCACGCTGGACTGGGTCGAGAGGGGGGTGTCGATCGATCCGGGCTCGGTGAGCCCCGGGCTGGGGACGCAGCTGATCGAGGGGTTCGCGCGGCACGAGCTGCGCGGCGAGGTTGTGCTGCGGTACGCGCCGGAGGGGGTGGAGCACCGTTTGGTGGTTCGCCCGGCGCAGGATGAGAGCGCCAGCGACATCGATGCCGAGGACTGGATGCCGGTGTAGCGAGGTCGCCGCGGGCGGGGGGCTGCGCTACCCGATGCTTCGCGCGGTGTTCAATCGCTTGGATCATGGCGCTGGGTGAATGGGCATTGAGCGTGGAGCCGGGCCGCCATGCGGGCGTGTGACCGGTGGCGTATGATCCTGTCAGGCGGTCGGGTCCGGCCATGTCGCCGATCCATCACCGAGCCTCCACTCGTGCGCGGTCCAGCGTGCGATGCACTTCCTTCAAGGAAAGTTCACACTTGACGCATCTTCAATCGCTTGTGCCGGGCATCAAGGGGGTCGCATCGCAACCCGCTCCGTTCGAAGCTCACCCCGGGGGAGGGAGTGCGGACGCGGTCGATCCGCTTCCTGTCGGCATGCGGATCGTGACGCTGCTTGTCGTTCTGCTGCCGGTCGCCGGGCTGGTGGTCGGATCGGTGCTCCTGTATCCGGTGGCGTTCAACTGGCCGCACCTGGTGCTGCTGGCGGTGATGTACCTGCTGACGGGGTTCGGGGTGACGGTGGGGTACCACCGTCTGTTCACGCACCGCTCTTTCGAGGCGAATCCGGTGCTGCGTGCGGTGCTGGGGATTCTGGGTTCGATGGCGGTGGAGGGGCCGTTGATCGACTGGGTGGCGAACCATCGGTGCCATCATCAGCACTCGGACCAGGATGGCGATCCGCATTCGCCGCACTCGCACGGGGCGGGATTCAGGAACATGTTGCGCGGGATCGCTCACGCGCACATGGGGTGGTTCATGGCGAGCCATGCGAGCGATCGGCAGCGTTATGCGCCCGACCTGATGAAGGACCCGATGATCCGCACGATCTCGAGGCTGTTCCCGCTCTGGGTTGCGCTCGGGCTGCTGATTCCCGCGGTTGTGGGCGGGTTGATGACGATGTCGTGGTACGGGGCGCTGCTCGGGTTCCTGTGGGGCGGGCTGGTGCGCGTGCTGTTTGTGCACCATGTGACCTGGTCTGTGAATTCCGTTTGCCACATCTGGGGGCACCGGGCGTACGAGACGCGTGATGAGAGCCGGAACAACCCGGTGTGCGGGATTCTGGCGCTGGGGGAGGGTTGGCACAACAACCACCACGCGTTTCCGACCTCGGCGCGCCACGGGCTGCGGTGGTGGCAGTTCGATCTGTCGTTCCTGTTGATCCGGGTGCTGTCGTGGATGGGCCTGGTGCGCGGGATCCGGGTGCCGAGCGCTGATCGTCTGAAGTCGAAGCGTTCGGAGGATTGACCGGTCGGTGCGGGCGCGCGCCCGCGCGTGGGATGGGGCTGGATGGGCGGGGCGGGTTGAGTGCTTGCTGCCGGGGCGGGAGTGGGTGGCATCCCCGGGGTGTTCCCCGGATGGGGGTCGGTCTGCGCCGCGCGTGCGGAACCGGGGGGCTCGCGGGGCTGCGGGATCCGCCAAGTCCACGCGCGAACGGGACGACAAACAGGGCAGCGCGGACGGCGCGTGGCTTGCGGGTCGATCCGATCGCGCAGGTCCGTTTCGATCACGGCCTTGCGCGCATCAATCCGCGATCGGCGACGCGTGCCTGCGGTTCCGCAGCGCGGGCGCGTCTGCCCTCTGAATGCCTCGCCACGAAGCAGGAGTTGCACATGACCAGCCGAGCCAGCGTCGTCCTCGCCGCAACGAACGAAGATCGCCTGCGAGATCGTGGGCGGAGCCGCCTCAGTGTTCTGGGTGTGCTGGCAGTGGTCGGCACGCTCGCGGGCGCGGCGTCGGCGCAGCAGCCGGCGTACGACCCGATGGATCCCCGGAACCCGCGTCCGGAGCCGGACCAGGACCACGGATCGATCCTCCTGCCGGGCGGCGGCGATGATGGATTCGGCGGGAACGACCTCGAGATGTACGGGGAGGCGGGCGGCGGTCCGGGGTACGGCGCGGGCAACGGATCGGGCGCGGACGCCGACCTGGCGGCATCGGGCTCTGGCTCGGGTTCGGGCGATGCGGGCGTCACGGTGTCCGAATTCATGACGGTGGACATCTTCGTGCGGGATGAGGACCTGGCGAATGTGCTGCAGATGCTGTCGCTGCAGAGCCGTCGGAACATCATCGCGAGCAAGGATGTCAGCGCGACGGTGACGGCGAACCTCTACGGGGTGACGATCGACGAGGCGCTGGACGCGATCCTGAATGTGAACGGGTACGGGTGGCTGGAGCGGGGGAACTTCATCTATGTGTATCCCGCGGAGGTGATCGCGGAGATGGAGGCCGCGGCCCGGAAGCGCGAGCAGCGGGTGATCCGGCTGAACTATCTGAAGGCGTCGGACGCGGCGCTGTTCATCGAGCCGCTGCTCTCGGAGCAGGGCACGATCACGGTGTCCGGGGATGTGTCGGACTTCACGATCACGGACGCGAAGCCCACGGGGGCCGAGGACTACGCGCTGGCGGCGACGCTGGTGGTGTTCGACTACCCGGAGCACATCGAGGAGATCATGTCGCTGATCGGTGAGATCGACCAGCGCCCGGCCCAGGTGCTGGTGGAGGCGACGATCCTGCAGACGCAGCTGACCGAGGCGAACGCGTTCGGCGTTGACTTCTCGATCATCGCGGACCTGGACTTCGAGGATTTCTTCAACTTCGGCGGGCCGCTGGGGGCGGCCGATGCGTTGTCGCAGCTCGGCGACAACGCGGTGTTCCCGACCGACAGCAACGGCACGGCGGTGACGAGCCGCCCGGGCAACTTCGGCGGGCCGGGCACGCTGAAGCTGGGATTGATCCGCGATGAGATCGCGCTGTTCGTTCGGGCGCTGGACGAGGTGACGGACCTGACGGTGCTCTCGAACCCGAAGATCCTGACCCTGAACCGGCAGGCGGCGCGGGTGCTTGTCGGTCGCAAGCTGGGCTATCTGAACACGACCTCGACTGAGACCTCGACGACGCAGTCGGTGGAGTTCCTTGACACGGGCACGCAGCTGGCGGTGCGTCCGTTCGTTTCGACGGATGGGATGATCCGCATGGAGCTGGCGCCTCGTGTCTCGGAGGGTCTGATCCGCGATGCGACAGACGCGACGGGGGCGGCGGTGACGATCCCTGACGAGATTACGCAGGAGATCACGACGAATGTGATGGTGCCGGATGGGGCGACGATCGTGCTGGGCGGCTTGTTCAAGGAGCAGACGCGGCTGGTTCGTCGTCAGGTTCCGCTGCTGGGCGATATCCCGATCATCGGCACGGCGTTCCGCGGGTTCGATGACGGGACGGAGCGTGCGGAGATCATCTTCCTGATCACGCCGTCGATCGTGTCGGACAAGACGATGATCGATGAGGGCGAGCAGGCGGTGGGGCACATGGAGCGGGTGCGGACGGGCTCGCGAGCGTCGATGCTGCCGTGGTCCCGCGACCGCCAGACGGCGGCGCTGAATGTGGAGGCGCAGCAGCAGGCCGATTCCGGTGAAACGGACAAGGCTCTGTGGACGATCCGTCGCTCGCTGGAGCTGAATCCGAACCAGCCCGAGGCGATCCGGCTTCGCGAGCAGCTCACGGGCGAGCGGGAGACCTTCCCGCACCGCTCGTTCCTCCGGTCGACGATGCACGAAGAGCTTCGGGAGCGTCAGGACCTGGCGTTCCAGCGCGAGACCGAGCGGCTGGCGGCGGAGCGCGATCGGGTGTCCCAGGGAGCCGGGACGACGGGGGCATCGGTTCCGGCGGCTCCGCGGGTGGCGGCGCAGGGTGGGATGGGGGCCAACGGGGCGGGCAGCGTCGGGACCGGGTCGGGGATGGGGTCGGGGATGGACTCGAATGAGTCGACCGTGCGGAACCCGAACGGGCAGCCGGTGGCGGGCGCGGGAGGCGGGTGGAACCCCGAGGATCGGCTGACCTGGCGCTCGACGCGGAAGTCCGGCGCTTCTGGAGAGTCGGGGTCTTCTTCGGCGAGTGTCCCGAGCAAGACGGCCCAGATGAGCCCGGGGGCGATGTTCGAGATGCACACGGTCGAGGCGTGGGATGGCCGTCCGCTGGATGGTTTTGGATCGACGGGCCCGGTGTTCGTGGACGGGGTGACCGCTCCGGAGGGCCGGGGCGCGGCGGTGGCGTCGGAGCAGCCGGGCACCGGCGTGCCGCTGGACCAGCAGGCCGGGTTCAGCGCGATGTTCGATCTTCTTGCCGGGATGATGACCAATTTCACGCTTCCGGGCGAGCCAAGCCCGGAGGAACAGCCGGCGGTCGTCGATGTTCCGGTCCCGGCGGACAACTGATCACGCCGGGTGCCTGCCCGATCCGATAGTTCCCATCAGCCTTGTTGAATGTTGCCCACACTGCCGGAGGTGCCACGATGATTTCTTCACGACTCGCCGCCATGACGCTCAGCGCCGCGGCCCTGATCGCCGCCTCCGGATGCACCGGTCAGGGGCGTTACACGGGCGATTTCAAGGAGAAGTCGCAGCTGCGGATGGCGGGGATGAAGGCGGCGACGGAGTTCGACATGGCCCGCCAGCAGTTCCTGGCCGGTGATCTGGCGAAGGCGCTGCGGACGACGGATCGGTCGATCGAGATCAACCCGGAGGTGGCGAAATCGCATGTGCTGAGGGCTCGGATCCTGTTCGAGCAGGGGCGCCTGGAGGCGGCGATGCTGGCGCTTGACCGGGCGATGGAGATCGATGCCGAGGATGTTCTGGCGCACTACTACCGCGGGCTGGTGCACGAGCGGTTCACGCACTACGAGCTGGCTCACCATTCCTACATGAGGGCGCGGGAGATCGACCCGGCGGACCCGCAGTACACGCTGGCGGCCGCGGAGATGCTGATCCAGCTTGACCGGCTGGCGGATGCGCGGGAGCTGCTGGAGTCGGACCGGGAGCGGTTTGACCACAACGCCGGGCTCCGGCAGACGCTTGGACACATCGCGATGATGCAGGACCGGTACGAGGATGCGGTGGCGCTGTTCAACGAGGCGACGCTGCTGGCGCCCGACGAGGTGACGCTGCGTGAGGACCTGATCCATGCGCAGGTCGCCGGCGGGAAATTCGCGGATGCGGAGCGGAACCTCCGCATCGTGACGGAGCGGCTGTCGGAAGAGGGGGGGGCGATCGATCGCCCGGACCTTCGGATCCTGCACGCTCAGACGCTGGTGGCTCTCGAGCGGCCGGTGGAGGCTCGGACGATCCTGCTGGCTGATGCTGGGCGGGACGCGATGAACGCGGATGTGCGGACCTGGATCGAACTGGGCAACATCGCCCTGATGATCGAGGACGATCACGGGCTGCGGCAGGCGGGCCAGCGGCTGGTGGCGATGGCGCCGTACCGTGAGGATGGCTATGTGATGCTGGCGATGTTCCACCGTCGGCAGGGCAACCCGCGGGAGGCGCTGGCGCTGCTCGACCGAGCGATCCAGATGGTGGCGACGCCGGAGGATGCCCCGGTGCTGCGGGCGCTGATCCTGACGGACCTGGGGCTGGTTCAGGATGCGCGGGAGACGCTCTACAAGGCGCTGGACCGGAATCCCGAGAACGCGATGGCCATGGACTTCCTGGGCGTGATCGGGGACACCCGCTCGGCGTTCGCCAGCGCGGATCCGATGGAGGTTCTCGTGGATCCGCCGGCGGGGCACGCTCCGATCCTGGCCCGCTGAGCGCGGGGCAACCCGAATCGAATCAGACGATCGCAACGCCGGGCGATGCCCGGCGTTGTTGTTGTGTTCTGTGGGCGAACAGCGGCGGGGGGACCGACCGGCGTGCGGTTGGCCGGTACACTTTGCCAGTTGGGCCGCGAACGCTTCGCGACGCCGAACACTCACCAAACCGAACCGGTCGGCGCCGGCCATCCGCGGCGCTGTCCCCGATGTCTGCGCCGCCATGACCACACTTCCTCCAGCACCGGCCGCCCACCTCACCGCCGCGCAGATCCGGCAGCAGTTCATCGACTTCTTCGCCGAGCGCGCGGGGCACACCGTGGTGCCCTCATCGCCGGTGATCCCGCACGACGACCCGACGCTGCTGTTCGCCAACGCGGGGATGAACCAGTTCAAGCCGCTGTTCCTCGGCACGGCCGCGCCGGGGAGCGCGCTCGGCGCCCTCAAGCGCGCTGTCAACACGCAGAAGTGCATCCGCGCGGGCGGCAAGCACAACGACCTCGACGATGTTGGGCGAGACACCTACCACCACACCTTCTTCGAGATGCTCGGGAACTGGTCCTTCGGCGACTACTTCAAGGGCGAGGCGATCCAGTGGGCGTGGGAGCTGCTCACAGGGATCTGGGACATCGATCCGGAGCGGCTGTACGCGACCTACTTCGAGGGCGACAAGTCGCTGGGCCTGGAGCCCGACCGCGAGGCGTACGAGCTGTGGTCGCGGTACCTGCCCGCCTCACGGATCCTGCCGGGCAACAGCAAGGACAATTTCTGGGAGATGGGCGACACCGGGCCGTGCGGGCCGTGCTCGGAGCTGCACTACGACGGGCGTTCCGAGGAGGAGCGCGCGAAGCTCCCGGGGTACCAGCTCGTGAACCGCGACTCCCCGGATGTGATCGAGATCTGGAACCTCGTGTTCATCCAGTTCAACCGGACCGAGCGGGGGCTGAGCCCGCTGCCCGCCAAGCATGTCGACACGGGCATGGGGTTCGAGCGGCTGGTGCGGGTGCTGCACGGCAAGTCGTCGAACTACGACACCGATGTGTTCACGCCGATCTTCCACACGATCCACCAGCTCGCCGGCGGCGATCCGTACCGCGGCCGGCTGACCGATGCGCGCGACATCGCGTACCGCGTGCTGGCCGACCACATCCGCTGCCTGACCTTTGCGATCTCGGATGGGGCCGACCCATCGAACGATGGCCGCGGGTATGTGCTGCGCCGCATCCTCCGCCGGGCGGTGCGGATGGGGCGGCAGAACCTCGGGATCGAGAAGCCGTTCCTCGCGAAGCTGGCGCCGACGGTGGTGCAGACGATGGGCGGTGTGTTCCCGGAGATCGCGCAGCGCGTGGACCATCTGAAGCGCGTGCTCACGGAAGAAGAAGAGTCGTTCCGCCGGACGCTGGACAAGGGGATCGAGCTGTTCAGCGACGCCGCGTCGCGCGGCGCGGGCGCGGCGATCTCGGGCGAGGATGCCTTCAAGCTCCACGACACCTACGGGTTCCCCATCGACCTCACCCGCGTGATGGCCGAGGAGCGCGGGATGGGCGTGGACCTGGAGGGCTTCGAGCGGCTGATGGAAGAGGCGCGGCAACTGGCCCGCTCCGGCGGCAAGACCGATGAGACGGCTCACCTCGAACTCGGCACCGAGGAACTGGCCAAGCTGCGGCACCTGAATGTCCGCCCGACCGACGACTCGGCCAAGTACCTCAGCCGCCCCCAGCGGGCCCACCTCAAGGCCATCTGGAACGGGTACGACTTCGACCAGCGCCTCTCTTCTTCCACGGCCAAGCCGACTGACCGCGTCACGCTCATCTTTGACAAGACCAACTTCTACTCCGAGTCGGGCGGCCAGCACGCCGACACCGGGCGCGCGGCCGTGCACCGGGCCGTCCGCGGCGCGGGCGCGCACTTCGGCGAGTTCATCGTCGAGTCGACGCGGGATTGCGGCGGGTACATCGCGCACATCGGGCGGCTGCTCAAGGGCGATCTCGATGTCGGCGATGAGGTCGAACTCCGCGTCGACCGCCCGCGCCGGGCGTCCACGGCCGCGAACCACACCGCCACGCACCTGCTCAACCACGCGCTCCGCGCTGTGCTCGGCGATCATGTGCAGCAGAAGGGATCGCTCGTCACGGACGAGCGCCTCCGGTTCGACTTCTCGCACGATCGCGCGACAACGCCCGAGGAACTCCACCGCGTCGAGCGCCGGGTCAACGGCGCGATCGAGGCCGACCAGGAGGTGTTCGCCGAACTCGCGCCGCTGGAACAGGCCAAGGGCATCCACGCGGTCCGCGCGATGTTCGGCGAGAGCTACCCCGATCCCGTCCGCGTGGTCTCGGTGGGCGTGGCGGTGCCGACGCTGTTGGCAGATCCCGAGAACGAGACCTGGCGCGACCACGCGATCGAGTTCTGCGGCGGCACGCACCTGGAGCGGACCTCACAGGCGCAGGTGTTCGTCCTCACGGGCGAGGAGTCCGTCTCCAAGGGCGTCCGGAGGCTCGTCGCCTGCACCGGCGCGCGGGCCG
Source organism: Phycisphaerales bacterium (assembly GCA_052168315.1). GTDB lineage: Bacteria > Planctomycetota > Phycisphaerae > Phycisphaerales > UBA1924 > JBQLZO01. The sequence goes on along the minus strand of JBQLZO010000050.1, from coordinate 119,532 downwards.
AGGCGCTGCTCGGCGATGCCGATGCGATGGCCGAGCGGATCTCGGGCGCCGCTTCGCTGTCGGACCGCCACCTGCCGGGGGAGGTCAAGGCGATCCGGCAGGAGCTGGAGTCGGCCGAGCTGCCGCTGACGCGGAAGCCGGCGCTGCGCACATCGCTCGCAGCGCTCGAGGCGCGGGTCAAGGAGATCTCAAAGGCATCAACGGGCGCAGCCCGCGAGCAGGCAGTGGACACGGCCCGGCTGATCGCGGATGGCGCGATGGCCGACCAGCTGGCGATCGTGGGCGTCGTTCCCGCCGGCGGCGACCGGGGCGCGCTGATGGCGGCGATGGACACGCTGACCGCGCGTCGCCCGGAGGCGGCGGTCCTGCTGCTGAGCGTCGATGAGGCCGCGGGCAAGATCGCGATGGCGGCCAAGGTCCCGCCGGCCCTGATCGAGCGCGGGCTCAAGGCCGGCGACTGGATCAAGGCGACCGCGCAGTTCTGCGATGGCCAGGGCGGCGGCAAGCCGGACTCGGCGCAGGGCGGCGGCAACGATCCGACGAAGATCAGCGAGGCCGAACGCGGGGCCCGCGAGCACGCGCAGCGCATCGTCGGCTGATCGCGTGCGCATTCCGTGAGATCCTCGAACGAGCTCTAGGAGACCGGTGGTGAGGTCCTCGACCGAGCTCTAGGAGACCCGGGGAGAGTGGGGGGTTGGGGGGTTACCAGTCGGCGAAGGTGCCGAGCCAGGCATCGCGGAGCGTGGCGATCGGCCATGAGGATTGGTCGGTGTGGGTCTGAGTATGGGCGTGGGTGATGGTGAGGGTGGGCTCATCGGTGAGCATGCCGAGGGCGATGTGGGGCACCTGGGCGGCGATGAGCGCTGCGCGGGCCTCGTTGACGCTCTCGCCCCGGACCTCGAGCACATAGCGGCACGGATCTTCCGAGAGCAGGGCGAGCAGCGCATCGCCCGGATCGTGGGCGATGAGCTGCGCGTTGAGCCGGAGCCCGCACCCCGTGTTGTTGTCTTCGTCGTAGGCCGCGATGAGCATCTCGGCCAGTGCGGCGATGAGCCCGCCATCGGAGACATCGTGGGCCGCGGCGATGTGCCCGCGCGCGATCAGCGCGGCGACGGCGGCGGCGGTCCGCGGGGCATGCTCGCGGATGGTCTCGGCGATGAGACGCGCCGGCTCGGCGTGCTCGTGCCCGGTGCGCATCGATGGCAGGGCATCCGTGGCGGCGTGGGCCTGCGCTCCGAGCGTGGTCACGGCGTCCGGGCCGACGAGGAGGAGGGTGTTGCCCGGCGCCTTCGCGTCCATTGTGGTGATGCGCGACAGCGCTGGGACGATGCCGATGCCGGAGATGAGCAGCGTGGGCGGGATCTCGATGAGCCGCTCCTGCCCGTGCTCATCGCGGTACCGGAACTGGTTGTTGAGCGAGTCCTTGCCGGAGATGAACGGCGTGCGGAAGAGCTTTGCGGCGTCGTAGCAGCCCTCGGCGGCGCGGACGAGGGCCCCGAGGTTGTGCTCGTTGCCGCACGATGGCCAGCAGAAGTTGTCGAGGATGGCGATCCGCGCCGGGTCGGCGCCGGAGCAGACGAGGTTCCGGATGCACTCGTCGATGGCCGCCAGCGCCATGGTGTAGGGATCGCTCCCGGGGACATCGGGATGCCCGAGGCGGGTCTGGAGCCCGTTGCCCAGCGCGATGGCGCGGTCGCGTCCGGGGATGGGCTGGATGACAGCGCTGTTGGCGGGGCCGGAGACGCCGTGGCGTTCGGACTGGTGCCCGACGAAGGGCTTGCCGATCGTGTTGCCCTGCACCTCGTGGTCGTACTGGCGGACGAGCCAGCGCTTGGACGCGATGTTGGGGTGCGCCAGCAGGCAGGGGAGCAGGTCGGTGAGCGTGGAGGCGATGCCGCTCGCCGATGGGGCCTTGGCGGCGGCGCGGGCGGCGCTGGCGGGCTCCTCGCGCTTCGCCGGCCAAGCGGCGCGCCGGGTGGGCATCGGGATGCCGTCGTGGAGCAGCGCCATGGGCAGGCGCGCGACCTCCTGCTCCTCGAAGCGGAGGATGAGTTCGGGGCGGTCATCCGCGTCGGTGCGCCCGAACTCTCCGAGCACCGCGAGTTCGACATGCTCAGCGCGGCAGATCTCGCCCAGCGCCTCCAGGTCGGCGCGGGGCACGCCCAGCACCATCCGCTCCTGCGACTCGCTGATCCAGATCTCGTCGTACCGCAGCCCGGCGTACTTGAGGGGCGCCCGGTCGAGGTGGACCTCAGCGCCGATGCGCTCGCCCATCTCGCCGATGGCCGAGGAGAACCCGCCCGCGCCGCAGTCGGTGATGGCGCTGAACAGGCACCGGCGGGCGCCGGTGGCCGGATCAATGAAGTCCCGGGCCCGCATGATCGCATCGAGCGTGCGCTTCTGTTCGATGGCGTTGCCGATCTGCACGGCGTGGGCGAACTCGTCGGAGTGGGTGTGCGTGAGCTCTCCCGATGAGAAGGTCGCCCCGTGGATGCCATCCTTGCCGGTGCGCCCGCCGAGCACGACGATCAGATCGCCCGGGCGCGCGTGCCCGGACCCATCGTGCCCCGACAGGTCCGCGGGGATCAGCCCGACGCACCCGGCGAACACGAGCGGGTTGCCGATGTACCGGTTGTCGAAGGACACGCAGCCGTTGACCGTGGGGATGCCCATGCGGTTGCCGTAGTCGCGGACGCCCTCGATCACGCGCGTCAGCACGCGGCGCGGGTGCAGCACGCCCGGCGGGATCGGCGACGGGTTGATGGCGCTCAGCGCGGGCGCGGCGGTCGCCGCATCGTCGGGAACGAAGCGGTCCTCTTGCTCGGGCCCGAAGGGCGAGGCGACACAGAACACATCGGTGCTGGCGATGGGGCGTGCGGCCAGCCCGGTGCCCATGATGTCGCGGATGCATCCGCCGATGCCGGTCGCGGCCCCGCCGTACGGCTCGATGGCCGAGGGCCGATTGTGGGTCTCGACCTTCACGCACACGCCCCATTCGTCATCGAACCGGATCACGCCGGCGTTGTCGACGAACACCGAAAGCGTCCAGTCGAGTCCCTCGGCGATCAGCTCGTGCGTGGCTGCGGCGACGGTGGCCTTGAGCAGGTTGTGGATGGTCACGCTGCCGTCGGGGTGGGTGTCGTGGTGGGGGCGTGCCGACCAGTCGATGAGGTCGTGCTCGAGCGTGCCGCCCGCGTGGCGATAGGTGATGGTGGACTTGAGCGTCTTGTGGACGCAGTGCTCGGACCAGGTCTGGGCGATGGTCTCGAGCTCGACATCGGTGGGCTCGCGCCCGATGGCGGAAAAGTGCTCCCGGATGGCCCGCATCTCGTTCAGGTCGAGGAACAGGTGCCCCCTGCGGGAGAGCTCCATCAGCGCCTCATCGTCGAGCGAGCGGATGTCGATGCGCCGGACGGCCTGGTCCGGCTCGGCCGGGGCCGGGAACGCCGCGGGGCACCAAGGCCGCCGGTGGATGGACTCGATCGCCGTGGTGGCCAGCAGCTCCCGCGCGATCCGGTCCGCATCCGCGGCGTGCACGCCGTGCAGGTCGTACCGCACGCCGGTCGTGACGCCCAGGGGGCGATCGCCGACGAGGTCGCGGACCGCCGCTTCCACCGTCGCTGCGGCCGGGTCCATCACGCCCGGGAGCGGGTGGACATCGATCACCTCGGCCCCGGGCGCGATCGGGGCGGCCCCGATCATCCACCGCTCCAGCACCGGGTTGGCCAGCAGCTGCTCGGCGATCGTGGTCAGGTCCTCGGCGTCGAACCGCCCGGCGATGAGGTACACCCGGGCGGTCTCGATCCGCGGCACCTCGATCCCCAGCGCCGCGCCCGCGGTCCTCCGCACGCTGGCCCCGCGGGGATCCGCATCCGCGGTCGCAGCGCGGATCTCGATGCGGTGCACGGGCCCGGTGGGGCGATCGGTGCTGGTGGATGCGAGCTGCGTCGTTGCCATGGCGTCTCCGGGGCCCGGGGGATGCTGGGGCCGGGGGGCTGAGAGGGGGGCCGCCGGGTGGACAAGGAGGCGATGGCGCGGCGGCGTTCACCCGTGGGCGGGCAGATAGTAATGCCGGGTGTAGTCCGCGAGCATCCGGTGCGTGGAGAACTTGGCACCGCACGAACGCATCGACTCGCGCATCATGGTCGTCCAGCGGCGGGGGATGCCGGCGTGGTCGTGCTCGTAGTACGCGGGGATGACCTCGCTCTCGAGCGTCTCGTAGATCGCATTCGCATCCCGGTCGTCCTGCTCCTCGCGGTCGGGGAGTTGCGAGCCATCGCCCAGCGCCCAGCCGTTGTGCCCGTTGAAGCCCTCCGGCCACCAGCCATCGAGGATCGAGCAGTTGATCCCGCCGTTGAGCGGCGGCTTCATGCCGGAGGTGCCGGATGCCTCCATCGGCCGGATGGGGTTGTTCAGCCACACATCGGTGCCCGAGGTGAGCAGCTCGCCGATCGACTTGTCGTAGTTCTGCAGCAGATAGATGCGCCCGCGGAAGCGCTCGTCGCGCGTCATTTTGTGGACAAGCCGCACGAACTCATTGCCCTCCGCATCCGCGGGGTGGGCCTTGCCGGCGAAGAGGAACTGCACCGGGCGCTGTCGATCGTTGATGATCTTCGCGAGCCGATCGGCATCGCGGAAGATCAGCGTGGCCCGCTTGTAGGTCGCGAACCGCCGGGCGAAGCCGATGGTCAGCGCGCTCTCGTGGAAGGTGTCGAACAGCGCGTTGAGGTCGGCATCGGAGGCCTGGTGCATGACCAGTTGATCGCGCATCAGCTCTCGCACACGCGTGACGAGCTTCTTCTTGAGACGCTGGCGGAGATTCCAGAACGCCTCATCCGGCACATCGGTGGCGCGGGCCCACCAGTCGTCGTCGGGGCCGGATCCGTTCCACTTTGGCTTGAGATGCTCGTCGTAGAACTCGTGGGTTTCCTCGGCGATCCATGACTGCGGGTGGATGCCGTTGGTCACATGCCCGATGGGCACCTGCTCGGGCCCGGGGTTGTCTTCTGTGACTCCGTACAGCAGCTTCCACATGTCGCGGGAGACCTGCCCATGCAGTTCGGCCACGCCATTGCAGCGCTCGGCGAGCTTGAGCGCCAGCACGGTCATGCAGAAAGTCTCGCCCTTGTTGGTGTCCGACATGCGCCCGAGGGCCAGGAGCTGGTTCGGCGAGAGCCCGACTTGGTCGGCGATGGGCTTGAGGAACTTCGTGATCAGCTTGGGCTCGAAACGGTCGTGCCCGGCCGGGACCGGGGTGTGGGTCGTGAAAACGGTCGAGCGCCGCACGGCCTCCACGCCATCGTCGTACTCGGCGCCCTTGCGAACCAGGCGGCGGACCCGCTCGAGCCCCGCGAACGCGGCGTGGCCCTCGTTCAGGTGAACGACCGTGGGCTGGATCTTCAGCGCATCGAGCGCGTGCAGCCCGCCGACGCCGAGGAGCAGTTCTTGCCGGAGCCGGTAATCGGGCTTGCCGACGCCGTACAGGTTCGAGGTCAGCGCGCGGTCATCCTTGTGGTTGTCGGGCAGGTCGGTGTCGAGCAGGTAGAGGTTGATGCGCCCGATGGTCAGCGACCAGACCTTGACCTTCACGCCGCGTCCGCCGATGTCCATCTTGAAGGACTTGCCGGTGTCGTTGATGGGCAGGTGCCGGAAGTCGTAGGGAGGGTAATGGACCCTGACCTGTCCCTCGTGCGTGATCTCCTGCTGGTAGTAGCCCTTCCGCCAGAGGATGCCGATCGCGCACAGCGGGATGCCCAGATCGGACGCGGACTTCAGATGGTCGCCCGCGAGCATGCCCAGCCCGCCGGAGTAGAGCGGGAGCGACTCGTGGATCCCGTACTCCATGCAGAAGTAGGCGACCCGGAGCGGCTTTCCAGTGGTGCGCTGCGCGTGCGTCTTCTCGAACCAGGACTTGGTCTTCAGGTAGTCCGCGAGCTCGCCCTCGACGCCGGCGAGCTCGGCCAGGAAGCGCTCATCGGTCTCAAGGGCTGCCACCCGCGTGTCCGAGAGTTCGTGCAGCACCCGGATCGGCGCATGATGCGTGGACTTCCACAGCCCGGGATCGAGTCCCTCGAAGAGCCGCCGGGCGCGGGGCGTCCAGGTCCACCAGAGATTGCGCGCGAGGCGGTCCAGTCGGAGCATCACCCCGGTGAGCTTCCGCGCGGGGGCGGGCTTCGGCGCTGCGCCCCGAGCGGGCGACTTCTTCGCCGACGATGCCGGCGCGGGCTTGGCCTTGCCGCCCGCGCCCCGGCGCGCACCGGTCCGCGATGCGCCCTTCGGCCCGGATTTGGACGGGGTCTTCTTCTTCGGCGTCGGCTTCTTGCCCATCTGCTGGCGCGCCTTCCACCCCCGTGGTGCGGGGGAATCGGTGGGTCGAACCGCGCCGCGGTGGCGTGCGCGGGCCGGGAGTATACGGTTGGCTGAAACGCTTTACTTTCGGGCGCGGGCCGCATCCCGGCAGCGCCGCCATCGAAACGATGGGCGATCCAAGGGGATTCCCTTGGGAGTGCGATCGAAGGGTTCGGTTCGGGGCCGGGCGTGCGGATCCGCATAGGATGGCGACCCGTCCCGAGGTCAGGGAGGGGGCTTGGTCGGGGCGCTGGTCGCCCCCGGAGCGCAGCATCGAGCACGGAGCAACGGTGGCCAACGGATCAGACGATGGCAGAGGGTCGGCGAGCCCCGGGCAACGCCGGGCGGCGGGGCCGGGACCGGATATGGCAGCGGGGCCCGAGGGTCGCGCCGGTGGACGGGCGGGCTCGCGCATCGCACAACTCCCGCTCGTGCTGCGTGCGCCGATCGAACTGCTCTCCAGCGTGTGGTTCGGGATCTGGCTGCTGGTGATCCTGTTCTTCTACTCGTCGATCGGCTCGGCCGGCATCCTGTACCCGGTGATGGGCGAGGACGGCTTCCGGTTCGTGCACGAGATGCCGCGTCAGTGGCGCGTGTTCGAGATGACCGAGTTCGAGTGGTTCCACACCTGGTTCTTCCTGATCAACTGCGTGCTGCTGGCCGCGAACATCACGATCGTGACGATCCGGAAGATCCCCTTCAATCTGGTCAAGCTGGGCGTGTGGATGATCCACACGGGGATCGTGATCCTCACGGCCGGCGCGCTGCTGTACTTCGGAACCAAGTTCGAGGGCGATGCGCCGGTGGTGCGCCGGGACATCGTCGCCGGCGTGCGGGGCGTGGAGGGGACCGCGCGGCTCGCGCCCTCACCGGGAGACACCGCGACACTGACGGGCGCGGATGGCGTCTGGCGGTTCTCGGTGCGTCAGGTGAGCCCGTTGATGCCGCTGGAGCCGGGCACCGGCGCGGATGGCGGCGATGCGGGCGCTGGCGGTTCCACGGCCTACTCCGCGTTCGTGCTGGTCGAAGGCCCGGACGGCACGCGGTTCACGCGGCGGGTGGTCAAGGACCATCCCGAACTCGATGAAGACCTGATCGAGGGCCGCGGGCTGGTCCGGAACATGCCCGAGTTCGGCGGCGCGCGCTTCGTGGACGATCGCGTGACGCTGACCATGACCCCGGTGCCGCAGCATGAATTCTGGCTCAAGGACTCGCACGCGATCTACCTGCGGTCCGAGGGCGAGCGCGGCTGGCAGGAAGCGCCCATCGATTCCCTGCCCCGGTACAACGACTACCTGCCCGAGCAGAACCTGGTGTGGGCGAACTCCGCGGCCGAGGAACTCCGGCTCGATCCCATCGATGTCCGCGTGCTGCTGACCGATGCGGCCCGCGAGGATGCCGGAGGCGTCTCCCTGCGTGTGATCGGGCACCTCCGGTACGCGGTGATGCAGGAGCGGCTGGTCGAGGGCGGCGAGGATGCCGCGTTCAACCCGGGGGTCGACCTGGCGCTGCGCGAGCCGAACGGGCGCGTGACGCGCCGGCAGATGATTGCCCTGGACCCGATGGCCAACAGCGTGGCGGGGGGGCTGCTGGAGTTCCGGTGGGTGGGATCGGAGCGCGAGTACGCAGCGCTGCTCGAGAGCCTGGCGACACGCATCACCATCGCCGTGCCCGAAGCCGGAGCCAGCGTGGAAGTCTCGCCGGAGCGCCTGGGAGCCATGGTCGAGCCGGAGGCGATCCCCGGCACCGAGTGGCGGTTCCGGGTGCGCGAGGTGCTGCGTGGGCTCTCCGTCACGCCCGGCCAGCCGCCGGTGTCGCTGGCGGTGGTCGATTTCATCAACCCCGAGGGCGAGTCGTTCTCGCGGTGGGCGTTCGAGGATCCGAGCCAGAGCCTCGACATCCCCAGCAATCCGCCACCGGGGTTCGATCCGATCAACTCCCCGCGGACGCTCGATGAGCGGGTGCGGGTGTTCTTCGGTTCCGGGGGTGCGTGGCGGACGAAGGTGATCGCCGGGCCGCCGCCGATCGGGCTCCGCATGATCGATCGGGGGAACGAGAGCGTGATCGCGGAGTCGACGCTCCGCGTGGGCGTCGCGGCACCGCTGAAGGATGGGTCATCGCTGGCCGTGGAGCGGCTGATCACGCGGGGCGTGATGCGGTCGCGCCCGCTGATCGTGCCGGAGCGCCAGCGCGATGCGGACATCGATCGGGCGCGGTCGGGGGCCATGATCCTGGTCGAAGTGGCGTTCCCCGAGGGGCGGACGCAGCGTGCCTGGCTCCCGTACAACCCCTATGTCAGCGACGATGACATCTATGAGCGGGTCGGCATCGCCTCGGCCCGCTCCGCGTTCTTCGACCTTCCCTCCGGGGAGCGCCTGGAAGTCCGGTACGCCCGGCAGCGGCAGGAGATGCCCTCCGAGGTCCGGCTCGATGACTTCCGGCTGCGGACCCATGTCGGCGGGTTCACCGGCAACACGCTGGAGATTCGCGACTGGCACTCGCTGGTCCGCTTCCGCGACCGCGACGATCCGGGCGCCGAGTGGTCGCAGGTGCAGGACATCTCGACCAACGATCCGGTGTCCCGCCGCCGACACTGGTACTTCCAGTCGTTCTGGGATGCGCCGCAGCCCGCGCGGGCCCCGGGGGAAGCCGGTCGCCCCGGGTTCTCGTTCACCGGCCTGGGCGTGGGCAACCGCGAGGGCGTCTGGACGATGCTCTTCGGGTGCGCGCTGTCGGTGGCGGGGATGTGCTACGCGTTCTATGTCAAGCCGATCATCAAGCGTCGGCGGGAGATCGCGGTGTACCGGCGTCTGGGCGGCGGCGCTGAAGGCGGCGCGGGCGCCGGGGCGGGCCAGATCAGCGAGAGCGCGATGGTGGCGCTCGATCCGTCGCTCAGCGAACCCAATGTGGTCGCGCCGCGTGGATCGGATCGTTCCTCCAGCACGGAGCCGAAGTGATGCGTCTTGGTGGAATCACACAGTTCGCCGTCGGGGCCGCGATCGCGGTGTTTCTGGCGGCGCTCGTGGTCGGCATGGTCCAGATGCGGGCGGGCAAGACCGGCGAGGGGTTCGCCGCCCAGGTCGACCTGACGCCGCTGGACCGGGCCGCGGTGCAGCGGCAGGGGCGGATCAAGTCGTTCGATTCCCACGCCTCGGAGATGATGGGGATCGTGTCCGGCGGGCGGCGCGTTGGCGGGCACCGCCACGACTTCACCTACCTCGACATGATGTTCAACGCGGAGGCGTACGACGCGATCCCGTGCATCCGCGTCAAGAACCCGGCCATGCGCCGGCAGATCGCCCAGGCGCTCGACTCCGAGCCCATCGCCACGCCGGAGCAGATCGAGGCGTTCCTGGACACCGGGCTGATCGCGCCCCGCCTCCTGAACACGCGCGGCGTCGGGCAGCTGATGACCGCCTGGTCGGCCGACCTGATCCGCACCGCCAAGTTCGTGAACCAGATCGAGAGCGCGCTCACCGTGTCGCAGCCGCAGTTCCTCGCGACGAACCTGCGGATCCTGCCCCCGCCTGGCGCATCGCAGGACACCCCCTGGATGTCCGTCAACGACCTGTTCCCCGACACCGCGACGCACCCGATGAGCGAGGCGCTCCCCGAGGACATCCGGCTCGACCTGCGCCGCGACTGGGCGAACCTCGTCAACGGCTGGCGGGCCCAGGACGCCGGACAGGTAAACCGCGCGATCGTCTCGCTGAGCGCCACGGCCGCCAGCCTGAACCCCGAGGTGTACCCGAGCCGCACGAAGATGCTCTGGGAGTCGATCTACTTCAAGCTCGGGCACCTGACCTGGCTGTGGATCCCCTACATGTTCACCATGGCGTTCCTGCTGATGTCGATCGCGTTCCGCTGGGATGGCGCGCGGAGCATCGGGCTCGGGATGTTCTCGGCGTCGCTGGTCATGCAGACGATCGCCATCGCGTGGCGGTGGTGGATCTCGGGGCGGTGGCCGAACTCGAACATGTTCGAGGCGGTGACGACCTCGGTGTGGTTCGGCGCGGTGCTGGCGCTCGTGCTGGAGTTCGTGGCCCGGAAGACCCCGCTGAGGAACTTCTTCGCGCTGGCGGCCGCGGCCGCGTGCGGCACGGCGCTGATGGCCGCCGAGTACTCGCCGTACCTCGATGCGAACATCTCGAACATGATGCCGGTGCTGCACGACCTGTGGCTGTACATCCACACGAATGTCATCATCGCGTCGTACGCGCTGATCTTCATGGCGTCGGTGACGGCCCTGATCTATGTGGTCGCGCGGGCGTTCGGGGCCCCGGCGGACTACGCGCGGCAGTCCGGAACCGCGATGCTGCTCGATGAGGCCGCCGGCGTGCCCGGCAAGAAGCGGCGGTCGCGCTCGCTGACGGAGCTGCTCGACGGCGCGACGCTCGTGCTGATGGAACTCTCGTTCGTCATGCTCTGGGCCGGCCTGGTGATGGGCGCGATCTGGGCGGACCACTCGTGGGGCCGCCCCTGGGGCTGGGACCCGAAAGAGGTCTTCGCGCTGAACACCTTCATCGTGTTCCTCGTGCTGATCCATGTCCGCCTGAAAACGCGGGACAAGGGGCTCTGGACCGCGCTGCTGGCGATCATCGGGTGCGGGGTCATGCTCTTCAACTGGATCGTGATCAACTTCGTGATCTCGGGGCTGCATTCGTACGCGTGAGCGAGGACATCGCCGAGGAGTCGCAAGGAGAAGTGCCGCCTCGGTCGCGTTGTGGGATCTGAGCGTTGGGAGATTGGGAGGTTGGGGGGGTTGGGGGGGCGATCCGCTCCGACAGGCATTACACTCATCGCCATGCCAGACGCTCCCGCAAAGCCTGCCCCCGCACCCGGTTCGCACTCCAAGGCGCCCGGCGCGCCGCTGCTCGATGTGCGCGATCTGAAGACCTATTTCCCGATCCGCTCCGGCCTGCTGCAGATGACGACCGGGCATGTCAAGGCCGTGGATGGCGTGTCGTTCCACCTCAACAAGGGCGAGACGCTGGGGCTGGTCGGCGAGTCGGGGTGCGGCAAGACGACGGTGGGGCGGACGCTGCTCCGTTTGATCCCGGCGACATCGGGGTCGGTCACCTTCGACGGCACGGATGTGTTCTCCGCCTCGGGTGGCACGCTCCGCAGGCTGCGCCGGTCGATGCAGATCATCTTCCAGGATCCGGCCGGATCATTGAACCCCCGGATGCGGATCCGCGACATCATCGGCGAGCCGATGGAGGTCCACGGCCTCGTCAAGGACAAGTCCCACCTCCGCTCCCGCGTAGAGCAACTCCTCGAAACCTGCGGGATGCCGAAGATCGCCGCCGACCGCTACCCGCACGAGTTCTCCGGCGGCCAGCGCCAGCGGATCGGGATCGCGCGGGCATTGGCGCTGAACCCGAAGTTCATCGTGTGCGATGAGCCGACCTCAGCGCTCGATGTCTCGATCCAATCACAGATCCTGAACCTGCTGGCGGATCTCCGCGATGAACTGGGGCTCTCGTACCTGTTCATCTCGCACGACATGGCCGTGATCAACCACATCTGCGACCGCGTGGCGGTGATGTACAAGGGCCGGATCGTCGAGAGCGGGACGCGCGATGAGGTGATCGGGAGCCCGAAGCACAAGTACACACAGGCGCTGCTCTCGGCCGTGCCCGAGGCCGACCCGACGCAGCAGAAGCAGCGGATCGTCTTCGAGGGCATGGCGATGTGAGCGGGGTCGGGGCCGAGCCGCGGCCCGGGCTACCCCAAGAGGTCGTGGTGCTCGCCGCTGGTCGCCGCGATGGCGATGGGGCGGGTGGACGCCGGCGCATCCCATCCCCATCTGTGCGCCCAGGCGGCCAGGTTGGCCATCGGCCAAGCGAGCGTCCAGTTCCGCAGCGGATCGGCCGCGACGAGTTCGATGGTCTCGTCGTGGTAGATCTCGCGCAGGAATCCCGACCGGCGGAGCATCGACGGCGCATCGGACAGGGCCAGCCACCGCTGGAACGGGATCGGAAAGCTCGCCTTCGCACGCCGCATCACGAAAGCGGGCACACGCCCGGCGAACGCCCGGCGCAGCAGGCGCTTGGTCTGCATCGCCCCGGGCTCGGAGGGATCGAAGTGCATCGCCGCGCCGATGCGCAGCGCGGCCCGCGCAACGCACCGATCGGCGAACGGCGTGCGCCCCTCGACCCCGGCGAGCATCGTCGCCGTGTCCAGCCGCCGGAGCAGCGCGCTGAGGTTGGTGCGGGCCAGCGCGCCGGCCTGCCGCGCGAACGCGGCGTCGCTCTCGTCCGGGCCGGGGGCGAACCACCCGGCGGCGGAATCCAGCGCCCGCTCGAACGCATCCCGGCGCGGCGCATCGCCATCGGCGGCGCGCCAGAAGTGCTCGCGGAGGAGCATCGGCTTGTGCTCATCGCTGATCCAGGTGCTCAGGCCCATCGCGAACCCAGCGGGGTCGTCCAGCGCTGCGCCCGATGCGATCCCCCCGGCGATCGCGTGGAGCGGGCCCGCGTACCCGAGCAGCAGCTCATCGGCCCCCTCGCCGGAGAGCGTCACCACGCACCCCGCACCCCGCAGCCGCTGCGCCACCGCATGGATCGCCACCTCGTTCGGCGTCGACATGGGCACGCCGAGCCGGTCGATCATCTCCCGCCACCCGTGCGACCAAGCGCCCGCATCGAGCCTGGCCTGCTCGTGCGGCAGATCGAACTCCGCGGCCACGCGGGCCGCGACGCTCAGGTCATCATCCGCCTCGACGAGGCGTGTGGCGTCGGGGTCAGCGGGGTTCGGATGGGTCGGGGCTGGTCCCGCGGCGAAGGTGCGGAGTGCGGAGGCCCGCTCGCGGGCGATGTCGACGAGGACGGTCGAGTCAAGCCCGCCCGACAGCAGCGCGCAGGTCGGCACATCAGCGCGGAGGTGCCGGAACACCGAGGACCGCAGGGCTCTGCGCAGCGCATCCACGCCGTCCGCCTCGTTCACGGTCGAACCGGGTCCAGCGCTCTCGGACTCCGCGAGCAGGGGAATGGTGCGCCGGCGCTCGCCGATGCCCGCAGCGCCGAGATCGAACTCGATGATCTGTCCGGGGAGCAGCGCGTGGATCCCGCGGAACATGGTCCGGTCGCCCAGCACCGCGCGGGAATGCGAGATATACGCCGAGACCATCGCCCAGTCCGGCTCGGGCGTGGCCCCCGGATGCGCGAGCAGCGCGGTGGGCTCGCTGGCGACCACCACCTGCTCGACCCCGCGCCAGTGCAGGCGCATCCAGTACACGGGCTTGATCCCCATCGGATCGCGCGCGATGGTCAGCGTCCGCGCCGTGGCATCATGCCACGCCAGCGCGTACATGCCGCGGATGGAATCGAGCGCGGCATCGCCGCGTTCTGACAGCGCATGCAGCAGCGTCTCGGTATCGCAGGAGGTCCCGAACGAAACGCCCCGCCGTTCCAACCCACGCCGGGCGCGCGGCTCGTCGTACCACTCCCCGTTGTAGACCAGCGTGATCGAACCGTCAGCGCTTCTTGCCAGCGACATCGGCTGGTCCGCCGCGTGCCCGAGCCCCAGCACCGCCAGCCGGCGGTGCGCGAGGCACACGCTGCGGTCGCCGGCCCACCAGATCCCCGCGCCATCCGGCCCGCGGTGGGCCATGGCGTCGCGCATCCGCACACCCTCGCCGTCGGTGATCGGCAGCCGCGTGCCGCAGGTCGTCGCGATGGCCAGGATTCCGCACATCCGGAGTGGAGATCGGGCGATGGGGGCTGGCGCCGCAACAGGGCGACGGTTGGGGTGTGGCGCTCCCCGTTCTCGGGATCAAGGCGGAGTCGGGGAAGGGGCGGGGGGGGAGGGGGAGCGGTTGGTCAGTGCGCTGGATCTCGATCGGGCGGGTGGTTGCTGGGGTCTGCCCTTTGGAACACCCACCAGCCGGGGCGATGCGGGTCGGGGGCGGCCATGAGCGTGGTCGGGGCGGCGTGCGCTGGGCTCGGCGGGTCATCGCGCTGGATCATGAGCGTGAATCGCGCCCCCCCGTCGGCGACCAGGATGGCGGTGCCGTGCGCTTCACGCGTTATGCGACCCCGGCCATCCGACAGTTCGCGCTCCCGGAAATCGAGATAAGCCCGCCGGTGGTCCGGCGCGGCCTCGCCCGCGAACCGCAGCGCCATCGTCGGATCGACCTGGATCCGCCACGACCGGAGGATCCGCGCATCGGGCAACCCGTTGTCTGCCAGCCCCGGCCACGCCCCGATCATCCAGTCGAGGTGCGATGGGCCATCGGGCGGCGTGTGCCGGTGCAGCACCCATCGCATGGTCGGAGGATCAGGCATGGACATGGTGCTCCGATGGGCGGGGCGTGGGCGGGGTGACACGCCGTCGCCGCTGGTGGTGGGGAGACGCCGATTCGGGGCACGGGGCGCGCCCGGCCGATAAACTCCGGCGATGCGAAACTCACTCATGCCAGTGGCTCGGTGCCTGATCCTTGGCGGCGCCGCCGTGATCGTTCTTCCCGCGTGCTCGATTCCGCGTCCGGTCGATGCGATCGTGGACGCCGGCGACCGGGCCGAGCGCCAGGGCGACCTCGCGCTGGCCGAGCAGGAGTATCTCGCGGCCGTCGAGAAGCGACCGGGGAATGTCAACGCCCGCATGGCGCTCGGGGATCTCTACCTCGCCACCGATCGCCCGGAACTCGCCGTGGCACAGTACGAGGTGGTCCGGACCATCCGCCCGACCGACGATGAAATCATCGACAAACTCGCCCAGGCCATGCTCGAATCCGGCGACACCGGTGCGCTCACCGTCCTCGTGACCGAGCGGGCCAAGGACCGCGCCACGCCCACCGAGTGGGTGCGTGCCGGTGACTGGCTCGCGCAGGCCGGTGATGCCGATGCCGCGCTGATCGCCTACCGCACGGCCGCCCGCATGGACGCCGGGCAGTCCGCGAGCATCCAGAAGCGTCTGGCCGAGTTCCATCAGTCGCTGGGAGATCAGAGCGCAGCCCTGCGCCGGTACCGCATGGCGCTGTACCTCGACCCGGCCGACGAGGAGACCCGGGCGGCGATCAGGGCCTTGGGCGAGATTCCCGGACCTACCCTCGCCCTGCCCCCCGCGGAACTGGGAGCGGCCCCCACACCCTGACGCCTCGTGAACACCCGGCGGAGTTGCGACACCCGCTGGATCTGAGATCGTCGATTTGACCCCGGGCGTGGGGCTTCTACACTTCATCCGGATGAACGGATGAAGACATCTGCGATCACCATCCCGATCACCGAACTGCTCCATGCGCTGGGCGAGGAGATCCGTCTCCGCATCTGTCGCGTGCTTGAGCGGGAAGAGTTATCGGTCGGCGAGATCGCGGGCGTCGTCCAACTCCCACAGTCGACCGTCAGCCGGCACCTGAAGATCCTCGCCTCGGCCGGCCTGGTCACGCGCCGGGCCGTCGGCACGGCCACGCTCTACCGACTCATCCGCGATGACCTCTCGCCCTCCGCGCGCTCGCTCTGGGCCACCGTGCGGGATCAGATGGGCGACGATCCGCGCCTGGCCGAGGACCTTCGTCGATTGAGCGGCGTGCTCGCCGAGCGCCGGACGGACAGCGTGTCGTTCTTCGGACAGGTGGCCGGCGAGTGGGACAAGGTCCGATCGGAGCTGTTCGGCGATGGGTTCACCGCGCCGGCCCTGCTCTCGCTCCTCCCGAGCGACTGGGTCGTCGCCGACATCGGGTGCGGCACCGGGAACGCGGCCGAACTGCTGGCGCCGGTCGTGCGCGAAGTGATCGCGGTGGATCAGTCCGGGCCGATGCTGGATGCGGCGAAGAAGCGCCTCGCGGGCATCGGGCGGGTGCGGTTCGTCGAAGGCGTGGTGACTGATCTGCCGCTGGATGATGGATCGGTCGATGCGGGCGTGCTCGCGCTGGTGCTGCACCATGTGCCGGAACTCGGTCGCGCGATGAGCGAGCTGGGGCGGGTGGTGCGCCCCGGCGGGAAGGTGCTGATCGTGGACATGTTCGAGCACGAGCTGACGCACTTCAGGAACACCATGGGGCACGCGCACCTCGGGTTCTCGCGTGAGCGGATCTCGGCGCTGCTGCAGGAAGCGGGATTCGCCGGGGTCCGGGTCGATGGGCTCCCGACCACCGCCTCGGCACGCGGCCCGGGCCTGTTCGCGGCGGTGGGGGTGCGGAAATGATGGACCGGGATGGGCCGCGAGCCCATCCCACCCAAGGCCCCTCCCAACGAACGGGGGAGCGGGCATGGCCGGCGGGACGGAAGCGTTCCGGATGGGCGATTGGAAGTGTGCGGCGACGCGAGCCCATGGGGCATCGGCTTGCCGCGCACGGATGTGAATCACTTGATCAGGGCGGTGCGGTCGCGTCGCCTTCCGACACGCGAAGAGAGCCGGGACAACGCCGGCGAAGGAGCATGCGATGACGACGATGTCCACGGGAACCTTCCTGACCACCGGCCTCCCGCTGACGAACGACCTTTCGCACAAGGTCAAATCGATGGACGAGGACATGGTGCGCTACGGGCGGAAGGAGATCGAGCTGGCCGAGCACGAGATGCCGGGCCTGATCGCCTGCCGCAAGGAGTACGGCTCAAAGAAGCCGCTGAAGGGCTCGCGGATCATGGGCTCGCTGCACATGACGATCCAGACGGCCGTCCTCATCGAAACCCTGCAGGACCTGGGCGCCGATGTCCGCTGGGCCTCGTGCAACATCTTCTCCACGCAGGACCACGCCGCCGCGGCCGTGGTGGCCGGTCGCCCGGACGAGAAGAAGCCCGGCACGCCGGTGTTCGCCTGGAAGGGCGAGACGCTGGAGGAGTACTGGTGGTGCACGCTGCAGGCGCTGACCTTCCCCGCCGATGAGAACGGCTCCAACGGGCCGTACATCATCGTGGACGACGGCGGCGATGCGACGATGCTGATCCACGAGGGCGTGAAGGCCGAGATCGCCTACGAGAAGGATGGCACGCTCCCCGATCCGGAGTCGACCGACAACGATGAGTTCAAGGTCGTGCTCTCGCTCCTCCGCGACAAGGTGCAGGAGGATGGCTCGTTCTTCCGCCGCATGGCCCCGCACATCAAGGGCGTCTCCGAGGAGACCACCACGGGCGTGCACCGCCTGTACCAGATGCACGAGCGCGGCGAGCTGCTGTTCCCGGCGATCAATGTCAACGACTCGGTCACCAAGTCGAAGTTCGACAACCTCTACGGCTGCCGCCACTCGCTGGTGGATGGCCTGAACCGCGCGGTCGATGTCCTGCTCTCGGGCAAGGTCGCCGTGGTGTGCGGGTACGGCGATGTGGGCAAGGGCTCGGTGCAGTCGCTGGCAGCCCAGAAGTGCCGCGTGAAGGTGACCGAGATCGACCCGATCTGCGCCCTGCAGGCCTGCATGGACGGGTACCAGGTCGTGACGATGGAAGACGCCGTCGAGACCGCCGACATCTTCATCACGGCCACGGGCAACAAGGACATCCTGACGCTCGAGCACATGAAGAAGATGAAGCACAACGCGATCATCGCGAACATCGGGCACTTCGACAACGAGATCCAGATGGCCCCGCTCGAGAAGCTGGTCAAGACCGGCGCGGTCGAGAAGATCAAGGTCAAGGACCAGGTGCACGAGTTCCGCTTCACGGAGAAGGCTGGGTGCAAGCCGCACTCGATCATCATCCTCGCCGAGGGCCGCCTGATGAACCTCGGGTGCGCGACCGGGCACCCATCCTTCGTGATGTCCAACTCGTTCACCAACCAGACCATCGCGCAGGTCGAGCTGTGGACGAACGCGAACAACTACGAGAAGAAGGTCTATGTGCTCCCGAAGCACCTGGACGAGAAGGTCGCGATGCTGCACCTCGACCAGCTCGGCGCGAAGCTGACGAAGCTGAGCAAGGACCAGGCCGACTACATCGGCGTGCCGGTCGATGGGCCGTACAAGCCGGATCACTACCGGTACTAAGCCCGCCGCGGCCGCCGCGGTGGCCCGGAACGAATCATGCCCGCGCGGCGCGAC
The DNA here is from genome assembly GCA_052168315.1 of Phycisphaerales bacterium. GTDB lineage: Bacteria > Planctomycetota > Phycisphaerae > Phycisphaerales > UBA1924 > JBQLZO01. Next base: position 101,210 of record JBQLZO010000050.1, on the reverse strand, counting down.
AGCGTCGCGCGGGCTTTGCAGAGCGATCCCGCGTCTGAGGGGACTCGGTCGCGGAACGGGGCACCATGACTCAAAGCGACCTGTCCAGATATCTCGCCGCGATACCAGTGCTGCACGACGAGGTGGTGCGGGAGGGCGTGCCGGTGCTGCTCGATCGCATGGCGTTTGACGATGGTCCCCCCCAGATCGATCCAGAGGAATGGAACATCAGTTCGGACGACGCTCAGGAGGTCGTGGACACAGCCTCATACTGGCTCGTGCTGCACGCGGGAGAGGTGTGGCAGGAGTCGTGCCCCATGATGGCGTCCGAGAGGCTCACTGCATGGAAGATGTTCATTGGGACCTATCTGAATGGTGAGATGCGCACTCACGCTAGCGCGGCACTGGCATTCATGGAATGCCTCAGGGTGCGAGATCAGCAAGGTAACGCCGTGATCGAGCGACCTGAATACGCGCGCTACATGCAGGCGGTGGATGCCGTGTATCCAGCGTTCTCGCTGCGCTACTTTCGCGAGCGACTGGCGAAATTGGAGCGAGTGGCTGAGGAGCGAGGCGCTCGGATGGAGCGGATCGCGAAACGCGGGCCGAAACGCGGGGCGCATCAAGATCCCGCTGGAGCATAAAGCATGCCTGCATCGCATCGAACATCCAGTAAGGCCCAGTTCTGGATCAGGTCCGGCGTGCTGTTGATCGTCGTAGGCGTGGCGGGGACGCTGCTCCCGATGTTCGGCCTGCAGCTCCGCAAGCTGCAAGGGATTCCGCTGGGCGTATGGACCGGGGTGCCGTTCATCGCGATCGGGCTGGCGATGATCGGATTGTCGTTCGTGGCGCAGCGCCATCCGAAGCTCGTCAAGCGGGCGTTTATCGGGGCCGGGGTGGCGCTGGTCGGGTTGATCGCGTTGGGGGTGCTCGCGCCGATCCTGGCAGGGACCAAGCCCGGAGGGGCGTCAGGTGGGCGAGATGGAAGCGTGGACGATCTGGCCCGCCGGCACGGGGTGGAACTCGCGGAGCCGGTCTCAACGCCGGGCGCCGCGGGCAAGCGGTGGGGGGCGGGCGCGCCGAGTGGACCACGGGGCCCGCGGGGGATCGGGCCCGGGCGTGAGCCTCCCGAGCCGCCGCCGATGCCCGAAGGATCGTGGTCGATCTTCGTGGAGCAGCGCATCACCCACGAGGAGGAGGGACCGATCAGAGAAGCGCTCCGCGCGCTGGGCGATGGCGCTTCAACGCAGTACCAGCGTTCGCAGCGCGGCGATCGGACGACCTTCCGGATCGGGCCGATCGCGGACGAGCCAGCGCTCCGCGCAGCGCTTGAGCGGTTCGGCGTGATCGACGCCATGGACAGCACGGTCCGTGAGATCAGAATGACCATCACGACCCTCGATCCGTGACCGGGGCGCATCGCCCCGGATCGCGTGCGAATGGAACACCCATGCGCTGAAAAGTGTGAACTCCCAGAACCCCTCGGAACCCCTGCCATGCATCTCGCCGACCTCTTCGCATCACGCCAGACGACCTTCTCGTTCGAGTTCTTCCCGCCGAAGTCGGAGAAGGCGGCCGAGGACCTGCTCGTTTCGATCAAGGAGCTGCAGCCCCTCCGCCCATCCTTCGTCTCTGTCACCTATGGCGCCGGCGGCTCCACGCGACAGATCACCCAGGACCTCGTCATCAGGCTCAAGAAGGAAACCCCGCTCACCGTGTTGCCGCACCTGACCTGCGTGGGGCACACCGAGGCGGAGATCTACGACATTCTGCAGGCGTATGCCGAGGCGGGGATCGAGAACATCCTCGCGCTCGGCGGCGATCCGCCCAAGTCGGATCCGGACTACGACCGCTCGCGCGATGCGTTCTGCTATGCCAGCGATCTGGTGAAGTTCATCAGCGCGTTCAGGCAGCGGATGGGCGGGCAGCCGCTGGCCGATCCGCGCGGGTTCGGGGTCGCGGTGGCCGGGTTCCCGGAGGGGCATCCGGCGACACCGAACCGGCTGAAGGAGATCGAGTACCTCAAGCGGAAGGTCGATGCGGGCGCTCACGCGATCATCACGCAGTTGTTCTTTGACAACCGTGACTTTTATGACTTCCGTGATCGGTGCGAGATGGCCGGGATCAAGGTGCCGATCATCGCGGGGATCATGCCGATCACCTCGGCCGGCGGGATGGAGCGGATGGCCGACCTCGCGGCGGGGGCGCGGTACCCGGCCTCGCTGCTGCGCTCGATCGAGCGGGTGACGAGCGGGTACCCGGATGCGGACTCGCCGGAGGCTCGCCAGGCGATCCGGCGGGTGGGGGTTCACTGGGCGACCGAGCAGTGCCGTGACCTGCTGGACCACCAGGTCAAGGGGCTGCACTTCTACACCCTGAACAAGTCCACTGCCACCCGTGAGATCTACGCGACGCTTGGCGTGCCGCACTCGATGGCCCTGGCGTGAGGGGCGCTGTTCGGTGTATGCCGATTGCGCCGGCTGCACGGGCGGCTGATCCGTGATTCCGCGGTGCGTTGTACATCGGATTTCGCATCCCGAGTGGCGAGTTGTGCCCCGCAAGTGGGACACCTGCCCAGCCGATGACTCTTCCACGTCTACCGCATCGGCCAGGAGTGGAATCCCATGGATCGCAGCGATCAGGTCTTCAACACGCTCCGGCTGAGCAGCAGGGACATTCAGCGGGTTCTCGAGGACCTGGAACGCAGGAGCCTCAACGATCAGGCCGGGATCCATCGGGAGTCCCGCAGGTGGATCATGCGGACGCAGCGCGTGATCGTGACCGTGGTGCGGGAGATGAACCAGCGGATGCACTTCGTTGTGGCGCCGCGGAATCTCTCGCGGGGCGGGATGGCGTTCTTGAGCGGTAACTACCTTCACGTGGGCTCGAAGTGCTTCGTGACGCTCCGTTCGTTCCGCGGCAAGGGCATGGTGGTTCCGGCGACGGTCCGGCGCTGCCAGCATCTTGCGGGGCGCTTGCATGATGTGGGCGTGGAGTTCGATGATCGGGTCGATCCGCAGAACTTTCTGATCGAGACCAACGGGCAGTACATGTTTAACGCGGAGAAGGTGGAAGTTGCTGATCTGGAAGGGATGGTGCTGGTGGTGAGCGCGGAGCCGTTCGAGCAACGGCTGATCGGTCACTACTTCTCGGATTCGAACATCGATCTGGTGTTCGCATCCAGCGGCGAGCAGGCGATGCAGATGCTGGATCTGAATCCGGACCTGGCGTTCGTGGACATCGACTTGCCCGACCAGAGCGGGTTCGAGTTCGTGGCCAGCGCGCGGGAGCGTGGATTCACAGCGCCGGTGCTGCTGCTCTCGGCGGAGGAGTCGGACAAGATGCGGGGGATCGCGTTCGACGAGGGCGCGAACGAGATCCTGTTCAAGCCGGTTTCGCCGGAGCTGATGCACCGCGCGACGGCGGAGTACCTGCTGGCGGCGGCGGAGCAGCGTCGCGCGGAGCTGTCGTCGGTCGAGAGCGTGGAGCGGGCGACGGGGATCGGGAAGGCCGAGCGGACGGATTACGCGGCAGAGCTCCGGAACATCGCGGAGCTGATCCAGAAGGCGTACGACGCCGGGGATCTGGACACGATCGAGTCGAAGCTGAAGGTGATGAAATCGAGCGCGCAGGGGTACGGGTTCCCCGGGGTGGCGAAGCTGGCCAAGTCGACGCTGTCGGCGATGGGGTCGGCGAAGAACTCGGAGTGGATGAAGCGAGAGATCCGGCGGCTGGTGCGGGACCTGAAGACCGTCAACGCGGCGTGATCGGGGCGGATCAGGCCGGTTCGAGCCGGCGACGGTGCCGCTCGATCGCCACGAGCAGCAGCGTGATGTCCGACGGCGTGACGCCCTCGAGCCGGCTGGCCTGGCCGATCGTGCCGGGGCGGAAGCGGTCCAGGGCCTGGCGGCACTCGGCGCGGAGGGCGTGCAGGTCGGCGATGGGGAGTTCGGCGGGGATCGGGCGGCGCTCCCACTCGGACATCCGGCGCACCTCGGCCCGCTGCCGCGCGATGTACCCCTCGTACTGGCGCTCGGCGAGCACCGACTCGATCACGCCCCGCGGGAGTTCGCGCAGGAACCCGGGCGTCCCGCCGGGGTTGGCCGCGATCAGATCGCGCGTCAGGTCCTGCACCGAGTAGTTGGATCGCTTGAGCACCTGCGCCAGCGGGCGGGCGTCGATGCGCGTGGCGTCGATCAGCGTGTCCAACGCCTCGATGGCGGCACGCCGGCGTTCGAAGGTGGCCCAGCGTTGGTCATCGATCAGGCCCAGACGGCGGGCGATGGGGGTGAGCCGGTCGGCGGCGTTGTCGGCGCGGAGCAGCAGCCGGTGCTCGGCCCGCGAGGTGAACATGCGGTACGGCTCGCGCGGCGTCTTGGTGACCAGGTCATCCATCATCACGCCGAGGTATCCCTCATCGCGCGCGAAGGCGATGGGGTCCTGGGCGCGGGCGTGGCGGACCGCGTTGATCCCGGCGATGAGCCCCTGCGCCGCCGCCTCCTCGTAACCCGAGGTCCCGTTGATCTGCCCGGCCAGCAGCAGCCCATCGATCAGCTTCGACATGCCCGTGGGGTGGATCTGGTGGGGGCGGACCATGTCGTACTCGACGGCGTACCCGTGCATCAGGATTTCGCAGCGCTCGCACCCGGGCATCGACCGGACCAGCATCTCCTGGACATCCTTCGGCAGCGAGGTGGCGATGCCGTTGCAGTACACCCAGTCGGACTCGTGGGATTCGGGCTCGAGGAAGACATGGTGCGAGTCGCGGTCGGCGAAGCGGACGACCTTGTCCTCGATCGAGGGGCAGTATCGCGGCCCGGCCGATTCGATCTGGCCGGAGAACATCGGCGCGCGGTGGAGGTTGGCGCGGATGGCCTCGTGGGCCTCGGGCGTGGTCCGCGTGATGTGGCAGGAGACCTGCTCGATGGCGGGGAAGCGGGTGGTGTCGGTCAGGTCGGAGAAGGGGATCGGAGGATCGTCCCCGACCTGCTCTTCGAGGGCATCCCAATCGATCGACGAGCGCCTCAGGCGTGGCGGGGTGCCGGTCTTGAGTCGCCCGAGTTCGAACCCGAGTTCGCGCAGCGAGGCCGAGAGCCCAGTGGAAGGCGGCTCGCCGTGGCGCCCGCCGGGCGTCATGGACTCGCCGGTGTGCATCAGCCCGCGCATGAAGGTGCCGGTGGTGATGACGACCGCGCCGCCGAGGATTCGCACGCCATCCCACTCCGGCGCGACGGTAGAGGCGAGGATCAGCCCGCGGAAGACGCGGGGTGCGGGCGCAGCGCCCTCGACGATCAGGGCATCGGCGGCGGCGGGGATGATGGTGATCAGCTCGCGGGAGCGGATGAGGCGTTGGACCTCGCGCGCGTAGGCGTGCTTGTCGCACTGCGCCCGGGGGCCGTGGACGGCCGGTCCCTTCGAGGTGTTGAGCATCTTGAACATGATGCCCGTGGCGTCGGTGGCCAGCGGCATGAGCCCGCCCAGCGCGTCGATCTCGCGGACCATCTGGCCCTTCGCGAGCCCGCCGATGGCGGGGTTGCACGACATGACGCCGATCTTCGACGGGTCGAGGGTGACCAGCGCGGTGCGGGCGCCGAGGTTGGCGGCGGCCCACGCGGCCTCGACGCCGGCGTGCCCGCCGCCGACGACGATGACTTCGAAGGATGTGGACGGGTTGGTTGGCACGGGGGGAGGGTAGGTGGAAATGGGCGGGGAGGGAACAGCAGAGCAACAGAGCAGCAGAACAGCAGATCAAATACTGGGGACAAGGCATCTCCCAACATTTGCTGCTCTGTTGTTCTGGTGTTCTGGTGCTCCCCATCCCCCGCCCGCCCGCCGGTACCCTCTGGCGATGAAGACCCTGTACCTCATCGACGGGCACGCGCAGTTCTTCCGGGCGTTCCACGCCATCCGGACGCCGATGACATCTCCGGTGACGGGGGAGCCGACCAACATGACCTTCGGGTTCATCGGGGTGCTGCTGAAGCTGCTCCGCGAGCGCCGCCCGGACTACTTGGCCGTGGTGATCGATGTGTCGGGGGACACCGAGACCTTCCGCAGCGCGCTGTACCCCGAGTACAAAGCGACGCGACCCGAGCCGCCGGAGACGCTGGGGCCGCAGATCGAGCGGTGCCTCGGCGTGCTGGGCGAGATCGGCGTGCCGGTGCTCGGGGTCGAGGGGTTCGAGGCCGACGATGTGCTGGCCACGCTGGTGACGCAGTTCGCCGATGCGGATGACCTGGCCATCCGGATCGTGTCCAAGGACAAGGACCTGCAGCAGTTGCTCAGCGGCGAGCGGGTGGAGCTGTACGACCCGTACAACGATGAGCGCATCACCGAGGCGATGCTAAAGGAGGAGAAGGGCATAACCCCGGCGCAGGTGATCGACTTGCTGGCGCTGATGGGCGACAATGTGGACAATGTGCCGGGCGTGCCGGGCATCGGGCCGAAGACCGCGGCCCAGCTCATCAGCGAGTACGGCACGATCGAGGCGGTGATCGCCGAGGCCGAGAAGCCCAAGGGCGGGATCAAGGGCAAGCGGCAGGAGAACATCGTCGCGTCCAAGCCGGTGCTGGACCTCTCCAAACAGCTCGTCACGCTGCGGCACGATGTGCCGGCGCGGCTGGAACTGGAGGATGCGAGCGTCCGCGACCGAGTGCAACTCGCGAAGCTCGTGCCGCTGCTCAGGGAGTTGGGGTTCTCGCGGTATCAGCAGGAGGTCAAGGACCTGCTGGGCGATGGCGCGGCGATCGAGGAAGCGCCGGCACCGAAGGCCAAGCGCGAGCCGAGCCACGGCGACTTCGGCGGGCTGTTCGGGAGCGCCGATGGCGCGGACGGGATGGGGGCGGCGGCGAGCCTCGGCACCTCGACCGAGGCGGCCCTGTACCGCTGCGTGCGAACGCGGAAGGAGCTGGATGAGCTCGTGGCGGAGCTGAAAGGTGCGGAGTGCATCGCGCTGGACACGGAGACCACGAGCCTATCGCCGATGAGCGCGGAGTTGTGCGGGCTGAGCTTCGCGACGAAGCCCAAGAGCGGCTGGTATGTGCCGGTGCGGGCCCCGGAGGGCGAGTCGCACCTGGACGAAGCGACGGTGCTGGGTGCGCTGCGCCCGATCCTCGAGGACCCGGACACGCCCAAGTGCGGGCACAACCTGAAGTACGACCTGCTGGTGCTGCGCAATGCAGGGGTGCGGGTGCGCGGCGTGGCGTTCGACTCGATGATCGCCTCGTACCTGATCGATGCATCGCGGTCATCGCACTCGATGGATGCGCTGGCGCTGGCGCTGCTGGGATACACCTGCACGCCGATCAGCGATCTGATCGGCGCGCGGTCGGGCGGGGTGCAGAAGACCTTCGACATGGTGCCGCTGGACCGCGCTGCGCCCTACGCGGCGGAGGATGCCGATGTCTCGCTGCGGCTGCTTGCCGCGATGCTCCCGCAGCTTCGCGCCATGAAGCTCGGCGATCTCATGGACGACCTTGAGATGCCGCTGGTGGAGGTGCTGGCGGAGCTGGAATGGAACGGGATCGTGGTCGATCCCGATGAGCTGGATCGGCAGGCGGCCCGGCTCAACGAGCGGATCGCAGCGCTGCGCGAACAGATCGAGGATGCAGCGCCCTCGCCGTTCAACCCGGACTCGCCGAAGCAGCTCTCGGCGGTGCTGTTCAACAAGCCGGACCACGCGGCGATGCCGGGACTCGGGATCAAGCCGCTGCGCAAGACCAAGACGGGGTACTCGACGGACGCCGAGGTGCTGGAGAAGCTGGCAAGCGATCCGCTGATCGAGTCGCCGCTGCCGCGGTTGATCGTCGAACATCGGCAGCTGACCAAGCTGGTCTCGACCTACCTGGTGGCGCTGAAGGAGGCGATCCATCCGCGGACGAAGCGGGTGCACGCCTCGTTCAACCAGACGGTGGCGGCGACGGGTCGCCTGTCATCCTCGGATCCGAACCTGCAGAACATCCCGATCCGGACGGAGGTGGGGCGGGAGATCCGGCGGGCGTTCGTGGCGCGTCCCGGGTGCGTGCTGCTGGCGGCCGACTACTCGCAGATCGAGCTCCGGCTGCTGGCGCATCTGTCGCGCGATCCGGCGCTGATCGCCGCGTTCCGGGGCGGGGAGGACATCCACCGGGCCGTGGCCGCGGAGATCCACGGCGTGCCGATCGAGGCGGTGACGAGCGAGCAGCGCTCGGGCGCCAAGATGGTGAACTTCGGGATCATCTACGGCGTGACGGCGTTCGGGCTTGGGCGGCGGCTGGGGATCGACAACTCGGCGGCCGCGGAGATCATCGACGCGTACAAGAAGCGCTTCGCGGGGATCACGACCTTCCTGCAGGAGTGCATCGAGCAGGCCAAGCGGCACGGGTATGTCGAGACGATGATGAAGCGCCGGCGCCCGATCACCGAGATCGAGGCGCGGAACCCGGCGCGGCGGTCGCTGGCCGAGCGGATGGCGATCAACTCCGTGGTGCAGGGCTCGGCGGCGGACCTGATCAAGCTGGCGATGGTGGAGATCCACGGGGCGCTCACGGGCGCCGATCGGATGGCGACGGTGGGGGGGATGAAACTGGCGGCGTCGGCGGGCCCGCTGCCGAAGGCACTGGCAGCCCGCCGGGATGAGGTGCGGATGCTGCTGCAGATCCATGACGAATTGGTGTTCGAGGTGCCGGAGGACCTCGTCGAGCCGGCGCAGCGCTGGATCGTGGAGCGGATGGAGGGGGCGATGGCGCTGGATGTGCCGCTGGTGGTGGATTCGTCGTTTGGGAGGAGCTGGTTTGAGGGGAAGTGAGAGGGAGAAGAGGGCATCCGGGAGTCGGGATCAGGCAGCAGGGAAGAGGAAGGGGGCAGAGAGCGGAAGCAGGCATCAGGCACCGGGGACCAGGCACCAGTAGAGATGAAGGCCTAGAGAGTTGGGGGGGGGAGGGAGGGCTCGCCGCCACAGCCCCGTTGGGGTCCGGGGCGGGCACGGGACTCTGGGTGGGCCCTGTTGAAAGCAAGGGGTGCGGGGAATGGGATGGATGGCGTATCCTGTGGCGATGCCATGTGGTCATGACAATCCGAAGGAGATCGCGGGGTCTGAGCGCACGAACAGGGCGATGTCCTTCGGCGCGACGGTTCTGCAGGACGATGCATCGCGCAAGCCGCATCGCTGGGGATGGAGCGCGGGTGTATGGCTTGCGGCCATTCCAATCGTTCCCAATGGGTTGGCGCTCGCCGTGGGGATGGGCGATGGTGGGGCTGGATGGGTATCTGGATTTGTGGTCGTGTTCTTGTTGGCAGTGCTTGTTGCGCTCCCTGCCGCGATTGCGTCGAGCGTTCTCGCGATTGTGCAGCTCATTCGCCGATCGGGGCGCGATGTGATTGCATGGTGTGTTCTGCTCGCTGCGCTCGCATCCTTCGTGATGAGCGGTTGGTTGCATGTGTACGCCGTCGAGGAGGTCGGGTATGTGTGAGCTTGGTGTCAGTGGCGGAATCCGCATTCCGGGCAGGTGAACTCGGAAACATGCGGGTGAGCGCTGGTGTCATAGTTGCACTTGACGCATCTCCGACGATGGAGTCGTCTGGAGCAGCGGATGATGCCGCATGTTGCGATGATGGCGAGGAAGAGTGTGGCGAAGATCGCGGTGTTGGTGGTGAACGCAAGGAGATTGATCCGGGCGTAGGGCTTGCCTTTGAAGCGCACGGCGAAGTGGAACCATGAACGCGGTTCGAGTGGCGAGATGTCCATGGCAAGCTGCATGTATTCTGTCGCGGCGCGGTGCTGGGCGATGAAGTGAAATGGAAAGCCCATCGCACGGCGCTCGACATAGAGTTGGTTGGGTTTGATATCACGCACGATCATGGTGACTAGATCAGGATCGATGGTGTACCACCGGTCGAACTCCTGATAGCCGCCATCGACAATGTTCCGTCCCTGCGACTCGACCACTTGCTCGACCAGTAAGGCTGTGAGGTGTTCGTGCGACAGGTCGGGTACCGGGAATGGACTCGTGCTGGCGTTCGCCGTGGGGACGGCGGGGAGGGACATTGGTCTGCCCAGGATCAAGAGGTGTCTCCCGGGCTGCATTTGCGGCTGGGGGGAGACAAGCCAGATCGATCGCACCCATAGAGGATTTGGAGCTCGGATCCGGCTCTGAGTTTGGAAGTGATCGGGAAAGGTATGCGATCGGAGGGATGCATGGCGAGCGTTTCGTTCGATCAGGGCGAGAGCGATGATGGCGAGCACCATGGTTGCGACAACGCCGAATGCAACGCAGGCGAGCGCGAGGCGGAGGCGATGCGGCGGGCGGATCGTTGATCGCCAGTAGTGCAATGGGCTTCGTGTGCTAGGTGAGTTGGCACTCTGCACGAGGTGCTCACGTCGACGGGCTGGGTGTGTTGCGGGCACGCCACCTGCGCGCCATCTGGGTTAGACGCGTGCAGCATTGGGTAAGAGGTGATTGGTGCTCAGGGCGTGTAGCCTTCGGGGATGGTGAGGCGGCCGCGGTTTCGGGTGTAGAGGTCGACGGAGAGTGGCATGTGGTCGGAGGCGTAGCCTTCCGGGGCGGGGCCGCGCCAGTCGACGCCGCGGGGGCGGATGGGCGTGGCGAGCACGAAGGGCGGGCGGCGGGTGACATAGGTGAGCATGGCGTCGTTGACGAGGATGAAGTCGATGGTGCGCCGGCTCTCGTGGGTCATCTGTTCGGCGGTGATCGTGTCGCGGATCTTGAGATGGACATCGCGGATGGCGGATTTGTAGTAGTTCATCATCGATGCGTCTGACGGGAGGGCGTTGAAGTCACCGAGCACAACGACGGGGCGCCCCGGGTGCTCGCGGAGGTGCTCGTTGATGAGGCGGACGACGCCGTTGGATTCGGCTTCGCGCCAGTACCCGGCATGCCGCCCGGACTTGTGGTGGACGACGAAGAGGGTGAAATCGACATCGGAAGCGCCTGGAGTCGTGGCGGGGATGCGGACGGTGACCCGGAGGGGCGAGCGGCGCATCTTCAGCGGCTCGCCGGCGTGCCAGTTCTCTTCATCGCCGTACTTGTCGGGGTGGACGCCGCCGAGTTCGAGGTCGGGCCACACCTTCGCATCGAGCAGGGGGAAGCGCGACAGCACGGCCTGCTCGATGCCGCGTCCATCGCCGGCGTCGAGGGAAACGATGTGTTCATACCCCAGATCCGCGAGGTACTCATCGCGGAACCAGCGGAGGGCGGCCTCGGATTCGATCTCCTGGAGCGCGAGGATGTCGGTGTCGAGCCGGCGGATCGTGTCGGCCACGGCCTTGAGCTGGGACTCGGGCTTGGCGCGGAGGCCCTGGCGATCGTCGTGCATGTCGTCCTGGTCGCCGGACAAGGCGGGGTCGTCGACATCGTCGAAGAGGTTGAGGATGTTGTAGGTGGTGAGGCGGATCGTGTTCCCGAACTTGACGGGTGGTTCCTCCATGCCGATCTCGAGCACGCCACGGGGTGCGGGGGCGGGCGCGGGGGCATCGGCATCCTGCGCGAGCGCGCTGGTCACGGCGGCGGCGACGCAGAGAAGCGCGCCGGCCGCGAGGATTGCTCGGGTCGATCGCCGGTGTGGCGTGCAGGTGTTCATCTTGGGCTCCGCGCTGGTTTGGTCGGCTTGGGTGGGGCGCCGATGTGGGCTTGGGGTCTGGCTCGGAGCCTACACCCGCGCGCCGGTGTGGTTGTGGATACGGCGTGATTCCCTAGAACTCCCGGTCTCGGCTCGGGGTCCGGATTCCGGTTTGTGGACAATTGGAACGGAATTGGTGGGCAAGCGGGGCATCGGCACCGAACACAGTCCATATCGGGGCGGGCACATGGTGTGCTGGTCGGGATTGGTCGGAACCCAGTGCGGGATGGGCTCGGATTCTGGCTGCTTGAGCGGGCGGGCGGGGGCATCCCTGGAATCAGTCGAGGCGTTGGGCGGTTCGTGCCGATTGTGGGGTTTCCTGTTCGTCCGGGAAGGGGCGGCAGGCGTCGCAGACGGATGGATCCGCGCGGCATGGGCAGCGCGGGCGGGATTCGGGGGCGGAGCGGGGCGTCCATCGTTCCGAAGGAACCCTTATGACCACAGGCCAGCCACAAGCTCGGACGCAGCGGCGGGACCAGGTGACGCTGGTTGTCACGGTGCGGGCCGTGGCGATCGCGGCCTGCATGGCGTCTGGCGCGATGGGCACGGGTTGCGTTTCAACGGGGAGCGTGAAGGCATCCCTCGGTGTTCGCGGGGTGCAGGTGGAGCCGATGGGGGTTCCCGGCGGCACGCTGGTGGCGGGGACGGTGGTCGATACCACTCCGCTGGCTCGTGCGGCGCGGGCGGGTGAGTGATCGATCCGGAGGCGCGGGGGGATGAGATCGTCTACCCTGCGCTGATCATGAGCGGCAGTGACCATCCTGAACGATCGGGCGCCCACCAGCAGCGCCGGTTCGAAGAGTCCATCGAGACCGATCTGACGGGTCGGTTGACCTATGGGTCGTACCTCGCGCTGGATCGCATCCTCAATGCGCAGCATCCGGTATCGCCGGCGCAGCCGACGGGGGAGCCGTTCCATCACGACGAGATGCTGTTCATCATCCAGCACCAGACATCAGAGCTGTGGATGAAGCTGGTGATCCACGAGCTGCGTTCGGCGATCGCTTCCATCGCGGCGGACCGGCTCGATCCATGCTTCAAGATCCTGTCGCGGGTCAAGCAGGTGCAGCAGCAGTTGTTCAGCCAGTGGGCCGTGCTGGAGACGATGACTCCCAATGAGTACGCCAAGTTCCGATCGTATCTCGGGCCGGCGTCGGGGTTCCAGTCGGCGCAGTACCGGACGATCGAGTTCCTGCTGAACAACAAGGATGCGAACGCGCTGCGGGTTTTCGCGCACGCTCCGGAGCTGCACGCCTCGCTTCGGGAGGATCTGAACAAGCCGTCGATCTACGACGAGTTCCTCCGGTATCTGGCGCGGAAGGGGTACGAGATTCCTGATCGGGTTATTGATCGTGACTTCTCGGCTCCGTACGAGCCGAGCGCTGAAGTGGAGCGTGCGTTCCTTGATATCTACCGGGGGGCCGAGGGAGCGAGCGGGGACTGGAACGCGTACGAGATGTGCGAGAAGCTGGTGGACATCGACGAGCAGTTCGCGCTGTGGCGGTTCCGGCACATGAAGACGGTGGAGCGGATCATCGGATTCAAGCGGGGGACGGGTGGATCGTCGGGGGTGGGGTTCTTGAGGCAGGCCGTGGACATCCGTGCGTTTCCCGAGCTGTGGAGCGTCCGGACGAGCATCGGGGCCTGAGGCGTCCTGAGGGGCGTGAGGGCTCGCGGGCGCTTGGTTGGTGGGCGGGGCGGTGGAAATCGCCGGTCTTCGTGCAATTGGTGGGAGTGGAATGCGTAGAAGGGCTCTGGTCCGATGGTGGGCCGCGTGCCGCTGCTTGGCGCGGTCGGGCTCATGGTGATCGACACGGAGCGGTGCATGCGTCTCAAGCGAGCGTCGGATTCTGAATTGGTTGTGCGGGCACGGTCGTGGGCGCCGCTGCTGGTGTTCCTCAGCGCGAGCGTGGTGCTGATCGGCACCGCCCTTGTGCGGCTCGGGCTCGGGGAGGGGTTCTCGGTGGAGCGGGTGCTGGCACCGCTCGGGGTCGGGGCCTTGTTCTTCGCGGGCGCTGCGCGGTTTGGGCGCTGGTGGACGATTCGGTTCGATGGTGAGGCTCGGTGCGTGCGATATCGCATCGGATCGCTCATCGGAACCCGGAGGGGTGAGATCGAATACGCGCGGATCTCGGGTGTGACCACCCGGACGACGCGCGCGGGGTCGAGCACGAACCGGCGGCGTCCGCGGCACGCGTTGTTCTTCCTACTGGCCGATGGCTCGGGCTTCCAGATCACCGATCAGACGGAGATGATCCCGCGGCGGGTCGAGGAGTTGGGGCTGATCGCCTCGGCGCTTCGGCGTGAGGTCGGGCTGGCCGAACCCGACGGGGATGGGGCGCTGGTGGATGCGGTGCTGAGCGCGCCGAGCAGGGTTCAGGCGGTGCGGGAGGTGCGTGCGCGGATGGGGGGGTCATTGAAGGCCGCCCGCGATGTCGCCGGCGAGATCCGAGGTGGCAGCGCCGACGGGGGGTAAGTCTGTCTCGTGGTGCGAAGCGGTGCTATCCGGCTCGCAGGATCTTGTCCATCTTCTTGCCCTTCGCGAGCTCATCCACGAGCTTGTCGAGGTAGCGGACCCGCTGCGTGAGGGGGTTCTCGATCTCTTCCACCCTGTAGCCGCAGATGACACCGGTGATCAGGTGCGCGTTCGGGTTGAGCTTCGCGCGGCGGAAGAACTCCTCGAAGGTCGCGTTGTCATCGATCTGCTTCTGCAGCTGCTTGTCATCGAAGCCGGTCAGCCAAGCGATGACCTGGTGCAGTTCTTCTCTGGTTCGGTCCTTCTTCTCGACCTTGGCGACATAGTGCGGATAGACGGAAGCGAAGGTCATGCTGGCGATTCGTGCGTCGTGTTCGGGTGTGGTCGTCGGCATGTGGGGCTCCGTGATCGTGTGTCTCGCGGGCTCAGTGAGCGGGCCTGGTGATTGTACGGCGTGGCCGGGAGAAGCTGGAACCGGGCCCGTGCGGCGGTGTGAGCGCAAGGATTCTGGATCCATCGCGTCCATTGACTCCGTCGCGCGGGTCCGGGGCTCGCGGTGAGATGGTGCGCGTGGCGGAGTGGGCGTGGGATCAGTCGAGGGGGATGTCTCTGAGAATGATGGAGGATCCGGGGATGTCCGGCGCGATGGCGTCGGTGCGCCACGCGTCGGGGTCGCTGCCGAGGGCGTAGCCGAGGGCGTGGAGTTCGAACATGAGTTCCTGGTCGAAAAGCAGGCTGGTGGGTTCGGGGAGGTCGACGGCGCTCGGGACGGCGATGTAGCGGAACTGGACGGGTGTTCCGAGGTCGCGTCCGATGAGTTCGGCGCCGAGCTGCATCTGGCGGAGGGTTCCTCGGAGGGAGTAGCTGGCGATGACCTGAGCGCTGCGGAGGGCGACGGAGGTCCATCCCTGCTGGGCGAGCTGGGCGGGGGGATCGATGTGCCCGTTGACGATCATCCACATGCGGAGGGTTGGGATCTGTGCATCCGGGTTCCTGCGGAGGAATGCGGCGATGACCTGCTTGATGAGATCGCGGTCGAGGCCGATGAAGGTGGCGAGCGCTGCGGCGCCGTCGGTGTAGAGCACGCCGTCGATTTCCTTGGGAGGGAAGGCGCCGGGGATGGACGCGGAGGCGATCATGGCGTCGTGGAAGCGGGCGAGCGATTCGGAGGATGCCGCTTCGACGGCGATGGGGCCCATGTCCCAGATGTGGAAGCGGCCGAGGTCGAGATCGACGGTGCCGATGAGCAGCATGCGGTGCTGGTGGTGGGCGTCCGCGACTCGTTGGACGGTCGCCGCATCGATCTCGGATTGGACGCGTTCCTCGAGGACGCGGGTGTCGAAGATGGATGTTCTCCACGGGAGGAAGAACAAGAGCCCTCTGAGCCTGGCGAAGGAGTCGTCGGCCTCCTTGAAGAGGTCGGCGACTCGTGCGAGGGATTCGCCTTCGCCGGAGATGGCGAAGGGGGCGATGAGTGCTCCGGTGCTGACGCCGGTGACGATGTCGAAAGTGGGTCGGCGGAATTCGACGGAATCGGAGTCGCTCCAGCCATCGAGGACGCCGGTGCCGAACGCGCCGTACTGTCCGCCGCTGGAGAGCATGAGGACATTGACCTCGACGGGCTCGCCGCTCCCGGCGGCGCGGTTGGCTTGATGGAGGGATTCGAGTCGGGCGAGGAAGCGTTGGGCGATGCGGTCGCGCTGGTCGAGAACGGAGTCCTGGTGGGCCGCGACGCGGGCCTGCATCTGTGCTTCGGTGATGGACCGGCGCGGGGGGCTGCAGCCCTGGAGGTGAGCCAGGGATGCCAGGGCGACGACGACGAATGCTGCACAGGCGAGGCATGCGGGTCTGCTCGCGCGGCGGATGGGTGGGCGGCAACGCCTCCGATTGGGTTCCATGGCGTGACTGTAACGCATGTTCTGCCCCGGACCGGTGGCGTCACTCGAATGGTCTGGATGCGAAGAGATTCAAACCGAGCCGCTCGGAGAGGTACTTGCTGACGCGCTGGCCCTTGATGCTGTTGCCGGCTCCGTCGAGGCGTGGCGCGAAGGTCCCGAGCCCGCCCTTGCCCGGGGAGACCGTGAATATGCCGCCGCTGACGCCGGACTTTCCGGGCAGCCCGATCTCGAACAGCCAGTCGCCGGAGAGCTCGTAGAGCCCGGCGGTGGCGAGCACGGCGAGGACGCGCTTGCAGTGGGGTGCATCGATGACGCGTTGCTTTGTGATGGGGTTCACGCCGCCATCGGCGAGGGTGGCGGCCATGACAGCCAGGTCCTTGGCGGTGACATTCAGGGAGCACTGCTTGGTGTAGATGTCCGTCGCTTCCAGCGCGTCGAAGTACATGCGGCCGTAGCCTTCGAGGAGCTTGGCGATGCCGCGGTTGCGGAGGTTGGTCGCCGCCTCGGACTCGTAGACCTCGGCGTTCAGGGTGAGGTCTCGGCCGGCGAATCGGGAGAGGCCATCTCGGATGAAGTTCCACTTGTCTTCGGCGGTGTCGCCCGGGGCGAGGCTGGTGGCGGCGATGGCGCCGGCGTTGACCATGGGGTTCATGGTTCGGTCGCCGTTGAGTTCCACGGCCATGACGGAGTTGAACGGGAGTCCCGTGCTGTTCACGCCGAGCTTGAGGCGTGCCTCCTCGCCGCCGATGGCCTGGCAGATGAGCGCGAAAACGAAAGGCTTGGACACGCTCTGGATGGAGAATTCGTGGTCCACATCGCCGGCGGTGTGGACAGCGCCGTTGATGCCGACGACGGCGATGCCGAAGAGCTGCGCGGGGACCTTGGCCAGCGCGGGGATGTAGTCGGCGACGACGCCCTCGCTGTCGTCCTTGTAGAGCTCGTAGGCTTCCTTGATGAGGGCGGCGACGACCTCGGGCTTGGGCAGGTCGCCGGTGGAGACCGCGGCGGTGGCGGTGGCCGGATCGACGGGCACGCTGCGGAGCATGGCTTGATGTTCGGGCATGGGTGGAGTCTCTCCTGGGCCTGGTCCGTTTTCGGGCGGGCGGTCGAGGGTCATTGGTACGGGGCAAAGGCGCGGCGGGCGGCGTCGGCGCCCGCGCCGCTTCGCAGGGCGAGCCCGAGCAGCAGGCGGGCCTTGAGCCCCGAGAGCATGCCCGCCGGGATCAGCCCGCGCTTGATCAGATCGATCTCACCGCCGGCGTAGCCATAGGTGCTGGTGAAGACGGGGCCGGTCATGGATCGCGAGGCGAGGACAATGGGGATTCGCTCGGCGAGGTCGCCCAGGATCGGCGCGACCTCGGCGGGCACATGGCCGGCGCCCATGCCCTCGATGACGAGTCCGGCATAGCCGAGGGTGTCGGGCAGGGCCTTGAGGATTCGGGCATCCGTGCCCATCGCGATCTTGAGCAGCGCGATGGAGGCGGGGTTGCCATCGGCGATGAGGAGCACTGGGAGGCGCTTCACATGCGTGTACAGCCGCGGCCGGCCCTCGGCCACAACGCCCAGCGGACCGGTGAGCGGGGAGGTGAAGGCCGAGGGGAGCGCGGTGTGTGACTTCTGGACGAATCGCGCGGCATGGATGTCGTAATTCAGGACGACGAGCACGCCGCAGCCGCGGGCATCGTCGGAGACGGCGAGGCGTGCGGCGGCGAGCAGGTTGGCCGGGCCATCGGCGCCGAGGGCTTCGGCGCCGCGCATCGCGCCGGTGACGACGACCGGACGATCGCCGGGCACCAGCAGGTCGAGCAGGAAGGCGGATTCTTCGATGGTATCGGTGCCCTGGATGACGACGGCGGCATCGAAGCGGTCGGCCGCGAAGCCTTCGTGGATGATGCCGGCGACCTGCACGATGTTCTCCAGCGCGATCGACGGGCTGGGCAGCTTGAACGGCGAGTGGGCCTCGATGTCGGCCACTTCGGCGAGCTCCGGGATCGCGGCGACCAGTTCGGCGGCGCCGAGGCTGGGCGCGATGCCGCCAGAATCATCGCGGACCATGGTGATCGTGCCGCCGAGGGAGAGCATGAGCAGGCGTGGGAGTGCCATGTCTCAGCGCTCCTCGTTGGCCGCGGCCAGTTCGCGCAGGTGTTCCGGGCTCTCGTCCGGATGCGGGTCCTTGGGGATCTGGCCCGGCTTGTAGTTGGGCAGCCAGCCGGAGGGAATCAGCGCGAGCAGCGAGAGCGCGGCCATCACGAGGAAGCCGGTCTTCAGCGCGCGGAGGCGCGCGTTGGTGTTGATCTGCACGGCTTCGGCGATCTGCTCGGGGGTGGCATCGGTCCGCGAGAGGGTCTCGTTGAGGCGGTCGTTGCTGACGAAGTTCACACTCTCGAGGTTGATCTGCGCGAGCAGTTCCGGGGTGAGGACGAGGCTGCGTGAAACATTGGTGAGCACGATGGAGGTGAGCACGCCGACGAGCAGCGCCCCGACGACGGCGGTGCCGACGGCGGCCGCGAGGTTCTGGGTGACTCCGCGGAGCGATCCGACATCGCCGGCGGCTTCCTTCGGGGCTGCGGTGACGAGCACATTGAACAGGAGGGTGACGAGCATGCCCTGCCCGAGCCCGACGATGATGAGCCCGGCCATGACCGGGAGCGTGCTCCAGTCGTTCGTGACCACGAAGGCGAGCCAGGTGGTGCCTGCGAACACCAGCACGAAACCGAGGCGCGCGATGTTGCGCGGTGTGAACCTGCTGTAGAGCCGGACCACGAGGATCGCGGTGAAGAAGACGGTGACGAGGAACGGCATCATGGCGATGGAGGTTTGGAAGGGCGATCGGCCCTGGACGATCTGGATGTAGAGCGGCACGGAGAAGTTGATCGCCGCTTCCATGGAAACGATGAGGAACAGCGCGATGACCGCGGCCCATTCACGGTGCGACTCGATGACTTCCAGCGCGAGCAGCGGCGGGTGGCCGTTGGCCGCGCGGTGGTGCGACCACTTGAAGAACATCGCGACGATGACCGCCCCGATGATGATCATCATCGGGGCCGGGGAGAATCCCGCGAGATCGAACGGGGCCGCGGGGGTCGCGCTGAGCACGCCCCAGATGCGGAGGTTGTTCACGCCGAAGGTGATCGCGATGATGCCGGCGGCCGCGATGATGACGCCGACGACATCGATCTTCATGTCCATCCGCTGCTCTGAGGGTTTGAGCTTGAAGCTCAGCACGAGGATCGCGATGGAATGCACCACCAGCAGCCCGAACGCGAGGCGCCAGCTGACGAAGGTGGCGATGGAGCCGACGATGAGGAACGCGAGCACTCCGGCGATGGCGCGGGCGGAGCCGAGCCAGCCGACGGCCTCGGCCTGCTGCTTGCCGGTGTAGTGGTTTGCGATCAGCGCGACGAGCGAGGGCACGAGGGCGGCCGCCGCGAGCCCGCAGGTCGCCTGGGCCGCGATCATGATGATGGCCGAGGGGCTGATCGCCACCACGCCGACGGCCGCGGCGAAGATGCCGACGACGATCTGGAAGATCCGCTTTGCCCCGAACCGCTGCCCGAGCTTGGCGCCGAGCATGACGAACCCGGACACGCCGAGCGAGTACATGACGATCGCGGTGCCCACGGTCGTCGGTGCGGTGTTGAAGCTCTCGACCATGCCCGCCATCGAGACGGGGATGGCGGCGACATTGAATGACATCAGCGCCTGGGCCATGCCGATGACGATCATGGGGAGCCATGACCGGCGTTCGTTGTCTGTGCCGAGCGATGCGGCGTCGTTTGGTGTGGCCATGGTTTTCCTCGTGGTGAGAGCGAGTGGGGGCGGGGCGGGCGGGTCAGAACGCGATGCGGATGCGGGCGGTGAAGACACCGATGACATCGTCGTCGGGCGCGAAGGTCGGATCGATGATGAGCTGGTAGCCGACGCTGAACTGCGTGAACCTGGTGAGCTGGAAGCGATGGAAGGTCTCGACGACCTTCTCCTCGCGCCCGGGTCCCTTGGGGTCGGCGTAGGAGAAGGCGAGTCCGGTCATGTTGTCCTGGCTGCCGAGGAGCCCGGAGACGCCGACGCCGCCCTGGATGAGATGGTGGATGTTGGTGAGGGCTTCTTCCTGGTAGTTGTACCTGGCGAAGACCTGGAATCGTTCGCCGAGGTCCTGGTCGGCGACCAGTGACAGGCCCCAGTCGTGGCCGATGGTCTGGTCGCCGCGGTCCCGGGGATCGACATAGGTGACCGAGGCCGTGTAGCGCCCCTGCCCGACATTCTTGATGTAGGGAGTGAACCCGACTTCGCCGAAGGAGAAGAGATCCCACTCGTCGAAGAGGCTCTCGATCTGGGCTTCGGTGGTGTCTCCGTAGGCGTTGCTGCTGCCGCCGCTGATGAACAGGAGGTCGTTGGGCCGGTAGGTGAACACGGCGGTGAGGCCGTGGCCGGGTGAGGGGAGCGCAGCGGTTCCGGAGATCTGCCGGTTGGAGAAGAGGGCGTTCTTGTTCTGCATCCGGTGGGCGCCGAAGTAGTCGGTGGGGTCGGCGCGGCCGATGATGATGCGGAGCTTGTCGTCGAGGAGGTTCTGCTGCCAGAACAGGTCCCGGACGACCCAGCCGCGGTCGTTGAAGCCGTTGGTGGGCGCGAGGAAGGTGCCGAGTTCGGGGCGGAGGTCGGACGCGACGCGTCCGCCGAGCCTGTGGCGGTTCTCGACGCCCCAGACCACCCGTCCGGTGTTGGCCTCTCCTCGGTTGATCAGGTCCCATGTGCCGAAGACATCGAAGTCGCCACCAGCGCCGCTCTTGCCTCCGGTGGCCTGCTGGAAAACGGCGGTGTACGCGACACCGATGCGGAGCCCGATGGAATCGTCGATCTTCTGGGTCAGCTCGCGGAAGGCGTTGAGCGGGGAATCGAATGGCGGCACATCGACGACGGGTTCCTTGTCCATGTAGATGTCATCGAGCTCTTCGTAGACGGTGGTCTCCGCCTCGCCGACGGAGAATTGGTTCCCGAGGTAGAGATCGGTGCGGAAGTCGGCATCGAATTGCCGGGCATCGGCGGTCGCGGATGCACCGGGTGCGGCGTTCGCTTCGGTCGCGGGCTCGGTGGGAGGCTCGGCCGGCGGCGTCTGGCTCTCCTGCCGGGCCAGCGCCGCGGGGGCGGCAGCACAGAGCAGCAAACCAGCCAGGGCCACGCCAGCGGTCCGCCGCGGGTGGGAGCGTCCGAGTGGCGCTCTGCGATTGCATCCGATCATCTCGCTTCTCCTTGCCACGGCGGCGGCCTCTGCGACGGAGGGCTCACAGGGAGCACGGGTGTGGCCTGTCGTCTCATGTTTCGGTGACGCATCGCACATCGGCCTTGGCGAGTCTGCGGTAGGTCTTGAACTGGCGGTCCATGCCCCGCCAGTCGTAGAGCAGGAATTCGAGCGGTCGCCAGAGGGTGACCCAGACGACGATGGCGATGCCGTTGGCGATTGTCTGGATGATGCGGATGTCGGAAAGTCCCGCGACGGTCTGGCTGAGCAGGATCAGCACCAGCGCGAGGATCACAGCGCCGGCGAGCGTCCGTCGGCCAGTGGCGAAGTGCTTCTGCAGGGCTCTCTGGAGCCGGATGGCTCCGCGGGCGAAGTGGTCGCGGAAGGCCGACTGGACGGCATCGCAGCAGGCGGACTCGCTGGCGGGAAGGAGGACCCTGAGGGCGATGTGATCGGAGGGGGGGCTGAGGTCGATGCGGTCGAGCACATATGCATCGACTTCGGCGGAGAGCGCCCGCTGGTGCATCGGCGCGGGATCGAAGGGCTGGAACAGATCGTCCAGGCTTCCGATTCGCATGTGGATTGTGAAAGGAGCGCGATCGGGGGCGGACGATCCGGGCGGGTCGGTATCCGAAGGCATGGCGGTTTCTCGCTGTCGCACAACGGTTGCAGAAACGAACCGTTTCCGATCCCGGTGAAAGGCAAGAATGACGGGGAAGGGGGGGGGCGTCAAGGAGTGCGCGGCGTGCACCAGGGAACCCGGCCGCTCTTGCAGACCGGGTCCTTGCCCTCTGCCCCCACTGTCCCCGCCCCGGCTCTCCCCACCGCTTGCACATACATGTACCTATTGAGGTTCGGGTGTTTATCCTCCCTTCGGGGCGGAACGGCAAGTATGCGGCAGATCAAACCTGAAGTTCACACAGTGAGACTGACAGGGCGCCCGGGGCTGTGGACTTGTGGCGGGGGCCCGGTGCCTTGCTGGTGCGCGGTCGCCCGGCACTCGGTACCTTGCTGGGGCGGGCCCCGACGCGTTGCCGTTTGGACCGACAGGCGCCTTTCCAGAAGACCTTGAAGCACCCATGACAACCGAACTCGCGATTGTGCTGAGTCTGCTGTTGGCTGCGATTGTCATGTTCGCGATCAACAAGCCGCGGATGGACATGGTTGCGCTGCTGATGATGACGCTGCTGCCGTTCACGGGCGTGATCAGCATGGGCGAGTCTCTGGCTGGCTTCGCGGATTCGAACATCGTGCTGATCGCGGCGCTGTTCGTGATCGGTGAGGGCCTGGTCCGCACGGGCGTGGCCCGGATGGTCGGGGACATCATCATCAAGAAGACGGGCGGGAGCGAGGTGCGGCTGATCGTGATGCTCATGATCAGCGTCTGCGCGATGGGCTCCCTGATGAGTTCGACCGCCGTGACGGCGATCTTCATCCCGATCGCGCTGCGCGTTGCGTATTCGACCGGATCGGCGCCGGGGCAGCTGATGATGCCCCTGAGCATGGCGGCGCTGATCAGCGGCATGATCACGCTTGTCGCGACGGCGCCCAATCTGGTAATCTCCAGCGAACTCCAGCGCCAGGGCTTCGAGGGATTCGGCTTCTTCGCCATCACGCCGTTCGGCGTTCCGGTGCTCATCCTCGCGATTGTCTACATGCTCCTGGTCCGCGGGTGGCTGCCCGGCGCCAAGAAGGACTCGAGCGCCTCCGACGCAACGACCGCGCCGAGCCTCAAGCGCTGGATCGATGAGTACAACCTCGCCGATCGGGAGCACCGGCTCCGGATCCCGCCCGGATCGGAGCTCGTCGGGAAGGCGCTCTCGGAGCTGGACCTCCGCGGCTCGGCCGGCGTCAACATCCTGGCCATCGACCGCGCCCGCCGATTCGGGCGGGCCATCATCCAGCCCACGCGGCAGACCGTCCTCGAGGCCGATGACATCCTGCTCATCGATCTGCTCGTCAGATGTCCGAGCGTGGAGAGCGTGCGCGAGAGATTCGGGCTCGAAGCGCTCCCGATGGTGGGCGAGTACTTCAGCGACCGCTCGCAGGAAATCGGCATGGGCGAGGTCATCGTCCCGGCCGAGTCCAAGCTGATCGGGAGAACGCTCGTCGATTCAGGCTTCCGCACGCGCACCGGGCTCACGGTTCTCGGGATCCAGCGCGGCGACCGGGCGATGGGCAAGGAGCTGCTGGGCACCGAGCTCCGCGTCGGCGACACCCTGCTTGTGGTCGGGGCGTGGAAGCAGATCGAGCGTGTGAGGGCCGATGACACCGGCGTGATCCTCATGCGGATGCCGACCGAATTCAACGAGGTCCTCCCCGCGCCGGGCAAGCACCCGCAGGCGCTCTTCGCGCTCGGCGTGGTTGTGCTGCTGATGGTCACCGGTGTCGTGCCCAATGTCCAGGCGGCCCTCATCGGTTGCATCATTATGGGCGCGACCGGCTGCATCGGGATGAACGCCTCCTACCGGTCCATCAACTGGAAGACGATCGTGCTCATCGTGGGCATGCTGCCCTTCTCGCTCGCGCTGCAGCGCACGGGAGGCGTGGAGCTGGCGGCGGGCGCGCTCGCCGCGGTCACCGAGGGCGCGGGGCACCATGTCGTGCTGGCGCTGCTGTTCGCGCTGACCGCGATCCTGAGCATGTTCATGTCCAACACCGCGACGGCGGTGCTCCTCGCTCCGGTGGCCATCGCCGTCGCCCGCGAGATGGGCGTCTCGCCCTACCCGTTCGCGATGATCGTGGCCCTGGCAGCGTCCACCGCCTTCGTCACGCCGGTGTCCTCGCCCGTCAATACGCTCGTGGTGACCCCGGGCAATTACAAGTTCTCCGACTTCGTCCGAATCGGCGGCCCCTTCGCGGCGATCACGATGATCGTCTGCGTCTTCCTGGTGCCCTTGGTCATGCCGCTGAGCCCGCTGACCATCGACGCGTCCGGCGAGGAGTCGGCGCTCATCGCCCCGATCCTGATCGACCAGAACCCCGCCGAGCCCAGCCCCGCCGAATCGCCTCAGACCGGTGTGTCCGGCTCCGAGTCAACCGAAGTGAGCACGACGCCATGAGCAAGCAAACCCAGGCCGCCGCCGAAGCCAAGGGCGGCATGCAGAAGTTCCTCGATGTGGTCGAGCGCGTGGGCAACAAGGTGCCGCACCCGGCTGTCATCTTCTTGCTGCTGCTCGCGCTGGTGATCGGGCTCTCGCAGGTCCTGCACATGGCGGGCGCCTCGGTGTCCTACGAGGTGATGGTGCCCGAGTCGCGGCCGGCCGACATCACGGTGGTCGCCGACCCGATGCACTACGCCACGCCCGACGCCGTCGGGCTCGATGCGATCGATGAGCAGGATGTCACGATCGAGACCCGCACCACCACCGCGCGAAGCCTGCTCACGGTTGAGGGGCTCCGCTTCATGTATACCTCGCTGATCCCGAACTTCATGGCGTTCACTGCGGTGGGGCTGATCATTGTCGCGATGCTGGGCGTGGGCGTGGCCGAGGAGTCCGGGCTGATCAAGGCGCTGATCCGCAAGCTGGTGGTGGTGGCGCCGCCGAAGCTGCTGGTTTACATCATGGTCTTTGTCGGGATCCTCTCCAGCATCGCCGCGGACGCGGGGTACCTCGTGCTGATCCCGCTGGCCGGCGCGGCGTTCCTGAGTGTCGGGCGGCACCCGCTGGCCGGGCTGGCCGCGGGCTTCGCGGCCGTCGCGGGCGCGTTCACTGTCAACATGCTCATCAAGCCGCTCGACGCGGTGCTGGTCGAGTTCACGAACGACGCGATCCACCTCGTTGATCCGGACACCTCGATCGGCCTGGCGTCGAACTTCTGGTTCTCGATCGTGTCCGTGCTGTTCCTCACCGTCGTGATCGCGTTCATCACCGAGCGGGTGATCGAGCCGCGTCTGGGAGAGTTCCGGGGCCAGGTCCCGGACGAGGGCGGTGCCACGCTGAGCAAGGAAGAGTGGCGAGGACTGAAGTTCGCCGGAATCGGGCTGCTGGGGGTCATCGCGTTCTTCGCGCTGCTCGCGCTGCCGTCGGGTGCTCCGCTGCGGGATCCTGAATCCGGCGCGCTCATCGGGAACACGCCGTTCATGAACGGTCTCATCGCGTTCATCGCGGCGATCTTCTTCGTCTGCGGCTTCGCCTATGGGCTTGGCGCCGGCACGATGAAGAACTTCGCCGCCGCCATCAAGGCGATGGAGAAGGCCGTGTCGACTCTGGGAAGTCTGATCTTCCTGCTGTTCATCATCGCGCAGTTCATCGCGTTCTTCAATTACTCGAACATGGCCACGATCCTCGCGGTTTCTCTGTCCAATATGCTCACGGGCGTGGACATCGGCGCTCTGTGGCTGCTGCTGGGCTTCATCGTGGTGGTCGTGCTGCTCGATTTCCTGATCACCGGCGCGATCGCGAAGTGGGCGATCTTCGCGCCGATCTTCGTGCCGCTGCTGATGCGCCTGGGTGTGGATCCCGAGGCCGTGCTGGCCGCGTATCGCGTGGCGGACTCTCCGATCAACATGATCACGCCTCTGAACGCGTACTTCGCACTCGTTGTGGTGTTCTGTCAGAAGTACGACAAGAACGCGGGTGTCGGCACCGTGGTCGCGCTCATGCTGCCCTATGTGGCGGTGCTGCTCGTGCTCTGGACGGGCCTGTTCGTTGTCTGGCAGCTGCTCGGTCTGCCCTGGGGCATCTGAGCCCGTGTGGAACTTCGACGCTCCGGGCACCAATTCGGAAGGTACCAGCCATGTCCAGCAAGAATGTCTCCCTCGATACCAAGTCCGCAGACGACAGGCTGATGCGATACCTCGCCATCGATGGAACCAGCGGCAATGAGAAGGCCATCGCCGAGGCGATCATCGCCGATCTCAGGGCCCTGGGGGTGCCCGAGTCGGCCATCCGCTTCGACACCGCCAACCAGCGCATCGCCGATCCCACGCAGACGGGCAACCTCTTTGTGGACATCGCCGGCACGCGCGACGCCCCGCGGATCGCCTTTTCGACCCATCTCGACACCGTGCCCATCTGCGCCGGCGCCAAGCCGATTCTCAAGGGTGACCGGATCGTGACCGATGGTTCCACGGGACTCGGCGGCGACAACCGCACCGGGTGTGCGCTCCTTGTCACGCTTGCCGAAACACTCATCAAGAACAACATCCCGCACCCGCCCATCACCCTGCTGTTTACGGTCCGTGAAGAGTGCGGCCTGCAGGGCTCGCAGCAGATCGAAGCCGAGTACTTCCTCGGCGCGACGATGTGCTTCAATGTCGATGGGAAGGTCCCGGCCGAACTCATCACCGGCGCCGTCGGCGCCGAAGCATGGGAAGCCACGATCCACGGCCAGGCCGCCCACGCCGGCGTCGCGCCGGAGAAGGGCATCTCCTCCACGCTCGTCGCGTCCATCGCCATTGCCGAGGCGCACCGCGACGGCTGGTTCGGTAAGGTCACCAAGCCCGAGGGCCACGGGACCAGCAATGTCGGCATCTTCGCCGGCAAGAACAACGCCGCCGCCGGCGACGCTACCAATGTCGTCACCGACTTCGTCTACCTCAAAGGCGAAACCCGCAGCCCCGACACCAAGTTCGCGAACGCCATCACCAACGCGTACCACGCCGCGCTCAAGAGCGCCGTCGAGCAGGTTAAGGACACCGCCGGACAGACCGCGCGGCTCGAATTCCACGGCCGCGCCAACTACCCCGCCTTCAACATCCCCGACGATGCCGCCGTTGTCGCGCACGCGAAGCGAGCGGCCCAGAGCATCGGGCTCACGCCCACAACGGTCTTCTCCAACGGCGGGCTGGATGCCAACTGGCTCAACGCACGGGGTGTGCCCACGGTGACCATCGGAGCCGGACAGCACGAGATCCACACGGTGAACGAGTTTGTGAATCTTCCCGAGTACCACGACGGCTGCCGGTTCGCGGTGGCCATCGCATCGCTGGAGTCTTGAGGCTGCCCGGCGGGCGTGCGCTTGAAGGAGTGGGGGAGTGCGACGCCCGGATCGACTTGTCGGTGCGGCCCGGGCACCCGGCGCATGTGTGTGTCCGCCG
Organism: Phycisphaerales bacterium; assembly: GCA_052168315.1. GTDB lineage: Bacteria > Planctomycetota > Phycisphaerae > Phycisphaerales > UBA1924 > JBQLZO01. The sequence goes on along the minus strand of JBQLZO010000050.1, from coordinate 73,962 downwards.
CTATTTCTTCCTCGCAGCCCGCGCGGGGCGGCTGGCCCGCCCGGCCTGCAGTCGCCATGACCCGAACCGTTCGGTGAGGAACTTGTACAGCGAGGCGCCGAGAAGCGTGCCGATCGCGATGGAAGCGAAGACGAAGATGGTTGAGACAAGGCCTTCCATGCCCGTCGTGGTGTCGCTGAGCATCTGCTTCACGCTCAGGAGCCCGAGGGCTCCGGGAACGAGCAGCCAGAAGCTCGGCAGGAAGGTCACCATCGGCGGGGGGCCCTTGAATCTCAGTTGGATGAGATAGCCAAGGGGCGTGGCGACGAGCGTGCCAAAGAAACCGCTGAACTGGCTGAACTGCTCCCCGATCAGTATCGCCGACAGCCGCTGGGCGCCGAACGCCAGCACCAGCACCAGGAGCATCCACGGCAGCGCGTTCCTGGGCGCGGAGAAGTGCAGGAACACGCCCACACCGAACACCAGCGCGCCGATCCACGGGACCCATGGGTTCGTCGAGACTTCCACGATGACCTCCGGCGCCGAGTCGAGGCTGAATCCGACGACCAGCGCACCCGCGGCGAGCCCGAAGGCGAGGAGGAACAGCTGCACGAACCCGGTGACCAGGCGTGCCGAGCCGCTGACCATGTCTCCGTATGCCAGCTCGATCATTCCGAAGGTGAGCATTCCACCGGGCAGGAATGTCACGAGCGGCGGTATGAGGACATGAAGGGGATCGACCAGAAGCCCGTAGCGGATCGCGATGAAGACCACGGCCGAGACCAGCGAGGCAGCGATGACCGGCAGCGGCACGGAGAAGAGCGGCTTGCCGGGCATCAGCAGCTTGATGAGGCCGACGATCGCGCCCAGCGCGGCGGCGACAAGCGTGCTCATCAATTCCGGATTGAGCACGAGGGCGACGCCCGCTGAGAGCACGATGTGCCCGACGAGGGCCCCCCATGGTCCGAACCGGGGTTTGCGGCGCATGATGGCGGTGAGCCGAATCGCGGCGTCCTTGATGGGCAGCTTGCCGGACTGCATCTCGGCCCCGAGGTTGTAGACCTCTGCCATCTGATCGAGCCGCAGCCCGCCGAGAGGGCCCTCGGCGATGGTCACCTTGTCTTCGTTGCCTTCGTGCAGGCTGATGAAGATCGCGGTGGGGAGGGCGACCACGCGTGCGCGGCGTGCGCCGTATGCCGCCGCCACGCGCCGCAGCTGCAGTTCCACCTGCGCGGTCTGTTCGCCGCAGGCGAGGTAGGCCTGTCCGAGCCGATACAGGAACTCGAGGAGTTCGTGGGTTGTGTGCGGCGGCGCCGGTGGTGGCTCGGGTGCTGGAGCTGCCCCGTCGGGTGTCGGCTGGGATGGCTCGGCGCTGGTCATGCGGGCCCGTCCGCCAAGCCGGTGCCGGCCGCCTTCGGGGGCGCAGGGCTCCCCTTGCGCACGCGGTAGAACATCGCGTAGAGCACCGGGACGAGGATCATCGTGAGGGCGGACCCGATGGCGAGGCCGAACATGATCACCACGGCCAGGGACACCCAGAATACATCGCCCAGCAGCGGGATCACGCCCAGGACCGTGGTGCCCGCGGCGAGGAGAACGGGGCGGAGGCGGGCGACGGCGGCGTTGACCAGCGCATCGTACTCGCTCTGGCCATCTTTCTTCAACGCGTTGACCTCGTCGAGGAGCACGATGGCGTTCTTGACCATCATGCCAGCGAGTGACATCGCGCCCAGCAGCGCGACGAATCCGAACGGCTGGCCCGTCACCAGCAGGCCGACGACCACGCCGATCAGCGCAAACGGCACCACGCACAGGATGATCAGCGGCTGTCGATAGTTGTTGAAGAGGCCGACGATGACGAGCGCCATAATGATGAACGCCGGGACCACGCCGGGCACGAGCGAGGCCTTTGCCTCGCTCGACGAGCGGTACTCGCCATCCCAGAGGAGTCTGTAGCCCGGCGGGAGCTCGAGGGCATCGATCTTCGGGCGCACATCGTTTTGATAGTCCGTCGCGAGTCCGAGGGGCACGCCCTGTGCGGCGATGGTCCGGGCCCGGTTGAACCGGAAGATGAACGGATCTCGCCACTCGGGATCCACGCTGGATGTCACCTGGGACAGCGGCACCGAGTTGCCTGAGAGCAGCGGCCTGATCTGGAGGACATCCAGGTTCCTCGCCACCTGCTCGCGATCCCTTTCGGAGCTTCGCATGACAATCGGGAGGAGCTTGTCATCCTCGCGGAAGAGTCCCACGATGGATCCGTCGTGGGAGCGTCTGAGGGCCGAGGCGACATCACCGCGGGAGATGGCGGTCCATCGCGCGTTGGCCTGGTCGTAGTCGGCGATGATCAGGGGAGTCTTGCTCCGCCAGTTCGTCCGGGTGACCATGGCGTGCGGGCTCTCGGCGAGGATCGCTTCGACTTGCTCGCCGAGGGCGCGGAGCACCGTGAGATCCGCGAAGGCCGGCCCGCTGATGCGGGCCTCGATGGGCCACGACCGGAACGGGCCGAGCCCGTACCGGCGCGTGATGACAACCGCTTCGGGCACGTTCTCATCGGCCCACCGCTGCAGGACCGGTAGCACCCTGTCGACGGTCCGCCCATCGACGGTGTTCACGATGAGCTGCGCGTACGAGGAGTTGGGCGATTCCGGCTCGACGGGGAGATAGAACCGGGGCGGGCCTCGCCCGATGAAGGCGCTGACGGCCGAGACGCCTTCGATGTCCGAGACATAGTCTTCGAGGAGACGGAGCGTGTTGGATGTTGTCTCGATGCGGGTGCCCTCGGGCATCCACAGGTCGACCATGAACTGCGGTCGATCGGCCGCGGGGAAGAACATCTGGTCGACATGCCGGAAGCCGACGACGCTGGCCGCGAGGCCGGCCACGAACACCAGCAGCACGAGCGTGCGGACGCGGAGCGAGATCTCGAGGATCTTCCGGAAGAGGACGAACATCGGGCTGCCGTAGGGGTCTTTCTGGCCGCCCTTGGGTTTGGGGAGCATCGCGACGCACATGAGCGGCGAGACGGTGATGGCGAGCAGCCAGGAGATCAGCAGCGCGACGCCGGCGATCGAGAAGAGGGCCTGGCAATACTCTCCCGCGCTCTCCGTGGACGCGGCGATTGGATAGAACGCCATGACGGCGACGACCGTTGCGCCCAGGAGCGGGATGGAGGGTTGGGACGCCGCTTCGATGGCCGCGGGGATCCGCTTCATGCCCTTCTGGATGCGGATGAGCACGCCGTCGGCGACGACGATCGCGTTGTCGACCATCATGCCCATCGCGACGATGAGGGCCCCCAGCGACATGCGGTGCAGGTCTTCGCCGATGAGGTTCATCACCAGGAAGGTGGCGATGATGACCATCAGGAGCCCGGTCAGGCCGACCACCAGCGAAGGGAGGAAACCCATCGCCAGCCAGAGCACCACGAGCACGATCCCGATCGCCAGCGCGAGGCTGACCATGAAGTCGTCGATCGCGCCGCTGACCTGGTCGGACTGCCAGGAGATCCGCTCGATCTCCACACCGATGGGGAGGCCGGCGCGGATCTGTTCGAGCCTCCGATCGATGGCCTGGCCGAGCGTGACGATGTTCACGCCGGACGCGTTGGACACGGCGATGCCGATCGAGGGCTTCCTGTTGAACCGCATCTCCGCCTGCGTGGGGGTGAGGATGCCACGCTCGACCGTCGCCACATCACGGATCTGGATGAGCCTGCCCTCGCCCTGTTCGGTCATGCTCCTGCCGCGGATCACGAGTTCGCTGATCGCTTCGGGCGTGGCGAAGTCGCCGGTCACCTCGAAGCGCATCCGGGTGCCCTGCAGATCCATGCCCCCGGCCTCGACGACCGTGTTCTGCTGCGCGAGCGTGCTCTGAACATCCAGCAGTGAGAGACCGAGCTGCGACAGGCGGGCCTCGGAGACATCGAGGTAGACGCACTGTCTCTGGACGCCCCAGAGCTCGATCTTCGCGACGCCGGGGACCACGGCGAGCTGCGCCTTGATGTCATCGGCGTAGCGCTCGAGTTCCTCGTGCGAGAAACCGTCGGACTGCAACGCGAAGAGGAATCCGAACACATCGCCGAAATCGTCGAGCACGATCGGCTCCCCGGCACCCGGCGGCAGCTGGCGTGCCGCATCGCTGATCCGCTTGCGGAGTTCGTCCCAGACCTGGGGGAGCTCGTGCGAACGGACCTCGGCCTTGATCACGACCTTGACCTGCGACAGCCCGGCGCTGGAATAGGACTCGACTTCCTTGAGAACGGCGATCTCCTGGACCGCCTGTTCGATCACATCGGTGACCTCGAGCTCGACCTCCTCGGGCGTGGCTCCGGGATAGGGCGTCGCGACCATCGCGACTTTCACGGTGAACTCGGGATCCTCCAGTTGCCCCAGTTGGAAATACGACAGCACCCCCGCCGCCATCACGACCGCCGTCGCGAAGACCGTGACGACCGAACGCTCGAACACCTTGCCGATGATCCTCATTCGACGGTTCCCCCGTTTGGCATCAGGCTTGACGCGGCGGTTCCTCCCAGCAGGGTGACGCTCTGTCCTTCGCGCAGGAATGCGGCGCCGGCGGTTGCCACGATCTCCCCTCGCCTGAGCCCGCTCACTCGGAGCCCATCCGGTGAGATCTGCTCGACCTGCACCGCCCGGCTGGTCACCACGCCTCGCGATTCATCGAACACCCAGACGGATTGGACCCCTTCGGCGCTGGCGACCACCGCGCTCGGCGGGAGATCGAATACCTCCGCCAGTTGTTCCGGCTGCCGGATTTGTGAGACCCAGGCGCGGCCGGTCATGCCCGAGAGGATGCGAACTCTCTCCGGCGGGTCCATGACAAGCGTGATCGGGAAGGTCCGCGTGATCTGGTCGGCTTCTCGCCCGACCTCATCCACATCGGCGATGAGTTCATGGCCCGGGAAGGAGTCGAACTCGCAACGGATCTCTTCGACATAGATCAACTGGGCCATGAACTGCTCCGGCACGAAGACCGTGAAGCGGATCCGCGAGTCGTCGACCATCCGGATCACCGGCTCGCGTGGCTGCACATCCTGGAAGTTCTCGATGTATCGCACCGAAATCTCGCCGCCGAACGGGGCCCGCAGCGTCGTGTCCGCCAGGTTGTCACGCGTCGATTGCAGGTCGGCTTCGATCGAATCGACGGTGGCGATGGCGACATTCCGCGCCTCGCGAACCCGGATCATCTCGATCTCGTTCAGGCCGCCGCGATCGAACGCATCCGAAGCCCGCTCCAGTTCCGCTTCGGCTCGGGCCAGATCGGCCTTCGCACGCGCCAGGGCGGCCTCCGCGGCACGCACACGGACCTCGAAGTCGCGCGGATCCAATTGCGCGACCACCTCGCCGGCTTCCACCTGCTCGCCAAGGCGCACCGGCAGTTCCTGCAGCGTCCCGCCGACCCGGAAGGAGAGATCGGCGAACTGGACCGCCTCCGCTCGCCCCGGGAACTCTCTCCCGCGGAAGGCGGACACATCGCCCAGCCTCACCGCACGAATCGGGCGGATCTGCTCAACGGGTTCGGTCGCCTCGCCGCAGCCTCCGGCCGATGCGAGAGTGAGACCGATGAGCGTCCAAGGAAGGGCACGCCTCACGAGCCGAGACGCACCCGTCCGGCTCCGATCGCGTCGCGAACCCAATGAACTGAGCGCAACACGCCGCTTGTTTCGAATGTCCATGTTCTTGCCCCGCATGGCCGATCGGTTCGATGCGCGGCCGGACGGTCCCAACGACTCGCACCGCAGCCACCGATTGGCATGGGAGACAGGGTAGCGACAACGGTGCGATCCAAGCCGGACGGGCGCGGGGCGGCGAGCGCTTGCGAGCGGTCGTTCGTCGGAACATGTGCCCTGCGCGATGGACCATCCTTCGCTCGAGATGGCGGTCTTGGGTCGGGGGCGGGGGGCGATCGGAGCCAAGCCCGGAAGAGATGCGCTGGGATCTGCGGCCGGCCGATGGGGGTTCGCACGCGGTGGACTCAGGGAAGTACCCGCACCGACAAGTGCTATCGAGTTGCAAGTATGGCGAACCCCGTCGGGTGAGTGTCACGCGTTGCGGCGAGCGTTGGAGGTGTGAACCTGTTTCGAAGCGCATCACCGATCGGCGCGATCCCTCTCTGGCCGATGGCCGAACACTTGACTACGACGAGACGGTTGATCCGACCATCGTGGATGCAATTGGGGGCAGCGAGCTGGTTGTTGCGTGCGGTCTGGGCGGGTGGCATCGTGGGGACCGACGGCAACGAAGTGACCGAGCAGGAATGGAGCCAGTACATTCTCAGCGGCATCGATGCTTTCGGGAACCCGGTCGAACTCACGCCGATCGGCATCAACGATCTGAACGACAGCAACAATCACATTGTCTACTTCGATCAGGCGATCACCTCGGCACCCTGTTCCTGCCCGGTGGACTCGTCTTCGACCAAAACGGCGATGCCAACCCGACCGCTTCGATCGCGGTCATCCCAGCACCCGGCACCGCCGCTCTGCTCGACCTCGCGGGCCTCGCGGCCGCCCGCCGCCGGCACTGATCGCCGCGGCCGCGGTACTACAAACGCGAGCGAGCCGTCCCGGCTGGGACGGCTCGCTTCATTCCAAAGCGGGTGACCGGAATCGAACCGGCGACATTCAGCTTGGGAAGCTGACGTTCTACCGCTGAACTACACCCGCGGTCGGGCCTTGCTCGCGGGGCTTGGGGGCCCTGGAGTGGCTTGGGGGAGTATATCGCGGATTCGGTGGGAGGGGGAGGGAGGCGGGGCGGGGGAGGAGGCGATTGGGGAGATGGTGTTGAGCTTGGTGGGGTCGGGGCGTAGGGTCGGTTGGTTGCGGATGGAGGGGATTGGGGGTCGGGGGCTGTGGATTGAGATGACCGGGGGTGGGTGGTTTGCTGCATGTGGCAATCGGAGGAGGGGCGATTGGGGGGCGGACGGGGATGCTCGTGGTTCCGCGCATGGAGCGCCATGGGATGGGCCGGTCGAAGCTGGACAAGTACGAGAGCAGGCGTGACTTTCGTCGGACCTCGGAGCCGACGGGGGAGGGTGATGGGCCGCGGCTGAAGCGGGATCGGAATCCGATCTTTGTGGTGCAGGAGCACGATGCGAGCCGGTTGCACTATGACTTTCGGCTGGAGATCGACGGGGTGCTGGAGAGTTGGGCGGTGCCGAAGGGACCCTCGACCGATCCGCGGGAGAAGCGGCTGGCGGTGAGGGTGGAGGCGCACCCGCTGGACTACGCCGATTTCGAGGGCGTGATCGCGGAGGGTGAGTACGGCGCGGGGAGCGTGATCGTGTGGGATGCGGGGGCGTACAAGAACATCAAGGAAGATGAGGATGGAAATGCGGTGCCGATGGAGCGCGCACTGGAGGAGGGTGGGCTGGAGGTCTGGCTCGAGGGCAAGAAGATCCGCGGCGGGTACGCGCTGGTGCACTCGAAGGTCGGCGGGAAGGATGAGAACTGGCTGCTGATCAAGATGAAAGATGATGCGGCCGATGCGCGGCGTGATCCGGTCTCGACCGAGCGGGAGAGCGTGCTGAGCGGCAGGACCGTCGAGGATGTTCGGCGAAAGGAGTCGGGAGAGGGCGAGGGCGAGCGGGACGGGAAGGGAGGCTCGGGCGATGGGTGAGTTGTTCGAGCACCTGAGCGATGCGGCGCGGTCGGCGATGCGGGAGGCGGAGCAGCCGCGGTGGAGCGAGCCGATGCTGGCGACGCTGACGCACGATCGGTTCTCGGATCCGGATTGGATCTTCGAGCGGAAGCTGGATGGGGAACGGTGCCTGGTTTTCCGGGAGGGCGATGGCGTGCGGATCGTGTCGCGCAACCGGAAGGATCTGAACGAGACCTATCCGGAACTGCACGAGGCGGCGGGTCAGATCGGGCTCGATCGGTTCATTGCGGATGGTGAGATCGTGGCGTTCGATGGCGATGTGACGAGCTTCTCGCGGCTGCAGGGACGGCTGGGGATCACGGATCGCGAGGAGGCGCTCGATGCCGGGGTGAAGGTGTTCCTGTACCTGTTTGATCTGCTGCACGCGGATGGGCGTGATCTGACGGGAGTGGGGCAGCGGGATCGGAAGTCGGTGCTCGCCCGGTTGCCGGGCGTGGACGAGCCGATCCGCCGGACGCCGCATCGGAACGAGGATGGCGAGCCCTACTTCCGGGAGGCGTGCGGCAAGGGGTGGGAGGGTGTGATCGCCAAGAGGGCCGACGCGGCGTATGCGCACGGGCGCTCGCGAGACTGGCTCAAGTTCAAGTGCGGGCATCGGCAGGAGTTCGTGGTCGTCGGATACACGGAGCCGGAGGGCGAGCGGGTCGGATTCGGCGCGCTGATCATCGGGTACCACGAGGATGGCGGGCTGCGGTACGCCGGACGCGTGGGGACGGGGTACGACGATGCATTCCTCGAGTCGTTCGCGGGCAAGCTGCGTCGGATCGAGCGGAAGACCGCGCCTGTTGAGGACCCGCCGGATGGCGCCGGGGGCAAGGGTGTGCGCTGGGTCACGCCGGAGTATGTCTGCGAGGTCGGTTTCACCGAGTGGACCGATGACGGGATGCTCCGGCACCCGCGGTTCATTGGATTGCGGGATGACAAGTCGCCGGAGGATGTCGTGCGGGAGCGGGCGGAGGATGAGCGATGAGCGTCCGGCGATACGGCGCTGATTCGTTCGAGGCCTCGAACGAGGACAAGGTGCTGTTCCCGGATCGTGGCATCACGAAAGGGGATCTGATCGATTACTACGAGCGGATCGCGGGGTGCATGCTCGGGCATGTGCGGGGGCGGCCGGTGACGATGCACCGGTTTCCTGATGGGATCGAGGCGGAGGGGTTCTACGAGAAGCGGTTGCCGGGGCACTTCCCGGAGTGGGTCGATGGGGTGCAGGTGCGGACGGGCAAGGATGGGGAATCGCAGCGGCAGGTGGCGGCGAACAAGCGGGCGACGCTGGCGTACCTCGCGCAGCAGGCGTGCATCGCGCCGAGCGTGTGGCTGAGCCGTGAGGGATCGCTGGAGCGGCCGGACCAGGCCATCATCGACCTGGATCCGGCGGATGGCGGGGGGTTCGAGCAGGTCCGCACGGCGGCTCGGCGGCTGGGTGGGTTGCTGGATGAGATGGGGGTGGTGTCGTTCGTCAAGCTGACGGGATCGCGCGGCGTGCACGTGGTGATCCCGCTCCGGGCGGAGGCGGGGTTCGATGAGGTCCGCGGGTGGGCGCGGGCGTTGGGGGAGTTGCTGGCCCAGCGGCATCCGGAAGAAGTGACGACGGCGATGCGGAAGGACCAGCGCGGGGGGCGGCTGTTTCTGGATACGGGGCGGAACGCGTACGGGCAGACGGCGGTGGCGCCGTACGCGGTGCGGGCGAGGGCCGGCGCGCCGATCGCAGCGCCGATCCGGTGGGAGGAGCTGTCCGAGGCGTCGCTGGAGGCGCGGAGCTACACGATTGAGAACATCCACCGGCGGGTCGGGCAGGTTGGAGATGTGTGGTCGGGGATGGGGCGGCATCGGCGATCGCTGGGATCGCTGCGCGAGGCATTGGAGCGGGTGAGTGCTTGAGGGGCATGCTGTGTGACGGCGAGCCCGGTGGACTTGCCTTGGGGGTGAGGTGTGTTCGGTATCTGGGGGGGTGAAGAGATGGGGCGTTCGGCCCAATAACCGGAACCGGTTCGTTCTTGTCGGTAAACCGCTTTACCGAACGGAGATATCGAGGCATCATCGAGCGAGAGTACCTGATGATTGTGCGCTGCGGGCCGATCGGATCCTTGCGATGGTTGTGCAATCAACACCGCGGATCGCAGAGCCGCGCCACCCTTTGGAGCATCGACATGCAGACCCGCCGCCACGCCCGGATCAGTCCATTGCTTGCCGTTGAGCTCCGGGGCGGAGCGCCCATTGCGGCCCTGCTCCTGGCGCTGGCGGGGTCGGCGCTCACGGGAGTGGTCGCGGACGCGGCGACGGACTCGGCGCCTGGGCCGGCGATCTTGCAGTGGTTCGAGACCGGGTATCCGAATGTCGAGCGGAAGATGCCGGACTTCTTCATGGCGGGGTACGGGGCGGTGTGGTTCCCGCCCAACCGAGTCGCGGCCGATCCATCGTCGCCGGGGTACGACGAGTTCAACAAGTTCAGCCTGGGCACGCCTTCGAACCCGACGATCTACGGGACTGAGCAGGGGTTCCGGTCGGTGATGGAGCAGTTCCATCGGGCGAACGCCCGGGTGTTCCTGGATCTGATCGCGAACCATTGCTCGGGGCGGAACGGGAGCGCGGGGTTCATCGCGGCCGGCGGGTATCCGGGGTTCTGGATGAACCCGCCGGGCCCGAAGTTCGCGGGTTCGGACTGGGGGGATTTCAATGATGGCTCGAAGCAGTCAGAGAACCCGGGCGGGCCGAACTACGACCTGTTCAAGGGGGACCTGGTTGGGTTGATCGACATCGATCTGTCGGGCCCGGGGTACAACTGCTCGGACGGGGCGTGGCGGCACTTCTTCATCCGGCATCCGGTCGATGCGTCGAATCCGGAGAACCTGCCGGCGGGGACGGTCCACAACACCCCGGATCCGAACAACCGGCGGCTGTATCCGGATCTGGACCTGCCGGCGCGGACGGTGGTGGAGCCGTTCTCCGGTCGGGTGTTTCAGCTGCATCCGTTCAACACGGAGTCGCCGCTGCAGGGTGATCCGGTCGCCGAGGATGCGACGGGGCTGCTGATGCGGCAGTCGCGGTGGCTGATGGAGGAGTTCGGCGTCGATGGATTCCGTCTGGACGCGGTGAAACACATCCCGAACTGCTTCTGGAACAACTTCTGGGATGCGGCGGTGCACGAGGGTCGCATCGGGCCCGATGGGCAGCGTGTGAGCCCGTTCTCGTTCGGCGAGGCGGTGGCGGGGAACGACTTCATCCTCAACAACTACATCCGCAAGGATGCGTTCGCGGCGCGTGATGCGCTGGACCTGAACGGGGCCGGGCAGCTGCGGACGCTGTACGACTCGGGCGGGTTCGGGTCGTGGCAGAATGTGCTATCGGCGCACCTGGACAGCCAGGACGACGGGTTCAACAACGGCACGCTGGGGGTGAACCATGTCACCTCGCATGACAATGGGTCCAACGGGAACGGCGGCTCGGCGCCCGCGATGCCGACGGGGCGGTCGCTGGGGTTCACGCAGCACGCGTATGTGCTGCTGCGGACCGGGCCGGCGATCGTCTACCACAATTCCCGCGAGATGATCGATCGGTTCCAGTCGCGCGGGTTCTGGCCCCGGGAGGGGCAGCCGTTGGCGCTGGGGATCGACATCGACCGGGTGACGCCGGACGACACGATCACGCGGCTGGTGCAGATCCGCAATTCGCACGCGCGGGGCCAGTTCTTCGTGCGGAACGCCGACATCAGCGATGTGCTGGTGTTCGAGCGGGCCTCGAACGGCAAGGGCAACCTGCTGGTGGCGGTGAACGATCGGTACGACACGGGGTTCGACCAGCGGACGGTGGTCACCTCGTTCCCCCAGGGAACGCGGCTGCACGAGTTGACCGGGAACGCGTCGGACCCGGACACCGATCCGTTCGATGACATCGCGGATGTGCTGATCGTCGGGCCGGGTGGTGGGGTGACGATCCGTGTGCCCCGCAACGCCTCGTCGACGGCGGGTGAGCATCACAAGGGGTATGTCGCGTACGGACCGGTGACGCCGGCGGGCGGGCTGGCGCTGACGAATGTCGACACGACGATTCCGGGCGAGCCGGGCTCGGTGGTGTCGTATTCGCGCCGGCTCACGCCGATCGATGTGATCTCGGCGGAGTCATTCGACCTGGTGCTCACGACGGCGGCGGGCGATCCGCTGGATCCGTCGACCGATGATTTCGCCTCGTTTGTCATCAACCAGGGGTTCGTGGACTTCAACGGGAACGGTGTGATCGACGAGGATGACCCGGGCTCGGAGTTCTACGGGCACGAGACATTCGCGACCGTGTTCGAGCCGCTGTACAACTCGGGCGGGACGAACGGGCTGTATGTGCAGACGATCAATACGGATGACCTGCCCGAGGGGATGAACTACATCTCGGCCAAGGCGTTCCGGCACCGCTCGGCGGCGAACAACGAGCAGGGGGGCGCGCCGCTGTACACGGACTTCCGGCGTGTGATCTATGTCGATCGCGTGCCGCCGCCGATGGAGGCGGTCTCGATCACGACGCTGTGCGATCTGGGTCTGGCCAACATCACGGTGGGGAACCCGGACTTCACGGCCAACAAGGTGTACGCGTACCTGGATCTGCCGGAGGGCGAGCCGGTGCCGCCGCCGGGGCAGTCGCTGCCGGTGATCGTGCAGGACCGGGGTCGCTGGCGGGTGGCGGTGAACAATCTCTCGAAGGGGCTGCACACGCTGATGGTGGTGGCGGTGGAGAGCCCGGGCGGGGTGGACCTGTCGCAGTCGGTCACGACGATCCCGTTCGTGATCGGCGCGGACATCGATGGGGATTCGGAGCTCGATCCCCGCGACCTGTACGCGTTCTATGAGCTCGAGGGCTACTCGTGCGAGGCGGATCTGAATTCGGATGGGATGGTGAACGCGGTCGATGCGGCGCTGCTGAGCGATCTGATCCGTACGACGCACGGTGAGTCGGCCGTGGAGCAGTGAGCGGGGACATCACGCGGTGAGAGGAGAACGGTGAGGGGAGATCGAAACGATCACTCCACGAGCCCCGGCGTTGTGCCGGGGCTTTCGTTTGCGCTGGCGGGGGTTGGGTCCGGAGCGGGGTCGTTGTTTGGTTGTGAGAGCGTTGGGGGGGCCGTGGTGGTGACGATCCAGTAGAAGCCGACGGCCGGGATGGCCAGGAGTATCGCGACGAGGGCGGTCCAGCGCCAGAGCGATGGGCGGGTCGGGTTGGCGGGAGCGTGATCGATCGGTCGGGGCGGCATCGGCTGAGGGTATCGCGTGCGCACCGGTCGGGGGATCTGGTCAGCGAGGCGGTGGGTTTCGATGGTGGGTCAAGGGTGCGCGTTGGTGCGATTCGGCGTGGGGTGGGATGGCGCGATGATGCGCGCGGGGTGCGTGGATGATGGAGCCGGAGTGTGGAGGGCGCGGCTAAGGGCGTCGAGGTCGCTGAGCACGCTGGTGCGGAGGCGTTCGATGGCGTCGACGAGCGGATCGGGCTGATCTTCGGGCTCGGGATCGCGTTGGGGCTGGGAGAGCCCGGCGGTGGCGGGGGGGCGCGCGGCCGGAGCGTCCTCGCGGCGGCGGTCGTCGCGAGCGCGGGCGAGGCGTGCGGTGGCGAGCTGGAGGTGCTCGAGCATCTCTCCGGCCCGGTTGAGCAGGTCGCCCAGGGAGCCGTGGGCGGGCTGGGCCTGCGGGTCGTCGGGATCGAGGCCGAGGGTGGCGCGGGCCTCCTCGAAGAGGTTCTCGTAGGCCTCGATGCGATGGTCGGCTTCGTCGGAGATGCGCGCGATGAGGTCGCGGTGCCGGCGTTCGGCGGTCTCGACTTCGGAACGCATCGCGTCGATGCGGGTGATGATCTGGTTCTCGGCGTCGTTGAAGATGGCATCGGCTCGTTCGCGGACGCGCTGTTCGAGCCCATCGAGCATGCGGGCGGCCTTGTCCTCGACGCGCTGCTCGATCTTCTCCATCATGCGGAGCCGGGCCTCGGCCTTGTCGAGCTGGTCGATGAGCTGGGCGCGGCGGGCGGTGATGGTGGACTCGAGGCGGGCCATCCGGTCGTCGAAGGCGGCGTCGAGTTCCTGGTGCGCGGCCTTGGCCGATTCGCCCAGCGACGACTCCGATGCGGCGATCTGCTGCTCCGCGCACGCGCGGAGTTCGGAGATGGACGATGCGGCGGTGTCCTTGATGAGTTCGGCGGCGGCTGTGGCCCGGTGCTCGGCATCCTGTGCCTTGGCGGCGATGCGGGCCTCGACCTTGGAGACGGCCTGCTCGGCGAAACGGTCGACGGAGGCGAGGCGCTCGGTGGTGGTGCGCTCCGCGCCCGCGAGCAGCGCTTCGAGGCGTTCGACGGCCTGGGCGGCGCGTTTCTCGATCGCGCTCTCGCCATCGGAGGCGCGCTCGGCGATCACGCGGAGCACGCCCTGCGCGGTCTGATCCAGCGCGGCGGCCGAGTCGTCGGACTGTTTGGCGATCTCGCTGGTGGCGGCGTCGCGTTGCTGCTGGAGACGCTGCATCGCCTTGTCAGCGCCCTGTTCGACCGATGCGAGCATGGCGCCCGCGTGCTGCTTGATGGATGAGACGAGGCCCTTGGCGGCGTCGTCGACCTGCTTCTGGGCCGTGGCGGCGTGGCGGGCGCGGACGGCTTCGATGTCTGACTTGAGCGACTCGGCCTTCTTCGTAAGCTCGGCCTGCTTCGTGCCGACGGATTTCTCGACGGCGCTGACAGCGCGGGTGATGGCGCTGTCGAGGTCCTGCTCGCGGATCCCGAGCCGGTGCTGGACTTCGAGCAGGCGTTCCTCGATGCGCGACTCGACGCCGGCGAAGTGCTCGCCGACGGCGGCGTCGAGCTGCCTGGTGCGCTGGTCGACAGCGCGGAGCAGTCGTGCGATGAGCCCGATGTGCCCCTTCTGCTTGGCCAGGTCCTCGCGGACAACGGCCCGCTGGGCCGCGGCGTGCTCGGTGGACTGGCGGAGTGCAGCGCCGGCGCGCTCGGCCTGTCCGATGAGTTCGGCGAGGGTGCGTGAGAGGTCGTCGAAGGCGCGGCGGTCGATGGTCTGGGGCGCGATGAACATGGGGCCGGGGCCAGCGCCGGCGGGGGCTCCGATGGGCGTGGGGGGCTTGGATTGGGATTGGGCGGGTTCGGGAGCGATGGCCTTTGCGGCTGGTGCCGGTTCCACCGGTGTGTGCTGTCGATCCGCGGGCTGGTTCATCGGTTGGCTCCTTGCCGACGCCGATCGCCAAGACCGGTGCCCGGGCCGCGTAGAATCGGCCCATGCACCCTTCCGATCGGCATCCATCCAGCCAACAGCAACCCTCGGGCCATTCGGGGCCGGGCGATGGGGCGGGCGCTGCGCGCGGGGGGGGTGGCGATGATCACCTGGTGCGGCTGCAGAAGGTGATGGCGCGGGCGGGGATTGGCTCTCGGCGGGCGTGCGAGGTGCTGATCGAGGCGGGGTTCGTGACGATCAACGGGCGAACGGTGCGTGAGCTGCCGTGCCTGGTGGATCCGCACACGGACCGGATCGAGGTGGAGGGACGGTTGCTGCAGCGTCCGGAGCGGCATGTGTATGTGATGCTGTACAAGCCGAAGCAGACGATGTGCACGCTGGCGGATCCGGGCGGGCGGCGGACGGTGGCGGAGTTGGTGGACCATCCATCGGGGGTTCGGCTGTACCCGGTGGGGCGGCTGGACTTTGACACCATGGGGCTGGTGCTGATGACGAACGATGGGCAGCTGGCCAATCGGCTGACGCACCCCCGTTTCGGTGTTCACAAGACCTACCGGGCGGTGGTGAAGGGGAGCCTGTCTGATGAGGACATCGAGCGGCTGGAGCAGGGGATCTATCTCGCCGAGCGGCGTGAGGGGCGGACGGTTGGAGCGCGGCGGACCTCGCGGGCGCGGCTGACGCCGGTGAAGCGCGAGGCGACGCGGACGGTGCTGGACATTGAGTTGCACGAGGGCCGGAACCGTCAGGTGCGCCGGATGATGGCCAGCGCGGGGTGCCCGGTGCGGCGGCTTGTTCGGATCCAGATGGGGCCGTTGAGCCTGAAGGGGCTGCAGATCGGTGAGTGGCGGGAACTGACGCCGCCGGAGCTGGCGCGCCTCCGGAAGGCGGCCAGGGGCGGGGATGCGGGGGAGGCGGAGCTGACCTCGGCGGGGATCCCGCGCAAGCCCCGCAAGGGTGGGCGGAAGCCGGGCGGGGAACTGGCGCCGGCGCTGACCGACACTCGGAGGCGGAGCCGTGGGCGGCGGGATCTTGGGAACGGTTCGGAGGGCGAGCGCGAGGAATCAGTGCTCCGTCCGATTCGCCCCGTTCGACCGGGTCGTCCGGCGCGACAGGGTGAGGAACGAGGTCGGGCGGATCGTTCGGCGCGTGGGGAGGGTCGTGGGCCGGATGCGCGTCCGCGGGCGGATTCTCCGGCGGGTGGCCGGGGGCGTTCTTCGCGCGATGCGAATCGTCCGGGCTCGCGTTCTGACCGCCAGCGGCCCCGGCGGGGTTGAGGAGCGACGCGCGTGTCACGCCTGACTCAGCTGCTTGCACGACTGGCGTACGGGATCCGGCATCCGGAGGAGGAGGCCACGCGCCTCCAGCGGTTCATTCGTGAGTCGTATTTCTTTGTTCGTTTCTGTGCAGCGCGGCTGGCTCAGCATCGTGCGCCGCAGCTTGCCAGCGCGCTGTCGTACCGGACGATTTTCTCGATCATCCCGCTGCTGGCGCTGTCGCTGGTGATGGTGCGTGGGATCTACGGCGAGGAGGGCATCCGGCACGGGCTCCGGGCGGTGATGGAGTTCACGGGGATCAGTGAGCTGGCGATCGTGACCGAGGCGGTGGAGGGTGATGGGCACACGCCCGGCGCGACCGCCGCGCCCGCAAGCGCGACGGCCGCCTCGGCCGCGTTCTCCGGGATGCAGTTCAATCGTGAGGGGGAGCCGATCGGCGCGTGGGGCGGGGTGCGTCCGGGCAAGGGCGCGTTCACGGCGTTCGTGTGGTCGCAGCCGAATTCAGCGTTGCGGGGCGCGGAAGGCGGCGAGCGCGGGCAGGGCGGGACGCAGGGTGGGGCGGCGGGGCGCGATGCGGTGGCGGGTGCGGGGTCCGGCGCGGAAGCGGGCGGGAACGGGAAGAGTGGGGGGAATGGGGGGAATGGGCGTTCGGCGTCGGAGATCCGGGCCGAGGGGGTGGCGGAGTGGGTCGAGCGGTTCGTGGACAACCTGGTGGTGCGGCTGTCGGGGATCAACCTGCGGTGGATCACGCTGGTGGCGGTGGGCGTGTTCATCTACGCGGCGATCTCGCTGCTGATCCAGATCGAGGATGCGTTCAACGCGGTGACGAACGCGCGGAGCGGGCGGTCGATCGTGGCGCGGGTGACGACCTACTGGACGCTGCTGACGCTCGGTTCGCTGGCGCTGGTTGCTTCGTTTGTGGTCGGGGAGGCGTACGAGCGGACGCTGGCGGCGCTGCCATCGTGGATGGAGTTCGTGCGTCCGACGATCTCGATCCTGACGAAGGTCGGTGTGTCGTGGCTGCTGCTGCTGTTCGCGTACGCGCAGATGCCCAACACGCGGGTGAAGCTGAAGTGCGCGGCGATCGGTGCGATCGTCGCCGCGGTGCTGTGGGAGACGGGCAAGGGCGGGCTCGGGTGGTTCCTGCGCGAGATGACCGGCGGGCAGGTGGCGGTGTACGGGTCGCTGGCGCTGCTTCCGCTGTTCCTGCTGTGGGTGTACATCACCTGGCTGATCGTGCTGTTCGGGCTCGAGCTCGCCCACGCGATCCAGACGGTGGGGCCGGAGCGTCGGGAGATGCTTTTCCAGCAGAAGACGGGAAGCGTGCAGGATCCGCTGGTGGGGATCGCGGCGCTGCGGGAGGTGGCGCTGCGGTTCGATGATGGCAGGATCTCGACGATGCCCGACATCGCGGATGCGCTTGGGCTTCCGGAGCACATCGCGTCCCGGATCATCCAGCGGCTGGTGGATCACAATATCCTGCTGAACGCGGTGAAGGGGGCTGAGGAGGAGGGGCTGTCGCTGGCGCTGCCGGCCGAACGGATCCGGCTTCGGGATGTGGCCGAGCGGGCGTTCCCGCTGTCGATCACGCCCTCGTCGGCGCGCGGGATCGCCTCGCTCCGGGATGCGCAGCTTCGGGCGCTGGGTGGGCTGTCGCTGGCCGATGTGCTGCACGACGATCCGCTCTCGCCCGCGCCTTCCCGTTCACGGTTGAGCGCTGCGCCCGCCGATGATCCGGGAGCGGGCAGTCCCTGAACACCGCCGGCACGAGTACCCTCGCCCCATGATCGTTTCGCTCAACAACGAGTTGGTTCCGGCCGAGCAGGCCCGGGTGTCGGTGTTCGACCGCGGGTTCCTGTTCGGGGATGGCGTGTACGAGGCGCTGCGGACGCACCGGGGGCGTGTGCTGGCGGTGCATCGGCACATCGAGCGGTTGTGCGGGTCGCTGGGCGAGGCACGGATCGGGGGGATCGATCCGGGGTTTCTGGAGCGGGCGTCGGAGGCGCTGGTCGCCGCGAACGGTCTGACGAGCGCGTTCGTGTACTGGCAGATCACTCGTGGGACGCCGCCGGTGGGGGCGCCGCGCCGGTCGCGGGTGCCCTCGGCGGACACGGAGCCGACGGTGTTCGGGTACGCGGAGCCTTGCGAGGCGCTGTCGATGGATGCGGTTCCCCACGCGACTTCGGCGAGTGTTCGCCCGGATACCCGGTGGCTGCGCGGGCATCTCAAGTCGATCTCGCTGCTCGGTGGTGTGCTGGCGGCAATCGAGTCTCAGGAGCGCGGGCACCAGGATGCGATTCTGGTGCGGGATGGGCTGGTGACGGAGGGGCCTTCCACGAATGTGTTCCTGGCGCTGAACGGGCGGATCGTGACGCCCGCGCTGGACAGCGCTCCGATGCTGGCGGGCGTCACGCGGGGGCTGCTGCTGGATGCGGATCCGTCGATCGTGGTGCGCCCGGTGACGGAGTCGGAGGTGCGCGGGGCCGAGGAGATCATGCTGACGGGGACGCGGACGACGGTGGCGGCGGTGACGCGGCTGGATGGCGCGTGGGTGGGTGGCGCGGAGTCTCGGAGCGGCGCGGCCGGCCCGGCGGCGTGCGGGCTGCTGCGGACGCTGGTCGAGGCCGCTGACCGCGATGTTGAGCGACGGGGAGCGGCGGGTGATGAACGGGCGGGGGGCGGGAACAGCGCGGGGCTCAGCCGCACGATTGGCCGAAGGCTCCCAGCAGGATCGCGAGATCCTCGCTGTTGACCTGGGCGTTGCCATCGAGGTCGCCCTGCAGGCCGGCTCCTGATTGCCCGAATTCTCCGAGCACGATCGACAGGTCTTCGCTGTCGATCATCCCATCGGCGTTGGCATCGCCCTGGCATGGGGTGGCGACGGGCTCGAATGTGAGGTTGAGGACGCCGTTTCCGGTGGAGCCGTCGGGGCTGCCGACCTCGATGTAGAACGCGAAGCCCGGGCCGACGGGGAAGGTGACGCTGGCCGCGAGCGGGTCCTGCGGGCAGCCGGCGTTGTCGTTGCAGCGGTGGGCGATGGTTCCGGAGGGGCAGTTGTCGCGGTACACGGCGATCTTCGTGTCGAATTCGGAGCCGCAGGCATCAACGGTGAGGTATCCGAGTTCGGTGCCGACGAAGAGGAACCAGACATCGCGTTCCACGCCGCCGGCGCAGGCGGCGATGATGGGAGGTCCATCGTTGAACGCGTTGATCGTGGTGAACGGGGTTGTGCCGACCTGGATGGGCTCGGCGAGCGCGCAGATGTCGTTGATGGGGACATCGGGGGAGATCTCGATGTCGAGGCAGATGCGCGAGTCGCGGTGGGCCTCGATGCTCGGGCGGGTGACGAGCGGCTGGAAGGTGTTGGCGCAGGTGATGAAGGGGTTCATGGTGTAGGCCGGGCTCGAGCACTGGCAGTGGGCGCCATCCCAGAGGTGGCCGAGTTCGTGGGCGATGAGGTCGGTGGCGCAGGCGGTGGAGCCGCAGCACTCGATCTGCCCGTGGCAGTACTTGAGAGGGGTGCAGATGCCGCCGAGGGTGGAGGCCTGGCCGATGATGGAGCCGTCGATTTCCTTGCCGGTGAAGAGCATGGCGACATCGTGCGGGATGTCGGTCTGGTTGTTCTGCCATTCGGAGCGGAACTGGGCGAGGAGCTGGCTCGAGTTCGTTGAGGAGTAGGGATCCGGCTCGGCGGTGCGGACGACGATGGCGGTGAGGTCGTGGCGGATCTGGACTTCGCTCTCGTATTGCAGGTTCACAAGATGGAGCGTCTCTATGACGCGCTGCTCGACGGCGGAGACGGATGAGCCATAGAGCTGGTAGAACTCGAAGTCGGCATCGAAGGCGATCTCGGCGATGAAGACCGACGGCTGGGGGTCGCCATCGACGCCCGCGCCTTCGCTGGCGCTGCCTTGCGCATCCGGGTGCGTTGCCCGCCACGCATCGGACCTGGGCACGAAGGGTGTCGGGGCAGGATCCGGGCGATCGGCGTGGTCGGCCGGAATTTGAGGTTGTTCGATCAGGTGGAAGGCCCGATCGTCGGTGCCGCACATAGAGAAGGAAGGGATGACCTCGGCGGTCGTGTAGAGCGCGTGTTCGGCGTCGGGGTGGGCGTCGATCCGCAGCCCGATGGGTTCGATCCACCAGTCGCCGAGGGCGGCGCGGGGATCTTCGTCGGCGAAGCGGATCCGGGCCTTGAGCCCGTCGGTGGTGAGAACGGCGGCGACGCGCGAACCCGGAGCGCCGACGACGGTGCCCGAGAGGGTACGCGGCTCGCCCGGGGGGAATTGTTCGAGCGCGCCATCCGGGCGCTGGGCGTAGAGGGTGTAGCTGGCAGCGCGCGGATCGACGGCGTGGAGCGAGAGTTACATCGAGTTGTCGCCCGCGTCGATCAAGAGAGTGGTTTTGTGCCACGGCTCGGGCATGGCCAAGGGCGCGCCGTGGGGCGTGCGGACGCGCGCGGCGATGCTCGATCGGAGCCTCAGGGATTCGTTGATGCGATCCGGGAGCACGCCGGATGCTCTTCCCGGCGCTTCGGCGAACGCGGGAGCGATGGCCCCGGGCAAGAGGGCCAGCGCCACCGGCGCGAAACCAGACACCACACGCCGCATCGATCCGTTCATGCCAGCCTCCAGGGTGGGGATGCATCGGCCCGAGAATGTCGGGTGTTCCCTTCGACAGCGTATGGGATCGACGCTCCGGCTCCGAACGAAATCCGCCCCCAAGAACGGGCCCGGGGGCGGGCTGTGGACCGGGGACGACCGGTACACTCCGGCGGATGATCGCCGACCTGAACGCGCTTGATGCCCGCCCGCCCCGTCTCATCGCCGTGTGCGTCGGGAACTCCACGATCCAGGCGGGCGTGTTCCCGGACCCGATCGGATCGATCGACGGCGAAGAGGTACGGCAGACGCCGGCCAGCGATCTCGAAGCAGGGCTGCACGCGATCATGACGCTCGATGCGGACCAGGGCGAAGAGCCGCGGGTGATCGCCGTGGCCAGCGTGAACCCGGTGGTGTCACGCGAACTGGTCGAGCGGCTTCGCCAGCGTCTCACCACGCGGATCGTGGGCGTGCCCGATGACCTGCCGGTTCCGATCGAGCGGGCGCTCGATGCCGGGGCCGAACCCGGGATCGACCGGCTGCTGGCGTGCGCCGCGGCGTTCGCGGTGCTGAAGCAGGCGTGCGCTGTGGTGGATGCGGGCACGGCGATGACGGTGAACTTCGTTGATGGGGAGGGGACTTTCCAGGGCGGGGTGATCGCGCCGGGGGTTCGGATGTCGCTGCGGGCGCTGCATGAGCGGACGGCCGGGCTGCCGGACATCGTGTTCGAGCGGCCGGCGACGGGGGCGTTCGGGAAGAACACGCGGCAGGCGATGCTGCAGGGCGTCTACCACGGGGCTCGGGGGCTGGTGCGTGCGGCGGTGGAGCGATTCGCCGAGGCGTACGAGGCGTACCCGCATGTGATCGCGTGCGGCGGCGATGCGCGGGTCCTGTTTGAGGATGACGAGTTCGTGGATCGGATCGTGCCGGACCTCGTGCTCAAAGGGATCGCCATCGCGTTTCGCGCCGCCGTCGGAGGTGGGAGTGACACGGCGAGCGCGGACGGCGAAGATGGGCATTGATGGGCTTGGCGTGCTGCGGTCGGGTGGCGCGCATGGCTGGGCCCCCTGCGAGAGCGTGATGGCATGAGAAAACGCCGTGCCTTTGGGGCACGGCGTCTTGCTTGGAGTCTTGAGTCTAGAGGATCAGCGGAACTGGTGAGCCCGCGGATCGATCAAGAGGGGTTGCAGGCATCGCACCCGGCGATGGCCGCATCGGCGCAGATCTGGTCCCACTGGGTGTCGCAGCAGAACGGATCAGCAGCGCAGATCTGGGACTGGCAGGTGGGATCGTCGCACCCGGGGGTGCCGTTGGCGATGCAGCAGTCGCTGGGTCCGCCGCCGCCGCCGCAGTTGACATCGGCGCAGAGGATGCCATCGCCCTGGTAGATGCCGCCCTGGTTGAAGCAGTCATCCTCGTCGATAGCGCCGAAGCAGGAACCGTCGCTGAGGCAGCAGGCGCCGGTGACCTTCCCGCCGCCATCGCAGATCGCGCACCCGGCGATCGCGGCGTCGGCGCAGATCTGGTCCCACTGGGTATCGCAGCAGAACGGATCGGCGGCGCAGATGAAGTCCTGGCAGGCGGGGTCATCGCAGCCGGGGGTGCCGTTGGCGATGCAGCAGTCGCTCTCGCCTCCGCCGCCGCCGTTGCAGATGGCGCAGCCGACGATGGCGGCGTCGGCGCAGATCTGGTCCCACTGGGTGTCGCAGCAGAACGGATCGGCGGCGCAGATGAAGTCCTGGCAGGCGGGGTCATCGCACCCGGGGGTGCCGTTGGCGATGCAGCAGTCGCTCTCGCCGCCGCCGCCGCAGACGGCGCAGTCGGTCGCGGCCGCGTCGGCGCAGATCTGGTCCCACTCGGTGTCGCAGCAGAACGGATCGGCGACGCAGATGATGTTGCAGCATTCGGCGTCGTCGCAGAACGGGGTGCCATTGGCGAAGCAGCAGTCGCCGGCCGCGCGATCGCCGCACCCGGGGGCGGCGTTGCAGTTGACATCGGCGCAGAGCAGGTTGTCGCCCTGATAGGTGCCGCCCTGCGCGATGCAGTTCTCGGCGGTCTCTTCGACGCAGGAGCCGTCGGTGAGGCAGCAGGCGCCGGTCAGGGGGGCCACGCCGCCGCAGACATCGCAATCGATCAGAGCGGCATCGGCGCAGATCTGATCCCACTGGGTGTCACAGCAGAACGGATCGGCAGCGCAGATGAAGTCCTGGCAGGTGGGGTCATCGCATCCCGGGGTGCCGTTGGCGATGCAGCAATCGCTCTCGCCACCGCCTCCGCAGACATCGCAATCGTTGAGGGCGGCGTCGGCGCAGATCTGATCCCACTGGGTATCGCAGCAGAACGGATCGGCCGCGCAGATGAGTTCGCAGCAGGCCGAGTCTTCGCAGAACGGCGTGCCGTTGGGCTCGCAGCAGTTGCCGGAGGCCGGGTCGCCGCAGTTGGAGCCGCCGCCACAGGAGACATCGGCGCAGAGCACGCCATCGCCCTGGTAGAGGCCGCCCTGGTTGAAGCAGTCATCCTCGATCAGTTCGAGGCAGGAGCCATCGCTGAGGCAGCAGGCGCCGGCGGGCGGATCGCCGCAGATGCCGCAGTCGTTGATCGCGGCGTCGGCGCAGATCTGGTCCCACTGGGTGTCGCAGCAGAACGGGTCGGCTGCGCAGATCAGTTCGCAGCACGCGGCGTCGTTGCAGAACGGGGTGCCGTTGGCGACGCAGCAGTCGCCGGCATCGGGCGAGCCGCAGCCGGGTTCGACGACGGAATCGCAGCCGAAGTCGGAGAGCAGGATGCCCAGGTCGTCGGAGTCGGTATCGCCGTCGTTGTCGAGGTCGCCGGCGCCGGTGGTTCCGAAGGCGCTGAGCAGGATGCCCAGGTCATCGGAGTCGGTGTCGCCATCGCCATCGAGGTCGCCGGCGCACTGGCCGACGGGGTCGCAGTTGTCGAGCTGGTAATCGCCGTCGAGGTCCTTCTCGGGATCGAGCAGGATCTCCTGGAGGTCGGCGACGCCGTTGCCGTTGCAGTCGAGCACCTCGTTCTGGACGGCATAGGCCTCGAGGAACCCGGCGAAGTCGTCGAGATCGGCATCGCCGTCCTGATCGACATCGACGATCGCGCAGGCGTCGTCGGCGGTGATGTCGGTGAGCCCGAAGCAGCCGCGGAAGAACTCGAAGTCCTCGTTGTCGATGAAGGTCTGCCCGAAGGAGTTGGTCGGGTCGGAGACGCCATCGAACTCGGCGCGGCCGAGCGAATCGAGGAAGGCGACGACCTGCGCCTGCTCGGCGGGGCTGAGGGCGAAGAAGGCGTTGGCCGACGGGGCCGCGGAGGAGCCGAATCCGGCGTGCAGGTCGATGACATCGATCATGCGGTCTTCGAAGGTGCCGCCGGTGACGCGTCCATCGTGCCAGATGGGATCGCGGAGGCGGAGACCCCAGAGCGGCGGGGTGCGGATCTCGGTGGGCGAGGCGTCGCCCTGGCCGATGAAGTCGGCGTTGATGCCCATATCGTGGAGGAGGAAGTCAGAGTACGGGCGGATGAGGCGGTTGCGGAGGGCCTGCGGGATGCCGGGGTCGTCGCTGGTGATGTAGCTGGACACATGGCAGTGGTTGCAGCCGATCTGGTTGAACAGGGCCTCGCCGGTCATGCCGGACTGCGGCGTCTGGGGAGGCGGCGCGAGGAAGCGCTGGAAGTCGCTGACGCGGTCGATGAAGGCGAGCCCGGACTTGGGATCGGGCTGGTCCTCGACGATGCCGAAGAACGGATCGCAGACCTCGAGGGCGGCCATGTCGCCGTTGGGCGCGTTGCCGACATCGAAGATTCGGTTGGTGATGCCCATCTCCTGGAACGAGGCATCGGCGGAGAAGTCGATATTGGTGCCGAGTTGGCCCTTCCAGCCGAAGCGTCCGATGATGAGCGAGCCATCGCCGGCGTCAAGATCCTCGACCCAGTGGATGCGTCCGCTGATCCAGGGCGCTGGCGGGTTGTCCTCATTGGCGATGATCGCGGAAGCGGGGATGGCCTCGACCAGACCGGCGCCCATCGTCGAGCTGGTGATGCGCTTCGCGGTGAGGAAGGCCTCGTCGGGGATGACCTCGAGGCAGGTGTCCGGGTCGATGCTGTTGGCCTGAAGCAGGGAGCCGCCCGGGAAAGTGATGAAGTTGCCATCCTTGTCGGCCCCGCCGAAGCGGGTCACAAAGATCGAGCCAGAGCCGCCGACCGGCTGGCTGTGGCACGAGGCGCAGGAGTTCTGGTTGAAGATCGGCCCGAGACCATCGCCCGGGAGGAAGGTCCGGTTGAACTCGACCGAGCCTTCATCGAAGCGCGCGAGTTCGGTGACCGAGAGGTTCGCCAGCGGTTGTCCGGCCCACTCCTGAAGGGTGGGCGTGCCGGCGGTGGCGGTCGACGCCGCCGCGAGCCCCAACATCCCCGCCAGCCCGATGGACAGCGTTGAACACGCGCCCAGCAGCCCGGCCCGTCGACATGAATGATCGTTTCTCATGAGCATCCTCACTCCGAATAATTCGCACCCCAAAGAGGTGCCACCGTGCGATCAGGCTCCGCGCTTCCGGCGCGGGGCGGTCCTCCGAACATGACCGACGGGTTCACGCCGTCCGCGGAACGGGAACCGCCTCCTCAGCGATTCCCGGACGGGCGGTGCGAACTCGCCGCACACGAAGCGACCGCCAGACCTCTCGGCCCGGCGGTCGTGTATCCGAACGCCCGAGGATCAGGCCCGTGCAGGCCGGGGGATCATCGGGCGATGCGTGGCATCACTGGCACGAAGTGCCGAAGAGCCCGAGCAGGACACCCAGGTCGTCGGAGTCCGTGTCGCCGTCGCCGTCGATGTCGCCCGCGCCGCCGGATCCGAAGGACCCGAGGAGCTGGCCGAGGTCGTCGGAGTCGATCTCGCCATCGCCCGACAGGTCGGCCGGGCAGGAGGGCTCGACCTCGCAGAACAGGCTGCTGATGGTGAAGTCATCGATGCCGGCTTCGACAGCGCCCGTCGTGGACGGGTTGGCGGTCTGGAAGCGGACACGCACCTGAGACGAGGGGGTCACCCAATCAGAGACCTGGAACTCGTGCTGCTCCCACGCGCTGGCGGTGGAGTTGGTGCTGGCGACCTCGACCCAGTTGGCGCCGTTGTCGTTGGAGACGAAGGTCTTGAGGGTGCGGTTGACATTGGTGGCGAAGAACCAACGCTGGTAGCTGATGACCGCATCGCTGCCTGCGAGGTCGATCACCGGCGAGTCGAGCGTGGTGGCTCCGCCGCGGACGGTGGTGCCGGTGACCGAGCCGCCGGGAGGGGCGATGCCGGTCAGGAAGGCGCCGTTGTCGGGGCTGGCATCCTCGAACGGAGCGGCGACGAAGCCGAACCAGAGGGTGCCGGAGGGAGCGCCCTGCTCCCAGGCGCCGGAGATGAGCTCGGCGTCGTTGGTGACGACCCAGCCCGGGGACGGGCCGGAGCCGAAGGTGTCGGTCTCTTCGCTCACGCCGCTGGCGTAGATCGCGGTGTAATAGGTGGAAAGGCCCGGGGCGCCGAAGGTGGGGCCGCCTTCGAGCTTGGCGAGCACGCGGTACTCGACCTGCTGGTTGCAGACACCGGGGGGCAGGTCGCCGGCGTAGGTGCCGCCGCCGAGGTCGGACATGGTGATGTCGAACTCGTCATCGGCGAAGCCGACGGAGCCGACGAGGCGGACGGAACCGTCCTCGATCTCGCCGCCGATGACGGTGAGGTCGACGGTGATGGTCTCGCTGGTTCCGGGCTCGATGAGGTCCGGGCGGCCGTTGGGGAAGCTGAAGGCGATGTTGATCGGGGGCTGATTGATCCAGATCTGGGTGCCGGAGCAGCGTCCGATGACCATGTCCTTCCAGCCGTCGTTGTTGATGTCGAACACGGCGATGTCGTGCGTGCCGACGAGCATGTTCGTCGGGATGGACGCCACGGCGCCGCCCTGGACGGTCTCGCGGAGGACGGGGATGGTGCCCGGGATGGTGCCGAGGTTCTGGTAGATGGAGGTGCGGCGGTTGCAGCCGGGGATGTCGACATCGACATCGCAGATGATGACATCGTTCCAGCCGTCGTTATCGAGGTCGACGACATAGGAGTCGCTGCCGAAGCCCTGGTCGCTGGAGCCGGAGTACGCGAAGGACTGGGTGTTCCAGTTGACCTCGGAATTGGGACCGGCGGGGCCCTGGTTGATCATGAAGCGGTCCTGGCCGTCGTCGGAGGCGACGAGGTCGGGCAGGGTGTCGTTGTTCAGATCGCCGGCCGAGACATGGTACGGGGCGAACGAGTAAACGACATCGTAGTTGTTGAAGAAGCCTTCGTTGTTGACATTGTTGTAGATGACGGCGATGTGCTGCGGAGCGGCGAGGGCCGTCTGCTTCACGATGTCCATCGCGCCGTCCTGGTTGAAGTCCACCGCGACGCCGGCGGCGCCGAAGGCCGACTGGAGCATCGAGAAGTTCATGCGGTCGGTGGACTGGTCGGTGAAGAAGCCGTTGCCATCGTTGATGTAGAGGCGGTTGTTGAAGTCATAGAGCTGGGGGCCGGCCTCGCCGGAGTCGTAATCACCGAAGAAGAGGTCCGGGCGGCCGTTGCCGGTGAAGTCGCCGACGGCGATGGAGCAGAAACGGGGGGCGGCGCCCTGGTTGTTGCCAGGGGGGATGACGAGCTGGGCGAAGCGGGCATCCTCGTACCGGAAGCCCTGCCAGTTGCCGTTGCCGTCGTTGCCGAGGTTCATGTAGATGCGGGGGTGCGAGATGTGCTTGGCGAGGTTGTCGCCGAGGGTCACGGCGGTGACGATGTCGAGCCAGCCGTCGCCGTCCACATCGACGAGTTCAACATCGCGATCGTTGGTGGGGGTGAGGAACCCCTGATCGCCCGGAACATCGGACGCGGTGGCGAATTCGGCGGTGCGATCGGTCAGCACGCCGCCTTCGTTCATCATGAGCACATTGGTGCGACGCCCGGTCGAGGTGAACGGGGTCTTGCGGACGATCACGAGATCGGTCCAGCCGTCCTGGTCGAGGTCGGCGTAGGCGTAATCTTTTTCTTCAGGGTCACTGGAGAAAATGGCCGAGTTTGCAACCGAACGGGTGCCCGTCTGGTTCTGGAAATTGACCCACTGACCCTGGGCAGTGGACACGCCGGCCAGAATCGTCAGGCCGGCACAGGTCAGCATCAGGTCTCGCGTGCATCGCAGACGCATGGAATCGTCCTCCGCGGGAACTCAGGAACGCGACGGCACCGATCCGTCACGCCGGAAAATCCGAACAAGTACAAACTACTCGGACCACGCCAGAACGCCATGGCGAATTGGCCGGATAGCCGAAATTGGCGGTGCGCGACGCACGGAGCCCCGATCGTGGCCGAGCATGCCAGACTGTGCACGCGCTTTGCATTCGGGACAAATCGGAGGACGATTCAGCGTGGCTGGCCAGAAAGTCGTCCTATAAAAGCAGCTGAAATGGTGTTCCTGTTAGGCTCCGTTCGCAGGCGGTTTGGGGGGTTCGTTGAGCCAATCCGACTGATAACAACTTCGACTTATCGGCGGAGTGAGGCTCGCTTGGGTGGAGGCGAAAAATAATGAATATCACCCATAGAGAAGTGCTTGAATCGGATTGGTGCGCGGCGCGCTCGGTGAGAGACTTCACCATGATTCCCAGTCGGGCACATACCTCGGCGCGGGATCGTCGCCGATCGATCCGATTCGGGCGGCGGGGTGGGTGAGGTGTGAGCGCATCGATGGCTCGGCGCGCACGGCACCATCGGCCCGGGCGCCGCACGCGGCTCCGGCGTGCCTGAAGCAGGTCGTCGGAAATGGGTTCTTGGTCCACTGCCCGTTTCCCTGGAACAACATCGGCGGATCGAGAAGCGCGTTGTTCCGGACGACGGCCGTGGCGCTGCCGGGCGGGCCGGGTGGGGCCAGCGCGATCATGGTGTCGGCGAACACGAGCAGTTCGCTCGGCGCATCGATGGTCGAGAGGCGCCGCCAGGGGCGCGTGCCGATCGTCGTCGACCAGCCCGGGGTGGCGCCCGGTGAGAGGAAGTACCCGTTGTATCCGTAGGTGCTCGTGATCTGAGCGGTCGGTCCTTGGGGGATGTAGGTGCCCCACGGTTGTTCCGGGCACTCGAACACGCTGCCTTCACCGGGCCTGGCGTCGATGTACCCGGCCAGGAATCCGCGCTCGGGATCCATCTGCCCGGTGATATTACCGATCGAGCCGAACCAGTAGATGGAATCGCCTCCGCCGATCTGAGCCGGGTCGGTGTAAGCCAGCGGCATGGCGGCACCGTCGGCATCGCCGGCGTACATCGTCCATGACGCGACGAGTTGGCGCAGGTTTGACTGGCACGCGAGGCGTCGGGCCGCGGCGCGTGCCGATGACATCGCGGGGAGCAGCACCCCGACCAGCAGCGCCACGATCGCGACGACCACGAGCAATTCGAGGAGCGTGAAGCCGGTCGATCGGAGGGCAGGGCGGTGCCGCATCATTGTGTTCCACCGCCCAGCATTCTGGAGAGTTCCTCGAGGCGGAGCGCCGCGACGAGCGCGAGGCGATCGGTGCCATCCGCTGTTCCATCGGCGTTGACATCGAGCGAACCCTCCCCGAGTTCCCATGCGTAGAGGTCTTCGAGATCGACGATTCCATCGGCGTTCACATCGGCGTTGATCCGGGCGGAAGGCGAGGCGAACGCGTGCAGGCCGCCCGGCCCGATGGTGAACACCTGCCCGGCGTCGAACGCGGGCGATGAGCCGGCGCCCTCGGAGAGCTGCGCGATGAAGCCCAGCGATGGATCGAATCGCGCATCGAGGTCCAGTTCGTAGAGGGAATCGAACGCCTGGAAGAACCCGGAGCCCCGCGAATCGGCTCCCACGAGCAGGCGGGGGCCCGATGGGGTGTGCGCGATCGCGGCGTGGTGCGTCCAGCCGGCGAGCATGAGGTACTCGCCCGGGTCGATGGCGGAGTTGCCATTCGCATCGATCCATGTGTCCACGCTGACATCCGCGGCGAGTTGGGCGGTGTTGCCGAGGTCCTGGAAGACCTGGACGGTCGGCCTGGAGCCGAAGCCAATGAGCCCGGATGACAGAACCACGCGTCCATCGCCGACGGGAAGCGGGATCGCCGAGGTGCGTCCGGCGGGGATGGACCATCGGAGCTGGCCGGTGCGCAGGTCCATGCGGATCAGGTTGGATGAGTTTGCGCCGCCGTTGAAGTTGTACGACGCGGCGTACACGGCGGGGGGAACGCTCGTGGTATCGATCGAGACGCCCGCGTAGAAGCCGTAGGGAAGCGGGTTGGTCGTCGTCCATATCGGCTCGGGCCCCGTGCCGGCGTCGCCATCGCTCGACGCGTCGAAGGCCGAGACTCGCCCCGGCTGGTTGAACACGAAACTGCCCGCATCCGCGACGACCACAATTCCATCGGCGTAGGCGGGCGTTGCTCCGCTGGTGGCGTTGACCAGCGAGCGTTTCCACACGATGTCGCCGGGCTGGTGCGGGTTGAGCGCGGCATGGAATGGATCGACATTGATGCAATAGAGCGTGCCGCCTCCGGCGAATCCGAACCCATCATCATCGACCACGAACAGCCGGTTCGCCGGCGCGAGGTCCGCGGTGATGAGGGGTGAGCTGTTTCCGGTCGGCTTGTCGAGTTCGGCGGTCCACAGGGGCTCGCCGGTGGATGCATCGAACGACCGAACCGCCTGCCCGGAGGCGTAGACGACGGCGTTGTTGGGGGCATCGACCGCCGGTGAGGCCCATGATTCCACGGCGGGCGTGTCGACCGTGCTTTGCCACACAACGACCCCCATTGCGCGGTCGATGGCGTAGAGGTGGTCCACGCCGCCCGATCTTCCCGGCGCGTAGACGAGCCCCGGACCAACGACGGGCGATGCCGGGGCGACGAACTCGATCGCGAGCCCTTCGAGATCATGCGAGCACACCCAGAGCGGGGCCGCAAGGCTTGGGATCGTGCCGGGCGTGGTGCCCGTGCGCGCTGGGTCGGCGCTGAGGTGCGTCCAGTCGGCGGTGGTTTGCGGCGCGGACACGGCGACCGCCACGATGGGCGTGGAGAACGCCGCGCGCACGCGTCTGGAACGGATGGCGAATGGCCTGCACATAATCTCCCGCACGCCGTTTCAGGGCGTGCGGGAGTCCCCACGAAGCCTCGCGCGTCTGTGCGCGTCCGTCAGCGGCGGCGACCCGGAGCGGCCAGGCCCCCGACGATCACCAGACACACGGCGGCGGGCGCCGGCACGATGGTGATGGCATCGACTTCCACCGTGGCGATGCCGGATCCCAGCGGGTTGGAGATGCGGACGAAATTGACCTCATCGAGGTCGGTCCACGCGAGGTCGACGCCGACTCCGCCGCCGGAGCCGTCGTAGGCCGCGACGAGTTCGTTGAAGTTGAGCCCGCTCGGGTCGAGGGCGGGATCGACGGGTTTGCGGTAGTCGCTGAGCAGGGTGCCGGGGATCGGGTCGAACGGGCCGCTGAGGTCGAGGTACCCGAGTGTTGGGAAGCGGGCCGTGTCGGCGGCGGCTTGCGTGATCTCGTACCAACTCAGGCCGTCGTTGGACACCTCGATGACCCCGGGATCCTCGAAGGCCACGGGCGGCGAGCCGACCACGCCGTTGGGGAACGCGGTGTCGAGGAATCCGGCGTTGCCGAACACGAGCAGGTCGATCCCGAACGGGTTGGACGCGAGGTTTCGGATCGGACGGTCGAATCCGAGGGTGAGAAACCCGCCCTGGCCGATCGAGACGATCTCGCCCGCGGCGAACGCGGGATTGAACGGTGTGACCGCGCCGGGGAACGGCGTGTTGGCCCCAGTGAACCGGCTTGGCTCGGCGAGCGCGGCCGTCGGATCGGCGAATTCAGGCGCGACATCCGCGCCGGGCTCGTACCCAACGACCTTCGTGGCGGTCCACGAGCCCATCGCCGGAGCGATGCACACCATCGCCACCCCGCACACACCCCACGATTGAATCGAAGAGACTTTCATCGAACCTGCCTTCGCCTCTCGCCCCGAGGCGAGGCCGCAACGGGCACGCCGAACGCGCGGGACGACTCCCTGCCGCCGGGGCAGCGCGCACGAACACCGTGCGTGCCATCCGGCATCGGAGCCCATCGCGCTGGGTGTGGAGCCACTCGTGTCGGCTGGGCGGGAGCGCACCAACATCGACGGGTGGCCCCAAGCGCGAGGGCCCCACGATCATCGCAATGGCAGGTCTTCCGGCTCTGGGCCTGATCCCCCGTCGCCTTCCCACCTCCGCCGTTGCGGCGTTGGCAGTGGCTGATCCCGAACCGAGCCGCTCGACGCGTCACCCGGGACCTGACGAGGATCGCACACCCATCACGGCGGCGCGTCCGCAGCGGAATCTCACCGCTTTCCCATTTTCACCCGCCCACGAACCGATGGCTCGCGGAACGGGCACCATTGTCGCGCTGAACTTACCGCTCGATGCAACCGTCGTCAATCGTTGGCGAAGCGGGAGGGTGCGCACCGCCGATCGCGGGTAAATCGGCACGGCGCGTGGCCGATCGCCCGGAATCGGTGGCGTCGATCCCCGGATACGCGTCGCCGGCGTTTCGCGATGTGGTTGTGGTGCTGGCCTGAACGGGCCTCTTTCTCACGCCGGGGCAGATGGTCCCCGATACTTTCTGATCATGGAACCGAGCGCACGCATGCCGAATGGATCACGCTTTTTCACGCCATGGCGTCTGCCCCGATCGGGGTTCACGCTGGTTGAGCTGCTCATCGTGGTGGCGATCATCGCGCTGCTGATCGGCGTGCTGCTTCCGGCGTTGTCCTCGGCTCGACGGACAGCGCAGGCCGTGAAGTGCGGGTCGAACCTGAAGCAGCTCGGGGCCGCGGCGCGGATGTACATGGACGATCACTCGGATGTGCTGCCACAGATCCGGGTCGATCCGGCCACTGGCGATCCGGCCTCGGGATCGGACGGGGTGAATGTGGGCACGCTGTTCGGGGGCAAGCTCGGGACGCTCCCGTTCCTCGGGATCAACCAGATCGGCGCGGCTCGCCGGCCGCTGAACGAGTACGCGACGGACACGATCCCTCCTCCCGACGACTCCCCATCGGCCACAGGCTTCGAGATGCCGGTGTTCGAGTCGCCGGCGGACGCTGGCACGGCCCAGCCCGGGCTCGATGCGTTCGATACTTCTTCGGTGTACGACCTGGTCGGCACCTCGTACACGCTGAACGATCACGCGCTCGATGCCGATCCGGTGCAGGAGCTGTACCCGACGCTGATCCCGCCGCAGGGCGGACGCTCGCCTCGGATCGACAATCCATCCCGCACTTGGCTGTTCGCCGATCTGCCAATCTTCAACTACGACGACGGCGGCGATCGCCAGCAGTACTGGTACCGCACGAATCGTGTCGTCTCGAACCTGCTGTTCAACGACCTGCACGCCAAGCTGCAGGTCGATGTTCCCGAGGGCCTCTCGCACACCACGGAGAACTACACATTCCTCCCGCGGGCGGACTGGCTCGAGCAATTCGGAGTGATTGAGCAGCCCTGATCGGCGTGCCTGGAGGGTCGGGGCGCGGGCGTCAGCTGACCATGAGCAGGACGAAGCGGCCGTCCTCGATCTTCACATCCATGCGATCGAACTTCTGGCCGAAGTCGCGGGCGTCGAGCACGCGCATGCGGAAGACATTGCCGCCCAGGGAGCGGAATTCGACGCCGGGTGAGTTCTGCCCGGTGCCGAGGACCCGGAGGAGGGCGACGAAGTCCGCCCGGTGCTCGCGGATGAACCGGGCGGCGTCGATCGGGTCGCGATCGGACTGCCGGTAGTTGTCCTTGGTTTCCTCCGAGATGAGCTGGTCGTAGAGCAGATCCCATTCCGAGTCGACCACGGTGTCGAACAGGTGCCGGATGAGGTCCGCGGGCGAGCGTGACACGAGGAACACGGAGCCATCTTCGAGCTGCCGGCGGTTCGGCCGGCCCTCGATGGGCTCGCCGATGGAGAGCTGCGAACGCCCGCCGTAGTACTCATCGACCACGGATTCGAGTGTGGTGCCGCGAGCGGGGCCGACGGCGACACCCTCGCCCAGGCCGGTTTCCGATCCCGGCATGCCGTACAGCCCGCCGCGGACCCGGACGACGCGCTCCTGGGCGCATCCGGCGATGCAGGCCACCAGCGATCCCAAGACGCTGAGAGTCGCGGTTCCGGCGAACAGTCGACGGAGTGCGCCCCGGCTCACCGGCCATCCTCCTGTGGTTGCAGCCCGCTGAGCACGGTGCGTCCCGCGAGGGCCCGGGCCTTGGCTTCCACGAACCACGCGTGGTGTTCCAGGTGCCAGGCGCAGCCCCCGACGAGTTCCCGCAGGGTCATGGGTCCGCGTTCGGCGTGCAGCGCGACGCGGTCCCAGGCGCTGGCGGGGAGCAAGGAGAGCCACTCGCCGATCGACGAGCGGACGGCGTGGATCAGGGCGAGGTAGGCCGCCAGTGGTTGGCCGGAGCGGGCGGCGGGCTTGGCTTGCGAGGCGGGTCCAGGGTCGCCCGGGGCGTCGTACATGCCCGAGTCGATGAAGGCCTCGAAGTCCCAGCCCGCGAGGACCGCGCCTTCCTCGGCCACGGCCTTTTTGAAGCGGAACGCGTTGACCAGTTCGGCGTCGGAAAGGTGCCCGAGCACCATCCGGATGGACCATCGTCCGACGCCAGCCTCCTCTCGGAAGGCGGTGTCGAGGTGCTCGTCGGGGAGGGAGAGCAGGTCGCGGCTGAACACGCCGACTCCGGCCCGGTACCGGGCGAGAACCCCTTCCAGCCCGCGCCCGCCGCCGGAAATGAAGTCCGAGCGGTCCGGGCGCTCCGGCATGGGCGGGATCGGGCGTGCTCGCGCTTCTCCGAACTGGGGGAGGGTGAGATCGTCGCGCGTCATAGGCCCAGCATACGCCTCGCCCCGGCGGGCGGATCCTGAGGTCGCGGCGGACCGGAGGTGATCGGGGCGGACTTGCCGCTACCGGCGGCGGCGGGTTTCGGCTACTCTTCGCCCCCGTGAGAGAAGCAAGCATCATCGCGTTCACCCTGCAGGATGGCGTGGCCATCGGTCGCATCACCTGTCCCAATGTCGGCGAGCGCGAGGGCGGGGTGATCGTCGCCGAGGCGGCGGGGATCTACTCGGCGGTGCAGGGGCGTGTGGCGCTGGACCTTTCGAGGGTGACGATGATCGCGTCGGCGGGGCTGGGGGCGCTGATCACAATCAGCAAGGACTCGAAGGCAAACGGGGGAGGGCTCGCGCTTTTCAATCTCAACAAGGACCTCGAGCAACTGATCAAGATCACGCGGCTCGACCGGCTGTTCGCGATCAAGCCCGATCAGACGGCCGCGATCAAGGCACTCAAGTAGCGGTCGATCGCATGCGCAGCGCCCAGGACGCCCATCGACTGGCGGTGTTTGTTTCCGGCACCGGGAGGACGCTCAAGAATCTCCACGCGCGCTCGGTGGACGGCTCGCTCGCGGGCGAGATCGGGCTGGTGCTGGCTTCGGGGGCGTGCCCGGCGGAGGAGTGGGCCAGGGCGGAGGGAATCTCCACCGTGGTCCACCCGGGCGATCTGTCGCCGCCGGAGATGGATGAGATCGTGCGGCGGCATCGGATCGACTGCGTTGTGCTGGCGGGGTACCTCAGGCTCGTGCCGATCACGCCGGGGCTGCGGAACCGGGTGGTGAACATCCACCCGGCGTTGCTGCCATCGTTCGGCGGGCGGGGCATGTTCGGGGCGCGGGTCCACCGGGCGGTTCTGGAGGCCGGATGCAAGGTCTCGGGATGCACGGTCCATCTGTGCGATGATCGGTACGACACCGGGCCGATCCTGGCGCAGAAGACCTGTCCGGTTCTTGACGACGACACGCCGGAGTCGCTCGCGGCGCGCGTGTTCGCGCTGGAGCTGGAGGCGTATCCGCGGGCGCTGAACGAGTTGCTGATGGGGCGGGTACTGATCGACCAGAGGCGGACGCGGTTGATCGCCGCGCCGGGCGCCGACGGCGGCGCGCCCTGATCCCGGGATCGTGATTCCATCGGCGGCTTGATCCGCTCGATGCGGGCTCGAACAATCGGATCGTGAGCAACAACAACCACTCTCCCGGCGGGACAAGGTCTGGGCGTGCGGCGGCGATCTTCGGCGCGATCGCATCGCTCTGGTTCCTGTCCGCGTCGGTGGCTCCAGCCTCCGCGCGCGACAGGGTGCCGAGCGGGACGCTCGGCGAGCGGATCGCCTCGATCGATCGTTCGATCGAGGAGGGTGACTTCGAGCGAGCGCTGACACTGTCGGGCGATCTCGTGGACGAGCGGCCCGGATCGGCTCCGGCGCGGTTCGCCCACGCGCGGGCGTTGGCCGGTTCGGCGTCGGTGGGCCATGATGCCGTGCTCGATTCGGTCCTCGAGGCGGTCCGGGTGGGATGGACGAATTTCCATGCGCTGGACCACGATCCGGTGTTCGAGAGATTCCGCGGTTCGGAGTCGTATGAGAAGTTCGTGCTGGCCTGGGGGGTGTTCATCGATGAGCGTGCGAGGGCCGACCTTGGTTCGGCGCGGGATCGACTCGGGGATGGGTACGAGCACTTCCGGCATGAGGCGCTGCGGCTGAACATCCTGAGCGCTGTCGCCGGGGAGTCGCTCGCCGAGGCCATCGTTGATCTGGACCGCATCGCGTCGTTCGTCGATGGCGAGTTGTTCGAGCTCGATGCGGCGGACCCGCGGAAGCCGCACGCATGGATCACGGTGCTCGTGTGCGACCAGGATGACTTCTTCTCGCTCGTGCCGATCTTGAACGCCGGCGGGATCTACGACCCGGATCGCAAGCACCTGATCACCAAGGATCTGGGCCCCTCGTTGCGCCACGAGTTCGTGCACGCCCTGCACTGGCGGCACATGGAGTCCATCGGGCAGACCCATCCGCTGTGGGCCCAGGAGGCGCTGGCGACGCTGCTGGAGGACCTTGCCCCCGCCGAAGGCGGTGAGTCGCAGACGACGATCGACGATGACATCGCGATCCAGGCATCCTGGAGGACGAACATCGCCCGGCGGCTGGCCCGCAGCGCCAGCATGACGAGCTGGGACCGCCTGTTCTCGATGCCCCGCGATCGGTTCACTGGGGCACAGGCCCGGGCCAATTACGCGCAGGTGCGGACGATCGCGGACTACCTGCTGGCGACCGGGAACCTCGGGGCGTGGTATCGCGCGCTGGTCGCGCACTATGACGAGGAGCCGCTGGGGTTCATGGCGTTCGAGACGACCTTCGAGATGCCGCTCCGCGACATCGAACGGGGCTTCCGGATCTGGACGCGCGACCTGCCGGAGGTCGCGGAGTTCTCGCGCCCGGGGGCCTCATCGCTCCCGTTCCGGATCAAGCCGGGGCCGGTGGATGGCATGCGGATCGACCAGCCGGTCCCCGGAGCGCTGGTCGAGCCGCTCGACCCGGAGAATGCCGGTTCCCATCGGCTGCAGCGCGGGGATGTGATCCTCGCGATCGAAAGCGCCCCGGTTCCGACGGCCGACGATTACTTCCGCGCGCTCGGCGAGCGGCGTCCGGGCGATGGGGTCGTTCTGCTGATCCGGCGCGGGGTGGAGCGGTTCGAGGTGCGGGTGCGGCTGCGGGAACGGGACGAACTCCTGGACGCGTGGTAAGGAGGCGGTTCCCCGGCTGGGGAACGAACCCGGCGACCGGGGATGCGATATTGTGGCGACCGGGCCGGCGATGCCCCCGATCGCATCCCGTCCAAACCACGAACCATGCCTGACCAGCCGCCCTCCAATCCGACTCCGCCGGGCGCCGCATCGCCGGCGGTCTCGAAGCGCACCTTCGCGTCGGACTTCCGCGTTTTCTTTCTTCGGGGGCTGGCGATCGTGCTGCCTTCGGTGATCACGCTCGCCCTGATCGTGTGGGCGTACAACTTTCTGGACAAGTCGATCGCGCAGCCGATCAACGCGGCGACGCGATGGACTGTCATCAAGGCGGTGCCGCAGGTCTACTCACCGCCGAATCTCCCTGAGTGGTATGTGGTGCCGCAGGAGAAGATCGATGCCCTCCAGCAGACGCGTCGATCGAGCGGGTCGCCGGAGTTGTCGCGTCCGGCTGCGGAGGGCAGGCTCCGGGCGCAGCAACTCGCGGAGCTGTGGTCGCACCAGTGGTATCTCGAGGCGATCGGTTTCGTGATCGCGCTGGTGCTGGTGTACCTGGCCGGCGTGCTGCTGGGCAACTACATCGGCCGTCGGATCTACTCCCGCGTGGAGGCGGCCCTGATCCGGTTACCGGGCATCAAGCAGGTGTATCCCAATGTCAAGCAGATCACGGACTTTCTGATCGGCAACAGCGTGGACGACAGCGGGACGGGCGCGATGCCGCGGGCGAGCAAGGTGGTGCTCGTGGAGTATCCTCGGAAGGGGATCTGGACGGTGGGCCTGCTGACGGGGTACACGATGGAGCGGATCGAGGAGCGGATCGGCAAGCCGTCGGTGACGGTGTTCATCCCGTCGAGCCCGACGCCGTTCACGGGGTACACCATCACGGTTCCGGCGGAGGAGGCGATCGAGCTTCCGATCACGCTGGACGAGGCGATCCGGTTCGTCGTGTCCGGCGGCGTGCTGGTGCCGCCGCGCCAGAAGCCGCCGCGCCTCGCCGGGTCCGACGGCGAGGCGGTCGACCGGGCGGCGCTGCGTCATCCTCCGCTCCCGGACGGCGGCAACGGAGCCGGAGCCGACTCCGGGCGTCCCCGCGAAAGCGGGCCGGATCAACAATGAGCGCCCGCCTCGGGGCCGAGCCCCGCTTGCTGAGGCGCGAATCCCAACCCAGTCACAGGAAAAAGGAATCCATCACGATGCGCATCGATGTCTCAGGAAAGCATATGGAAGTCACTCCGGCCATCCTGGAGTACGCGACGAAGAAGTGCGACCGGTTCACGAAGTTCTACGACGGGACGCAGCAGATCCAGGTCGTTGTCGAGCAACTGCCGAAGGACAAGTTCGAGGTGGAGCTGCGGGTCGATGTCGAGAAGCACCCGACTTTCATTGCCACGCATGACGGGGACGATTTGTACAAGTGCATCGACGGGGCGTCGGACAAGATGGTCCGGCAGCTCCACGACTTCAAGGAACGGCTGAAGCAGGAAGGCCGCCACTGATCGGCGGCGGCGGGCGATCGGGCATGCCCGCCGATCGCGTCGCGCGCACCCGGCGTCCATGTCGGGCCGCCGCGGCCCGGCGCCCCCTCGCCCGGGACACCGCGCCCGTATACTCCGCCCGCCTGGAACCACGAGATCTCGGCCCGCGACCCAGCGCACCGGTCGCCGCGACCGCGCGAAGCACGCAGCCGACCACGGAGCCCCGAACAGATGAAAATGCAGGAGATCGTCCAGAAGGACGCCATTGTCGCCAAACTGAAGGCCTCGGAGCGCAACGAGGTGATCGCCGAGCTGATCGATGCGCTCGTCGAATCTGGCGCCGCGGCCGCGGCCGCGCGCGACGAGTTGTTCGGCGCGATCATCCAGCGTGAGACCCGCGGTTCCACCGGGTTCGGGAAGGGCGTCGCGGTGCCGCATGTCAAGCACGCGAGCGTGAACCGTATGACCGCGGCGATCGGGGTCTCGCAGGGCGGCGTGGACTTCAACGCGCTCGACAAGCAGCCAGTGTACACGGTGTTCCTGCTGCTGAGTCCGGCGGGTCGTCCCGAAGAGCACCTCCAGGCGATGGAGGTGATCTTCAAGAACCTCTCGATGGAGAATTTCCGGCGGTTCCTTCGCCAGGCCGAGTCGGTCGATGAGGTCTGGACCACGCTGCACGACGCCGACCACCAGCAGCTCACGCCCTGAGGCGGGATCGCCTCGATAGGGCCACGCACCACCCATGGTCGGGGCGCGGCGCCTGCATGATTCGAGCGGTGCGGCGCGGCGGCAGTCGGGGTCCCCAGCGGACACGCCGCTCGTCGCCTCGTCCTGACGCGGCGTGTGACTCCGATCCGCGGATGCTCGATTCGTTCCTCACCGCCCGCGCAGCCGAGATGAGAGCGACCCATTGGCCGACGAGTCCACCGCCATCGTGACGATCGTGAACCGACTGGGGTTGCACGCGCGCCCGGCGATGGTGTTCGTCGACACCGCGGCGCGGTTCCAGTCTGAGATCGTGGTCCACCGGTGCGACCGCCCGGACGAGCTGATCGATGGGAAGTCGATCATGCAGATGATGATGCTCGCGGCGGTGCAGGGCACGGAGATCGAGGTGTGCGCCAAGGGGCCGGACCACGCCGAGGCGATCGAGGCGCTGCGCTGCGTTGTCGCGGAGGGGTTCGGGGAGGAGTGAGCGTCGGCGCTCAGCCGCCCAGCGGCAGGCGCTCGTCGGCGCTCTCGAATTCCAGCAGCCATGACTTTCGCGCAAGCCCGCCGGCGTATCCGGTGAGGAGGCCGGTGGCGCCCACGACCCGATGGCAGGGGACGAGGATCGGGAGGGGGTTGGCGCCGTTGGCGAGCCCGACGGCCCGGGATGCGCCGGCCGGCTTGGCGATCCGCGCGGCGATCGTTCGATAGCTCGCCGTGCGTCCGAACGCGATGCCGCGCACCGCTTCCCACACACGCTTCTGAAACTCGGTGCCGCCGGCACCGGACAGGTCCAGCGGCACATCGAACGCTCGCCGATCGTCGTTGAAGTACTCGAGGAGCTGGGCCGCAGCACGATCGGCCATGTCGGCGCCGGCGTGCTCGGCCTGCGGCTCCGAAGGATGTGCTCGGGGCACTAGTGGATCGGGTTTCGGGGGTCGGCCGCCGTTCCACTCGTCGGCGAAACAGACCCGGCACACGCCCATGGGCGTCGCTTCCACGATGATCGTTCCGAGGGGCGATTCGATCGTGCGTTGCCCGACGGTGCGATCGATCTTCTGTTCCCGGAGGCCCGTTCGGCGGCTGGTCATCGGCTCAGCTTCCCGGAGTGCTTCCGCCGCAGTTCCGCTCGATGGGCACGAGGCAAAGGAACCGGAGCCCCTGCGGGCCCGCACGGAACTGGTGCTCCTCATCGGCGGGCACGAAGACGACATCTCCGGCTCTGAGCGGGCGGTACTCACCTTCGAGCAGGACCTCGCCCCCGCCGTCAACGACGAACACCTCGTGCTCGTAGTCATGCGAGTGGCGTGGCGAGTGCCCTTCGGGCTCGACCCTGAACGACCGCAGCGCGAAGTGGGGGGCTCCATCGCCGCGCCCGACCATCAGGGCCATCCGCACGCCGCTGGCCCCATCCATCGAAACCGGCGACTCGTCGACCTCGTTGATGTTTCGGATGAGCATGCCGCGGCTTCCTTCTCGTTGGCGGAGCGAATTGACCAATGGGTATGGGACCGGAGCGGGGGACGGGCCGCGCAGGGCCGTCGTGCGATCCGACTGACAAGCGGGCCCGGTCATCGTACCCTCCTCCAATGACCGCCGATCCCGCCATGACCATCCGCCCGATCATTGAGCCGTTCCCGCTCGGGCCGTATGCCACGAACTGCTACCTGGTGTATCCCTCGGCGCGGCTCCCGCCCGCGCCGGGCACGCCATGCTGGATCGTCGATGCGTCGTTCGATCCGGAACCGATCATCCAGCGCATCGGCGAACTGGGTCTCCGCCCGGAGTTGATCTACCTGACGCACGCCCATGTCGATCACATCGCGGGTCTCCGGCGGCTCCGGGAAGCGTTCCCCGGTGTCCCGGTGGCGCTCCACGAGGCGGAGCGTCGATGGCTGGGAGATCCGATGCTGAATCTCTCGGAGGGATTCGGGCAGCCGATGACCTTCGCCGAGCCCGAACAGAGCCCTGCCCACGAGGACAGGCTGACGCTCGGGGGGCTCGGATTCACGGTGCTGCATGTTCCCGGGCACTCGCCGGGGAGCACAGCGCTTGTCTGGCTCGCCGAAGGGGGGCATGAGGGAGAGGCGCTCGTGGGGGATGCGTTGTTCGCGGGTTCGATCGGACGGACGGACTTCCCGACCTCCGACCACGACGCGCTGCTCCGTTCGATCGAGGCCCATCTGTACGCGCTCCCGGATCCGGTTCGGGTGTGGCCCGGGCACGGGCCGATGACGACGATCGGGCGTGAGGCGGCGACGAATCCGTTTGTCCGAAGGCGAAAGTGATGCCGATCGATCCCCAACCAGCACCTAAACGGGCTCATTGGCAGGATCGGGCCCGGTCCCCGCGTGGGCTTCTCGTGCACGCAATCAGGAGGAGATCAGAGATGCGATCGAACCCATTCCAGCTCGTGATCGTGCTGCTGGCCGCGATCGGCGTGGCCGTGTTCGCGTCCGCCCATGCGGGCGCGCAGATGGCGTTCAGCGGCGGATTCGGAGGAATCGGCGCCGCCGAGCGCCTGAATTCCAGCGACATCGAGAAGCTGAAGGAGATCCTCGATCTCGACGAGGGGCAGCAACTCGTGCTCGATGACCTGTTCGCCGCGTACCAGGCGGATGTGGAGGCGGCCCGGACGGAGATCCGCCAGATCCAGGAGGCCGTGGAGAAGGAATTCGACCGCTCGAATGACATGGCGGTGTGGCGCGAGGCGCGCGACAAGTTCACGAGCTATTCGAATTATGTCGACCGGCTCCGCCAGCGCATGATCGACGATCTGAAGCTGGTGCTGCGGGAGGACCAGCTTCCCGGATTCGATGAGTTCGAGCGGTACAAGCGGCGGTCGCAGCGGCTGGACAACAACTTCCCGCCGATCCACGGTGCGGGCGTGGATCTGATCGAGATGGTCGGGAAGATGGAGCTCTCCGGGGAGGCGCGCGAGGCGATCGACCCGATCCTGTACCGCTACGAGATGGATCTCGACCGGTTCTTTCTGGACAATGACCTGGAGCAGATCCTGCGCGATGAGTTCGGCGATCTCGACGAGTTCGACATCATGCAGCGGATGAACGATCCGATGGAGATCGCGCGGATCATGGGGCGTGCCTCCGCGATGATGAACAAGCTGCGCGGGCTGTCGCGTCAGATCCGGGACATTAACGAGCGGACGCTGCGGCAGATCATGGGCGCGGTGCCGGAGGAGACGGCCGCGGAGCTTGAGACCGAGTTCCGGCGCGAGGTGTTCCCCGAGATCTATTCTGACACCGAGGCGCAGGGGATCATGCGGACCGTGGCCGAGTTCGATGACCTTTCCGACGAACAGCGTGCCTCGCTGGATGAGATCCGGGAGGGTTTCGATCGGGAGCTGAAGCGCCTGAATTCCGCGTGGGC
Source organism: Phycisphaerales bacterium (assembly GCA_052168315.1). GTDB lineage: Bacteria > Planctomycetota > Phycisphaerae > Phycisphaerales > UBA1924 > JBQLZO01. The sequence continues at coordinate 31,003 of JBQLZO010000050.1, read as the reverse complement.
CGCGGCGCTGAGGGCGCAGGACGACAAGGAGCAGGAGGGGCTGTTCTCGATGATGCGGTTCGGGGATCAGCCAGAGTTGGTGAAGCGGATCCTGTCGGACCGCACCGACCTCGAGTCTTCGACCATCGAGCGCGTTCGGGAGATGCTCACCCCGACCCAGGCGCAGCGGCTGCCGGGGGCGGAGATCATCGACTGGCGGTCGATGGGCAACTGGGACGACATGGAGTGATCGCGCCGGGGCGGGCGGATCTGCCTCGGCGTGCCGCGGCGGGCCGGTTCAGACGCGATCGGTCTTGCGGATAGCCCGGATGATGCGCATCGCGCGTTTGCCGCGGTGCTGCCCGATGGCGACGAGCAGTTTCTTCTCCCCCTCGACGCAGAGCACCGCCGGCTGCTTGGCGGGTTTCTCGGTGACGATGACGTCACCGACGGCCAGGTCCCTGAGTTCGGCCATGGTCATCGAGGTTTCGGCGAGAATCGAGGCGACCTCGACCGGCGCCGTGCCGAGGCGTTCGCCGATGGCGGCCGTGACACCTGGATCCTTGCCGAGCCTGCTTGAACTGAACCACGATTGGGCCGCCAGCGCTTCCATCACCGGCTCGATGACATTGTAAGGGATGCAGAGGTTCATGGTCCCCGCGCGGTTGGCCATCTTGACCTCGAAGCCGATGACCACGACCACTTCGTTCGGCGGCACGATCTGCACCAGCTGCGGGTTCGACTCCATCTCGCCGAGCTCGAAGCGCAGCTCGCGGACGCCCGCCCAGGCTTCCTGGAGCGACTCAAGCGCGCGATCGGTAAGCTTGCCGATGAGCCGGTTCTCGATCACGGTCAGCGGGCGCTGGGGAACGAAAAGCTCTTCGTTGTTTCCGCCGAGGAGCCGATCGATGATCGGGTAGACGATGAGCGGGCTCAGCTCGAGGCACATCGAGCCCTCGAGCCCGACGGGGCGGATCAGGTTGAAGCTCGTCGGGTTGGGCAGCGCGGCGATGAACTCCGAGTAGGTCATCTGTTCGCAGCTTGAGAGGCGGACCTCCACGATCGTCCGGAGCAGCCCCGAGAGGCCGGCGCCGAAGTTCCGGGCGAACGCCTCGTGCAGCGTCTGCAACGAGCGCATCTGGTCCTTGGAGACGCGCTCTGGACGCTTGAAGTCGTAGTCTCGGACCTCGGTCTCATAGTTCCTGCGCCCGGTGCCTCCGAAGATCTCGAAGGATTCCTCGGTCTGCTCGACCTCCTGGTCCTCGACCGCGGAGAGCAGCAGGTCGATCTCGTTCTGGTCAAGCAGGCCCGACATTCCTATCGCGCTCCTCGGTCCACAGGCCGGGTCCGCTCGCCCGCGCGGGCGTCGCCCTCCCTCCTATCGGCCACTGGTGCCGTCTCGATCCGCTCCCGCGGGTGCGCCGACTGCGTGCCGTCCCGGCATGGGGGGGCGCTCCCTTAGTTCCGGCGTGCGGATCGCACTCTCGGACCTTCGCCCGCGCAACCACTGCCGCACGCCGGCGTTCACTGGCTGGCCCATCATCTCGGCGGCGGCTGCCCACGCCGGCGGGCATCGCCCATATCCTGAGCCCTGAGTCACTCCCGTGATCGGGAGGGGGAGGCGGAACAATCCGGGTCTCCGACGGTTCATCCCTCGTGCCACACGGGATCGGGTGGCGCCGATCGTCCGGCACGCGCCGGTGCTCTCGGCGGGAGCAGAAAGGAAGTCCACGCGTGCGAGACACATCAGAAAGCGCATCGGTCAAACGCCGGGCGTCCAACGCCCCCTGGGGCAATGCGCCCGTGGCGGGGCGCGTGCTCCTGGGCGTGCTGGCGTTGCTGACTGTGGTGATTTGCGCGCCAAACGCTGCGGCCCAGCCCGGGAAGGGCGATCCTTTCGGTGGTGGTTCGGGGTTCGGATCGCTGGGAACGCCCGGCGAGGAGGACACCGAGCCCGTCACGGTCACGGCCAGTGTCTCGCGGACCACGGTCGCTCCGGGGGACACGCTGACGATCGCGGCGGTGATGCGGTTCGCGCCGGAGTGGCACGCGTGGCCGGCCGCGGAGCATGTTCCCCTGCCCGAAGATGTGGCCGCGTGGGCGATGGAGACAACGGCGGGGCTCGTGGAGCCGCCGGCGTGGCTTCGGACCGGCCCGATCCAGTGGCCGGATGCCAAGCTGACCTCGGTGGCGGGCATGCCCGATCCGCTGCCGACGTATGGCGGGACAGCGCGGATTTTCGTGCCGGCGCTGGTCGCTTCGGATGCGGCTCCGGGCGAGTACACGATCACGGTTCGCATCGGCTGGCAGGCCTGCGACAACACCATTTGTGATCAGCCGACCTCCGTTGATCTGCCGCTCAGCGTGACGGTGGTTCCGGTGGGCACACCGGCCGAGTCCGGCAACGCGGAACCGGAAGCGTTCGCGGGCTTCGACCCGGCCGTGTTCGCAGACCTCTCGCGCTTCACCGATGCCGAAGGGGTGTCGGCCCCGGTCACGAGCCCCGTCGGGAATGGGCAGCGGTCGTTCTTCGGGATCGCGGTTCCTGCCCCGACCGACCCGCTGGGCATCGTGCTGATCGCGATCCTCGCGGCTCTCGGCGGGGCGATCTTGAATCTGACACCGTGCGTGCTCCCGGTGATCCCGATCAAGGTGATGACGATCAGTGCGCACGCGGGGCATCCGGGCAAGAGCCTGGTGCTCGGGCTCTGGATGGCGCTGGGTGTGGTGGCGTTCTGGGGTGGGCTGGGGCTGATCGCGGCGTCGTTCTCGGCGTTCGCGGATCCATCGCGGCTCTTCGGTATCTGGTGGGTGACGATGGGGATCGGGGTGCTGATCGGCGCGATGGGCGTGGGGATCATGGGGGCGTTCGAGATCCGCCTGCCGAAGGCGGTGTACGCGGTGAACCCCAAGGCCGATTCTCCGACCGGTTCTTTCATGTTCGGGGTGATGACGGCGGTGCTTGGTCTTCCGTGCTTCGGGTTCGTGGCGGGCGCGCTGCTGGCGGGATCGGCGACGCTGCCCTGGGGCGTCGTGCTGTCGATCTTCGTGGCGATCGGCGTGGGCATGGCCTCGCCGTACCTCGTGCTCAGCGCGTTCCCAGCGCTCGTCAAGAAGATTCCGCGGACCGGCCCCGCGAGCGAACTCGTGAAGCAGGTCATGGGCCTGCTGCTGCTGGCTGCCGCGGCCTACTTCATCGGTTCCGGCGTGATCGCCCTGCTCGGCGGCACGGCGGGGCTGCCCTGGTGGGGCAAGTCGATCCACTGGTGGCTCGTGGGAGGCTTCGCGCTGGCGGCGGGTGGATGGCTGGCGTTTCAGACGGTCCGGATCACGCCCGATCCGCTCCGACGGGTGGCGTTCGCATTCATCGGGCTGGTGCTGGCCCTTGGCGGTGTCGCGGCCGCAGCGGATCGCACGGCCGACGCGTACCACAACATCTGGGTTCCCTATTCGGAGGAGGCGCTCGCCGACGCCCGGAGCCGCGGCAAGACCGTCGTGCTCGATTTCACGGCCGAATGGTGCCTGAACTGCAAGGCGCTGAAAGCGGCCGTGTTGTCGAAGAACCCGATCAAGCCGCTGTTCCAGTCGGGGCGTGTGGTTCCGATGACCGTGGACCTGACCGCCAACGATGCCCCGGGCTGGGACAAGCTCCGATCTCTGGGGCAGACCGGGATCCCGCTGCTCGTCATCTACGGCCCGGACACCGGCGACACCCCGTGGATGGCCAACTCGTATACCTCGGGGCAGGTCCTTCGGGCCCTGGCGCTTGCGTCCGGCCAGTCCGTCGAGACCCTCCAGATCGAAGATGCGGGCAACACCCCGCTGGAGTCACCCACGCCGGACGCCGACAATTGACCGGGGTGACGGGGGTTGCGGCGAATTCGTCCCGGGGGTTCCACCATCCGGGTCCAATTCGTTGACACTCCCTTGGAGCGGGGCTACATTGTTCGACCCAATCCGGGGACCCGCTGCCCGGTCCGGTTCGCGTTCGTGATGCCCCTGTGGCAGGCCGAGCCGAGCAGGCACCGTAGCGGGTTCTGCGGATCAACCGCGGGTGTAGCTCAGTGGTAGAGCGTCACGTTGCCAACGTGAATGTCGTCGGTTCGAATCCGATCACCCGCTTCCGAATGCACACCGGCCTCCCCCTCTGGGGAGGCCGGATGTCGTTTTGGGGGATCGAGCCGGCGGTTCCACAGGCGGCGTGGCGTCCACTGGGGAGCCCGCGTCGGTATCACCTCAGACGGGCTGGCAATTGGTGCCGAACGCGCTGAGCAGGATTCCGAGGTCGTCCGAGTCCACATCGCCATCCTGATCGATGTCGCCTGGGCAGCCGGGGGCGACGCATCCAAAGGCGCCCAGCAGGATCGCGAGGTCATCCGAATCCACGGTGTTATCGGCGTCCAGGTCCGGCGGGCAGAGCGGTGCCAGCCCGACGCGCTCGAACAGGACGCCCGCGCTGCGCATCGAGACGAATGTGTTGGTCCCGGCTCGTTGCGTCACGACGATGTGTCCACCGGCGTAGGTGATCTCACCGAGCAGCACCCACTCATCGCCTTGGTTGTTCTGATCGATCGACACTTGGAACAGGTCCCCGGGCGTGGCCACCGTGTACTGGACCGGACCTCCGCTGACGGTCTGTGTGAACGGCCATGCGGCGTAGACCCTGTAGACGCCAGCGACCCCGCCGGGTGCGCCGGTGGCGGTGTTGCCCTGGCCGAGCGGCGTGCCCGCTGGGATCGCGATGTTGTCGGGCTGCCCGAACGGCGAGTACCGGTACGAGTAGTGATCCGGGAACGCCGTCCCGTTGCCCCCGAAGATGCTGTCGCCGCCGGTCATCCCGTACGCGAGGCACGCGATGGACGACGATGCAGTGGTCGTATCGCCCCCGAACGAGAAGTCGGGGTTGTAGACAATGGCACCATCGTCGAGCCCGTCGATGTCGATCTCAATGATGTACGCGCTCCGGGCCACGCCGGCGAGGGCGCTGGCGATCATGATTCCCGCCGCGATGCGGCTCATTCGGACTGTCAGCATCCCGTCCGCTCCTTTCGCTGAGGCCCCGTCTGGCGACAGTGGTGTCGTGCCCATCCATCGGGCGTCCGCCGCGTGGGCGGATCCGCCAGGATCCACCGGGCAGCGACCGCGGGGCGAACAGCGTCCGCTGATGCCGCTGCCTTCTCACGGGAGAATGGCGGGGCGGGCGTGTCATTTCGTGATCTCGGACGCGGGAACCGGCGTGTGTCCGTCGTGGGGTCAGCGTCCTACGCCGGTGACTGCTGCGGCCGGGGCGAAGCGAAGGCGTGCGGCCAGAGCCTCCTGGCGGGAGGGGAAGCTGCCGATCCGGACCCGGTGCAGCGTTCGCCCGGAGGGTCCGGGCCCTGAGACCACCTCTGCGGAGCCGAGTTGGAGGCCCGCGGCGGCGGCCTTTCGCTCGGCATCCGCTGCGGCGCGGCGCGCGTTGGGCTCGCTCGCGAACGCGCCGATCTGGATGGTGTACCCCGCGGCGGCTGCGGTGCCGGACATGCGCGACTGGATGGCGGCGCGCAGGGCCGGATCCTGAGCCTTGGCCAGGGCCGCCTGGTACGACCGCCGGGCGGCGGCATCGCTTCCCGCGAGGTCGTACGACAGGCCGGCGTGCAGTGCCGCGCGGGCGCCTTCGTCGGCTTCGAGATTCACCGCGGCCCGGTCGAGCAGATTGGCCGAGCGGGAGAAATTGCCCTTGAGCGCTTCCCCGAGCCCAAGTGTCGCGCACGCCCTGCCGGACACGGTGGGGTCCGGATGGTCCACCAGCGGCTGCAAAGAGTTCGCGGACGCGTCCAGCCATCGCTCGCGTTCCGGCTCGTTCTCGGCATCCTGCGCGAGGGCGTAGGCGGAAAGGCCGGCGGTGAGCGCGCCCTCGGTCTGTGCCTGGGCGCTCCCGCGTGCGCGTTCTTCCGCGAGGGCCTGGTAGTAGGCGTCGCGGTAGTTGCCCGCGTCGTACGCCGCGCGGGCGCCGGCTCGTCGATCGCTCGCGCATCCGCTGAGTGCGAGCGCGGCGGCACAGAGGCACGCGCCCAAGGCCTGGCGTCGAATCACCGCATCACTGAGCCACTTCACGAGAACGGCCTCCGTTCCGATCGCTGGATACCCGGTCGCTCCAGCGCCCGGATCGTTCTCACCATACCCGGGGCGGGCAACCCGCGCCGACCCGGTGGAGCGTTCGCGGTACCATCCTGCCCGCTTGACGGAACCACGCCCGTTCTGAGAAAGGACCTGCACCGATGAGCCTCCAGTGGCGGGTCATCACATCGTGCCTTCGCCGGCCGACCCACACCTTTTTCATCGACGATCGGCGCGAGTGGAAGGGCCTGACGCTGCTGGTCGCGGCGTTCCACATCGCCGAGCACATCCGCGAGCGATCGTCGTCGCACACCGTGGCCGCGATGCTGCCAACCAGCGGCGCGGCCGCAGCGGTCGCCTTGGCGGCGTGGATGCTCGGGCGCACCTTCGTGCCGCTGAACTACCTGCTGGGCAAGGATGAGCTGCAGTATGTGATCGACGATTGCGAGACCGACATCATCTTCACGGCCCGGCCGATGCTCGATTTCATCGGGCACACACCGCGCTGCGGCACGATCACGCTGCTCGAGGATCTGAACTTCAAGGGCGTGCCCGATCTGTTCTGGCCGGCCAGGTCCGGGCCGGATGACCTGGGCGTGCTGCTGTACACCTCGGGCACGACCGGCAAGCCCAAGGGGGTGATGCTGACGCACCGGAACATCGAGTCGAACATCCGGCAGTGCGTGCGCGGGGTTCGGTTCACGAAGGACGACACGCTGCTGGGCGTGCTCCCGCAGTTCCACAGCTTCGGATTCACGGTGCTCACGATGCTCCCGCTGGTCGTGGGATGCACGACCGTCTTCACCGCGCGGTTCGTGCCGACGAAGATCCTGCAGTTGATGCGCGAGCATCGCCCCACGGCGTTCATCGGGATCCCGTCGATGTACAGCGCGCTGCTGCGGGCCAAGTCGGCCGCGGGGGAGGACTTCGAGTCCATCCGGTTCCCGATCTCGGGCGGCGAGCCGCTGCCCAGATCCGTCGCGGAGGAATTCGAGGAGCGGTTCGGCGTGCTGATCTGCGAGGGGTACGGGCTGACCGAGACCTCGCCGGTGACCCATGTGCTCATGCCCGAGGTGTACGAGCGGGGGACCGTCGGACGGGCGCTGCCCGAGGTGGAGGTCAAGATCGCCGATCCTGAGAACGGGCACCGGGTGCCGCGGGGCGGCGAGGGGGAGGTGCGGCTGAGGGGGCCGAACATCATGAAGGGGTACTACAAGCTTCCGGGTATGACCGCCGAGGTGTTCGATGAGGAGGGGTACTTCCGCACCGGCGACATGGGTCGCGAGGATGAGCAGGGACGGCTCTCGATCACGGGGCGCATCAAGGAGATGATGATCGTGGGCGGGGAGAATGTGTTCCCCCGGGAGATCGAGGAGGTGCTCAACGCCCACGAGACCGTTCGTGCTTCGGGGGTGATCGGCGTGCACGATGATGTGCGCGGGGAGCTGCCTTGGGCCTTCATAGAGCTGGAAGAGGGCAAGGAGTTCAACGAGTCGGCGTTGCGGAGCTGGTGTCGCGAACGGCTGGCGGGGTACAAGGTGCCCAGGGAGATCCGGGTCGTCGATGAGCTCCCGCGCAACCCGACCGGCAAGATCATGAGGAAGAATCTGGGCAAGTTTGTGACCGACGATGCGGAAACCCAGTGATGGGGATCGGCCCGGGCGTGCGGCGCGTTCGGTGGGGGGCGCGATGCGGGATTTCCGGGGAGCGTGACATGGAACACACGAGGCGATCGGGGCGGTTCGACCGGTTGGATGCGGGGATCGCGCGGTTCATGCACCGCTTTGGGCACCCGCTGCACCGATGGTCGCTCGGTCTGTTCTTCCTCTGGATGGGGCTGCTGAAGCAGTTCGGCCAGAAGACGGGCTCCTCTTTGCTGGCCGACACAATCTACTTCGGGGATCCATCGGCGATGGTCCAGGTGCTGGGCTGGTGGGAGGCCGCGATCGGTGTGTGCCTGCTGGCGACGCCGCTGGTGCGGCTGGCGCTGCTGCTGATGCTCATCCGGCTCCCGGGCACGCTGCTGGCGCTGGTGCTCAAGCACGAGGTCTGCTTCGAGCACATCCCGTTCGTACCGACTCCCCAGGGGCAGTACCTGATCAAGGATTTCTTCCTGTTTTCGGCGGGGATGGTCATCGGGGCCGTGGTGCGGGAGGATGGGATGAGCGAGTGTCCGGAAGCCGGGTCGGATGGGGCGGCCGGGAAGGGTGTTGACTCGCCCGGATGACCGCTGGCGGGCGGGCTCGCCATCGTCTATCATGCCGGAGCCCGGGAGCGTTGCAGCGGTCCCGGGATCCACTCCATCCGCGACTCCCGGCTCCCGCGCCACGGCACGAACGCCCCCCGCCTTCGTCGCCGGAGTGCGACCCGAATGCGCGACCAGCCGCCTCGCACAGCCCATCGGTACAGATCGATCGGGCGACGGGCCGGAACCCACGCAGCCGAATGCCACACACGCACGGCGATCCCAACCACCCAATCACCTGACCCTCCGCCGCGCCGAACGCGGGCAGCGGGCGCCACGCTCGATCAGCGAGCCGGCCAGACCACATTCTCCCAGACCACACGAGGCACATCGTGGCGAAGAAAACCACCAAGAAGTCTGCTTCCTCCTCCGCATCCTCGGACTCGAGCGCGGAGCAGTCCACTGCGACCGCCGAGCCGCGCAAGAAGGTCGTCCGCAAGCGCGTCGTCGTGCGGAAGTCCGAGGGCGACGGACCTACCGAGTCCGGTCCCGGCGCGGCGACTTCTTCCGAAGATTCGTCCCGTGCGCAGCGCGAGCAGCGTGAGGAGAGAGCCGCGCGATCGGATCGCCCCGATCGCGGCGATCGGGATGACTACATGGACCGCCGCGACCGCCCGGACCGCAACAACCGGCACTCAGGTCGCAATCAGCACCGCCAGCCGGGTGGCGGCGGCGGGCACCCCGGGCACCACGCCCAGGGCGGGCCGAAGAAGCGCAAGAAGAAGAACCGCAAGGGCATGCCGTCCGGCTCGGCCTCGATTTCCGTCGCGGCCCACCAACTCCCTTCGGACAACGATCTGGAACGCGACGCCGCGGGCATCCGCGAGCGACTGTCAGAGAAGGAGTACGCCAAGGCGGCGGCGGAGTCGACAAAGGTGGGCGACCTCCAGCGGATGCCCATCGATGAACTGCACGCGTTCGCCACCGAGCACGGGTTCGAGGACTTTCACCAGCTCCCCCGGCACGACCTGATCTTCCAGCTGCTCCAGAGGATGGGCGAAGAGCAGGAAGTCATGTTCGGTTCCGGGACTCTCGAGATCGCGAAGGAGGGATTCGGGTTCCTCCGATCGCCTGAGTTCTCGTACCTGGCCGGGCCCGATGACATCTATGTCTCGCCGTCGACCATCCGGCGGTACGGGCTGCGGAAGGGGATGGAGATCGAGGGGGCGGTGCGTCCGCCGAAGCAGGGGGAGAAGTTCTTCGCGCTGCTCACGGTAGATGCGGTCAATGGGCAGGACCCGTCGACGATCAAGCAGCTCCCGATCTTCGAGGACCTGACCCCGCTGCACCCGTTCGAGCGGTATGTGCTTGAGATCGACCCCGGGACGATCGAGACCCGCATCGTGGATCTCGTCGCGCCGATCGGGCGCGGGCAGCGGGCGTTGATCGTCGCCCCGCCCCGCACGGGCAAGACGGTGCTGATGCAGAAGATCACGCAGGCGATCTCGACGAACTATCCGGAAACGAAGATCCTGGTGCTGCTGATCGACGAGCGTCCGGAAGAGGTCACCGACTTCCGGCGGAACACCGCCGATGAGGTCGAGGTGATCGCCTCGACCTTCGATGAGGACTCGGCGCGGCATGTGCAGGTCGCCGAGATGGTCATGGAGAAGGCCCGGCGGTATGTGGAGTTCGGCGAGCATGTGGTGATCCTGCTGGACTCGATCACCCGCCTGGCCCGCGCGTACAACGCCAACCAGCCGACCTCGGGAAAGATCATGTCCGGCGGCATCGACTCCAACGCGCTGACCCGCCCCAAGAAGTTCTTCGGCTCGGCCCGCGCGATCGAGAACGGCGGGTCGCTGACGATCCTCGGCACCGCGCTCGTAGACACCGGCTCACGGGCCGACGAGGTGATCTTCGAGGAGTTCAAGGGCACGGGCAACTCCGAGCTGCACCTGGACCGCAAACTGATCGAGAAGCGGATCTACCCCGCGATCGACATCGCCGCCTCGGGCACCCGGCGCGAGGAACTGCTCATGGACCCGAAGGAACTGGAGCTGGTCTACCGGCTGCGCAAGGTGCTCTCAGACATGAATGTGGTCGAGGCGATGGAACTGCTCAAGGGCAAGATGAAGAAGACAAAGACCAACGCCGAGTTCCTGATGACGATGTCGATGTGATCCGGCGGCGGGGGGTTGGGGTGTGGTGATGCGGGCGATGGCCGCACATGGGGTGTGATGCGCGTTGCGCATGTCAAGGCGTGGGGCGCTGCGGTCTTGTGTCCAGCCGCGGCGCTGTCCACACGCCAGCGCCTTCATCCCGCGATTGCCGTGCGACGGGGAAGGCCGATGGATTGGAGTGCCGGTGAAAGCCGCCAGCCGGAGTCGAACCGGCAACCTCAAGATTACAAATCATGCGCTCTGCCAATTGAGCTATGGCGGCTATTGAGATGGCGGGCGGGGGCGTGGGGTGGCTCTCGCCCGTGGGGGGACAGTGTAGACGGGGCGCGACGGGGTGTGCGGACGGGCGGGGTTGGCGGATTTGGAGGTGCGAGGAGCGGGGCGTTGAGGGCACGGGGCGGCGCGTGCGGGCGTTGGGACGGCGCGTGGGTGGGGATTACTTGGCCTTTGTCCATGAATCCTTGAGCGCGACGGTTCTGTTGAACACGGGGCGCGGCGCGGCCTGGGTGGACTCTTCGTCGAGGGCGTAGTACCCCAAGCGCTCGAACTGGTACCGGCGGATGGCTTCGGGCCAGCGCGGCTCGGTGTCGCGAGTGGACTCGTCGAGCAGCGCCGGCTCGGCGTGGGCCGTGTCGATGATGCGGAGCGAATCGGGATTGACATTCTGGAGGAACGACCAGTCCGGCGGGGCGTCCTTGGGCTCCTTGTCCGGGCGCTCGGCGGCGAAAAGGCGGTCGTACTCGCGCACGGTGATGGGCACGGCGTGGTCGGCCGAGACCCAGTGCAGCGTGCCCTTGACCTTGCGGGTGGTGCCGTCTGGGGCGGGCGGCGGGGCATCGCCGCCGCGGGTCTGGGGGTCGTAGGTGCACCGGAGTTCGGTGATGGCGCCGTGCTGGTCCTTGATGACCTCGTGGCAGGTGATCCAGTAGGCGTACCGGAGGCGGACCTCCGCGCCGGGTGCGAGGCGGAAGAACTTCTTGGGCGGATCCTCCATGAAGTCGTCGCGTTCGATGAGAAGGGTGCGTGAGAAGGGCACCTTGCGGAGCCCGGCCGAGGCGTCCTCGGGGTTGTTGACCGCGTCCATCCACTCGGTGCGGCCTTCGTCTCCATGCTCGCCCCAGTTGGTGATGACGATGCGGATGGGGTCCATGACGACCATGCGGCGCGGGGCCCTGGCGTTCAGGTCCTCGCGGACGGCGTTCTCGAGCAGGGCGTAGTCATGGGTGGCGTTGAACCGGGTGACGCCGACGCCCTTGCAGAACGCGCGGATCGCCTCGGGTGTGTACCCGCGGCGGCGCATGCCGGAGATGGTGGGCATGCGGGGGTCATCCCACCCGTCGACATGCCGTTCGTCGACGAGCTGCTTGAGCTTGCGCTTCGAGGTGATGACAAAGGTCGGGTTGAGTCGCGCGAACTCGGTCTGCTGTGGGTGGTGGATGCGCTCATCGCTCGGGACGCACTCGTTGATCCGATCGATGAACCAGTCGTAGAGGGGGCGATTGATCTCGAACTCGAGGGTGCAGAGGGAGTGGGTGATGCCCTCGATGGAGTCTTCCAGCCCGTGGGCCCAGTCGTAGGAGGGGTAGATGTGCCACGCGTTGCCGGTGCGGTGGTGGTGCTTGTTGACGATGCGGTACATGACGGGGTCGCGCATGACGATGTTGGGCGAGGCCATGTCGATCTTGGCGCGGAGCGTCTTCGCGCCGTCGGGGAACTCGCCGGTCCGCATGCGCTCGAAGAGGTCGAGGTTCTCCTGCACGGATCGCGCGCGGTGCGGGCTCTCGCGCCCGGGCTCGGTGAGCGATCCCCGGTGGGCGCGCATCTCCTCGGCGTTGAGGTCGCACACGAAGGCGTGCCCGCCACGGATCAGCGCGATGGCCCACGCGTACATCCGCTCGAAGTAGTCGGAGGCGAATCGGACGCCGGCGGACGGATCGGCGTCCGTGGAGCCCGGCCAGCGGTATCCCAGCCAGCGGACATCGCGGATGATCGAGTCGACGAATCGCTGCTCTTCCTTGGCGGGGTTGGTGTCGTCGAACCGCAGGTTGCACGCGCCGCCGAACTCCTCGCCCAGCCCGAAGTTCAGGCAGATGGACTTGGCGTGCCCGATGTGGAGGAAGCCGTTGGGTTCGGGCGGGAAGCGGGTGCGGACGACGGAGGCATCGCCGGGCGGGCCCCATCGCCCGGCGGCGATCTCTTCGGTGACGAGCTGGCGGACGAAGTCCAACGGCTTGGAGTGGCTGGGTTCTTCGGTCTGTGGTGCGCCGTGGGGGGGCATGCGGTGGCCTCGGATGTGAGCGTGGTGTGCGAAGTCTGTCAGGATACCACCGGAGCGAGCGTTCGAACCATCCTGACCATCTGCGGATCGGCCGGAGTACGGCTTTATTGGTCGAGCCCCCTCTCTGGGACCGCTCCGAAGCGCTCGCCCGACTCGGATCGCGGTATCGCGAGGGGGCGTGTGGGGCTATTCTGGAGTCTGAATTCACCCGGGCGGTGAACTCGGCGGAGCCAATGATCCGCAGCGCCGGAGTGGGCGTGCATCTCCGGTCTTGTTGTTCGAAGCGAACCCATGTCGATCCCGCAGCACCTCCAGTACCGGTTCAAGTCTGAGAAGCCGCTCGGGACGATCCGGTATGTCGGGCCGGTGGTGGATCGTCTCGTGGATGAGTTGCTTCCCGAGGGGGCGCGGATCATCGACATCGGGTGCGGGAACGGCGGTTCGACGGGGCGGCTGCTCGATCGGGGGTACCGGGTCACCGGGGTCGATCCTTCGGAGCAGGGCGTCAGGATGGCCCGCGAGAACTATCCGCTCGGAGACTGGCGCCAGACGCTGGCTCATCCCGGCCTGCTGGGTGATCTCGGCGAGCCGGCGTTCGATGCGGGGATCAGCATCGAGGTGGTCGAGCATGTGTACGCGCCGAGGGACTGGGCCCGGTGCTGCTTCGAGTGCATCCGCCCCGGCGGATACCTGATTTGCTCGACGCCCTACCACGGGTACATCAAGAATGTCGCCCTGAGCGTCGCGAACAAGTGGGATTCGCACATGGATCCGTTGTGGGATGGCGGGCACATCAAGCTCTGGAGCCGTAAGACGCTCTCCCGCCTGCTGATGGAGGCGGGCTTTGTCGACCTGCGGTTCCACGGCGCGGGGCGAATGCCCGTGTTGTGGATGAGCATGATCATGGTGGCCCGTCGCCCCGAGTAACACGGCGCGGGGCGGACTCGGCGCGCGTTTGTCACGCGTTGGTCACGCCAGCGGAACCGGCTGCGGCCTGACATCGTGGGTCGGCTGCAACGCGATACCGAGCGGGATGCGCTTGCCATCCGGGCCGTGCGGGGGGATGCCCTCTTCGTCGATGATCCGCTGGATGGCCATGACGCCCTCGATGAGCTGCTCGGGTCGCGGGGGGCACCCGGGGACATAGACATCGACGGGGATGAACTGGTCGCAGCCCTGCACGACCGCGTAGTTGTCGAAGACGCCGCCGGTCGAGGCGCAGGCGCCCATGGAGATGACCCACTTGGGCTCGGCCATCTGCTGGTAGATGCGCTGGAGAACCGGCATGGTCTTGATGGAGATGCGCCCGGCGACGATGAGCAGGTCGGACTGGCGGGGCGAGAACCGCATGACCTCGGCGCCGAAGCGGGCGAGGTCGTAGCGGCTGGAAGCGGTCGCCATGAGTTCGATGCCGCAACAGGCGGTGGCGAAGGGCATCGGCCACAGGGAGTTGCGCCTGGACCAGTTGATGACGCGCTTGAGCTGGGTGGTGAGGAAGCCTTCGGCTGAGATGGCTGCTTCGAGGCCCATGGTGGTGTTCTCCGCCGGCGGGGCCGGGATTGGAGTGGGGGGCTGTGGAGCGGTGGCGGAGAGTGCCACCGGGTCTGTCTGCGTCTTCGGGCGTTGGGCCCGCCCCGATGCCGCGCAGGCGGCCGGTGGTGGGTGATTTCGGGTGAGTGTAGGCAAACGAACACCGACCGTGGCGGGGTCGGATGCCGGTTGGGCGGGGGGTGCCGGTGGCAGGGGCCCGCCGGAATGTGGGTTCGCCTGTTCGGGCGGCATTCCCCCCAAGGTGTAGGGTGGAAGGGCCGACGAGTACGCTGGTCACCCGCAAGGAGGGAGTGCGATGCAGCGAGCGGAGCAGGTGTCGGAGGGGGCGAGCGTCCCGGCGTGGGTGGGGGTGGCCGGTCGGCTGCTCGCGATCGCGCTGGTCGTGGTCATGGTGTTCCTGTTCACGCTGCCGATGGCATCGGGCGATCCGATCCGCGGGGGCGGGCGGATCGTGATCTCCTCGGGCGGTTCGGTGCATGCGGGGGCGGGCGGCGGGCGGATCGAGCGGGACGAGGCGGCGACGGAGCGCATCGGGCTGGCCCTCGGTCCACGGTTTGCGCGGATCGAGTCGGACGCGTTCGTGGTGTTCTCCGATGCCGACCGGGTGTGGACGGACCAGCGGATGCGGCTGCTCGAATCGACGCGCGACCGGGTCGAGCGTGCGATGGAGCGGCTGGGCGTGCCGCACCACGATCCCGGGCGGAAGCTCATCGTGATCCTGTTCGACCGGCGCGAGGACTACCGGGCGTTCGCGCTGGCTCACGATGGTGTGAGCGCGGACTGGGTGGCGGGGTACTACGCGACGCGCCCGAACCACATCGTGTTCTATCACGACCGGACCCGTCCGGACATCGCCGAGGCCGTGGAGGTGATCGAGGGCTGGCAGGCCGAGGCGCGTGATCTGCGCCGGGAGGCGATCCGAGTCCGGGCGCGCGAGAGCGCCGAGCGTGCCGAGGCGATGGTGGCGCAGGCCCGGGCGCTGGAGACGCACGCGACGGTGGAGCGCCGCAAGCTGGAGGCGTTCACCGAGGAGAACTCCACAGCCAAGGCGATCCACGAGGCCGCTCACCAGCTGGCATTCAACTGCGGCCTGCAGTCACGCCGGCATGTGTATCCGTTCTGGCTGACCGAGGGGTGGGCGACGAATTTCGAGACCGACTCCCCGCACATGGCGTTCGGCCCGGATCACGACCATGAGCCCCGGATGGCCTCGTGGTCGGATGTCGTGGACGGGCGGCGGTGGATGGACATGCGCTCGTTCGTGCGCCTGACCGACCTGACGACGACCGATGGCGAGGTGGCCTCCGACCTGTACGCGCAGGCGTACGCGGTGTTCCGGCACCTGCACCGGACTCAGCGGGCCGCGCTGGGGGCATACTTTCAGGACATCGCCGATGAGCCGGCCGGCGAGATCAGCGCGGACCGGCTGGAAGCGCTGTTCGAGCGTCGATTCGGCGACCCGGAGCGGATCGAGCGGATGGTGTGCCGGTGAGCGGATTCCGGGGGTCGGTATGTCGCGTGTGCCGTCAGGGGAGCTGGACGCCGACCATTGGCGGATCGGTGCGCGGCGTGTCGGTGGGCAGATCGCGCGTGTGCCGACGGGTGCCCTTGAGGTGGATGCGGTCGCGGTAGATCGGCTTGTCGCGCAGCACGGTCCGCGTCATCTCCGTGGGATTGTCCATCACCCAAACGCGGACATTGCCGCGGTTCGACCGCATCACGACGGGGTTGTCGCCATCGTTGAGCACGAACTGGAGGGTGCCCGGCCCAGCGTAGGTGTTCTCGATGACCGTGCCCCGGTCCTTGACGGTGGTCCGGCCCTCGAGTGTGAGCATGTCGAAGTCGCCGGTCGAAGTCAGCGGGACCTGGTAGTACACCTCGCCGTTGTGCGTGATGAGCGTGACGGACTCGGTCATGCGCCGCGTGGTGGCGAACTCGATCGAGCCGCCAACATTGTTGATGTCGACGGTTCCGCCCGCATCGATGATCGAGACATGCCCGCCGCTGTTGTGGATGCGGACGCCGTCGGCGCGTGGCATGTGGATGGTGAGGTTGGTGCCGTGGTCCGGGGCGTCGTCCGCGGCGGTGGAGATGGACCTGACGCGGAGCACCGCGAGCGGGCCGTCGGACTCGATCTCTGCGGCCACGGTGATGGCGCTGAGGGTCGACTCGGAGGCGTCGCGGTCGGCCGCCTTGTCGACGAATTTGAGTGATTCGATGTTCAGGGTGTCCTGCGCCTCGCTGTCGGCGCGGACGGAGATGGAGCCGTTGAAGTTCTCGATGTCGAGCGCCAGCGCGGCCGTGTTCGGGGGGAGCTGCAGCGTGAAGCGGTCCTGCTGGGTGCGGGCGGTGGTGCACCCGGTGGCGAAGGCCAAGGCGATGCCCAGCAGGAGGGTGTTGAGCGCGAGCATCCGGGATCTGGTGAGCATCCGTGCGTTCTCCGTCGTGGCCCGATCGGGGGGGAATCCGGCTGGGCGTTCGGTGAGGATATCGGCCCGGTTCTCCCGGAATCGCCATCGGGCGGAGGGAAGGAGGGGTGATCCGTCCGGATTCCGGGGTACGGGCGTGCGGGCCCGCGGGTTCGGGTGGGTTCCCGCCGGTTCCGGAATGCACGGCGGTCAGCGGGCCAGGGGATTCCTGGGCGGATCGGCGCGGCGCTGGAGGACCCAGTGCGCGTAGGTTCCCCAGTGGGGGTCGATGGCATCAGCGATCTGCTGGTCGATGGTGGAGCCCGAGGCGTTGCCCTGGGCGTCGGCGACCGCGAGCACCGCAAGGTCCGATCGCCCGATGATCCGTCGCCACTGGTCGAGCGACCAGGTCCGGAGCGTGTAGGTCGAGGTGAAGTGGCGGGTGCGGGTGGGCATCACCATCGTGAGGTGCGAGATCACGCGCTCGGTGCGGGATTGCGGCGATGGGGCGCTCCTGTCGGGCGGGAGGTATTGAATGGTCTGGGTGATCGAGAGCGAGCCGCGCCGGGCGCGCCAGATGTCCTCCTGCGGCTCGGTGAACGCCGGCGAGTCGATCCCGATGCCGACGATGTAGATCCCGCCGGGCTTGAGCGCGCGGGCGATGGTGTTGAGGTGGGCGATCATGGCACGGTCGGTGTCGAGGTGCCTGATGGAATTGATGGTGCACAGGGCCGTGTCGGCGGGCCAGGGCGTGTCGAAGCCGGTCATATCGGCGTGGAGGATGCGGGCGCGGGCGTTGGAGATGCCGCGGGCCGCGAGGGAGCGGCGGGCGTAGGCGACCATCTCGGGGGTGTTGTCGATGCCGATGACCCGCCTGCCCCGCGCGGCGGCGCACCGGAGGATGCGGGCGGTGCCGCACGCCGGCTCGAGCCAGACGCGGTTGGCGCGGAGCGGTGGGGGGGCCAGCAGGTGCTCGATGTTCTCAAGGATGTTGGTCTCCTCGGCCGTGCCCGGCGTGTGGAGGATGTCGTACCAGGCGGGGCGGGCGTACCAGTCACCGGCATCGGGATCGCGCTGGGCGGAGCCGGCGGCGGCGGACGCCTGGATCGGCGCATCTTCGGGTGAGGACGCTGGCATCGCCTGACCCTACCCTCTCGCACCGGATTCCGGGAGCGCTGCCGGATCGTGGCGCCGGGAATGTCTTTGCGAAAGGGTCGGACGATGCGGCGGATGACGAGGCACTTGGGATGGCGTCGCGCTGGGCTGATGGGGATGCTGGCCGCATCCCCATCATGGGGATGGGTGGGGTTGGCCAGCGCCTCGCAGGAGCAAGGGCCCGGGGGCGGCGCAGCGCCCGTTGGGAACGGCATGGTGTTCCTGGTCGAACTCGATCCGGGCATGGATGCCCCGGCGCGTGATGGGCGGGTGGTGGTGTACCTGATCGAGCCGGATTCGTCGATCTCGGAACGGACGCCGCCGGCGATGGCGCCGTTCTTCAGCGATCCGCAGCCGGTGTACGGCGTCGATGTGCGGGGGTTCGGGCCCGGCGACATGGTCCGTGTGGATGATGCGTCCAGCGTCGGGTTCCCATCCGCGACCGGCGAACTCGAGCCGGGCGAGTACCGGGTGCAGGCGGTCTTCGATTGGCAGTCAGAGAGCGGGTCGTGGTACCGTGAGCCGGGCAATGTGTTCTCGGCGGTCGTCACGGCCACGAAGGGCCAGTCCGGCGGCGTGGTGGTGCCGATCACCCTGACGAACAGCGTGCCGGCGCCGCCCGAGCCATCGGTCGCGGGCGGGCAGTTCTTCGAGGTTCGATCGGAACTGCTCTCGGCCTTCCGCGGGCGGGATGTGTTCCTGCGGGCCGGGGTGGCGCTCCCGATCGACCACGACCCGATGCGCGAGTATCCGGCGATCTACGAGATCCCGGGGTTCGGCGGCGATCGGTCGAGCGCGCTGCGTGAGGTGCAGCGCCGGCGTTCGCTGGATGCCGGGAGCGATGAGGAGGCGCTGGCGCGGTCGGCGTTCCGGATCGTGATCGATCCGGACG
The DNA here is from genome assembly GCA_052168315.1 of Phycisphaerales bacterium. Classification (GTDB taxonomy): domain Bacteria; phylum Planctomycetota; class Phycisphaerae; order Phycisphaerales; family UBA1924; genus JBQLZO01. Next base: position 12,273 of record JBQLZO010000050.1, on the reverse strand, counting down.
GGCCGAACGGGCACACGCTGCTGGCCGACTCGGCGAACAACGGCCCGGTGGGGCGGGCGATCGTCGAGGAACTGATCCCGGCGCTGGAGCGGCGGTACCGCCTGATCGAGCGCCCGGAGGCGCGGCTCGTGACGGGGCACTCTTCGGGCGGTTGGACGACGCTTTGGTTGATGACGGAGTATCCCGAGGTCTTCGGCGCAGGCTGGTCGAGCGCGCCGGATCCCGTCGACTTCCACGCGTTCCAGAAGGTCGACATCTACCAGGATGAGAACATGTACTACCGGCAGACGCCGGAGGGCGAGCGTGCGGCGCTGGCATCGTACACGCGCGATGGTCAGGTGCTCATGACCATCGCGGAGGAGAACGCGGTCGAGAACGCGATCGGGCCCCGGAACACCTCCGGTGAGCAGTGGGACTCATGGCTGGCGGTGTTCGGCCCGCGTGCGGAGGATGGCAACCCCGCGGATCTGTTCGACACGGTGAGCGGCGCGATCGATCGGGAGTCGTCCGAGCACTTCCGGCGCTATGACATCGTGGACCGGCTGCGGAGCGACCCCGCGCGGTTCGGGCCGATCTTCCGCGACCGGATCCGGCTGGTCGTCGGCGATGCGGACTCGTTCGACCTGCACATCGCCGTGGAGCGCCTCCGTGCGGCGCTGGGCGAGGTCTGGCCGAAGGTGACGATGGAGATGACGCCGGGGTACATCGAGATCGTCCCCGGGGCCGACCACGGCTCGGTGCTGCGGAGCGACATCGTGCGCGGATGGGATGGGCAGATGCTCCGCCACCTCCGGGAGGCAGGGCTGGTGGGGGAGACCCCCGGCGATGGCGCTGACGATGCCGACGAGGCGGACGAGCGGTGATGGGTCAGAACCCCGCGATCGGTTGCGGCGCTGATGCGGTGCGCCGGCTGCACGAGCATCGGGTCTGGATGCGCGGGCGGCTGCTCGATGCGTGCGCCGGGGTGTCGGCGGAGGCGTGGGTACGCCCGTTCGACATGGGGCGTGGCTCGCTGTGGTCGACGGTCGAGCACCTGTACGCGGCCGAGCGGGTGTGGATCAGCGCGCTGGAGGGCGATGGGCAGGTCAGCGTGGAGGTGGACCTCGAGCCGGGGGACCTGGCGGGACTTCGCGCGGCGTGGGAGCCGATCGACCGGCGCTGGGGCGCGTTTCTGGCGACGCTGACCGACGAAATGCTGGGTGCGCCCGTGGAGCGATACAGCGCGGTGTGGAAGCGGCATTACACAACCTACGCCGGCGATGTGCTGCTGCATGTGGCGACCCACGCTGCCTACACGACCGCCCAGGCGATGAACATGCTCCGCCGCCTCGGAGTGCGGGAGCTGCCGGGCATGGACCTGATCCTGATGGCGTGCGAGCGTTGGGATGCGTCGGCCGGGCCCGGAGGCACGGCCGCGAGCGGGTAACGACTCGATGGGCGCGCGCGAAAGACGCCCGCGCGTCGCGCGGGCGTCTCGGGGAGGAACTTCGGTGCTCAGCCGCCGCTCTCAGCGGCGGGCTCGATTAGCCGAGGAGCTGGAGGGCGTTCTGCGGCTGGAAGTTCGCCTGGGCCAGGGTCGTCTGGGCCGACTGGCTGAGGATCTGCGACCGGGTGAGGGCCGCGGTCTCGGAGGCGAAGTCCACATCGCGGATCACCGACTCGGCGGCGGCGGTGTTCTCGAGCGAAACACCCAGGTTGCGGATCGTGGCGCCGATGGTGTTGGCCTGGAAGGCGCCGAGCCTGCCGCGGAGGGTCGAGACCTCGCGGATCGCCGACTCGATCACATCCTGGGCACCCGAGAGGTTGCCATCGACGACATTGATGCCGCGACCGGACGCCAGGTCGGCCAGGGTGTAGTCGTTGTCGACATCGGTGCCCGAGTCGTTCTTCTCGGTGATCGTCGAGGCACCGAGCGAGCGGGAGGCGACATTGCCGATGCCCAGCGATACCTTGCCGGAGATGTCCACGCGCCCGGCGAGCTGGAAGTCGGCGCCGCCGGACTCGATCGTGAACGCGTCGAAGGCGCCCACGGTGCCGCCCGCGGTGTCGGTCAGGGTCAGCTCGACATTCAGGAAGTCGGTGTTGATCGCGGCGGTGAGGCCCTTCGTGGTCGCGAGCACGCCGTTGATCGTGGCGCCGACATCGCGGCCCTCGTCGGTGATCGTGTTGCTCACCGCGGTGAACGCACCGACCAGGGTGCCGGTGGCACCGGCGAGAGTGTCGTCGGCCGCGAGGTTGTTCACACCGCCGGCCTGGCCGCCGTCATCGACGACACGGACGGAGACGAACTCGCCCTTGCCGTACTCGGTCGAGGTCAGGCGGAGGAAGTTGCCCGAGGCGACGGCCGAGACGCCGGTGACATCGGTGAAGGTGTTGACGGTGTCCTGGATGGTGTCCAGGGTGGTGCCGGAGGCGAACGAGAGCTCGCGGGAGCCGTTGACGCCGGCGATCTCGATCACGAACTGGTCATCGGCCGCGGTGAGGTCGAGGGCCGCAGCGCCACCGAAGGACATGATGTAACCGGCGACCTGAGCGGACTCGGTCACGATCACGGAGACATCCTGGTCGCCGTTGTACTCCAGCTTGGCGGCGTTGACCTTGAACGAGTCGACGCTGGCGTTGACGCTGGTGGCCTTGTAGTCGAAGTTGCCGTTCAGGAGCTTGGAGCCCTGGAACGAGGTGGTGCCGGCGACGCGGTCGATCGTCTGAAGGATCGAGTCGATCTGGAGCTGGTTGGCTTCCTTCTCCTCCTGGGACAGGCCGGCGGTGTTGGCCGTGGAGGTGACGAGCGACTGGAGATCGGTGAGCAGGCCGGAGATCTCGTTCAGGCCGCCCTCGGCGATGTTGACAACCTGGTCGGCGCGTTCGGCGTTCTTGATGGCGGCGCCGAGCGCGGCCTTCTCGGCCCGCAGGTTCTGCGAGGCGATCAGCCCCGCGGGGTCGTCCTTGCCGCGGTTGATCCGCAGACCGGTGGACAGACGCTCGAGTGAGGTGGTGAGGGCGTTGTTGTTGGCCCCCAGCACGCGCTGGGCGATCATCGACGGGACGTTCGTGTTGATCCGGGACATGGGTTCCTCCGTGCACTGGCTTGGCGGGTCGGGCCGCCGGTGTTCAGACTGACTGCCCGCCTGCCGGAGCACACGCTCCGATCTCCGGCGGCTGGTCGACGGCGCCGACCCGCGGGACCGCTCCCGTACGGGGGGGCGGGGCAGACGCGCCCGGCAATCCATCTCCGAGCACGCTCGTCATCGACCCATGCGATGGATGCCAGAAGCGGGGCAGCGCGTGCGCATGGGTTGCGCGTCGGCACAGACGGAACACGCGGCGCAGGCGTGAGCGAAGGGGGCGAAAACGAACAACGCCCGCCCCGGTTGAGGGGGCGGGCGTTGCCGCGACGACCTTTGATGTGCTCCCCGGAGGGTCCGGAGGGTTAGCCGAGCAGCTGGAGCACATTCTGTGCGTTGGAGTTCGCGATCCCGAGCACCGAGGTGCCGGACTGGACGAGGATCTGCGCCCGCGTCAGCTCGGATGTCTCGCGTGCGAAGTCGGCATCACGGATGATGGACTCGCTGGCCGAGAGGTTCTCGACGCCGGTCTGGAGGGACCGGATGTTGGTGTCCAGGACATTCCGTTCGAAGGCGCCCAGGCGGCCTCGGAGGATGGTGATCTCGTCGATGGCTCGGTCGAGGATCTCCGATGCGTTGAGCAGGTTCCCATCCTCGAGGGCGTTGGGCCCGCCCGTCTTCAGGGAGGAGAGGAACTGGACCTCCTGCGAGCCGTCGGCCAGACTGACGAATGCCCCGCCGAGGCGGGTCGCGGCCACGGAGTCGACGCCGATGTTGACCTGCTGCTGGGCGGTCACATCCGGGCCGAGCTGGAAGGTCGAGCCGCCGCCGGTAATGTGGAAGGTCTCGGGCGTGCCGTTGACGGTGGTGCCGAAGGCCTCGGTCAGCTCGATCTCGATGTCGAGCTCAGGGTTCCTCAGCGAGAGGTTGATGCCATCGCCGTTGATGACCGAGCCGTTGAGCAGGGCGACGACATTCCGTCCCTCATCCCGCGAAGCGGTGGTCCATGTCGCCGGCGTGCCCCAGTCGATGTTCGGGCCGGGCACTCCGTCGAGGTTCTTGGCGAAGGTGAACGCCTCGCCGCCCGAGAGCCGTTCGACGGATGCGAAGGCGTTGGATCCGTACCCGACGGACCGGATGATGATGCCGGATGACCCATCGGCGGCGGACTGGCGCACGGCCTCGATGCCCGTGATGGGAGAGCGGAGGTTGATCGCGGCCACGACATCGTCAATCGTGGTGCCGGACACGAAGGTGAGTTCGGTGACGCCGTCCGGCCCCGCGATCTCGAGGGTGACATCGGAGGGGAGCACACCGTCCGTGTAGGCGCCGTTGATGGCGTTGAAATTCGTGTTGAAGAACACGGATCCGGTCTGGGCCGAGTTGAGCACCTCGACATCGATCTGGACATTCTCGCGTCCGTAGAACGCGGCGCCGTAGACCTTGGTCTTGACGACATCGCTCGCATCGGCGCCCGAGACCTGGTATCCGAGCGACCCATTGAGGAGCTTGAGCCCCGCGAACGAGGAGGTGTTGGAGATCCTGGTGATCGAGTCGATCGCGGAGTCGATCTGGAGCTGGTTGGCCCGGATCTCCTCGATCGAGAAGGCGCCGGTGTTGGCGGCCTCGACGACGAGGGACTTGATCGAGTTGAGCAGCTCGTTCACCTCGGCGAGCCCGGATTCGGTGGTCCGGATGACATTCGCCGCTCGCTCCGAGTTGCGGATGCCCTGCTCGAAACCGCGCACCTCCGTGCGGAGCCGCTCCGAGACAATGAGCCCGGCGGGGTCGTCGGCGCCGCGGTTGATGCGGAGCCCGGTCGCGAGCCGCTGGAGCCTCACATCGAGGTTCGCGTTCGCCTTGGACAGGTTCGCCTGGGCGAGCAGGCTCGACACATTGGAATTGATCCGAGTCATTGCAATCCTCCGTGATTGCGTCGGCCGCGGCGTCCGCCGCTCGCCTTCGATTCGATCCGGTGAATCCCCCCGACCGATGCTCTGCCCGTGGGGTCGTTCGTCAGGAGGCTCGCCTGACGGGCCTACGGGCGCTGATCTGCGGTTGCGCCGGACGGGTCTCCGGCGCGGGCTTGCCGGCTCCGTGTTCCTGTCCGGGGCCGGTCTCTGCGGGGATCTTGCACGCAAGCCGCATGCCAGTCGCTCCGCCGGGTCTGGCCCACTGTGCCAGTTCCACCAGTTCCGGGAGAGTCGCTCTGGAAGCGGATTCGTTCTCTGATCTGATCGCCTCGTAGATCTCCTTGCGATGCACGGCGATCCTGGGCGGGGCGTTGATGCCGAGTCTGACTTTGTCTCCGCGGACTTCGACCACCGTGATCTCGATCTCGTCGCCGATCATGATGGCCTCGTCACGCAAGCGGGAAAGCACCAGCATGGGCCGGGCTCCTTCCTTGGCTGGACGCTCTGCACGGTGCGCAGCAGGGCGTTTGCCCGCGGCGCGCACCATCCCCCGAAGTCCCCTCCGACGCGGCGAGTGGAAGCGGACGAACTCGTTGTGTCAGGCGGGGATCGCCTGACGCTTCGAGAGCGTCGTCTCCACAAGCGGGTGCCGCGTCGTCCAGCGCTTGTCGATGAGGACGAGCTGGTCGCCGATCCTTGCGGTGGTGTTGATCACGAGTGGTCCCTGCAGGTTGCCCGTGAGCACGGAGTCGACCTTGTTGACGATGACCAGCAGCTGGGCATCCTCGATGGAATCGAGCCGCAGCCCGTCCATCTGGTCGCTCCGGATGGGGATGTGGTAGTCCTTGACGAACAGCCCCGGGTCGGTGACCACGAACGCGAGGCCCGGGTCGTCGCAGGACTGGAGCCAGAGCATCGCCGAGTCATCGGCGGGCCTGAGCAGGCAGAATCGGGTGTGCTCGGGGAAGCCGAGCAGTCCCTTCGGGAAGGTGATGATGATCGCATCATCGACTTCGACGGTCCCGAATCGTGAGGTCCGGATCTCCATCGGTCGCTCCTGGGGGCTGCGGCCCGTCGCCGTCCTGGCGCGTCCTGCCCCGTCGTCGACTATGACAACGGCGCGATGCGGCGGTGTCGGGCCTGGCTGGCCGCCGCGGACGCTGGGTTCCGAATGGACGCGGCGGGCGTTGGCCCTCCGCTTCCGTGCCCGCCGGGCGAAGCGCCCGCGGGTGTCTGTCTGACTGGGATGCCGCTAGAGGAAGGAGAGGAGCGAGAGCGGTCGGTTCTGGGCGGCTGCGGCGATGGTCGTCTGGAGCTGGGCCTGGAGGAGCTGGAATCTCGTGGACACCTCGAACGGGTCCACATCCCTGATCTGCGAGCGGATCGCCTCGTCGCGGGTCCGCTCGAGCTGGAGTCGCTCGATCGTCGCCTCGACGCGCTGGGCGCGGCTCCCGACCATCGCCCGGGCGGTCGCGGCCCGGTCGATGTCGGCATCGAACTTCGCGGTCGCAAACTGAATGCCACGCTCGTCGTTGGTCGCCAGCGATCGCTCAAGGTCGATCAGCGTCGTGAACAGCGAGTCCACGGCCACCGTCGCGCGATCCTCGCCTATCAACTGCCCCGCCGAGGACTGGGCGTTGAGCAGCCCGAGATCCTCGGCCGCGAATCCGTTCAGCGTCGTCACCGAGATCGCGTCCGCCCCGCCGAGGGTGTCGGCGAGCATGATCCCGTTGCCATCCGGGTTCAGCGATGCGGTGAAGCCCGCGATCCCCTGGTCGGTCGCCTCCTGATTGATGCGATCGATCACCGACTGGATGGAGACCATGTCGTCGGGCGTGAGGTCGACGGTGAACGAGGTGCCATCCGAGAGGTTGACCTGGAAGTCGTTGTTGTACTGGGGGTCCGGAAGTCCGGTGTCGGGGTCGAGATGCCCGTGTGCGATCTCGACGCCGCGCCCGTCGTTGAGGAGCGTCGTGGGCGTGGACGCCTGCAGGGACCGGATGCCCAGCGTGGTCGCCGAGAGCGTGCCCCCGGATTCGGCCACGGACATGCGCAGGCCCGCGACCTGGTTGATGACATCGAGGGAGTCGCCATTATCGCTGATGCTTACGGCGATGCCCAGGTCGAGCTGCGCGACCGCCTGCCGGAACTGGCCGACGGTCATGTCCGGGTCGATGGTGACGGTGCCGGAGCGATCGCCGTTGGTGAAGCGGATCTCCCCGAACTCGAGCGCATCTGTGGGATCGAGGTCCGACAGGAGCGTCCGGTCGGTGATCTTCGGATTGAGGTCGGCGGTGTCGTCGGGATCGGTGGTCACCCCCGGGGCGTACTCGATGCCGTCGAGCCCGAGGGCCGCGGCGGTCTGCCCGACCCCGCCATCGTCGAAGGTAATGGTGTACCCGGCCGCGACGGTCACGGAGAACCGGTCGATGGTCACGCCGACGCCGACGCCGGCCAGCGCGCCCGGGGCGTTGGCCTCGATCTGCTGGTTGAGCAGGTCCTGGACATCGCCAACCGTCTCGGCATTGCTCAGATCGATGGTGAAGGTGTTCGGATCCCCGCCATTGGTGACCGTGACGGTGATGGCGCCCATCTCATCGTCGTTGATGGCCATCGGCCCGCGGAGGTCGGTGAGGAAGGTATCGGGCGTGAGGATCGGGTCCAGATCGACATCGCCCTTGACGCGGGCGGAGGTCGCGCCCACGGCCGTCTGGGCGTTGATCGTGATCGGAAACTCGAGCCCAAACCCGAGATCGGTGGCCAGGCCCTTGTCGTCGCCAAGGTAGCGGTACCCGCCGTAGAACGGCTCGTAGGCCGGGGAGCCGGACTTGGAGCCCGCGAACAGCGAGACGCCGACGAAGTCACGATTGATGGCCTGGAACAGCTCGAGCTTGAGCTGCCCGATCACGGTGGACTGCTGCTTGCGGGTGGTCGCGTCCGAACCGACGCCGACCTGAGACAGCGCGATGGACCGCGCTTCCTGAGAAAGGTCAGAAATCTCGCCGAGGATCGCATCGATGGTGTCGAGCGTGGAGGATGCGTGCGATAGGTTTCGCTCGCGCTGGTCCGTGGTCTCCAGCTTGTTGTCCAGCAGCCCCACGAGCGCCGCCCCGATCGGGTCGTCCGACCCACGGACGATCCGCCGCCCGGTCGAGAGCTGCTCCTGCGCCTCCAGGAGCCCGACATTGGTGCCGGTGAGATGGCGCAGCAGCGTCTGCGAGGACAGCAGGTTGGGAACGCGTGCGAGATTTGCGGGGATCGAGGACATCGCCGGGAGCGGGACGCAAGGGGCGTGCCAGAGGCGGGAGTGAGTGCGGGGCCGATGGGGCGCGGACCTCGAAATCTCAATGCCAGGTCAATCCGGCGAACCGCACCGGCCCCGCCACAATCTCTCCCTCTCCGGCATCGATCGGGTGATTATGGGGCCCGGATGCTGCCGGATGCCAGAGCGCGCCCGCACGCACCATTCGCGAGTCGATTCCTGTCGGAGCTCTGGGGCAATCATCGCATCTCAGGTATGTTCGAGTGGCACCACGATCGGGGATAGTCATCATGCGATCGATCATCGCGGTTGACGCGACTTCCGCCTCGCGGAGAGCCAGCTTCAGAGGAGTCAGATATGGGTGGCACAGAGCGCGGACGCATGGGGGCCGGCGCGGCGTGTTCCGTTGATTGGCGTCGGGTGCCTCCTGTGGTGACCGAGTCGCGAGCGCGCGCCACCGGGCGGTGCGCGCGGAGACTTCGCGTCCTATGGGCGCTCGTGCTCCTGCTTGGCACCGGATCCACGCTCCGCGCCCAGACCATCCTCCGCGTGGACCCAGACGCCTCCGCGGGGGGAGATGGAGCGTCATGGGGCACCGCCTATCGCTATCTCCAGGATGCCGTCGCCCATGGATGCGCCAGCGCGAGCGTGTCCAACCCCGTCGAGATCTGGATCGCGGAGGGGCTGCACTTCGCGGATCGATCGGAGGCGGCCCCGATGGGAACGGGCGATCGAACCGCTTCGTTCCAGCTCTGCCAGCATCTGACGCTCTACGGCGGTTTCGCCGGCGGAGAGACCAGCCTGAACCAGCGCAGCATCGCGTCGAATCCAACGATCCTCACGGGCGATCTGCTGCAGGATGATGCGCTCCCGGAAGGGACGAACGCCGACAACTCCCATCACATCGTCGACTGCAACGGCACCAACAGCACGACCGTGATCGACGGCCTGATCATCGAGCGCGGCAACAGCATCGGTTCGCCCGCGAACGGCGGAGGCTCGGCGATCCTCGTCCGCGGGAACGCGCGGATCACTGTCCGGAATTGCACGATCTCTGAAAACACGAACCCACCGGACGCGACCAATGCCCCGCTCTATGGCGCGGTCCAACTGCTCGGAGGATTCAACGTCTCGGGCACAGATGTCTTCGAGTTTTGCAACTTCATCGACAATTCAAATGCCGGAATCGCCGGGACCAGAGCGGGTGGTCCCACTTCGGATGGCCTGATCGTGAGGCATTGTGACTTCATCGACAACGCGTATGGCATCCAGATTTATGAGGTGGCAGGCGCCTGCGCGGGCCGCATACTGGTTGAAGACTCCAGGTACATTGGCAATGGGATCGGGATATTCTCTCGAACCAAGTACGGCAGCGTTCGCCGAAGCGAGTTCCGACTCAATGGCACCGGATGCTGGTTCTTTGCGTCCTGCGGCGGGGACAGCACGAGCCTCAGCGTCGGCATCACCAATTGCGTGTTCAACTCGAACTCTGCCGGTCTGAGGACCGTGGGCGAGGTGTCCTCTGGCGCGAGTCAGGAGCGCCCGTTCGTGGGTTTCTGCACGTTCTTCAACAACGGAACGGCGATGGTCCCAGTCGCACCGGGCACTGGCGCCGCTGGGCAGTTGCAGTACACGAATTCCATCTTCTGGCAGAACGGAGCCATACTGTCGGGCACAGGGTCACCGCTGGCATGCAACAATCTCACCGGCAATCCATTCTTCGTCGATGCCGACGGGCCGGACAATCTCCCCGGCACCGCCGACGATGACCTCCGATTACAACCAGGCTCACTCGCCGTTGACGCCGCGCAATCATCTTTCGGCACTGCGTGTGCGACCATCGTTGTGCCAGCCGATGACTTCGACGGCAATCCCCGCCCCATCGACGGTGATGAGAACGGCTCCGCGATCGCCGACATCGGTGCGTACGAACGCCAGTTGATCCCGGACATCGACGATGCGTTCTTCGCGCCGCCGGCCGGCAGCAGCAGCGTCCTGTTCAACAGCCCGACGGCGTGGGAAGGTGGCCTCGTTCCAGGCGAGTTCACGAACGCGATCTTCGACAGTCCCGGCACGCCCATCACCGTGTTCCTGACGGAGAATGTGATGGTCCATGCGATCGACCTTCTCGCTGCGCGGGCCATCTCGTTCCAGTCGTTCTCCCCGGCCACCATCAGAGCGCTCGCACCGTTCCAGCCCCGACCCTCGCTCCGGGTGGCCGCTCTGGCACCATCGCTGGCGCAGGGGTTTGTCAGCAGCAACGGACCCACGCCGATCGCCCTGGAAACAACCGATGCCGAGATCGGCGCGGGCGGACGGGGGCAGTTCACGATCGAGGGCGACAACGCGGCGTGGTTCGCCGGCGGCGATGTCTCGATCGGTTCTTCAGGGGAAGGGCGTCTCACGATTCAGAACGGCGGGTCGGCTTCGATCGTGGGCGATCTGACGCTCGGCGAGGGGGTGGGCCCGATTGCAGAGGTCGAGGTACTCAGTGCGGGAGCACTGACGATCGCAGGCATCGGCAATTCGGCCAGATCCATGATCAAAATCGGGCGTCAAGGCGAGACTTCGGTGCAGATCGATGGCGGGTCGTTTGTGGCGACGGACTTCATCGAGCCCATCGTAATCGCCGAACAGGCGGACGCGACGGTGACGATCGCAGTCAGCGGAGCATCCGGCTCGCTCGTGCTCGCCTCGCCCGGTCTGACGATCGCACAGGATGGCATCGCCTCGGTGCTCATCTCTGGCGGAGCGCTGGTTGAGACCACGACCGCCGGCCCGCTCGTGTTGGGCCAGGAGCCGGGCTCAGAGGCAACCGTGACCATCGACGGCCCCGGTTCAATCTGGCGCGAACTGGCCCAACCGATCGCGGTGGGAGGCTTGGGGCAGGGCGAGATCATCCTCATGAATGGTGGGCAACTCGAGGCGCCGGGCGTCGGCATCGGTCTGAACATCCAGCCTTCCGGCGCTGTCGGCGGTGATGGCGTCATCAGTGGGTCGGTCTTCAACGCCGGGTCAGTGACGCCGGGGCTCGATGGCCCTTCGCCTCAGGCCGGCACGATCACCATCCAAGGCGATTACTCCCAGATCGGTGCGGCGACCGGCGGCGAGGGCATCTCCGGCACGCTGCGGCTCCGAGTCGGAAGCGATCCCTCGGCGCTGATTGTGAACGGATCAGCCCAGCTCGGCGGCGGCCTGCTCGTGGAACTCGATCCCGGGTTCGAGCCGTCGAACGGGCAGGGCTTCGAGGTCCTCTCGGCCACGGAGTTCGATTCATCCCAGTCGCGCTTCGATGTCGCCTTCATGCCCGGACTGACCGAGGGCCGATACATGCGGCTGCAGTACGCCGAGTCAGGCGCTGGCAGCGACGGCCCGCCGGGCTCCTCGGCCATCGTCACCGTCGATCTCCTGGCCAACCTCCTCGGCTTCGGCGACCCCGACGAGGTCGGCGTCGATGGCACCCCCACGGCCCTCGCGGTCGGCGATCTCGACGGCGATGCCCGCGATGACATCGCCATCACCCTGCTCGGCCCGAGCCCGGCCGATCCCGGCTCCGTGCTCGTGCTCTACAACGATGGCGATGGCACGAGCTTCAGCGCCCAGCAGTTCCCCGTCGGCGCCCAGCCGAGCGGGATCGCACTGGGCGATCTCCGCGGCCTGGGCATCCTCGACATCGCCGTGACCAACGCCGGCTCGAACACCGTGAGCCTGCTGAGCAACACCGGCGCGAGCTTCGCGCCCGGCGGGACCATCTCCGTCGGCAGCGGCCCGGCCGACATCGTCGCCGATGCGTTCGCAGCGCCCGGCGTCGTGGACCTGGTCATCGCCAACGCGCTGGATGGCACGGTGCAGCGCCTGGCCAACAACGGGCTCGGCGTGTTCACACCGCAGCCGCCGATCGGAGTCGGGCTGTTGCCGGTGGCGCTGGCCGTGGGCGATGTGGACAACTCGGGCGCGGTGGATGTGGCGGTGGCGCTCAGCGGCGATGATGCGGTCCTCGTGCTGCTCAACCTCGGCGGCGGCATGCTGGATC
>JBQLZO010000049.1:0-10190 GCA_052168315.1 Phycisphaerales bacterium | reverse complement strand
CCCTCCCCGGTCCCGGGGCGGCACGCGTGCCGCGAACCCTGGCCATACCCGCCCGCCGGCGTCGCAACCGCCCAACAATCCAACAGCCCCGCCTCCCGCCGCCGCCCACCTCCACCAACCCCACCGCACCCCGCCGCACCACGCCAACGAACGAAAGCCACCCCATGATCCACCCATGGCACGAGGTCTCGCCCGCCGTCGAGAACGCGCCCCTCCCAAGACACTTCCGCGCCATCATCGAGATCCCCAAGGGATCCAACAACAAGTACGAACTCGACAAGCACTCAGGCATGCTCCGCCTCGACCGCGTCCTCTCCTCGGCCGTCTACTACCCCGCCAACTACGGCTTCGTCCCCCAGACCCTCGCCGAGGACCACGACCCCCTCGATGTGCTCGTCTTCTCCTCCGGGCAGATCCCCGGCATGTGCCTCTGCGATGCCCGCGCCGTCGGCGTCATGACCATGATCGACGACGGCGAACCCGACCACAAGATCGTCGCCGTGCTCATCAACGACCCCGAGTTCTCCGAGTACATCCGAGCCTCCGACTTCCCGCGGCACACCTTCAAGATGCTCAAGCGCTTCCTCGAAGACTACAAGCAGCTCGAAGGCAAGGAAGTCGAGGTCGACGAGATCCTCCCCGCCGAGGCCGCCGACGCCATCATCGAGGATTCCCTCGCCCGCTACGCACGCTCGTACAAGACCGACGCCATCGGAACCCCCAGCGCATGACCCAGCCCCAACCCGACCAACCCGCCGACCAACCCGCCGGCCGCCCCCCCGGCCGCCCCGCCTCCCGCACGCCCCCACTCGCCGCGCCCTCCCTCCAGCACGACATCGAGCGCATCCTCATCCCCCGCGACCGCATCGCACAGCGCGTCGCAGAGATCGCCCAGGACATCTCCCACGACCTGCACACCAAGGCCCACGCCCCCGACCGCGCTGTCCTCATCCCCATCCTCACCGGCGCCATGGTCTTCACCGCCGACCTCATCCGCCAGATGCACCTCAAGCTCTCACTCGAACTCATCGCCGTGAGCAGCTACCCCGGGCAGACCACAGAATCCCGCGGCGCCTCCATCCGCGGCGCCATCCCCCAACAACTCGCCGGAAAGCATGTCATCATCGTCGACGACATCCTCGACTCCGGACAAACCATCGCCCTCGTCAAGCAGGCCATCGCCGAGCAGAACCCCGCCAGCATCAGAACCTGCGTCCTGCTCTCCAAGCCCGCCAGAAGAACCGTCGACCTCCAGCCCGACCACCAGGGATTCGAGATCCCCGACGAGTTCGTCGTCGGCTACGGCCTCGACTACGACGGCTACTACCGGAACCTCCCCGACATCTGCGTCCTCAAGCCCGCCGTCTTCGCGCCAAAGTCCAAAGCCTGAACCACACTCCGCCCGCCGCCGTCCACGGCCCACGGCAGAGCCACACACCGTGACCGACCAACCCGCACATCTCCACCCGCCCGAGCCGCCGTTCATCCCCGCAAAGCCCTCCCCGCGCTTCTTCCGCTTCTTCGCAGCCTACACCCGCCGGCTCATCCGCAAACGCTTCAACGCCCTCCGCATCACCTCGGAGACCGCCCCGCTCCTCGAGCGCGCCGCCGAACTCCCCGCACCGCTCCTCATCGCCCTCACCCACAGCGCCTGGTGGGACCCGCTCATCGCCGTCGCGCTGCACGACCGCTTCACCCCACACCGCCGCCCGCTCGCGCCCATGGAGCACGAGCAGCTCGCCAAGTTCCGCTTCATGACCCGCCTCGGCATGTTCGGCATCGACCCCGACCACCCCGCCGCCATCGACACCACCACCGCCTACCTCCTCGAACACCTCGCCGGCACCCACAACGACCACTCCAACACACGCAACGACGCCGCCCTCTGGATCACCCCCCAGGGCCAGTTCGCCGACCCCAGAGCCCCCATCAGGCTCCGCCCCGGGCTCGCCGCCCTCGCCGCAAGGCTCCCCACCACCCCAACCCTCATCACCATCGCGCTGGAATACCCCTTCTGGACCGAGCAAAGACCCGAAGTCCTCGTCCACGCCGCATCGACCGACCCGCCTCAGACGAACACCACCACCGCGTGGCACCGCGCGATCACCGCGTCCATGCAATCCTCCTCGGCCCACCTCGCACAACGCGCCATCCAGCGAGATCCCGCCAATTTCATCACACTCCCCCTCACACGCCCATCCCGCTCCACCAACTCCGAATCAACCGCAACCACCACCCGCATCAACCCCATCTACGACCTCTGGCTCAGGCTCCGAGGCCACGACCCCGGCATCAAAGCCAAACGACGCTGACCCGGACGCACCGCAACCCACACCGCACCAACGCCCCCCATGCCCGACCCCTGGACCATCACGCTCGCCATCGCACTCGCCCTCGCCGCGCTCGCGCTGGTGATGACACTCCTCAACCTCCCCATCTACCGCGCCACACCAAAGCCCAACACAAACACCCCGCCTCAGAACCCTCCCCACCTCGGTGGGATGGGCGTCCCGCCCGTCTCCTCATCCGCCTCTACCTCTTCAGGTTCTGAATCGATTCCCAATCCCCCGACCACCCCCACCGTCTTCGTCTGCATCCCCGCCCGAAACGAACAGGCCAACATCGAATCCTGCGTCCGCCGCGTCCTCGCCTCCACCTACCCCAGCCTCCGCGTGCTCGTCTACGACGACCAGTCCACCGACGAAACCCCCGCCATCCTCGCGCGCCTCATCGCCGAGGACCCCCGCCTCTCCACCATCCCCACCGCCCCGCTCCCGGATGGCTGGGTCGGCAAGATGCACGCCTGCCACCAGCTCGGCACCCACGCCGCACGCCGCGCCGAGTCCGACGAAGACCGCATCCTCTTCATCGACGCCGATGTCAGCCTCGAGCCGGACGCGATCGAACAGGCCATGCGCACCGCCCTCGCGCACCACACCGACCTGCTCTCCACCTTCCCCAGGCAGGTCCTCGGCACCACCCCCGAGCGACTCGTCGTCCCCATGATCCACTTCATCCTCTTCTCGTATCTCCCCATGCCGATGATGCGCCGCAGCAACAGCCCGGGACTCTCCGCGGCCTGCGGCCAGTTCCTCCTCATCTCCGCCCCCGCATACCGCGCCATCGAAGGCCACACCTCGTTCAAAGACTCCATGCACGATGGCATCAAGATGCCCCGCGCCGTCCGCGCCGCCGGCAGAACCACCGACCTCTTCGACGCCACCGAAACCGTCTCCTGCCGCATGTACGACTCATGGTCCTCCACGTGGCGCGGCTTCGCCAAGAACGCCTACGAAGGCCTCGGATCGCCCATCCTCCTCCTCCTCTTCACCGCCATGCACATCACCGGCCACATCCTCCCATGGGCCTTCCTCATCGCCGCGCCCTTCCTCACCGAACCGCCCTCCCCGATCCAACTCGCCCTCGCCGCCGCCGCCATCGCCCTCAACATCACCCAGCGCCTCATCCTCTCCCGCGCCTTCAAGCACCCACTCTGGATCGCCCTCGCCCACCCCATCTCCATCGCGCTCATGACCATCATCCAGTGGCACTCGTTCATCCTCTCGCTCACCAACCGCCGAACCTGGCGAGGCCGAACCTTCGCCCCCACCACCTGAAGACCCACCTCAACCCACGCGCCCTCCCCACCTCGGTGGGACGGGCGTCCCGCCCGTCTCCTCATCTTCATCTACTTCTTCTGGTGGGATGGGCATCCCGCCCGTCTCCTCATCTTCCTCTCTTGGTTCCCAAGCCAAGCCCAACCACCCCCGGGCGCGCACACCCCCCCACCTACACTCCCGCGTGCAGCGCCCCACGCCACCCAACATCCCCACCGCCGACGCCGCCATCATCGGCGCCGGCGCGGCCGGCCTCTTCGCCGCCATCTTCGCCGCACGCACACACCGCGCCCTCAAACCACACGCCCCGCCCCCCACCATCATCGCACTCGACGGCGCGAAAAAACTCGGCGCGAAAATCCTCGTCGCCGGCGGCGGACGATGCAATGTCACGCACCACCGCGTCGATGAGAAGCAGTACGCCGGCTCCGACCCCGCCTCCATCAAGAAGGTCCTCCGACGCTTCACCGTCGCCGACACCCGCCGCTTCTTCGCCGAGCACAACATCGAACTCAAGCAGGAAGACACCGGCAAGCTCTTTCCCACCACCGACGATGCGCACACCATCCTCGATGCCCTGCTCCACGCCGCGCGCACCGCGCCCGCCCACCTCATCCACCCCTGGCGCACCGCCGCGATCGACCACGACCCCCCCGCGCACCCCACCCACCCCACCCATCCCTTCCTCATCCACCGCGATCCCGACTGGCGCGCCCACCCGCCCGACCAACACCCCACCGCGCCCCAGTTCGCCCGCGCCACCGCCATCCGCGCCCGGCGCATCGTCCTCGCCACCGGCGGCAAGGCCCTCCCCAAGACCGGCTCCGATGGACTCGGCCACCACATCGCCCGCTCCCTCAACCACTCCATCACCCACCGCGTCTTCCCCGCCCTCGTCCCGCTCATCCTCGACCCCAGCCTCACCTTCGCCCACACCCTCTCCGGCATCGCCACGCCCGCCACACTCGAAGTCCGCGCACACTCCGGCAAGCTCATCAAGCGCTTCACCAACAGCCTGCTCTGCACCCACTTCGGCATCTCCGGCCCCGCCGCACTGGACATCTCCCGCCACTACCTCGACGCCGCACACCACGACCCGGGCGCCACCCTCATCATCAACTGGCTCCCCGAACACACCCGCGACGCCATCGACAAGGCCCTGCTCGCCCTCGGGCACACCACCATCAACCGATTCCTCAGAGACACCCACAACCTCCCCGAACGCCTCGCCCGCGCCCTGGCCGACCACGCCGGCATCGACCCCGCCACCCCCGCGCACGCCCTGACCCGCGAGCAGCGCAAACGCCTGGCCGCCACCCTCACCGAGATGCCCCTGCCCGTCACCGGCGACCGCGGATACACCCACGCCGAGGTCACCGCCGGCGGCGTCCCCCTCGACGAACTCGACCTGGCCACCATGGAAAGCCGCCGAACGCCCGCCCTCCACATCGTCGGAGAACTCTGCGATGTCGACGGCCGCATCGGCGGCTTCAACTTCCAATGGGCGTGGGCCTCCGGCTTCATCGCCGGCACCGCCATCGCCCACGCCCTCGCCAGCGCCCCCGACGAAGCCCCCGCCAAGACCGATGCCCCCACGCAATCCCCAACGCCCTCCACGCGTTGAGCCATCGCCCGGGACCACCTTCCCGGTGGCACCTCTTCGGTGGCACCTCTTTGGTGGCACCGGTCTCCGACCGGTGTCTTCCCGCTCCCAGGCACACCTCCACCACACCCACCGAGCCAACCCATGCACACCCCCCGCGCCACCCTCATACCCCTCCTGCTCCCCTTCCTCCTCATCTTCTGCTTCACCACCCCCGCCGCGCGCGCTGCCCAAACCGACCACCCCGACCACTACAACCCACTCGCTGCGCTCTGCGAATCCTCACCCCCCTTCGAGATCACGCTCCAAATCCCCGCCACCAACCCCAACCCCAACACCAACACCAACCCCAACACCCCTCGCCGCGCGCCCCAGCCCAACCACCCCGACCAGCCCCAAACCCGCCCGCTCCTGCTCACCGTCCGCATCCCCCTCGACCCAACACCAACATCACCAACCAACACCAACAACACCGCCGAACCCACCCCACGCCCCCTCATCATCTTCTCCCACGGCGCTGGCGGCTCCGGCCAGGCCTTCGAAGACCTCTCCCGCTCGCTCGCCCAGCGCGGCTTCATCGTCATCCACCCGTGGCACTCCGACTCCGAGGCCCTCCGCCGGCGCACCAACGAGGCCCCAGCCTACGACCGAGCCCGCGGCCCCGAACAACTCGTCGAACGCGTCAACCTCATGGAACGCCTCGCCGAGACCCGCGCCATCACAGAGCACATCGCCGAACTCCAGGCCGCCATCAACAACCACCCCACCGCCGCCCCCATCCATCCCATCGCCATCGACCCCGAGCGCATCGGCATGGCCGGCCACTCCGCCGGCGCCATGACCACCCAGGCCGCCGCCGGACTCCGCTTCTTCCCACCACGCGCCCCCCGCACCGAAAACACGGAACCACGCGGCATCGCCAACCCCATCACCGCCATCAGCGCCTTCGCCATCATCTCCGGCCAGGGCACCACCCGCCCATCCATCAACGAACACTCCTGGCAGGACATCACCGCTCCCACCCTCACCATCGCCGGCACCGAAGACCGCTCGGTCGTCTCCGACGAAACCCCCGAATCTCGCCGCCACCCCTTCGAGCACGCCCCCGCCACCGGCAACCGGTACCTGCTCTACATCGACGGCGCCACCCACAGTTCCTACCAGGGCCCCTCGACCCGAACACCGCGCACCGAGCCCGCCCCCGCCAACGCCGAGTGGATCGAACGCACCACCACCGCCACCGTCATCGCCTTCATGGAAGCCCACATCACCCAGGACCCCGACGCGCTGGCATGGCTCCGGACCAACCCCGCCCAGCGCACCCCCGGCGGCACGGCCCAGTGGCTCACCAAGTAACAACGCCCCCAACAGCCCGCCAGCGCACACAAAAGACCTCGCCCCGGAACCCGCCGCGATCCAGGAGCCGGGCGTCCGCCCAACGGCTCCATCCTCGCGATCCTCGGTTCCGAAACGAGGTCTCAACCCCCGAACAGCGCGCTGTCCGACCGCGCCGATCAACCCCACATCCGGAGCATCAACTCCGGCGGGGCCCATCGGGCGCCATCACTCGCCGCCGAACTCCTCCTTGGCATCATCCAGCGAATCGCGGAACGAATCCCACGCATCGCCCAGACCATCGGCCGCCTCGCGCCACGCATCGCCGGCATCATCGCCCAGCGAGTTCGCACGCGCCGACAGATCGTTCCACTGCTCAGCCAGCGCATCGATCG
Organism: Phycisphaerales bacterium; assembly: GCA_052168315.1. Lineage (GTDB taxonomy): Bacteria > Planctomycetota > Phycisphaerae > Phycisphaerales > UBA1924 > JBQLZO01. The sequence goes on along the minus strand of JBQLZO010000049.1, from coordinate 3,240 downwards.
CCGCGTTCGCACGCTCGCGCGCATCGCCCTGCAGGTTCGAAGCCTCCTCGCGCAGCTCATCGATCTCGGAATCGGCCGTCGCCAGACGCTCGCCGAACCACGCACGCACCTCCTCCAGCTGCTGGCCCGCGAACCGACGCGCCGACTCCGCGGCCTCGCCGGCCTCGTTCATCACATCGCCGGCGGTCGTCTCACCGGCGCCGCCGCCCTCCTCCCCGCCGCACCCGACCAGCCCGCCGAGCCCGACCAGGCCCGCCAGCGCCAGCCCCGCGAGCCCCGCGCCACCCGCAAACATCACATCGCGTCCTTCGCGTTCGTTCTTGCCGTTCATCACAACCTGCCCTTCCGCATCGTTCGATCGATGCCTCGCGTCTCTGTCGTATCACAACCCACATGCCCCCCCACAACCCACAAGGCCCCGAAGGGCCCTTGATCACAAGCCCAATCCCCCAGCCAGTACCCTACGCCCCGACCATCCCCCGTGATGCCGCATTATTTCATTTTCATCTCACACGCCCATCGGCCCTTCACTTCCATACCTCCGAACACAAACCACCGCACTCTTTCCGATTCCACACCAATCACTTCCATCGCACGCGCCACGCCCGCTCACCCACTCCCGACATCGAACGAATCCAGCGGGAACGCCGGACGGCTCAACGGCCGCAGCGCCAGACCCAGCAGCGCCAACGCCGAATCATCGCCCGCGATCCGATTCGTCCTCAGCACGCCGCACCCCGTGCACCGATGCACGATCGCCCACTCACCATCACGCCGAACCTCGATCGCGATCGGCATCATCGCTCCACGGCACGCGCACCGCCGGTCCCCCGGCTCCTCATCCACATGACGCGACCACAAACAACCCGGACAATGGTTCCGATGCTTCGACCCGTACGGATCCGGCTCCACCATCGCACGACAACGAACGCAGGAGAACCCCTGCATCTCACGACGAGACTTCCTTGACATCGATCGAATGACCTCTCAAAGCCCCGCGCCGATCACACCCAGCGCAAAGCCACCACCGCCCGAACCGGCCCACTGGCCGGACGGACGAAACCGCTCATCGCCGAAGATCGATCGTCCCGGCCGCGCTGCGCCCAGCCCGCCTCACCCCCGGGCCGCAAACGCGCACATCCCGCGCGATCAGCACGCGCGCGGGAACACCCAACGATCAGCCCCATACCACGCGAGCATCCTCGCGCGCAGCGCCGATCGAAGGAAACGCCGGGTTGTCAAGCAATCGTTGCGCGTGCCATCAGCCCACAGAATACCCGAACCCAGCCCCTGCGCCCAGCCCACCCCGCTCCGCCGCCCCCGCACACCACCGATCACACGGGGTAGCCCCCACGCCCACCGCGATGCCCCCCCGCGCCGGCATCGCCGCCGCCCTGCGCCCTCCACACCAGCACCAGCGCGATCCCGATCAGCACCCACGCCACCGCGCCACCCACCGCCGCCCGCACCAGGAAAGCGATCGTCGCACGCAGCCCACTCACCCCATCCCGCCAGGCATCTCCCATCGCCGCACCGAATCCCGCCCCATCGCCTCCGCCATCCGCCTCCCGCTCCGCGAACACCACGACCCGCAGCGTCGCCAGCGATGCCATCCGCAGCAGCCCATCCCGCTGCGCCACCAGCCGCTCCACACGCTCCCGCGCCTCACCAAGCTCCCGCTGCACCTCCAGCACATCGCGCAGCGGCGGATCGTCCCGCGAGTCCAGCAGCCCGAGCAGCTCATCCTCAACACGCTCCGCGTTCCGGATCCGCGCGTTCAGATCGACCGCCTGATCCGTCACATCCCGACCACTCATCTGCACATCCAACACCTCACCAAGCGACACCACCTCATCGACCACCGTCGAAAGCCGCGCCGACTCCACCTTCAGCACCAGCACCGCCTCGTGCGTCGACGACCGGCGCATCGACTCCACGAACTCACCCGCCTCCGGGTGCACCATCGAACGCACCCGGTCGAGCGCCCCATCCACATCCTCCACCCGCACACGCATCGACGCATCCCGGATCACAAGCCGCCCCAGCCCCGACAGGCTCGGCGCGCTGCCATCCTCCACCGCCTGCCCGATCGCCGGCGCCGCCGACACCGCCTCCTCCGCGCCATCTCGCCCCGCATCGCCCGGCACGCCGCCCATCGCGGGCGCCGACCCGCCCTCCATCACCGCACGCGACCCCACCGGCGCTGCACGGCGCGCTCCCGACAGCGATGGCAGCACCAGCAGCATGAACGAACCCGTCAACGACAGCGCCACCGCCGCGGCGACCGCCAGCCGCCGACTCCCAAACCACGCACCCCCAGCGCCCCGGCCATCCCGCAGCGCCCCCCGATCCCCAGCCAGGCTCCGATCCCCCCCCGCATCCCGCAACGCCGCCTCAAGCAACGATCCATCCCGCTCGCCCACGCCCGCACCCTCTCCCGCACTCCCACCATCCGCCGCGAGCGAGCGCAGCGCCCGCGACAACCGCGCATCGCTCCACCCGTCCCCACCGCCAGCGCGATCCCCATCGTCCATCGCACCCGCATCATCGCCCGCATCATCGTCAGGATTCACCGTTCAACTCCTTCACAGAAGCGCGAAGCGCACGCAGCGCACGCGACACGCGCGTCTTCACCGTCCCGATCGGCCACCCCAGCGTCGCCGCCGCCTCCGCGTGCGACATCCCCCGCCCGATGCACAGCACCAGGCATTCACGCTGCTCCTCAGGAAGCCGCAGCATCGCCCGCCCGACGATCGCGCGATCCTCCGCCTCGTCCACCACCGACACCCCACCACCCGCGCCCGCACCGTCCATCGCACGCCGTCGCACCGCCGCCATCGTCCGCTCGCGCGATCGCCGGCGACGCGCTGCATCCCGCGCCCCATTCATCACGATCCGCACCAGCCAACTCTTCACCGAGCAATCCCCACGGAACCCCGCGGCCGACCGCACAACCCGCACCCACGCCTCCTGCACCACATCCCGCGCCTGCTCGTCATCGCCTCCCAGCAGCCCCCGCGCCACCCCCACCAGCATCCGCTCGTGGCGCAGCGCCAGCGCACGGATCGCCTCATCTTCCCCCGCGACAAACGCCCGCAGCAGCGACTCATCCGTGCTCATCAGAACGCGACCTCACCATCACCCCCCCGCCGCCGCACCGAACGCCCCACCCGAGAGACAGAGACGCATCCCACCCCTCACCGGTTTTTCCAAATTCGACCCAATTCCTCCCGCTCCCCG
>JBQLZO010000048.1:0-1015 GCA_052168315.1 Phycisphaerales bacterium | reverse complement strand
CAGATCATCGGCATCCTGAAGGAACAGGAAGCCGGGATGGCAACGGCCGATGTGTGCCGGAAGCACGGCGTGAGCTCTGCGACCTTCTACAAGTGGAAGGCCAGGTATGGCGGGCTGGAGGTCTCGGACGCCCGGCGACTGAAGGCGCTCGAGGATGAGAATGCCAAGCTCAAGAAGCTGCTGGCCGAGGCGATGCTCGACAACGCGATCCTGAAGGATGTGGCGGCAAAAAAATGGTAGCGCCCGGTGCGAGGCGGGAGGCTGTGGCGCATGTCGTGGAGGTCCACGGGGTGAGCCAGCGCCGGGCGTGCAAGGCTCTGGCCGTGGATCGGTCGAGCGTGCGGTATCGGAGCATGCGTCCGGACGACGGTGAAGCCCGGGCAGCGATGAAGGCGGTGGCCGCCGAGCGGCGGCGCTTCGGCTACCGGCGTATCCACGTCATGCTCGAGCGGCAGGGGATCGTGATGAACCTCAAGAAGCTCAGACGGCTCTACCGCGAGGAGAAGCTCCAGGTGCGCCGCAGGGGCGGCCGGAAGCGCGCGCTCGGCACGCGTCGGCCGATGCTGCTGCCGGACGCGCCCAACATCCGCTGGAGCCTCGACTTCGTGAGCGACGCACTGACGGATGGACGCCGGTTCCGTGTCTTGGCCGTGGTCGATGACTACAGCCGGGAATGCCTGGCGCTGGTGGCGGACACGTCGCTGTCAGGGCACCGCGTTGTCCGGGAACTCGATGCCGTGATCGCCCGGAAAGGGCGTCCAGCCATGGTGGTCAGTGACAATGGCACGGAACTGACCTCCATGGCGGTCCTGTCATGGTGTCAACGGACCGGTGTCGAATGGCATTACATTGCGCCCGGCAAGCCCATGCAGAACGGCTTCGTGGAGAGCTTCAACGGCCGGCTCCGCGATGAGCTGTTGAACGAGACCCTGTTCTCGACGCTCGGCGAGGCCCGGGAGAAGATCCGCGCCTGGCAACACGACTACAACCACCACCGCCCACACTCCGGCCTCGG
>JBQLZO010000047.1:0-13558 GCA_052168315.1 Phycisphaerales bacterium | reverse complement strand
GTAGGGGGGGGCGGGGGGTGCGGGCATTGGTGTACGCTGGGAGCAATGGATGAGCGGGACGAACAGGAAGCCTTTCACTTCGCGTTCACGATCGAGCGGCGTGAGCTCGACGAAGTTTTATTGTACGCGTTGGAGCATGAATTGATGGAGCAACTGCCGGCAGTCCGGCGGCGCTATCTCCACCATGGCTCGCTGCTGCTGGTGGTTGCATTGCTCCTGGGGATCACTCTGTTCGTGTTGCGCCCGGAGTCGTTCATATTCAGCTTTGCGACCGCGCTCGCCATGCTTGCCGGCATCTTTGCTTACAGCTACCTGTGTTTGGCATGCAGAGGCAAGCTGCTGCTACGGATGTGGATGAAGCAGAACAGACGCGTGCGTGATGAAGACACCTTGGCCTATGTGCTGCAACCTTGCGAAACGGACCTCACGCGAGAAGGCATCAAGGTCCGCCATCCCGATGGCCGCCACGAGTACGCATGGCGCGCCGTCCGTTCGATCGAGCCCACCGCACTGAGTATCGCGATTCGATTCCGAAACAACACGGTCTACACGATCCCGAAGCGATTGTTCGACGATGACGCCAGCCGCGATCACTTCCTCGAAACGGTGCGAGCATGGCACGCGCAGGCGCTCAACCCAAACCCCACGCCCTGACCGCGCAGCGCCAAACCCGCGCGATCGCGCACCACAAGCGCCCCCGCTTCACGCAAACTCACCCAGCACCCGCACCCGATCCCTGATCGCCGCAATCGGCTGCGTCGAGAGCGATCGCTGCACTGGTGAGACTCTGGACTCCCACCAGACACGGCCTCGACAATTGCTTCTACGCCAAGCACATCCATGCACGAGGCCTGTCATAAACCCGAATCTGCGGACGACACATCGACCAGCCTGAGCGACTGGCTCATCGCGGCGTGTTCCTTAACAATAGTCCCAGCCATACTTGCCTCTACCAACACGACCTGGCCCCCAGCATCTTGTATTTCGACAAGTGCTATGTATGTATAATGAGCCGCCCGACTTGGACTATCCCAATGACACGATCGCACCAGCGGAAGGCGCGTACCCGAAGGCACAACTCCAACTCGCTCCCAATCATACAACTGGCTGTGCTCGCCCGCCGCAGACAGACAGTACTGCACACCCTTACCACACCCACTGATGTCGGCTCTCCCCGATCGCCACAATACCGCCTCAATCATCTCGTCATAACCGTCCAAGGCCACGGTAATTGTCTCATCCTGAGGGGATTGTATCACCGTGTACGGACGAAAATAATGGCAACTCGTCAATGGCAATGAAGCTGACATCGCCAGCAACACCACGCATGTACGCACCGAATTATTTGCTCTATTCTTCGCACACATAATCGCCTCTCATTACTGGGGTGTGGATGAACATGCTCGTGCGGGAAGGTATGGTGGCTGCCGCGAAGATCTCTTCATGGCCGCCATGGCTCGGATTGGCGAGCTCTCTGTTGTCGGCACCTCCAATTGGATGACCCTTGAGTATACTGTCCGCCTTCTGGTAATAATTGATCCATATTTTTTACTTTGGGGCTTATGCAAGAACAATCTTGGCTTGAAGATGAACGGCGAACTCCAATACGACCGCATCAGGATGTGGTTACCCTGGGATCGCGGTCAGCGGGTTCAGCAACGGTGGTCGTTCCGCGATCCAGCTCGCTACTGCGCTGAATTCAATGGGGATCGCTCCTCCGCTCAGGAACCCGGCGCCCCCATACCACACAACCATGTGATATCACAACGATATCATCTGTTCGCCCAACCAGCAAACCCCAGCTACCACCCACCTCACTCCCAAACCCCACCCCGCCGCACGCTCCCCATCTTCTCACCGATCTTCTTCAGCGCCGCCCGGTCCGCCTCATCCAGCATCTCCCCCCTCGGCGGCACGATCTTCACCACCGCCCGCAGATCGCCCACCGCCCCCTTCTCATCCTCAATCCCCTGACCCCGCACCCGAAGCTGCTGCCCGCTCGACACCCCCGCCGGCACGCGCACCGACACCCGCGTCCGACCGCCGCCCTCGCCCATCCGCACCGTCGGCACCGTCACCTCCGCGCCCAGCGTCGCCTCCGCGATCGACAGCGGCAGGTCCAGCACCACATCCAGACCCTCGCGCCGGAACACCGGGTGCGCGCCCACCTTCACCGTCAGAATCAGATCACCCGAACGACCCGCCCCCACGCTCGGCGAGCCCGCGCCCGCGATCCGCAGCTTCTGCCCATCGCTCACCCCCTTCGGCACCGTCACCTCGATCGTCTGCATCTTCCCGCCGCGCCGGACCCGGATCGACTCCGTCCCGCCCAGCGCCGCTTTCTCGAACGACACCTCAAGGTCCAGCGCGATGTCTCGACCAGCGCTCCCCACGCCGCTCCCACCGCCGCCGCGCGCGCGACCGCCCGTCCGCCCCGCCGGCCCGGCGGTCCCGAACATCTCCTCGAAGATCGAAGACAGGTCCACCTCATCCATCCCGCCCATGCCACCGCCGCGACCGCCGATGTTCGTCCATGTGTAGGTCCCCCCGCCGCGACCAGCCCCACCACCCACACCGCCCCATCCGCCCGCGCCGCCGCCCACCCCCTCGCCCCGCACGCCCGCGTGCCCGAACCGGTCGTACACCTTCCGCTTCTCCGGATCCGAGAGCGTGTCGTACGCCTCCTGCACCTCCGCGAACCGCTCCGACGCGTCCGCGGCCTTGTTCACATCCGGGTGGTACTGCCGCGCCAGCTGGCGGTACGCCTTCTTGATCTCGCCCTCCCCCGCCGACCGGGAAACACCGAGCACCTGGTAGTAATCGCGCGTCGTGCCTGCCATCGCCATCACTCTAGGAATCTCTGCACCGCCGCACACCACCGCCGAACCGGCAACAATGACCCAATGCCTTCCAACCACCGCATCGGCATCGACCTCGGCGGCACCAACTTCAATGTCGGGCTCCTCGCCGCCGATGGCCCCGACGACACGCCCGCCCGCGTCCTCCACCGCCACGGCGACCGCACCCCCGTCGACCACGGCCCGGAAGGCGTCGTCCGCGCCCTCGCCGAAGGCGTCAGGAAAGTCGCCGAGGCCGCCGGCATCACCGCCGACAACCTCGCCGCCGTCGGCATCGCCGCGCCCGGCGCGGTCGACCACGACCGCGGCATCATCATCGACGCCCCCAACCTCCGGTGGAACGACACGCCCCTCCGCGACCTGCTCGCCGAGGCGCTGGGCATCCCGCCCGACCGCGTCGGCGTCGAGAACGATGTCAACGCCGCGCTGCTGGGCGAGCACCGCGCCGGCGCGGCCCGCGGCATGCGCGACGCCATCGGCGTCTGGATCGGCACCGGCGTCGGCGGCGCCATCATCCTCAACAACCACCTCCACCGCGGCGCCACCGGCTCGGCCGGCGAGATCGGACAGACCATCCTCCTGCCCAACGCCACCGCCGACACCCGCATCATGGAGATGGTCTGCTCGCGCCACTTCGTCCAGGACCGCATCGCACGCCTCATCCGTGCCAACCGCCCCAGCGCGCTGACATCCCTCATCGAGGAGGCCGGCGAATCGCTCGACCGCTACTCCGCCCACACACTCGCCAAAGCCTGCGATGCCAACGACCCCCTCGCCACCGCCATCGTCCACGAGGCCGCCGACCTGCTGGCCATCTCCATCGCCAACACGCTCACGCTCCTCGGGATCACCAATGTCATCCTCGGCGGCGGCATGACCGAAGCGCTCGCCGAGCCCTACATCCAGCGCATCCGCGATGGCATCGCGCGGCACTGCTTCCCCAGCGCCATCGCCAAACAACTCATCGTGAAGCCCACCGCGCTGAACGCCAACGCCGGCATCATCGGCGCGGCCGCCGCGACCATGGACGATCACTGAACCGGATCACCGCCCCGCCCCGCGCTCCGCTCCACCCGACTCCATCACGCCGCCGCGCGACGACCCAGCGTCTTCCCCGCCGCGAACGCATCGACCGTCCACTGCACCGCCGCGGCGAACAACCCGCACATCAGCACCAGCGACACCGTCGCCGCAAAGCCCGTCACCACCGGGTGGATCCCCGTCACCGCATTGCGGATCGACGGCACCACCCACACCGCACCCACCGCCGCGCACGGCGCCAACGCCACACCCGCCTTCAACAACGACAACAGCGACCGCTTCGGATGCCGCTCGATCACCGTGATCACGCCGGCCGCGCCGAACAGCGCGCCCAGCACCGCACGCGCCGCAAACAGCATCACCATGTCCACCCCGCTCCGGTCCGGCACCGTCCCGCCGCCAGTGATCGCAAACCGCACGCTCGGCTCCGTCAGCAGCGACGAGACCAGCACAGCGCCCGACACGCACAAGAGCGAGATCCCGATCCCGCCGCGCACCACACCGAGACCGATCAGCACCGCCATCACTCCGGACAGCACCACCACCACCTCCAGCCCCGCCTGTGCGCCCAGCCCCGCCCGCGCCGCCGCGTACAGCCCCACCGCGCCCGCCACCAGGGTCGCCGCGCCGCCGAGCAGACCCACCCACCGCGCGATCCCCCCGGCCCGCTCCATCCACGGCCCGGCCTCCGACCCCGCCATCTCCGCGCCAGATCGATCATCACCCATCACTCACGACTCCTCGCATCAACCCCCCCATACAAATCACGCACACCCACATCATCGGCACGAACCACCCGCCACGGCAACCATCAACCCCGCGCCAAACCGCCCGATTCTTCCCCGCTCGACCCCACGCCTCATTCTGCCAACCACCCGCCGCGCACCCCCGCCAGCGCCCCCACCACGCCCGCGGCCACCACCGCGGCCGTCTCGATCCGCAGCACGGTCGGCCCCAGGCTCACCACGAACACCCCCCGATCCCGCGCCGTTGCCACCTCCTCCGGAGTGAACCCACCCTCCGGGCCCACCAGCGCCACCACCGACCCCTCGCCGCGCTCACCCAGGCCCACCAGTGCCCGCCCCGCAGCGCTCCGCCCATCGAGCCGGTCGCCCGACCCATCGCACAGGATCCCCACCGTCGCGCCCGCCGCCCGCTCGATGCCCTGCTCGAACCCGATCTTCTCCCCCAATTCCAGCGCCCACGCCCGACCGCTCTGCTTCGCCGATTCCAGCGCGATCCGTTCCATGCGCTCCAGCCGGGTCTCCCGCGGATCCACCACGCCATAGGCCGTGGACATCGCGGACCACGATCCCACGCCGACCTGCGAGAGCTGGTCGATCATCTTGTCCAGGCGCGGTCCCTTCGGCGTGGCGCTGATCACATCGATCCTCGGGCGCAGCCGCTCGGCCGTCCCGCTCCGCTCGATGCGGACGACCAGCTCGCGATGCGCCGCGGCGACCACCCCCTCGCCCACGAGCCCGGCCGCATCGAAAAGCACGACTCGCTGGCCGCGCTGCGCCCGGCGCACACGCACCGCATGCCGCGCCTCATCGCCATCGATCACCACTTCGAGGGTGTCCGCGGGCGCACGCCCTGCGCCGCCGCTCGCGCTGCGCAGGCGCTCGGTCAGGTCCGGAACATGCACGAACAGGCTCGCCATCGCCCCTCCATCGCCGAGTGGTACACCGCTTGCGGATGGCCCACGCCGGGCCCGCGCGCCCACCACCGTACCCATGACGAACCAGAACCGCCCATCCACAACGCCAGGCCAGCACGCCGACGAACGCGAGCGTGAAGGAGATCGCTTCGTCGCGCCCGCCGACGATCGCCCCGGCCCCGAAGCCTCGCTCGAGGAACGCATCGAGGCCGCGCTGGGTTCGCTGGATGAGCTCTTCGAACGCGCTGCGCCGCGCGACCGCCCGCCGACCGACGATGCGTTCGAGCCCGGCGATGATGACTTCGCCGATCCCGCGAGCCTCGACGACCATGATGCCACGCCCGCCGAGGCCCCCGCCAAAGCCGACGGTGCCGATCCGCAATCCGCGCCCGAAGCGGAGCCCGGTGCCGCACCGCCCGAACACGGCGGGAGCGATGAGTCGCCCGAGCCCGGTTCCCCCGGGCCCGACGCCGAGGAGCCCGACGATCGCACGCTGAGCGCGGAGTCGGAACCGCTCGAGATGCCGGCGCCGGAAGAATCGATGGAATCGATCGAGCAACTGCTCGGAGAGGTCAGCGCAGCGCTGAGCGAGGACGATGCGTCGGACACCGCTTCCGCCGCGCCTCCCGCGAACGACACCGCGCCCGGCGACATCGCGCCCGATGCTTCGCCCGCCGCGGCATCCATCACCGAACCGGATGCCGCCGCGCCACCGGCGCGCTCCGAGAAGTCTTCCATCGATGAGTCGGAGGCTGACTTCGACAGCGTCGACGACCTCGGCGATCCGCCGCTGGAAGCCGAGCTCGCGCACGAAGAAGCGCTCTCCGCGGCCTACGAACCGCAGGAGGCCTCCGAACCCGCATCGTCCATCGACGAGACGAGCGCTGGCGTCGATCCACCGGCACCCGCCGAGTCCGCCGCGTCCGATGACCTCGACGAGTCGTTCGAACCACCGGAGCCGGGGGACGACCCTGCCGCAGCGACCGGCAGCGCCAGCCAGGAACCTAACTCCGAACCCAATGCCGAACCCAGCACCAAGACGACCGACGCCACGGCAGCGCCCGCCGACAGCGCTGGGCCGCGATCGGCGAGCGCGCCTTCGCCAAACACCGACGGTCCGGGAGCCCCCACCGCGTCCCGCCCGGCGGCCGACCGCGCATCGAGTGGGCCATCGGAATCGGCCATAGGCACGCCCGTCGAACCGGCACATGCCGAGCCCGGCGCTGCTCCGCCCACCAACGCACCCGAGCCAGCTCCCAACAAGAAGGCAGGCGGGCGCGCCCGGACCAAGGGGCCCCGCGCGCCGCTGCGGCAGCGTGTCCAGCCGATCGCGCGCCGCGGCGTCGGCATCGCCTACACCGTCTGCGACCGCGCGAGCCGACCGCTGGTCCTCGTTCCGCCATCGTTCCGGGATCCGATCGGCGTCGTCGCCGCCTTCACACTCGTCAACGCCATCGTCGTGTGGGCCCTCGTCATGATCCTCCGCTGACCCCCCCCTTCCCCCCCGGTCCCCCCTTGGGCGAATCGGCGTGGAATCGGTGGCATGGGCGATGGATGAATCGCGCGGATGCGGGCAGCGCTGGCGGGCCCGGACACGGCACAGCCCATCGGTTGGCGGACATCCGGGTACACTGGCGCGCATGCCAGAGCACACGCTCACACTCGGCGTCTTCAACGAGCGGTCCGGATGGACGCTGCCCGCGCACCTCGTCGATCGCATCCGCGCCCTGGCGGGCGAGGGCACGCGGATCCTCACGCCGAGCACGCGCACGCAGCTCGTCGAGGCGATGCCGCAGACGCACTACCTCTTCGGGCTCCAGCTCACGGCGGACCAGCTCCGCGAGCACATGGGCCCGCTGGAGTGGATCCAGCTCACCCACTCGTCCGGCGATGCCACGGCGGCGCTGCGCGCCGCGCTGGACAAGAACATCCGCGTGACCTCCGCGGCCCACATCCGCGCGCCGCAGATCGCCGAGCACATCCTCGCGCTCACGCTCACGCTCACGCGCGGCATCCACCGCTCGTTCGCGCTGCAGTCCGAGCACCACTGGGATCCGCCGGCGGTCGCCTCGCATGTCACCTCGCTCCGCGACTCGACGGTGGGGCTGGTGTCCTTCGGCGCGATCGCGGAGGCGACCGCGCAGCGGCTCAAGGCGTTCGGCGCGCGGATCATCGCGAACCTGCCCGAGGGCGACCCGGCGGCGAACTCCATCGCCATCGACGAGTGCATCCCCACCGGGCGGATCCGAGAGCTGTTCGAACGCTCCGATGTCGCGATCGTCGCTACCACGCGGATCCCGGAGACCGAGGCGCTGGTCGGCAAGCGTGAGCTCAAGCGGCTGCGCGATGGCGCGTTCCTCGTGTGCATCTCGCGCGGGGGCGTGATCGAGGAGTCGGCGCTGCTCGATGCGCTGCGCTCCGGGCGGCTGGCCGGGGTGGCGCTGGACTCGTTCGAGACCGAGCCGCTGCCGACCAACGCGCCGTACTGGACGATGCCCAATGTCATCGTCACGCCGCATGTGGCGGCCGCGACGCCGGCGTACTGGGACCACGCGATCGAGATCCTCTCGCAGAACCTGGGCAGGCTCCGCGCGGGGCAGCCGCTCATCGACGAGATCACCGCGGAACGGTTCCATGCCCAGCGCGAGCGCTGAGACCGGCGGCGCTCCGTCGGGCGCACCCGCGGCGCCCGCAGCGCACGACACCGTCGGCGCAGCGCTGGGCGGCACCCGGCTGGCGTGGGGCGCGGCGTGGCTGGCGGTGGGGATCTCGGCGCAACTGGCGCTGCGACCCGAGTGGTCGCCGGGGCCGGTGAGCGTGGGCGCGGGCGGTGCGGCGCTGGCCATTGTCGCGCTGGCGCTGCGGCGCTCGGCGTGGCGGGCGGCGCTGGCGCTCTCGATCGTGTGCTTCGGGATGGCGTGGGCCGCGCTGCGCGCACCGGAGCGCGTGCCGGAGCCGTGGAGATCGCTGGGCGGGCTCGATGCGCCGCTGGTGGAGGTCGAGGGGTTCATCGCCGCGCCGCCGCGGGCGACCCGCACGCAGCGGGGCGCTCTGGGAAAGCACGCTCTGATCAACCCGTTGATCCTGCGGACCGAGCTGCACGCGGACCGCGTGAGGACCGCCGATGGATGGCGGGCGACGAACGCGCGGCTCTGGCTCCGCATCGACGACACCAGCGCAGAGCTGCGGGTCGGACGGCGGGTCCGAGTGCTCGGCTCATTCTCGGCGCTGCGCCCGCCCGCGAATCCGGGTGAGCAGGACCGACGCCCGTTCGCGGCCCAGCGCGGGATCGTCGGCGCGCTGAGCACGCCCGGCGGCGCGCTGATCGAGGCACTGCCCCACGATCGGTTTCTGTGGTCGATCCGCGGCTCGTGGTCGAGCTTCCGCGCGCGCGGGCTGAGCGCGCTGCGTCCGGACGGCGCGATGGCGGGTGATGCCGATGACGCGTCGCCCGGTCAGCGGCTGCTCGGCGCGCTGGTGCTCGGCCAGCGGGATCCGGACGATGCGGAGACCTATGGACACTTCGCGACTCTGGGGATCGCCCACCTGCTGGCCGTGAGTGGCGCGCACCTGGGGATGCTGGTCGGGATGATCGTTCTGGCGATCCGGCTGATCGCGGACCGCCCGGTCCTGGAGGCGCGGGTGATCGTGGGGGTGGTGGTGCTGTACACGCTGCTGGTGCCGGCGGAGCCGCCGATCCTGCGCGCGAGCGTGATGGCGTTGGCGCTCACGCTCGGTGTGGCGTGCGGGCGGCGGTATCCGGCGATCAACATGCTGGGCCTGAGCGCGATCGTGGTGCTGCTGCATCGCCCCGCGGACCTGCTGGCGCCGGGATTCCAGCTGAGCTTCGTCGTGGTCGGCGCGCTGATCCTGGGCGTGCCCGCGGCGCGCGAGCTGGTGCGCCGGGCGATCGATCCGCTCGCGCTGCGCCCGCCGCCGCCCGCGCCGGTGCGATGGACCATCGATGCCTTGTGCACGGCCATCATCGCGTGGATCGTCTCGATCCCGATCGCGTGGGCGCACTTCGGGCTGATCTCGTGGCTGTCGGTTCCGGCGACGGTGCTGGGCGCGCCGGTGGTGGCGCTGCTGCTGGCGTGGGGGTTCGCAGCGGTGCTGGTGGGATTCGCATCGCCGGGGCTGGGGCAATGGGCGGCGCGCCCGGCGGTGGAAATGGCGGACCGGCTCGCGTGGGCATCGGAGCGGCTGGCCGATTGGGGCCCGGCCAGCGCGGAGGTGCCGCTGCTCCCGGTGTGGGGCGCTGCGGCGGGGACAGCGCTGGTGCTGATCGCGATGGTGCTGGCGCCGCGCGGCGTAGGGGTGTACATCCCGCGCGGGGCGTGGCGTGGGACGATGCTCGCGCTGGTGCTGGGCGCTGCGGTCACCGCGATCGCCGGGATCAGTGCAGCGCGGTTGCCGCGCGATGTGGTGCTGCGGGTCGACACGCTGTCGGTGGGCGATGGGCTGTGCCACATCGTCAGGACGCGGGAGCGGATGCTGATGATCGATGCGGGCTCGCTGTGGTTCGGGGTGGGGCAGCGCACGATCCCGATGGGCGCGAAGGGCGTGGGCGCGGTGCCACTGCACACGGCGATCGTGTCGCATCCGGACATCGATCATTTCTCGGGGCTTCCGGATGCGGCGCGGCACATCGGGGTGCAGCGCGTGATCGTGACGCCGCAGTTGCTGCGGCAGGCGGCGGAAGAGCCGGATGGTCCGGGCGCAGCGCTGCTGGCGCTGCTCGCGGAGCGGGGTGTCGCGGTCGAGACGATCGCGGCGGGTGACACGATCGAACTGGGTGTAGGGGCGCGGGCGATCGCGCTGCATCCGCCGGCGGCGCTGGATGCGGCCATCGACAACGAGGCATCGCTGGTGCTGCTGATCGAGGTGGAGACCGACGGCGGGATGCGGCGCGTGCTTCTGACGGCGGACATCCAGGGGGCTGCGATCGCGGCGGTGCGCGGGGCGCTGGGTGCGCTGGGTGATCCGGCGATCCACGCGATGGATGCGCCGCACCACGGCTCGGCCTCGCCGGAGGCGATCGGGCTGGTGCGGTCGCTGGATCCGTTGATCGTGGTGCAGTCGACCGGCGCGCGGCGATCGGGCGATCCGCGGTGGGCATCCGTGCGTTCGACGCGGACCTGGCTCGACACGGCGAGCGATGGGGGCGTGACGATCACGATTAAGCGGGATGGTGCGATGGAGGCGCGCTCACATCGGGCGCGGTAGGGCGCGGGCGGGCGCTTCGTATTTGTTTCAGAACCGAAGATGTAGAGGGAGTAGGGACGGGCCAGAGGCCCATCCCACCGAGGGTGGGGAGGGTTCTGAAACAATTACTCAGGGAACGACGGTCAGGGGTGGGGCGTTGGGGTCGGGGCGCAGCGCGGTGGGGCCGCGGGCCTCGGTGTGCCAGGGGGTGATGGACTTCAGGTCGGGCTCGAGGCGCCAGTTCCAGACCATGGGGTCGTGGGCCTCATCACCGGAGAGACCCAGCGCGATGGGTGAGACGACGACCAGATGCGGGTGTCCGGGCTGGAGGCGGAGGGTGACTCGGCCGTGGTCGTCGGTGTATCCGGAATCGCCGCCGGCTTCGAGGGCCTGCTGGATGTTCTCGATGGAGACGGGGAGCGGCATGGCGCTGGTGGCGATGGGGACGGCGCGGATGAGCATGGTCTGTCGTGATGCGTCGGCCTGTTGATCGTCTCCGGCGGGCTGGCTGGTCGGTGGCGCGACCTGGAGCACGACGGCGCGGGTGCTCGCGCCGCAGGCGATGAGGATGGGGAGGAGGGCCATGGCGGCGAGGGTTGGTGCGAGAACGCGGAGGACAGCGCTACTCCCCCACTGTTTTCTTGCGGCGGAGGACATGGTGGTAGTGCTGGGCGAAGCGGTGGGCCTCATCGCGGATCTGCTGGCAGAGCTTGAGTCCGAGGTGGTTGCGTGAGAGTCGGATGGGCTCGGCGCGTTCCTGGACATAGATGAGTTCTTCCTTCTTTGCCAGCGAGATGACCATGGGTGGCTTGGTGTCCATAGAGGCGATGGCTTCGAGCGCGGCGTGGAGCTGGCCGAGGCCGCCGTCGATGAGGATGACATCGGGGAACAGCTCGTGTCCAGCGCCGGCCTCACGATACCGGCGGGAGACGACCTCGCGGATGGAGGCGTAGTCGTCGTTGTCGGCGGTGCGGATTCTGTATCGGCGGTACTCGTTCTTGAAGGGCTTGCCATCAAGGAAGCAGACCTTGGAGCCGACGGTCTCGCCGCCCTGGAGGTGGGCGATGTCGATGCCTTCGAGGCACCGGGGCATCTCGGTCATGCCGAGGGCCTTCTGGAGCGAGGCGAGGGCCTTGGTGGGTTCGACATAGGTGAGTTCGCTCTCGGGCTGCCAGCCCTCGCCGATGGCGCCGCGCTGGTCGAGTTTTTCGAGCGATTTGAGCTGGTCGCGGATCACGGCGGCTTTCTCGAACTCGAGCGAGAGGGCGGCGGCGGCCATCTCCTCCTGCATTTCCTTGACGAGTTTGGTGCGCTTGGTGCCGAGGAATCGGACGAAGCGTTCGACATCCTCGCGGTAGGGCTTGACACCGATCTTGTCGGCGCAGGGCGCGGTGCACTGGCCGATGGCGTGGAGGATGCAGGGTCGGAAGTAGCGGTTTTTCTCATCGCCCGGGACGATGTCGAGCTTGCATGTGCGGAACTTGAAGACGCGCTGGAGGATGGAGACGGCTTCGCGGAGTGCGCCGGCGTTGGTGAACGGGCCGAAGACGCGGGCGCCGCGCATCTCCGGGGCCTGGCGCCCGTCCTTCTCGATGCCGGAGGGGTTTCGGGTGACGAAGACGCGAGGGAAGTCTTCCTTGACGGTGATGACGAGGTATGGGAACGACTTGTCGTCCGTGAGCCGGATGTTGTACTTGGGGTGGATGTCCTTGATGAGTCGGTTCTCGGCGAGCAGGGCCTCCCACTCGGTCTCGCACTTGAGGATGTCGAGGTCGTGGACTTCTTCGAGGAGGGGTTGTTTCTTGAAGCCGAGGTCGGCGGAAGGGGTGAAGTAGGAGGCGACGCGGTCGGGGAGGGCGGCGGCCTTTCCGACATAGATGACCACGCCCTTGTGGTCCTTCATGAGGTAGACGCCGGGGGCATCGGGGAGGGCACGGGCCTTTTTGAGGAGGCGGGCGAGGCGGTCCTGGCGGGATTCGGATCCCCACGGCGGGGGTGTATCGCTCGGGAGGAATCCCTCGTCGTCGAGGATGGGGAGGTCGGGGTCGTCTGGCACGGGCGATGGTATTCGCGGGCGGGCGCGGGGCGGGGGAGGGCTGGGGAGCGGGGTGGTGCGGGGGCGGTGCGGGGGTGGAGATGGGCCCACGGGGCGGGTGCGGGCCGCTACACTTGGCTCCGATGGCACCGACAGGCGAATTCCATGGCGTTGTGCTCTCTCAGGGGGCGGTTGATCTGGCGAACTACGCGCCGATCATCATTTTGATTTTGATGGCCGTGACCTTCGCGGTGGCGAACATCGTGCTGACGCTGCTGCTTGGGCCGAGGCGGGATGGAAAGGTCAAGTCGGAGTCGTACGAGTCGGGGATGGTTCCGATCGGTACGGCGCGGAAGCGATTCAATGTGCGGTTCTACATCATCGCGATGACCTTTTTGGTGTTCGATGTCGAGGTGATTTTCCTGTACCCGTGGGCGGCGACATTCTCGAACATCGACACGGCGACGGATGAGGGCGCGGTGTACCTGATCCGCGTGCTGTTCTTCATGCTCACGACGGTGATCGCGTATGTCTACGGGTTCCGGAAGGGTGTGTTTCGGTTTGATTGAGTGGGGGATGTGGTTCACCGCAGAGGGCCTCAGAGGGCCTCAGAGGGGATGGGGTGAGAAGGCATTGGGCGGAAGCAGGCATCAGGCGGAAGCAGGCATCGGGCATCAGGCATCAGGCATCAGTGGGGGAGGGTTGTTGGGGGTGTGGTGTGTTGTTGGGTGAGTTTGGTGGGTTGGGGGTTTGGGGTTG
>JBQLZO010000046.1:0-181027 GCA_052168315.1 Phycisphaerales bacterium | reverse complement strand
GTGTGGCGGGGGGGGAGTGGTGGTTGTGCGGATCAGAACGGGAACATGACGCCCGCGTAGACCATGATCGCGTCGCGGTCTGGATTGCTGCCGGAGGAACTGATGTTGGCGTTGGAGATGTGGTGCCATCGGACGCCGAGATCGAGGCGGGCGCTGGTGTCGCCGAGCCTGAGCGTTGCGCCGGCTCCGACGGTGGGCAGGAAGTTGAACTCGGTTCCGTCTTCCGGGACTTCGTCGGAGGAGACCATGACGCCGGCGCCGGCCATGGCGTAGAGGGTCCAGTCGTCGCGGTTGATGAAGTGGTATCGGAAGTGGGCCGAGAGCGAAGCGCTTCCGGCGGATTCTTCTTCGTGGTACCAGCCGCCGAGGACGAGGGCGATCTCGAACGAATCGGCGAGGAAGTAGTGGTATCCGAGCTGCCCGACGGCGTCGAAGTCTCCGCCGAATGCGGCGCCGCCGGAGAGCGAGAGCCACTGCTGGTGCTTGTCGCCGAATCGGGCGTCGGGGTGCGCGGCGTTGGCGCTCGGGTCGATGGTGGGGTCGTTTGCGCTGGTTTCGCTCGTGGTTTCCGGGGAGGGTTGCGCGGCCGTTGCGATGCCGAGCAGGAGTGGGGGGGCGGTGATGGCGTTGGTTGGCGCGGCGTGGGCGTGCGCGGAGCCGATCGCGGCGATGGCGATGGCGGTGGCGGCGCGGGTGATGTGGGCGGGTGCGGGGCGGTGGGGGGCGTGGTGTCGTAGAGTGGTGGACATGGGCACGAGCGTAGCGGGGTGCGATCCGTTCGGCGTGGCGTGCGAGCAGGCGTGAAAATGGAGCCAGCGATGGGCGCAGATCCGATAGGGCGTGGCGATGGGGTGGAGGCCCGGGTGGTCCGGCTCGAGGAGGCACTGGCGTTCGCGGATCGGCACGGCGAGCAGCTTGGGGAGCAGTTGGTGCAGGTGTGGGCGCGTGTGGATGCGTTGCAGTCGCGGATCGCCCGGATGGAGGCTCGTCTCGGCGAGATCCACCAGTCGCTCAGTGAGCGGGGGGGTGAGCGTGGGGAGGGCGGCGATGGGGGTACGGCGGACAAGGGCGCGGGCGGCGCGGATGGTGGGGCGCCATTCGAGGCCGATCGGGCGCTGCGGGATGAGCGTCCGCCGCATTGGGATGGCGGTGGGAGGCGTGGCTCGTGATGGGGCGGGGTGTGCTCAGTCGGATGGTTGGGGCGTGGTCCAGGTGAGCAGCGTGATGTCGTAGATGAGGTCGGCGTCGGGCGGGATGGGGTGGCGACCTGTGGGGCCGTATGCGAGTTCGGCGGGGATGTGCAGTCGGCGGCGTTCTCCTGGGCGCATGCCGGCGATGCCCTGTCGGAGGCCTTCGATGAGCCCCGGGGAGTCGAGGGGGAGGGTCATGGGTTGTCTGCGGCGGTCGGTGCTGTCGAAGGGTTGGTCCTGTCCGGCGATGGTGGCGTTGAACTCGATGGTGACGATGGCATCGGCG
The DNA here is from genome assembly GCA_052168315.1 of Phycisphaerales bacterium. Taxonomy (GTDB): domain Bacteria; phylum Planctomycetota; class Phycisphaerae; order Phycisphaerales; family UBA1924; genus JBQLZO01. Next base: position 179,551 of record JBQLZO010000046.1, on the reverse strand, counting down.
GGCGCGGGATCGCCCCGGCCTTCTGAGAGCGTTGTGATGCGGAGTGTTTCATCCGGTGCGGGGTCGGGCGTGTTGGATGGACTGTGCTGAGGGGAGTGCGGTGCTGGCGTCGCGGGCTGGGCGCTGGATTGATTGTCTGGAGGGTCGGCGGGGCCGCAGGCGTTGAGCGATGCGATGGCGATTGAGGAGGCCGTGCAGGCGATGGTGGCGATGATGGTTCGGATCATGGTTCGGCGGCTCCGTTGCCGTCGAGGGCGAAGAGGACGGATCCGGTTGAAAGCAGGGCGACGCCATCGAGGATGCGGATGTCTTCGAGCGGCTTGGGGATGTTGAAGCTGAGTTCGTCGACGAGGCGTGCGGTCTGCGACTCGTAGACGCGGAGGGTGCTGAGGTAGCGGAACTCCTGGCTGTCGAGTCCGACGGGGACCGCGATGCGTCGTGTGGAGGCGATGAAGACATGGTCCCGGCTCTCGGCGACGGTGATGGTGGTGCCGCCCTGCGGGTCGCCGGCGACGCCGACGGGTTGTCCGTCCGCGTCGTACCAGGCGACGCCGTATCCGGTCTGGATCATGAATCCTCGTCCGGAGTCGCGGATCTCAATCTCACCGAATCCGCGTTCGAGGAGCGAGCCGGTGTCGAGTTCGGCGATGGAGACCTCGCCGCCGACGGTGACGAGCCAGAGGGTTCCTGCGCTGTCCCTGATGAGGAGGCCGGTGGGTACGGCCCACGCGTCGACGGATGCGGCGAGTTCGGCGCGCTGGAGCGCCCACTCGGCGTCGCCGCGGAAGGGGTCGATCGCGACGACGCCGCCCTCGTGGAGGCCGACGGCGATGCGGGCGTTGGCGAGGGTTCGGACCCATCGGACGGTGTCGTCCGGGTAGTGGGTGGAGAGTGTTCTTCCGGTGCGGGCCTCGAGGGCCATGATCATTCCGACGCTGAGGCCGGCGTCGTTGTCCGTGGAGTTGCTCATCCCGCCGAGGGCGATGATTCCGGCGTCCATCCACGCGTCGTGGACGACATTCATGATCCTGTCGGTGGCCCAGAGGATTCGGCCGTCGGAGAGGTCGTACCCGACGCCGACTCCGGTGCGTTCGATGATCGCGAGGGTCATGTTGTCGATGAGGACGACCCGGTCGCGGAGTTCGACGGAGCCGTGGAGCGGGAGTGTGCGGCGGGACGACCGTGGGCCTCCGGGGAGTTCGAGTTCGGCGTCGAGCTGGGGGTTGAGGGCCGCGCGGAATCCCTCTGCGGTCCAGCGTTCCTCGCCGGTGCGCGCATCGCGGGCGGTGATCACCAGGTCGTGCTCATTGGAGTGGTTCATGAGTTCGTGGCGGGCGGTGAGGACGGTCTGGTCGTTCGCGGCGACGACGGCCTCGTTGGGCCTGAGCGGCCAGCCGCTCCGCGTGCGCGAGATCGCGATGGGTTCTCCGGGTCGGACCGGGATGAATCGGTCGAATTGTTCGTTGCTGGTTCGGACGATCGCGTGCGATCGGGTGCGCCATGCTTCGGTCTGGACGGTGGGTGTGGAGAGGGTTGTCGCGTCGGCCTGTCGAGGTTCGCGTGAGAGGGGGAGGGCGATCTCCGGGAGGGCCCGCCTGGTGCGCTGGTCCTGTTCGAGCACCTCGAGCACGCGATCGATCGAGCGTGGCCCGACGCCGACATCGATCTGCATGTTGGGATATTCCTTGGCGATCCGCGCGACGACATCGCGCGCCTGTGTGACCCGGTCGAGTTCGATGAGCACGGCGAGGAGCTGGCCGGCGACCCGGGCGACTTCCGGGGCGTCGTCGGTGGTGGCGAGGTCCATGGCGGTGCGGAGGGCCTGCTCGAGCGAGTAGATCGCGAGGGGTTCTCGGTTGTCGCCCAGGGCGAGTTCGGCGACCTTCGACCACGCCTCGATGGTGGCGCGCGCGAGCGGGTAGCGGCGCGCGATGCTCTCGTATCGTTCGGGCGGCGCGCCCCGGGGGACGGCGCTGAGGGCGTCGCGGGCCCGGGCGTCGAACGGGGCGTAGGCGTCTGGCCCGAAGAGCATGGCGAGCTTGCGGAGCCGCTGCGTGGCGAGGGTTCCGGCGGGGATGGCCGTGGAGCCGGAGCGGGTCTGTGATTCGGCGAGTTCGGGGTCGTCGAGGATCGCCTGGTAGCGTGCGATGGCCTCGGCGGGTCTGGCGGTGAGTTCGTAGAGCGTTGCGCCGGCGAGGTTGGCGCTGACGCGTTCGCGCGGGGTTCTGGCGAGTTCATCGATTCGCGAGACGATGCGATCGCGTTCGGGGATGGTGAGGCTCGCGGATCCGGGCGGCGGGGTGGATCTCGGCTCGACGACTTCGAGCAGGGCGGCGAAGAGGCGTGCGCGCGCGGCCTCGGCGTCGAGTTCGTCGGTGATGCGCGCGAGGCGTTCGGAGGCGATGCCGGTGGCGTCGAGGATCGTCTGTGCGCGGCCCGCGAAGTAGGCGAGTTCGACGAGCACGATGGCGGGGATGGGATCGTCGGGATCGCGGTCGAGTCTTTCCGTGAGCAGCGCGACGGCGCGGTCCCAGAGGAGAAACGAGTGGATGGACGCGTCGGTGACGACGATGAGGTGTCCATCGCTTGCGATGGGAGTGCCGGTCGCTTCGAGTTCGATGCGTTCGATGGATCTCTCGGCTTGCTGCGGGTCGGTCCAGCCGATGACGACGACCCCGTCGGCGGTCGGGACGAGGACGCGGTCGCCTGCGAGCGAGGCTCGGCCGCGGAACGCGGAGTCGCGTGAGCGGAACAGCTCGCGGGCGTTCGCGGTGAAGAGCTCGCTTTCTTCGATGACGAGCACGGCGGCGTTGCTGATCGCGAGGATGCGGCCGGGCGAGCGGAGGAGGTAGAGCGGTGCTCCGAGGGGAGTGGTCGAGCGTGCGGCCTTGAGGCGGCCGTCGAGCGGATCGATGAGCAGGAGCCGCGTGCGGTCCGGGCTGAGTGTGAGCAGGCCGCTGGGAGTGATGGAGGGCTTTGGAGTGGCCCATGCGGGCTGCGGCATGCGTGCGATGCGGAGTGATGAGGGTTCGGTTCGGACCCACGCGACGCGGCCGTTGTGCGCCTGGATTCCGGCGATGACTCCGACGGGCGTGACGAAGTGGACGATTCCGCCTCGGGCCAGGGGCTGTCCGCCGCGGTCGGTGGCCTGGACGAAGCTGGTGGTGCCGGTGGAGCCGAGCTGGCGGACCCATCGGACGGTTCCATCCGTGATGTCGAATCCGGCGGCGGCGACGGCCTGCTCGCGCTGCTGGGATGCGAGGCGCTCGAGCATGACGACGACGGTGTTCTCGCTGACGACGGGCACGCCGGCGTATTCGAAGTCGCTGAGCCCCTGCGCGACGAGTTCGTCGGCGCGTCGGGACCAGAGGATGCGTCCATCGTCGCGTCCGAGGGCGATGAGCATGCGATCGCTCTGGAACGATCGGCCCGGCGTGGTGAGCCCGATGCCCGTGATGGTGATGGCTCTTCGGCCCGCGAGGACGACCTCGTTCGGATCGTCGACGAAGCCCTGGGCTCTTCCGAACTGGTTGTCCGGCGAGGCGATGCCGACGCTCCAGCGTTTGGTGAGCGTGAATCGATCCCAGCAGGTGATCTCGTCGCCGGTGTTGAGGTATACGCGGTCGCCTTCGACGGTGGGGAGTGTGTAGAGGATCTGGGTGTTGGCGCGGGGATCGCTCTGGGGGGTGAAGCTCATGACATTGGCGAGGTCGGGCGTTGCCTCGCTGAGGCGCACGGTGGCGAGTGGTCTTGGGAGCATGCCCGCGAGCTGAGCGGGCTCGCCGGGTTCGAGCGGCGACCTGGCGGGACGCATGGGCGGCCACTCGGGCGATTGGATGAGGGGTGTGGGATCGAGCCCCGCTTCTGCGAGCCAGCGATCGCGGAGCTGGGTGTGGGGTGCGAGGATGGCGTCGCGTTCGTCGTCCGGGAGGGCGGGATGCGCGGCGGCGAATCCGGCGGCGTACCGGGTTGCCTGGGCGAGGATCCGGGCGGCGCGTGCGCGGCGTTCGGCGTTGGTCGGGCCGATTCGATCGGGGTGCCGGTCGAGCTGGGCGAGCGTGTGGCAGGCGGCGAAGAACTCGGCGTTGGCGATGTGCTCCGATGCGAGTCCGATGGCGGCGTCGAAGCCGGCGGGCGTGAGCAGGAACGCCTGTTCGACGATCTCATCGTTGCCGGCGTCCAAGAGCCTCGCGGCGATGGGGTTGGCCGCGGCGCGATAGGCGCTGAGGAGGGATTCGTCGGAGAGGAGCAGTTCGTGGGTGGCGGTCCGGACGCTTCTGTGGAGCGTGGGTCCGGCGATGCCAAGCGGCTCGTCGAAGCCGGGATCCGGCTGCTGAGCCGGTGGCGGCGCGGGTGGCGGGTCCTGGCCCGGATCCATTTCCGGATCCTGCGGCTGCTGGGGGGCGATGTCCTGTGGTATTGGGTCGCTGATGGCGGTTTCGGTGATGGGGACGACCTGCTCGGCGGACTCCTGGAGGAGGCGCATGAGCACCTCGGCGGCTTCTCTCCTGTTCCCGACGCGGGCGAGTTCGCCTGCGCGGAGGAGCGCATCGCCGGCGGCGGGGGAGTCGTCGACATAGACGGGGTTGGTCGCTTGAGCGCGCGCGGGTGCGGGCGTTGCGAGCGCCGCGCCGGCGATGAGGCAGGCGATGAGCGTGTGTGTCGGGCTTCGGTGGTTCGTTCGGCGTGGTGCGGGCATGTTCGGGTCACTCCTGATCTGCGCGAGAGATTCCGAGGATGCGTTCTCGAGGGCTTCGTGATTGTTCGGCGTGATTCCCGGACTCGGGACGCGTCGGACGGGGAGGGCGGTGCAGGCGGGCGAAACCTCGCAGCCCGATCGCCCGTAGGGGGAGGTGGCATGCCCCAAGCCGGTCGGACTGGAAGCGTCTGGTCGCCCAGCCGAATGAGGCGTTGGGGGCGACGCGGCCCGACGGCGCCGATGGATCGATCGGCCGGGGCTCGCACAACGCCACGCGGGCAGGACAACCATGGACACGGCCATCGGCGTCGAATCCCGGACCACCACGGCCTGCTCTGCGGGCGGTCTCGAGGGAGCGCTTGCGGGCGGGCGGGGGCGGGATCCGATGTCGCCGGTGCGGCGGGCTCGGGGTCGTGTCGTGGCGGCGTTGCCCGCGGCGCGGACCGAGGCGCAGCGGGCGGCGGGATCGCGTCGGGTCGTGCTGCTGATCAGCGCGATGGCGATCATGGGTCTGGTCGACCTGATGATGACGCTGACCTACATGCGATCGACGGGGATGTACGAGATGAATCCGATCGCGCGGTTCATCGCCCGGCTTGGCGCGGGCGAGCACCTGATCGCGTTCAAGCTGCTGACGATGCTGATCAGTGGGTACGCGTTGTACCTCGGTCGGCTGACGCGTCGTGGCGAGTTGTGCGCGTGGCTGTGCGCATCGCTGCTGGTGGGGCTGATGTTCCACTGGGCGGCGTACGCCCGCGAGGCGATGAACATGACGAACGAGCTGTTCCTGCTGGCGGAGTACGGGGATGAGTTCAACGGGGGCGCGTGGGTGCGGCTGGCGCAGCAGTGAGGTGTTTCGTGCTGGCGCGGTGGTGGTCGGCGCGGTCATGCCTGCTCCCGGTTCGGGGCGAGGGCTGAGGGGGTGCGTGGCGGCGCTTGGGCGGCGGCTTCCGGTCGCGCGCGTCTCTGCGATGCCATTCGCACGGCGAGGTCGATCGCTGCGGCCATGGACCCGGGATCGGCGATGCCTTTCCACGCGATGTCGCTCGCGGTGCCGTGGTCCGGGCTGGTGCGGATGGTGGGGAGCCCGACGGTGCAGTTGACGGCCTGATCGAACGCGAGGAGCTTGACGGGGATCAGGCCCTGGTCGTGGTACATGGCGACGACGAGGTCGTGCTTGCCCTTGAGGGCGGCGTTGAAGACGGTGTCGGCGGGGTGCGGGCCGGTCGCGTTGATGCCCCGCTGCTGGGCGATGCGGATGGCGGGCTCGATGATGCGTCGTTCTTCATCGCCGAATTTGCCCTGTTCTCCTGCGTGCGGGTTGAGGCCGCAGACGGCGATGCGGGGGGCTTCGACGCCGAGGTCTTCGAGCGCCTGTCGCCCGAGTTCGATGGTTTCGCAGACGCGGCCGATGGTGAGCACGCTCCTGAGTTCCATCAGGGGGATGTGCGCGGTGGCGAGGATGACGCGGAGCTTTGGCGAATCGAAGAACATGCGGGCGACCTTGGCGCCGAGTCGTGAGGTGAGCAGTTCGGTGTGTCCGGGCCACTTGCCCTTGCCGGCCAGGGCCCAGGCGTGCTTGGAGATGGGCGCGGTGACGATCGCATCGGCGTGGAGGTCGTGTCCTTGCGGGCGCTTGGCGGAGGCGATGGCGCGTTCGACCCATTCGAAGGAGGCGGCGCCGGTGGATGCGTCGGGTTCCCGGGGGTGGATGGCCGGGGCGTCGAGCATCCGCTGGATGGGCTCCTGCCACGGTTCGTCGGGCGAGTCGAGCACGAGGACATCGTGGACTGCAGCGCCTGCGGGGAGGCGGTCGGGGTTGTAGGCGGCGCGCCACCAGAAGGGATGGGCGGCGACGAGCTCAGCGGCGGCGTGCATTGCGGATTCGGATCCGTGGATCAGGAACCGGGCCGAGGCGCGTCGGGCGGGGTCGGTGAGGGCCCTGACGAGGACCTCCGGTCCGATGCCGGCGGGGTCGCCCATGGAGATGGCGATGGTCGGGCGTGGCGCTGGGGGATGTTCGGGAACCGGGCTCACCGGAGACTGTAGGGTCGGGGCTTGGAGGCACGGAAAACCGCGGCGGTCGGAATCCCAACAATCGTTCGGCCGGCGTGGGCCGCAAGCGCCGATCGCGCCGGCGTGTTGGCATTTTTTGTTTCCTTCCCGCTGTCGGGCGCGGGAGGGTGCGTACTCGTGATTGTTCTGCAACGGGTTTCACCATGTCACAGAGTCCTTCGACGATTGATGCCGGCGTTCCGGAGAGCCAGCGTGGCTGGGGCGTGGCCCAGCATCTGATCGGGTTGCTCTCGCTTCTGGACCTTGCGATCGCGGGGCTGATCGGCGCGATCATCATGTGGCGGATCAAGACGGATGAGTCGGATTGGCTGGATGATCATGGTCGTGAGGCGGTGAACTTCCAGTTGTCGCTGCTGCTGTACGCCTTCGTGGGAAGCATCGTGATCGCGATTCTCTCGCTCGGGATCTTCGCGGTGTTCACGCTGCCGGTGTGGCTGGTGTTCCTGTGGATTCTGCGGCTGTACGGGTGCATCAAGGGTGCGATCGTGGCGAACCGGGGCGGGTTCTACCGGTATCCGATGACGATCCGGTTCATCAGTCCGCGGCTGGCGGGGTGAGTGGGGTGGGCGGTGGCGGTGCGCGGTTTGCTTGGCATCGCGCGGATTCTTGGTGGCTCGAGACGAAGTACACTTGTGGCATGATTCACCGCACGACTCCCGGATTGGTTGCCGCCGCCGCGTTCGCGATTCTGTTGTTGCTAGGGGCGGTGGTAACGCCGGCCTATGGCGCGGAGCGTGAGATCGAGTTTCCTGGTGGGGGCGAGGGCGTGGTGCTCGCGGGGACGCTGACGCTGCCGGATGGCGCGGCGGGGGGTGATGGTCGGGGCGGGGGTGTTCCGGGCGTGGTGCTGGTGACGGGCTCGGGGCCGCAGGATCGGGATGAGACGATCCTGGGCAAGAAGCCGTTCGCGGTGCTGGCGCGTGAGTTCTCGGCGGCGGGGTTCGCGGTGCTGCGGTACGACGATCGGGGGTTTGGGCAATCGACGGGGCGGTTCGCTGATGCGACGATCGATGATTTCATCGCGGATGCGGGGGCCGCGCTGCAGGCGCTGGGCTCGCAGCCGGAGGTGGATGCCTCGTCGCTCTTTGTGCTGGGGCACTCTGAGGGTGGCGGTGTTGCGGCGGAGCTTGCGGCGGCGGGGCGGGTGTCGGGCGGGGTGGTGTACCTGGCGGGGACCGCGCTTCCGGGTCACGCGGTGCTGACGGACCAGTCGGTGCGTCTTGCGCGGGCCGCGGGGGCGGATGAGGCGCGGTGCGAGCGGATCCGGGCGGCGCACGCGGCGCTGATGCAGTCGTTCATCAAGGCGGAGGATCGGCGCGAGATCGTGGAGGACATCATCGCGTTGATCGAGGCGCAGACGGACGGCGGGGTTCCGGTGCAGCAGATGCGGATCATGGCCGCGCAGACGCGGATGCAGATGGAGACGGCGTGGATGCGTCGGTTCCTGGAGCACGATCCAGCGGTGGCGGCGGCGAAGTCGACGGTTCCGGCGCTTGCGTTGTTCGGGACGCTGGACCTGCAGGTGCATCCGGATGCGAACGCGGCGCCGATGCGTGCAGCGCTCGAGGCTTCCGGGCATCCGGAGTCGAAGGTGGTGGTGCTCGAGGGCAAGAACCACTTGTTCCAGAACGCGCAGCTCGGGATCATTCAGGAGTACGGGATGCTCGATGGCGACCTGGAGCCGGAGGTGGCGGCGCTGATCGCGGAGTGGATGCGCGGGGTGCTGGAGGCGCGGGGCGCGGGCGAAGAGGATGGGCAGGACTGATGATGTCCTGGGGGATGCGGTGCGGTGTCCCCGGTTTGCGGGTGCTGGCTGGGTGTTGTGGTGGCGCTGGGGGGTGTGTCTGGCCATCGGCACGGTGATTGCGTGGCTCCGCGGAGCACGCACCCCGCACGGAGCCAGCCATGCGCATCGCACGAATCGCCCAGCTTGCCGCCATCGTGGCGGGAACGATCCTCGGATCCGCCCTGCCGGCGGGCGGCGGGATTCTGATCGAGACGGAATCGCAGACGAAGGCGTTCAGCGTTCAGTTCGGCGGGGCGAATCTCGCCTCGCTGTCGTTCGCGCCGTTCGACACCCAGGGTGGCGAGCGGCAGCTGCTGAGTGTTTCGCTGGTGGTTGACTCGGAGAGCACGCTGGATGTGGGGTTCGAGAATCTGTCCGCGTTCGCGATCAGCCAGCCGATCCAGTTCGGTGCGCAGTTGAACGGGTCGGCATCGGCGGGCGGGCTGGTGTTCGGTTTCCCGGCCAAGTCTTCGCCGCTGGTGGATGCGACGCTGGTGCTCGCGGCCGCGGATGCGCCGGCGCCGAACCAGTCGGGGGCGGACTACATCGACTTCGGGACGGTGTCGGGCCCGATCGCGCTGGTTCAGTTGCTCGGTGGGGCGGGGTCGCAGTTTGTTGCCAAGGCGACCGGTCCCGGTCAGGTGGGCGTGACATTCTCCGCAGCGCACTTCCTGCAGTTTCCCTCGCCGCCGGTTCCGGGCACGGGCATCCGGCGCTGGATTTCGGACTATTCGGTGCAGGGCGAGGCGACGCTTGTGTACGAGTTCAGCATCGTTCCGACAACAGGCACGGCCTGGCTTGCGATGATCGCGCTGACGCTGGCGGCGGTGCGCCGGCGGTGATCGGCGGTGCGGGGTGTGGGGTGTGGGCGGCGCGGGGCGATTTGGATCAGGGGAGCTGGATGGAGCACTGGGCTCGTTCGGTGATGCCGCTCTGGGTGATGTCGAAGTAGAGTTCCCAGCGTCCTGGCATGTGCAGGAGCAGGCCGTGGACGCGGAACGCGGATGCGGCGGGCGATGGGGGCGGTTCGGCGTCGGGGCCCGGCTCATCGACGATCGGGCGGGCGTTGAGCCCGTGCTCGTGCTGGGGCATCGCGCCGGAGACGCGGAGCGCGATGGGGGCGGCGGGTGCGGTTCCATCGGCGGGTGTGATCTCGATGCGGGCCGCGAAGTAGCGGTTGCGGGGGATGACCGCGTGCTCTGGTTCGAAAGTGATGCGGTAGGTGCGGTCGTTGGAGAGCATCTCGATGCGCTCGATGGCGAGTGCGACGCCCGCGGCGTCGTCGGGGGCCATGGGGTCCTTGCACATCTCGGCGTCGATCATGCGGGCGATCGCGGAGGTGCTTGGGTCGGCATCGGACGGGGTGGCGGGTTCGGCGGGGCGTGCGGTGTCGGGCGGGGGTTCTGAGCCGCATCCGGGCAGCGCGATGATGAAGATCAGCGCCAGCGCTGCGAGCGGGGCCCGGCGGGGGTGCGTTCGGCGCGGGTGGAGCGCGGGGTGGATTGGGACGGGCGCGGGGTGGGTCATGGGTCGAATCGTCCCGGGGCATCGCGGGTGGCGGGCGTGGTGAACAGGCGAGCGCCGAGCGCATCGAGGAACTTTCCATCGCGATCGAAGAACTGGATGCGGTGGTTTCCCTCGTCGATGACGATGATGTTTCCGAGGTTGTCGGTGGCGAGGCCGCTGGGCTTGTGGAACAGCGCGGGCCCGAGGCGATCGCGGGGGTCCGGGGGGATGTCGCCATCGACGAGGCCGAGGATCACGAGCGGTCCGATGATCGATTTCTCGGCGATCCCGTCGGCGTAGGGCACGGTCGATGGTGGGGCATCGCGCGCCGCCGCGGCGAGGTCGAAGGCGAGGACGCGGTGCGAGCGGCGATCGGTGATCCAGAGGCGATCATCCTCGAGCAGGATGGCGTGGTAGTCGAATGGATGCGCGAATTCAAACAGGAGGCGGGCAGTGCCCGGATGGCCGGGTTCTTCCAGCGGTTCGGTGAGCCACTGCCAATTCGATCTTGTCGGGCCTGAGTTGTTGATCAGCATGAATGCCCTGACGGGCCGATCGCTGCCATCGATCGGGATGAGGCGGAGTTGCCCGGCGCGCGCCGCGAGGATCGCGAGGGTGCGGCCTGATTCGACGAGGGCGATGCGGTCGTCGGCGTGGAGGGCCCAGTGCTGTGTCGCTTCACGGAGATCGGCGTCGGCGATCCGGACGGTCGGGGGGTCTGTTGTGGCGATGGCCCAGGAGCCGTCGGCGCATCGCAGCGCCTGGGTGATGCGGCCCGGCTGATCGGCGATGGGGAGGGCGTCGAGGTCGATCGCGCGGACGAAGCGCGCGAGGAAGGGGTCGAAGCCGAGTGGTTTGTCGGGGGACCAGTCGAGGTCGAAGGTCTGGATCCTGCGATGGGCCGGGTCGAACACCCAGACGCGGGGCGAGCCGTTGGGTCCTTCGATGTCCAGGGAGACATCGCCGATGGCGCGGAAGTGCCCGAAGTCGTCGCCGTGCCCGGCGATGCGGCCGATCATGATCGGGAGCGGGCGGGTGAGATCCCAGACGATGAGCCCGGGTCGGTCGGGCTCGGTGGTGACCAGGAGGGGGCCATCGGAGGCGGCGTGGGGGCCGAAGTGGGCGAGGGTCTCGCGCTGGAAGAGCGGCTGGGTGACCTCGGCCTGCTGGCCATCGGCGAGCGGGGCGAAGAACTGGATGCGGTCCTGCGCCGGTTCGCAGACCATGGCGATGGCGCCATCGGGCGCGATGGCGATGCTGGTGGGGTAGTGCAGGTGTCCCTCGCCTTCGTGCGGGCGGACGACATGCAGGCCCCATTCGTGCTCGTACTCGAGGCGGTCGTTGAAGACCTGGATGCGGTGGTTGCGGGTGTCGGCGATGTAGAGCCGGTTTGCGTGGGAGGTGAGGCCGTGCGGATGGGCCATGAGGCCCGGGAAGGCGCCGAAGCCGCCGATGGATTGCCATTGGGCGGAAGGTTCGGCGTCTGGGGAAGGGGCGCGGTGGAGTGTGTCGGCGTAGGTGTCGAGCAGGGTGAGGCGGTGGTGCTCATCGCGGATGGTGGCGATTTGGTGGAACGGTCCGGGCTCGAGCGATGCGATGGGAATGGCATCGTGATCGGCGGGCGATGTGTGCGTGGATTGCCAGGCTTGGTGTGCCTCGCGGGACTCCTCGGGGTCGAGGGGGTCCACGCTTGTGGTCCATGCGGGCGCTTCCGGGTCGTCGATGGTGATGGCGATGAACGAGCCATCGGCGAGGCGGACGATCGCGCGGCGGTCGTCGGTGAACATGGCCCAGTGGGGCTCGTAGAGGTCGCTGGCGACGCCGATGTACCGGCCGAGGCGGGGCGGGTCGCTGGGTGCCGGCTGGGCGCTGGCTTTGGTGGGGGCGATGGTGGGTGCGATGGCGGCGGCGCATGCGAGTGCCGCGAGCGGTGTTTTGTGGCGGCGGGCTGGCGCTGTTGGGGAGAGAGGGAGGCGCACGCGGTCAGCGCTCCGCGTTGGTGATCGGCTCGGGGTGATCCGGATCGGAAGAGGGGTCGGGCTCGGCGTCGTTGCGGCGGTCCTGTTCGGTGGGCTGCGCAGCGTTGGCGTCGGGGTCTTCTTCCACGATCTCGATGCGGAGCTTCTGGACGCGGGTGGGCTCGGCTTCGAGGATGGTGATGGCCCAGCCGTTCTGTCGGAAGACCTCGCCGACGACGGGGATGTGTCCGAGCGTGGTGATGATGAAGCCGCCGACGGTGTCGTAGTCCTCGGCCTCTGGGAGTTCGATGCCGATGGATTCGAGTTCGTCGTTGGCATCCTCGATGTAGGCGCGGGCCTCGATCTCGGCGGACCTGGTCTGGACATCGACGGCGATGGCGGGCGGGGATTCGTGCTCGGGCTCGTGCTCATCCTGGATCTCGCCGACGATCTCTTCGAGCAGATCTTCGACGGTGACGAGGCCGGTTGTGCCGCCGTACTCGTCGATCACGACCGCGAGGTGGACCTTGCGGGTCTGGAGTTCGACGAGGAGTTCGGAGATGAGCTTGGATTCGGGGACGAAGGTGCCGGGCCTGAGGATGGAGCGGAGGTCGAAATCGCTGGTGTCTGTTCCGAGGTAGTTCAGGAGGTCCTTGGCGTAGAGCACGCCGACGATGTTGTCGAGCGATTCCTCGTAGACGGGGATGCGTGAGTGTCCGGCCTTGCGGATGAAGTCGCGGATGAATCCGAGGTCGTTGGTGAGCTGGAAGCCTTCGATCTCGGTGCGGGGGGTCATGATCTCTTCGACGGTGGTGGACCAGAACTGGACGACGGCCTCGATCATCTCGCGTTCGGCCTCTTTGACATGGCCGCCGCGTTCGCCTTCGGAGACGACAGAGAGGATCTCATCCTCGAGTTCCTCGGCGTCGGTGCGCGCATCGGCGCCGGCGAGGCGTCGGATGGCGGGCTCGATGAAGCCGAGGACGCGGAGGGGTGTGAGGGCGATGTGCAGGGCCCTGATGAGCGGTCGGGTGCGGTAGACGAGGGGTTCGCCGGCGTGCTCGGCGATGGCGACGGGGATCGCGACATGGAAGATGTAGATAAGGAGGGCGGCGATGAGTCCGCCGAGGAGGAGCATGGGGGTGTTCCATGCGAGCGTGGCCGTGGCGCCGTCATCGGTGGGTGCGGGGCTGAGCGGGTTGAAGAGCAGCGCGATGCTGATGGCGGTGGTGACGGAGCAGATGACCCTGACAGCGCCCATGGACAGGCCGTGCTCGACGGGCGCGCGGAGGATGGGCTCGAAGGGCGCGAGTCCGCCGTTCTTGCCGGCGCATTCTTCGAGCCGGCGGGTGGAGAGGTTGCGGAGGGAGATGGCCAGTGCCGCGGCGAGGCCGCCGAGGGGGAGGCCGATGATGGCGAAGATCCACGCGGGGGTCATGACGCGGCCTCCCGGTCATCGCCAGCGGAGAACACGGGGCCGACGCCGATGGCGGTGAGGATGTCATCCTCCATCGCGTGCATTGCCGCGTACCCGTCGTCGGTGTGGTCGTCGTGCCCGAGGGTGTGCAGGATGGCGTGGAGTGCGTAGAGCAGGAGTTCGTGGTCCGGCGTGTGGGCGCGCTGGGCGGCCTGGCGTGCGGCCTCGTCGGCGCAGAGGATGAGGTCGACATCGAGCGGGCGGACGGCGGAGCCGGCGGCCTCGCTGGCGGTTCGGTTCATGTCGATGGTGATGACATCGGTGGTGCCGGGCTGGTCGCAGAGCCGCAGGTGGAGTTCGGCCATGCGTCGATCGGCGACGATGCTGATGCGGATGGCATCGTGCTCGTTCAGCGGCGGCTGGTTGTGGCGGGAGAGGGCCTGTTCGATGGCGCGCTGGATGTGGGTGCGGAGCCACTGCGAGGGGTGCCGCGGGGCTGATGGCCCGGCGGCGCCCGGGGCGTCGGGGTCGGCATCGAAGGTGATGGGCATGGTGCGGCGGTCGAGCCGTTGTATGGGCGCGTGGCTGGGTGTTCGCGCGCGCCCGCGGGGTTGTCGGGGCTCGCTCGACGAACTCCCTGAAGGCTCGTCGTTCTCGCCGGGCGTTTGCTCGGCCGTCCGTTCGATCGCGCTGGCAGTCTTCATTGTGGACACAAACCTTAGGCCGATCCTGACGCTGGTTTCTTCCGCCCGGCCCGGCGGTCCCGTTTGGTGCCTGATCCCCATCCGCCGGTCCTGCGGCATCGGTCGCGTGTGCGCTGGTCCCGGCGGGGCGCGTCCGCTTTGCCGGCCGCTGGAGGGGTTCTCGGCGGCGGGCCCGGGTGGCTTTCGAGATTCTCCGGGTTCGGGGTCCGAAAGGGTACACCAGAGGCGGGGCGATGCCACCCGGATCGCCCGAATCGAGATGGAATCGGGGGTGCGGCGGGATGGGTGGCGGGGGCCAACGGTTCCCGAACGCGGTGGGGGGAGGCCGGCGGGCGGGGTCATTCCCCCTGATCGAGGACGGCCATGAAGGCTTCCTGGGGGATCTCGACGGAGCCGATGGACTTCATGCGTTTCTTGCCGGCCTTTTGCTTTTCGAGGAGCTTGCGCTTTCTGGAGACATCGCCGCCGTAGCACTTGGCGGTGACATTCTTGCCCATGGACTTGATGGTCTCGCGGGCGATGACCTTGCCGCCGATGACCGCCTGCAGGGGGATCTCGAACTGGTGGCGTGCGATTTCCTTTTTGAGGCGGACGAGCAGGGCGCGGCCGCGCTGCTCGGCGTTGTCGCGGTGGCAGATGAGGGAGAGCGCTTCGACGGGGTCGCCGTTGATGAGCACATCGACCTTGACGAGCTTGTCGGTGCGGTATCCGACGACCTCGTAGTCCATGGTGGCGTAGCCGCGGGTCATGGACTTGAGCTTGTCGAAGAAGTCGTAGATGATCTCGGCCATCGGGACTTCGAAGGTGAGCATCTGGCGGGTTTCGCTGAGGGCGATCTGCGACTTGAACACGGCGCGGCGATTGAGCGAGAGGGACATGACCTCGCCGACGAATTCGGTGGGGACGATGACCTCGAGCTGGACGATGGGCTCGCGGAGCTCGGCCCAGAGGGAGGGGTCGGGGAGCTCGGCGGGGTTCTGGATCTCGAGTTCCTCGCCGTTGCGCTGCTTGAGCATGTAGGTGACGGTGGGCGCGGTCTGGATGACGCTGACGCCGCCCTCGCGTTCGAGCCTCTCCTGGATGATGTCCATGTGGAGGAGCCCGAGGAATCCGCAGCGGAAGCCGAAGCCCAGGGCCTCGGAGTGCACGGGGTGGTAGGTGAAGGAGGCGTCGTTGAGCGCGAGTTTTTCCATGGCCTCGCGGAGGTCTTCGAAGTCTGATCCCTTGCCATCGCCGGCGGCGGTGGCTGGGTAGAAGTCGCAGAAGACCATCTGTCGCGGTTCCTGGTAGCCGGGCAGGGGCTCGGCGGCGGGGTCGATCTCGAGGGTGATGGTGTCGCCGACGCGGACATCCTTGAGGGTCTTGATGGAGGCGATGACGAATCCGGTCTCGCCCGGGCCGAGCTTGGTGACCTTGACGGGCTTGGGAGTGAGCTTGCCGAGTTCGGTGATGGTGAATGTTCTGCCGGTGCCCATCATGCGGATCTTGTCGCCGGGCTTGAGGTGGCCGTCGAACATACGGATGGAGACGACGACGCCGCGGTAGTCGTCGTAGTGGCTGTCGAAGATGAGGGCGCGGGTTTTGGTGGTCTTGGGCGGCTTGGGCGGTGGGAGCTTTTCGCAGATGGCGGCGAGGAGTTGTGTCAGGCCCTGCCCGGTCTTGGCGGAGCAGAAGATTGCTTCCTCGGCGGGGAAACCGAACACCTGCTCGACTTCCATCGCGACTTCCTCGGGCTGCGCGGAGGGGAGGTCGATCTTGTTGACGACGATGATGATTTCGAGGTTGTTGTTGATGGCGAGGTAGGCGTTTGCGACGGTCTGGGCCTCGACGCCCTGGGTGGAGTCGACGACGAGGACGGCGCCCTCGCAGGCGGTGAGGGCCCGGGAGACCTCGTAGGAGAAATCGACATGCCCGGGCGTGTCGATGAAGTTGAGCATGTACTCCTCGCCGTTGTGCTCGTGGCGGACGCAGACGGAGGAGGCCTTGATGGTGATGCCGCGCTCGCGTTCGAGGTCCATGGAGTCGAGGAGCTGCTCGCGCGCCTCGCGGTCTGAGACGGCCTTGGTCTGCTGGAGCAGGCGGTCCGAGAGCGTGGACTTGCCGTGGTCGATGTGGGCGATAATGGAGAAGTTCCGGATGTGCATCCGCGTGTGGCTCCGAGTGCGCGATTCCGGGCGCGATTGGTTTCGTGGTGTTCGACCGGCGTGAGCCGCGCGGGCGAACCGGACCCCGGCGGGGGGCTGCGGCCTCGTCCCGCCGGAACACGGCAAGACCGATCATAGACCGATCGTCGCCGGTCCAATCGGTGGCGCTCATCGCGCCGGGATGGGTGACCGGGGGGCGATTCGCCGGTGCCCGGGTCGCCACCGGGGTCGCCGTCCGGGCGTGGCCCGGAGACTCGCCGGCGGCATTGACGCGAGACGCATGGTGACCGCGAGGCCCCGACGGCCGGTGTGTGCGGCCCCGCGCTGGGGTCCGTGTTTTCCCGCGTGATGGCCGGCGGAGGGCATCGGCGACGGTCCGAATTCACGCGGGATTGTCCATTGCTTGACCGTGCCGACGCATTCGCCTGAGACCGTTCCCGGCACGATCTTCCGGGACCATCGTGGCCCGGCGTGGTCGCATCGCATCGATGGAGCGAAGTGAGGTTTTCCATGCGAACGAAGTTCCGCACCGCTGTCGCCGCGGCCATTCTGGGCGCGGCCGGACTTGGCGTCTCCGCGCACGGCACCGTGGGTGATTTCCGTGTCCTGCCGTACCAGCTCAGCCCGACGGGCGAGGGGATCACGCTGACCTGGTTCACGATCGACGAGGTCCCGGGCACGCTGACGATCGAGGGCCCGGGGCTGACCGAGCCGCTCGTGCTGGCATCGGCGCCTGTGCTGCAGCCGGTCCTTGACTACCAGGCGCCCGCGGAGCTGAACGCGGGCGGGGCGTTCCCGTTCCTTGATACGGCGATCCTGGACGGCCAGGGGAACGCGGCGCGGAACTGGAAGCACTCGATCGTCCTCGGCGGGCTCCAGGGCGATGCGCAGTACACCTACACCGTTCAGCAGGGCGAGACCGCGCACGCGGGCGTGTTCCGCACCGCGCCGCCGTCGGACACCGACCGCTCGATCCGATTCGTCGCGCTGGCCGACAGCGAGACGCTGGTGATCGGGCGCACGACCTTCCGCGAGTGGTCGGCGACGACGCCTCAGGCGCCGGGTTCGACGGGGCGTCCTGAGGGCACGGGCCCGGGGCGGACGCAGTACCTGGTGACGGAGACGGTGGGGTACCAGGAGAACATCAAGAACATCATCGCGCGGGGGCCGGAGCTGGTGGTGATGCCCGGCGATCTGATCCAGGGCACTTCCAACGAGCAGCAGCGGCGCTGGGACGAGTTCTGGCGGCACAACGCGGGCGAGTACGACACGCTGCTGACCAATGTGCCTCTCATCGCGGCCATCGGGAACAACTGCATCTTCAACGGCACCGCCGGCGGCGCGAACCCGAATGTCAAGTATGCCCGCGACCAGTGGTCGGCCTACTTCGACTTCCCCTCCAACGGCAACGCGGACTACCAGGACCTCTACTTCCGCACGGACTATGGGCCCATCACCATCATCACCCTGTGCTCGGTTGGCGCACTGCCGCCCAACGACGATGTCGCGCCGCCCGTTGGGCAGGGCGTTTCCGTGGACTTCCCGCAGAACCTCGACACCAACCGCGCGTGGCTCACCGGGTATCCGTTCGGCGATCTGCCGGACTTCAACATCGGGACCGAGCAGTGGAACTGGGCCGTGGAGCAGCTGGCCGATGCGCGTGATGCGGGGCAGGTGATCTTCGTGCAGTGGCACCACACGCCGTTCTCGCGCGGCGTGCACGGCTCTTCGGTGACCTCGAACCAGTCGGGCGAGGCGATGCGGATCTACGCGCCGCTCATGGAGCAGTACGGCGTGGCGGGCGTGCTGTGCGGGCACTCGGAGGTTTCCGAGATGTCCTACTTCGACTTGAACGGTGACGGGCTCGGCGTGTTCCTGTGGGATGTCGGCGCGGCGGGCGACGGGCTCCGCGGCGTGGAGGATGCGCCTGGTCAGGAGGCCGCGAACATCATCGGTTGGCGCAACAACCCGCTGAATCCGGAGGGGCAGGACTGGGTTCCCAACCCGTTCTCGCGCTGGACGGCCGACCAGTCCGAGCCGGAGCTTTGGGATGGGAACCAGCTGCTCTCGGGCGGCAAGCACTACGGATTCCTTGAGATCGATGTTGAGCCGATCGCCGATGGCGAGTTCCGTGTCTCGTTCCAGAACTGGCACAGCTTCCCGGTCACCAATGGCGATGAGGATTTCACCGTGGTCGGGTTCGAGCTCCGCCAGTACAGCAATTCGCTGGTGCTTGAGGGCCCGGCTCACGACCTTCGTCCCGTGGTCCCCTGCGGGTTCACCGACCTGAACCGCGATGGCCAGGTGGACTCGGATGATCTCGGGCTGCTGCTCGGCGCGTTCGGCGCCTCGCCTGCGGGAGATGTCGATGGCGATGGCACGACCGACAGCTTCGACCTCGGCCTGTTGCTCGGTGCGTTCGGCAACCGCTGCAGATGAGCGGTGGCGGCGCTGATGGCCTTGGCGATCGGCGCATGTTCGTCGCGTCTGCCGGAAGGCGGGGCGACGGCTTCACGGATGGTGGTGCGAGGGCGGCGGTCCCGGTCCCTTGTCAGGGATGCCGGTGCTCCGTGATGCTCATCGCGGAGGGCCGGTCGGGCGGCGGGGATCGTGGTTGGGCGGCTACCGGCGTTCGCGGTCCTGGATGGCGACGAAGCCGTCGTTCGGGCCGTCGACGCCGGCTCGGGGGGTGTTCATGGCGGTGATGCGGAGGTGCTGGGTTGCCAGCGGGATGGCTGGTGCGGTGACCCAGCCCCAGAGTGCTGGCGGGCCGGCGTTGAGCACTCCCGCGGGGGGGTGCCAGTGGTGCGCGATGGGGGCGAGCATCGCGCCGTTGCGCACGATGCCGAAGTGTTCCCACTGGCGATCGAGGGGGGGCGGCCTGCTGGAGAACTCGCGTTGGCGCTGGATGTCCACCGGGATCCATTCGCCGACGCCGGCGGCTTCGTTCCAGAGGTAGAACTCGACGAACGCGCGGACGGCGGACAACTGGGCGGATGGCTCGTTGATGCGTTCGGCGTCGGCGACGATGGTGATTCGGGCGGGGAGCCCCGCGGCGCGGTAGACGGCGCAGAGGAGGTTGGCGAGGTCGTGCGGCGATCCCCGGCCGTAGACGGCGGCGAAGACGGCACCGAAACACTCGAAGCCGCCGGCGGTTCCGACGCCGACGCCGGTGTTGCCCGGGTCGGTGAATCCGAATGCGAGTCCGGCGCCGTTGGGCTGGACATGCTCGACGACCTGGCCGGCGAGGAACTTTGCGAGCCGGTATGGGGGGGCGTCGCGCGGCGAGCGGCCGCCGAGCCAGCGGTTGACGAGGGCGATGATGGCGGGGTGGTCGCTCTGCACATAGAGCTGGGGCTGGAGGTTGACGGCGATCGCCGGCTCGTAGGGGTTTTGTGGCCACGGGTATTGGGAGATGGCGCGGGCCTCGTCGATGTCGAGCCTGTAGGACCTCATGGGGATGTCGGCGGCGAAGGTGATCTGGCGTGTCTGGATGTTGCGCATCTGCCAGACGCCGATGCTCGAGGGCCCCTGGAAATTCGGGATGACCCTGTATTGGAGTTGGTTGTTGCCGCCGCGGGGGAAGATCCCGCCTCGGAAGAGGGGCGTGCGTGCGGTGGTCCACGCGGTGTCGCCGATGATGGGGAAGACGAAGGCGGAGTCTGAGAGCGCGATCACGGGAGTTTCGGTGGCGACGCGCCGCCCGTCGCTGGTGAATCCACGGTTGGGATTGATGGGTGAGATGTCGGCGGCGAAGCGGATGGTCCACTCGCGGAAGTCGGACTCGGACCTGGTCAGGACGGGGGGCGGGGTGGGTGTGGGGCGTCGGGTGCGCTGGGCCTGGGCCTGGGCGTTGGTGTTGGTGTTGGCTTGGGCGTTGGTGTTGGGTGGCGCAGCGCCCATCATGACGATGGAGACCCAGACGAGCAGTGCGGTCATGAGCAGGGCGTAGACGAGCGCCATGCCGCCTGCCAGGCCCCTTCCGCCGGTGTTGAGGCGCGATCCGCGTGCGTTCACGATGGGCCTTCCTCTCGCCCCCGGGGTTTGCGGGCAGGGAGCGCCCGCGTGGGCGTCCAGCACAACTATTGTGATCGATTGCGTGGGGCGTTCCAGAAATCCGCGCGACAATCAACCGAATTTGTTCGATTCCTGGGCGGGTTGGGGGGCGCGAGCGGTTGTTCGCCCGGGGGGCGGGTGTGTCAGTCTCTGTTCTGCATGAATTGGGCGGTGTGGGCGAATCGCGAATCGAGGAACGATCGGAGCGGGTGGGCGATCTTCCTGTCGTCCATTGCGGCGCGCATGCAGCGGAGCCATTCGTCGACCGCGTGCTGATCGATGGGGAAGGGCATGTGTCGCATGCGGAGGCGCGGGTGGCCGTGCTTCTGGATGTAGAGGGGCGGGCCGCCGAGCCAGCCGACGACGAACTCGAAGAGTTTCTGGCGTGATTCTGTCAGGTCTTGAGGGTGCATGTCACGGAGGCGTGGGGCGTCGTCGCGCACGTGGTCGTAGAAGGCATCGACGAGGGCGCGGACTTCCGGCTCTCCGCCGATCTGTTCGAAGGGCGTGGGGGCATCGCCCCAGGGGTTGGCGGCGTTGCTCGTTGAGATCGGCACCGTCGGCGGTGTCTGCGGGTTGCTTGCGTTGTTGTGGGGTGGGTCGCTCATTTGGAGGTGAACCGCCGGCGGGGGATTGGGGGTGATCGGGTGTCATCGCCTGCGTGCGGTGATTGCGATGGTCTGGTACCTGAGGGCGATGAGCGTGGCGTTCTGGCACGATCGGTCGTGGAGCGCTCGGAGTTCGGCGGCCATGGCATCGCCTTGCGGTGTTCCGGGCTTGGGGACATAGGAAGCGCTGGCGGCGCGTCCGATGAGGGCATCCCTGGTGAGGTGCTGGGCGTGGGGGAATCTGTGGATCTCGGGCGCGGCGAACAACTCGGGGGCCTGTTCGATGGCGGAGACCGCCAGCCGCTCGCCCTCGCCGGGGCGTGGGGAGCGCGGCGGTTCGGTCGCGTGGGCTTCGAGGATGGAGCGGTAGGCGGCGCTGGCGGGGTCGTCCATCGCGATGGTATTGAAGACGATCGCGAGGTGTCCGCCGGGCACAAGGATCCGCGCGAACTCGAGGATGGCTTCTTGTGGCCGGAGCCAGTGGAATGCCTGGGCGCAGGCGGTGAGGGCGACCGAGCGATCGGGGAGTCCGGTCTGCTCTCCGGTGGCATCGTGCCAGGTGATGTGGGGGTGAGGGGCGGCGGCGTTGCGCATCGCGGCGTTGGGCTCGACGGCGTCGATGGGGAGCCCGGCGCCGGCGAGCTGGCGGGTGAGGATGCCGGTGCCCGCGCCGATGTCGGCGACGCGTCGCGGGGCGTTGTGGGCGGCGGCGCTCTGCTCGGCCAGCGCGGCGAGCATGGCGATGCAGGCGGGGGGGTAGTCCGGTCGGTGCGCGGCGTAGTCGCCGGCCCTCTCGGTGAAACGCCCGGTCGGATCGATGGCGTTCTCGGGTGCCACGGTCATTGATAGGCGCGGGTGTGGCGGCTGTGAACCCGGGTCGCGGGGCGCGATCGGAGGTGTTCCGGCTGGATCCGGATTCACGCCATGACCATCCCGGCGCGAGAGCGGACATTGTCGAGCACATTCATGAAATTGATGTAGGAGTCGTACGGCGAGTCGTACGGGTTGAAGTACTTGTGGACATCGCCATCGGCGAAGTACTTGGTGCACATGTAGTAGGCGTGGTCGGAGGTGGTGAGCTTGCGCCAGTCGTTCAGGAGGTAGTGGGCTTCGGCGAGGCGCTGCTTGTCGCCGGACTTCTCGGCCTGGCGGACGGCTTCCTTGATCGGGGCTTCGAGCTTGTAGAGTTCGGCCATGGCGTTGTGCTGCATGGCGTTGCCGAGCCACGCGGAGAGGTCGCGTTCGGTGTCGGCCCAGGAGGTCATGTGCGGCGCGTCGTAGACGCCGACGGGGCTGAACTGGTCGAACGCTTCGGAGGGGGTGATGAAGTGGTTCTCGCCACGCTTGACATCGAAGATGGCGCGGGGGAGGTCGGCGAGGAAATCAAAGATGCCGGTGTCGGCCCACTGGTGCTCGCCGAGGGTTTCGTAGTCCATGAAGAGGTTGCAGAGGTAGCCATCGCCGTTGATGTTGTGGACCCACTTGGCGAATTTTTCGGTGGTGAGGGGCCACTCGTCCCACGCGCGGTTGCCGAAGCGGAAGGCGATGTCATCGGAGAGCCGGTAGTTCTTGAGGAGCAGCCCGAACGGCTTGTCGGCGTTGGCGGAGGGCATCGGCTTGCCATCAACATCGGGCGGGCGGTAGACATAGGTCGGCTTGCGGTAGCCGAGCACGCGGTCGACGCCCTCGGCGAGCATGCCCTTGAAGCGTGGCGTGCCATCGGCGTTGGCCATGGAGGCGACGGCGCGGGCGACATCGTTGTTGTAGGTGAGTTCGGTGTTGCGGAAAACCGTGGGCGTGACGCCGAAGAGGTCGACCATCCGCTGCGTGTGCGTGTTGACCTGCTCGCGGAATTCCTCGCGCGAGTAGAGGAAGGAGAGCGAGTGCTGGTCGGTCTCGGCGATCCACTCGCAGCAGCCGGTGTCGTTGATCTGCTTGAACAGGTCGAGCACATCGGGGGCCCATTCGGCGAGCTGGTCGAGCAGGGTGCCGGTGAGCGCGTAGGAGATGCGGAAGTTGCCCTTGTTCTTCTTGATGAGGTCGAGCAGGAGGGTGGTGGCGGGGCGGTAGCACTTGTCGGCGACCTTGAGGAGGATCTCGCGGTTGGCGTTGTTATCGAAATAGAAGTGATCGGTGTCGAACACCGAGTACCGCCGGAGCCGCCACGGCTGGTGGACCTGGAAGTAGAAGACGACGGATGCCATGGTCGATCTCTCCGGAGGGCTTGGCGACGGGTGGTCCGCCCGGGGGCTGGGCGGGCGTGGACGGGGTCTCGGATTCGTTCGCCGGCGGCGGGGCTCGGTTTGGAAGCATAGTGGGATGCCCGGCGGGCACGATCGGAAATGCGTGGAGTCCGGAGGGGTTTGGATGGAAGGGCGGGCGGATTCCCTGCCCCGGCTTGACGCGGGGAACGCGAGGCTTCACCTTCGGCCCCATGCTGAACTCTCAAAGGCTGGATGGACGGATTGGATGGTCCCCGGGTGCGTGCGGGGGGCGGCGTCTTCGGTGGGCGATGGTCTGCTTGTTGCTGGGCGTGCTCGGCGGGGGTGTGGGCGGGTGTTCGATCGGTTCGGAGCAGCGGATCGCGCCGGAGCGGGTGCCGCGGGTGCGGCATGCGATCGCGTGGGACTCCGGGCTTGCCGACGCGACGGGCACGATGGAGCGTCGTCGAGCGGATCCGGCGTGGAGCGCCTTGGTTGAGGAGGCGTCGCGGGCGGATGTGGTCCTGATCGGGGAGGTGCACGGGCACGAGCCGGGGCTGGCGGCGGCGGCGGCGCTGTTCGAGGATGTGGTGGCGCTGCGGGGCAGGAGCGAGCCGGCCCTGGCGCTTGAGTTCTTGGAGCGCGATGACCAGGTTGCGATCGATGATTATCTCACCGGGGTGATCGATGAGGATGAGTTCCGCACGCGAACGCGGCGGACCGACTCCAATTACAAGGGGCACCGGGAGATGGTGGAGGTGGCAC
This sequence comes from Phycisphaerales bacterium, assembly GCA_052168315.1. GTDB lineage: Bacteria > Planctomycetota > Phycisphaerae > Phycisphaerales > UBA1924 > JBQLZO01. The sequence continues at coordinate 155,631 of JBQLZO010000046.1, read as the reverse complement.
GGGGGGCCGGGCTGGCGGTGCGGGGCGCGAACGCGCCGAGGCGGTATGTCCGGCTGGCCCGGCTGCAGGGCGCGGATGCTTTCGAGGGGTTCACTCCGGAGCAGCGTCGGCTGGTGGTAAATCCCGAGCGGATGGCGGATGGGGGGTATGCGCGTCGGTTTGGCGAGGTGATGTCTGCGATGGGGCGCGGTCACGAGGAGGATGGGGAGGCGGGCGAGGGCGAGGATCGTGCGGACCCCTTGGACGATCCGATGATCGCGGGTTTCTTTCGGTCGCAGAATGTGTGGGATGCGACGATGGCGGACACGGCCGTGGACCTGGTGCGCGGTGGTGCGGGCCCGGTTGTGCTGGTGGTCGGGCAGTTCCACACGGACTTTGATGGCGGGCTGACTCGGCGGGTGCGGGGTCGTCTCCATGGCGCGGATGTGCTCGTGGTGTCGATGGTGAGCGAGCCCTGGGGCGCTCCGGGCGTGGTGAGGGAGGCTGATGCGGGTCGTGCGGATGCGGTGGTGTACACGGGCGCGCTTGCGGGCGAGTGATCCGCCGATGGGCGGGTATGGGCCGCGTGGGTGCGGTTCAGCCGTCGAACCGGGTGACGAGCAGCGTGGCCTGGATGCCGGCGAAGAGGAGGGGTCCGATCCACGCGAAGCGGTCGATGTGCTTCCAGGCCCCTGTCAGGCCCTGCGGCGGGCGGGCTGCGACGACGCACATCGCGGCGACGATCATGATGAGGGGGTCGGAGTAGCGTTGCCAGGTCATCTGCGTTGATGAACACGCGATGGCGACGCCGGCGATGGATCCGAGGAGAAGCCAGCGCTGGCGTGGTGGGAGGACCACGAGCCACGCGCCGCCGGCGATTCCGCCGACCATGGCACCGAGCGCGAAGACCGGGGAGCGGCCGCCCCACACGGGGAACTGGTCGATGATGGTCCAGTAGCCCGACGCGCGGACGAGCGATTGTCCGGGGTCGGTGGGCTCGGAGATTGGGAGGACACCGGCGAGGAGCCCGATGGCGGCGCCGATGGCGATGAGCGCGAGGCGGGTCCGGATGGGTGTGGGGCTGGCGCACCATCGGGGTATGAGGTATCCGGCGAGATAGCAGCTCGCCACGCCGAAGAGCAGGGCCGAGAGCCCGATGGCGGTGGGGTTGAAGGCGGTCTCGTACGCTGTGGCTCCTTCGATCTCGTTCGCTCCGGCCTGGAATCCGGGCGGGACGAGTTGCCATCCCCAGAGCCACGCGAACGCGAGGACGATGAGCATCGCCGGGAGGGTGGCGAGCAGGGCTCCGCGGAGCCGCTTGAACCGGATGGCGAGCGAGGCGCGGTCGGGGGACTCAGCGAGGAGCCCGTCGAAGACGCGAGAGGGCGGGGTTGTTCCGGCCCTGTCGGGCGGGCCGATCCAGGCCCAGAGCCAGATCAGGCCGCACGCCCAGAGATTGATCTGTCGGAGCAGGACGGTGATGGCGAGGACGATCGCGGCGAGGACGAAGTAGCGCGGGATGGGCGGCCTGGAGAGGACGATGGACAGGAGGAGGACGACGCCGACCCAGCCGGCGTTGTCCGCGACGACCCAGACGCCGCTCGGGAAGACATAGGGCGAGCAGAGGACGGGGAGGGTGAGGATGCCAGCCTCCCACCATCGGAATCGGGTGCGATACCCGGCCGATCCGACGGACCATCCGAGGAGTGCGAGCAGCCCGAGTGTGAAGACGGTTCCGAAGAGGCGGAGGGCGCGGATGTCGTCGGAGATGAGCCGGTGGGCGACCGCGAGGACGAGGTGATAGCCGGGCGTCATGGCGACGGCGTAGCGCGAGAGATCGGGGGCCGGGAGCTGCGAGGAGAACTGCTCGATGGTGGGGAGGTGGAACTGGATCTCGTCGTAGGTGCGGAGCCCCGAGCTGAGGACGCTCGCGTTGGTGAGGATGAGCGTGGCGGCGGGGATGAGGTATGCGAGGACCACGAACAGGGCGGCGAGCGCGGCAAACCTGCGGCGGGCGCGCACCCGTGCGACCGGCTCCGGACCGGCGGACTGGGAGTCGGGCTCGCGCGGGCTCGGTTCTGGTGGTTCCATGGGGCCTCGCGAGGCGGCGGGCGTGAGTGGAGCACACGAAGTACGCCCGATGCGGGACGGTGTTCGCGCTCCCCTGGGCGATGGTAGTGGATGGGCATTGAGCACGGGGCGCGCCGCGAAGGATGGCGCAGCATGGTCCGATCGCCGATCAAGACCGGTCTGTAGGATGCGGGCGCACCGGCGTGTCCCGCGGATGGGCGGGTGCGGTGGGCGGCTTGTCTGGGGGGCTGGGTTGGCAGCGAGGAGTTGGTGTTCTCCATGAGCGTGAGCGGGACACAGCCAGGCGAGACCGATGGGGCCCCGAGGGGGTCGTCGGTGCTGGGGCTGGTCCGGCTGATGCGGCCGCACCAGTGGACGAAGTCGGTGTTCGTGTTGATTGGGCCGTTCTACGCGTCGCTTGCGCCGGGTGGGACGGACCTTGGGGTGCTGGCGGCGTTCGGGCCGGCGCTGCTGGCGGCGGCGGCGTTCGCGATCGCATCGTCGGGGTGCTACATCGTCAACGACTACATGGACCGCGAGGCGGACCGGATGCACCCTCGGAAGAAGCATCGTCCGCTGGCGGCGGGCACGGTGAGCCCGCGTGCGGCGCTGGCGCTCGCGGCGGCGTGCTGGGTTGCGGGCGCGGGGATTGCCGCTTCGCTGGCCGTGTTCGATGGGTGGGCGGCGTTGTGGGTCGGGATCGTCGTGGCGCTGTATGTGGCGAATGTGCTGCTGTATTCGCTGGACATCAAGCATCGTCCGATCGCGGATGTGATGTCGCTGTCGATCGGGTTCGTGCTGCGGGTGATCGCGGGGTGCCTTGCGATCGGGGTGGCGCCATCAACCTGGCTTCTCAATGCGGTGCTGTTCCTTTCGATGTTCCTGGCGTTCGGGAAGCGTCTCGGGGAGCGCCGGGCGCTGCAGCGGCTGGCGTCGGGTTCGGACGAGCGCCGATTGGACGCAAAGGAACTTTCGATTCTGGCGGCGAAGGTGCGCCGGGTGCAGCAGCGGTACTCTGACCAGTTGCTGGAGATGGCGGTGGTGACGACGGCGGTGGCGACGCTGCTGACCTACGCGGGGTACCTGCAGTCCCAGGAGGAGTTCTACACGATCGGCGCGCTGCGGTTCAATCTGCTGTGGGCGACGATCCTGCCGGCGACCTACGCGATGCTGCGGGCGCTGCTGCTGCTCGATCGGGGCATGTACGATGACCCGACGGAACTGGCGACTCGAGACCGCCCCTCACAGGTCGCGGGGGTGGCGTTCGTGGGGATCACGCTGGGGGCGATCGGCGCGGCGCGGCACTTCGGGGCGTGAGGATGGTGGTGCGGCGCGGGGATTCGGCAGGGGGAGGGGTCAGCCCCTGCGGAGGTTTTCGCGGGAGATCATCAGTTCAAGTGTTGAGGCAGCGAAGTCGACATCGCGTTCGCTCATGCCGGGGAAGAAGGGGAGGGCGAGCGTGCGCTGGCTGATGGACTCGGCGATGGGGAACATGTCTTCCTTGAAGCCGAATCGTTCGCGGTAGAACGGCTGGAGGTGGATGCAGGGGAAGTAGGGGGCCGAGCCGACCTCGTGCCGGTGCATGCCCTCGATGATGCGGTCACGGTCGGCGCGTGTGTAGGTGTCGTTGAGCCTGACGACGAACACGAACCAGGACATGAGTGTGTCGGCGTTGACGGTTGGGAGCACGAGGTGCTTGCAGTCGACGAGGCGGCGCACATACATGTCGGCGACGCGCTGCCGGGCCTCCATGAGTTCGGGGAGGCGGCGCATCTGGACCTCGCCGATGGCGGCCTGGATCTCGGTCATGCGGTAGTTGAATCCGAGCCGCTCGTGGAAGAGCCACGAGCCGGGAGCGTGGCCGGCCTGGCCGATCGCGCGTCCCTGGTTGCGCATGGACCGGCAGAGGTCGGCGATCCGGCCGTCGTCGGTGACGAGCATGCCGCCCTCGCCGGTGGTGATCTGCTTGTTGGGGTAGAAGCCGAAGACGCCGCAGTGCCCGAACGCTCCGATGGCCCGGCCCTTGTGGCGTCCGCCGAGGCCCTCGCAGGAGTCTTCGATCAGCCTGATCTCGTGCTTGTCGGCGATGGCGCGGTAGGCGTCCATGTGCATGGGGTTGCCGAAGTTCTCGACGGCGATGATGGCCTTGGTGCGTTCGGTGATCGCGTTCTCGACGAGGGCCGGGTCCATGTTCATGGAGACGGGGTCGATGTCGACGAAGACCGGCGTGGCGCCGACATAGAGGATGGCGTTGGCGGGCGCGATGAAGGCCATGGGGGTGGTGATGACCTCATCGCCGGGTCCGACGCCGTGCGCGAGCAGGGCCATGTGGAGCGCGGCGGTGCCCGATGAGCAGGCGACGGCGTGGTTGCACCCGGTGATCTCGGCGAAGCGCGCTTCGAAGCGTTCCTGGACCGGTCCGATGGAGAGCCGCCCGGAGCGGAGCACGCGGACGACGGCGTCGATTTCCATCTCGGTGAGGCTGGGCTTGGAGAGCGGGATCTCTTCGCTGGGCATGGATTGGTCCTCGGTCGCTGGGTCAGCTGGAACGGCGGGGTCGGGCGCGGCACCGGATCCGGGCGGGGCGCGGGGTGCTCCGGCCCGGCTTTGTCCGGTTCATTATCGACCAAGTTGGTTCAGGAGACGCGTGGATGCATCGGCTCCGGGCTCAAGGCGGGTGAGTGCGAGCCATGCGGCCTGTGCCCGGGCGGGCGGATCCAGCGGGCTGCCGGGGGCGGCGGCGTCGATGAGTCGTGAGGTGAGCGCGGCGGCTTCGGGTGATGAGTCTTCCCAGACGATCTCGCGTTGTTCCGGGTGCTCGCCTGTTGTGGGCGGGGGGCTTTGCTGCTCGGCGAGGTCGAACAGCGCTGCGCAGATGGCTGCCATGGCGCCGGCGCGGGGGGATGGCCAGGACGGCTCGTTGGTGTGGGACCAAACGCGGCCGTGTCGTTCGGATTCGATGATGCCGAGGAGGATCGCCTGCACGATGGCGTTGTTTCCCTCGGCGGCGATGCGCCGGAGTTCCTCGCCGAGGGCCGAGGGATCGTCCTGCGCGAGCAGGCGTGCGCCCTCGCGTGCGAGCTGGGCGCCGCGGGTCGAGCGATCGGCGGTGCGGTCCGGGTATCGAACCAGCTGGGCGGCGAAGCGGGCGCGCCACTCGGCGGGCAGATCGCGTCCGCGGTCGACGACCCAGCCCGTGGCCTGCTCGTAGCGCGTGTCCAGGAGGGCGATGAGCGCATCGACCGTTGACTGTGAGGGGGGTGAATCGATGGCGAGGGCTGCGGCTCCGATGGTGGCGAGTGTGGGGTCTTCGGCGGCGGCGAGGATGGACGCGGCCTGTTGGCCCATGCGGCCCTCGGAGTGCAGCGCGGCGAGGCCGAGGGAGAACCGGCGGGCCGAGGAGTCGGCGGCGGCGTAGGCCTTATGCCAGTTCGCCCTGGCGCGTTCGGGGTCGAGGGAAGCGAGCGTTGTGAGCACCTCGCGCTCGGGTGCGAGCTCGCCTTCGAGCATCTCGCCGATCCGGAGCACGAACGCGATGCTGCCCGTTGCGCCCGCGCGGCGGAGCGAGAGGAGGATCGGTTCGAGGACGCGTTCGAGGGTCTGTTCGCGTCCGCCGAGATTTGTGAGGAATTGCTCGGCGAGGGCGCGCTGGGCTTCTTCGTCGAGTTCGCCTTCGAGTAACTGTGCGAGCGTGCGCGCGAGCGGTTCTTCGGATCTTGAGAGTTCGGCGAGTCGCGCGGGTGAGACGGCCTGCCCCTTGCCGAGCAGCTCGGCCAGGAGCAGTGTCTCGAGGGTGTCGCCCAGCTTGGGCCAGTTCGCGACCTGGGTGAGCCCGGCGGAGTCGAGGTATCCGAGCCGGAGTGTGAGCCCGACGGCGTGGGCGCGGGCGTTCTCGTTGGAGAGTTCGGCGAGCCGGACGACATCGACGCGGGGGGGGTCTTCGAGGTCCGCCATTCCCAGCAGCGCGCTGACGGCGCGGTCGGGATCGGGTGTCGATGCGAGGTGGACGAAGACCGGACGGAGGCGCGGATCGCGGAGCCGTCGCAGGGCATCGATCGCTTCCGCGGCGCGATGGGAGTTGGGATGCTCGAGCTGCTCCGCGATCGATCCGAGCATGCGGTCGCGGGTTTCGCCGGCATGGGCATCCTGCGCGGCGGTGGCGGCCATCGCGCGGGGAGCGCCCGGAGAGAGCGGGGCAGCGCCGGCCAGCATGGCACCGGCGAACACGACGATCGCGCGATGGGATGCGGGGATCGTGGTGCTCCGGCGGGTGCTCAGAGGCTGCGGGCTCTGCGGCGGGGGGATGGTTGCGGGCTCGTCCATGGGGGGAGCCTACGGCATTCGGTGCGATGCGGGGCCGCGCACCGGGGTCCGGTCGATCAATCGCGTTCTGGGGGACGCCGGAGTATCTCGTTGCGGAGGCGTTCGCAGAGGTCGGCGATGCGGACCCCATCGAATTCCGGGCCGGCATCGACGAGCTCTCCGGCGTCGATCTGGCGCTGGACTTTCTGCCACTGCGTGACGATGGTCGAGTGGCTCGGGCGGTGGAGGGCGCGGGCGATCTCCGGGTATGAGTGCGCGGTGAGTTCGCGGGACAGCCAGGCGCACAAGGAGCGTGCGAGCACGACGCGCTTGTGCCGGCCGGTGCCGAGCACTTCGGACATATCGACCCTGAGCGCGCGGCAGACGACATCGGCGATGACATCGATGCGGATGGGGCGAGTGACGCGCCCCGAGATGTCCTCGGCGACGGCTCGGCGGGCCAGCGATGCGCTGATGAGACCATTGTCGGATGGTCCGTCGCCGGTGATCCGGGCGTGTGCGGCCAGCGCTTCGAGTTTCGCGAGCGCGCCCTGGATCTCTCGGACGGACTCGACGCAGGCATCGGCGATGGTCTGGACGGTGCTGGCGTCGATCATGAGACCGCGTTCGAGCGCGAGCTTCTCGACGATCCTCAGGCGGGTCGCGCGGTCGGGGCGGAGGAGCTGGACGGACATCGCGCCGGCGAGTCGGGCGGCGAGGCGGCGCGAGAAATCGGCGATCTGGGTGGGGTGCGCGTCCGAGGCCATGACGACGCGTGCGCCGGCGAGGTCGAGCGCCTCGAAGGTGTGCTCGAGTTCGAGCATGGTCTTCTGCTTGCCGGCGAGGAAGTGGACATCGTCGATGCACAGGAGGTCGAGCCCGCGGTAGCGATTGCGGAAGCGGGTGAGGTCGTTGGCCTTGACGGATGCGATGTACTCGTTGGCGAACTGTTCGGCGGTGACATAGCGGACGCGTGCGTTATGGTCCTGTTCGAGCACCCTTCGGAGCACTCCGGAGAGGAGGTGGGTCTTTCCGAGTCCGCACGGGCCGTGGAGCACGAGAGCGCGGAGCCCGAGGTGCGCTTCGGGGGATGCGAGCGAGCAGCAGGCGGTGTAGGCGAGGCGGTTCGAATCACCGACGACGAACTCTTCGAGCCGGTACCGGGCCGCATCGGGTCGTCGCCAGCGGCCGGTCGGGGCGGCGGGGGCGATTCGGTTGTTTGGCGAAGTGGGGGAGGTACCCCTTGTGTCGGGGTGTGCGTGTTCCGGGGTGTGTGCGCCATGCGGCGTGGTCTGGGCGCGATCGTTGGTGCGGGACCAGCGTCCGCGCGTTTGATCCGAGGTGGAGTCGGTGGCGACGGATCGCGGGGCGTGTCCGTTTGTCCGATTGTGGGCTTCGGCGTCCAGTGCGCTGGCCGATGACTGGGCCGGCGATGCATCGGCATGGGATCCGGCGTGGTCCCACATGTCCGGTGCGACGCGCCATTGGATTGCCTGTTGTGGCGTTGGCAACTTTCCCGCGGCGTCGGACGGGTGTCCGGGTTCGTCGGCGAGGATTGTTCGCAGGATCGGCTCGACCCAGCTCTGGAGCCAACGCTTCAGGAATTCGTTCGGTGCCAGGACGGTGATCCCATCCGGCGATGTTTCGATCCGTGCGGCTCCGTGTGCGAAGTACCGGCGGAAGTGTTCCGGGCCCATCGCTTGTTCGAGCGTGCTTGAGATTGTCCGAGTGCGCTCATCTCCACCATTGGCTCCCACCTCTGTGATTCCTTCCTCGGCACGCCGGTGCGCGTCCGGCCATCCCTTGCAGGCCGCGCTCCGGTGGTGATGTGTCGCGGGCATCGTCCTGATTCCCCGCAGAGCGTTCCCCTGCCCATCCCGCTCCCCGCGTCTCTCGTTTCCCGCCCGCCAAGGCGTGATCGCCCGTCTGATCTCCAGTGGCTGCCATCGCGTCGGCTCGTGGCATGGTGCGGCGGGACTCCGTGTGCTGTTCGGATGCTGTCTGAAATGGAGGGCGCACCGATCGCGCCATCACACCCCGATTCGGACCGGCGATGTCACCGCGCGGTCGGAGCCCGAGGGCTCCGGCCCGAGTGGCCGGATCAGAAACGATGGAGTGGCACGCGCTGGCGCCGACTTTGTGGTGCGCCCTCGGAAGCCCGTTCCGATGCTTGGCGCCCGCCTTCCGTCCGCGTGTTCGACGCCCGGTGTCTTGCCGGTGCTGTTCGATCGCGTTGGGACCGAATCGCTTGCGTAGGCGAGCGTTTGGTCCTCATCGGTCGGCGGCCCGGCCGTCGTTCGGGCCGGTCACGAAAGGTACTGGAAGAGCCGATCGATGCCAACCGGCGTTGGCGCTTGAATGGACAGAGTTCATCGGTTTCTGACACGAAAACGCCGGGAATTCGGCACGAAATCGTGTGCAGATTTTTTTGCGCATGGTTCGCGCGGTGTGGAGGTTGCGCGATCCTCACCGTGTTCGCACACAACTCCACATGGTCTTGGAACCGCGTGCGCGCTCGCGGCACGCGGGTTGACAAACGCGCGAACCCGCGCACAGGTGGTGCCAGCGTGGTTCCCGGGTGTGCGCTGCGATGGGCACGATTTCCACACGCGCTTCACACGACCGGCGTTGGCGCCCGTGTCCGTTTCGCGGACGGGTGGGCGTGAGTTGGAGGGGAGCGGACGGCGAAGGGTGTGGAGTCGTGTTTCTTCTAGAGCGGTCGGACGAGCGCCCGGCGGCGTGCGGTCTCGCGGAGCCCGAATGAGGCGTAGAGCGTCAGCGCGGGCTTGTTCCGCAGGTCGACCGCGCACTGGAAGTTTCGTTCGGCCGCCTTGTCCATCGCGAGCAGGGCGTGCGAGAGCAGGCGTCGGCCGAGTCCTTGGCCGCGAAGTTCGGGGGCGATGCCGAGGTAGACGAGTTCGACCGCTCCCTGTTCGGGCATTCGGGACAGCAGCGCGGCACCCACGGGTGTGCCATGGAGGCGCACGAGCCACCAGTGCTTGGGGTCGAAGCGTCCGGCGTCTTTGTGTGAGCGGAGGACATCTTCGGTGCGCCTGAGGGCGCAGAGTTCGGGGCAGTCGAGCGTGTCCTGGTATGAGCTTCGGAGGGCGGCGACGAGTTCCGCATCTTCGACGGCGCGGCAATCGGTGACCCGCACGCCATCGGGCCAGGCCCGCGATTGGTCGGTGGTGGCGACGGGGTGTCGGCGTGCGGTTTCGACCGCGCCGTTCATGGTTCCGCTGAGGTAGGCGAGTTCGCAGATCTGTTGGAACCCGGCGGTGGCGAACGCCTGCCGAACCGTGTGCTCATCCATCGTGAGCAGCGCTTGCGCGAGGCGGGTCTCGGACAGGGAGTTGCAGGCGGCGTCGATGACTTGTCCGAGTTCCTCGGCTTCGTGGGCGTCGTCCGGGCTTGTGGTGAAGAAGGTGGCGGTGGCGCCGCTGCCGGGGACGGCGAGGCAGACCTGGCGTGGGCGGGGCGTTTGCCGGGGGTCTGCGCTGCTCGGGAGGAACGAGGCGTGCAGGTCTGTGAGGTTGATGTTGTGTTCGGCGGCGGCGGCGAGGAATCGTTCTCCGGCGAGGCGTGCCGATCGCCCCGGGCCGACGGCGGCGCTGACCAACCGCTCGGCGGCGGCGATCCAGTCGCTCTGGGGAACCCTGCGGATGACGCACCGCGGTGTGGATGGGCTGTGGGAGGAGGGCGATCCGGCGTCATGGTGGCGGGACCCGGACACCGACGGGGGCGCGGACGCAGTGCGACCAGCGCTGCGCTCCGGCGGCTGAGTGGAGCCGCTCGGGATGGTTCCGTGTTCGAAATCACCCATGGGAGAGGGGGCACCAATCATGTCATGGTGGGGAGGAAACCCGGAGGATGTGGAACCTCAGCGGGGATTGCACCGGATCGGGCACGCTCAACGAACAGGCCGATGGTAGCCGGATGGGCCCGTGGATCGGGCTGGCGATCGGCGGGTGGGGCGGTACACTCCCTGCTCGTCGGGGGCGGGCGTCCGGCTGGAACCGTAAGGAATATGACCGATGCTCGACCGTTTGCTCATCGAATCCGCCCCGGGCGCCATGCTGGCGCGGATCGCGCGCCGATTGGTGATTCTCGCGTGCTTCGCGGCGGTTCTCGGCGTTCCGGTGACTCTGGCCCGCATCGCTCGGGCGGTTCCGGATCCTGCTCCTGTGCCGCGTCGCTGGGAATTCCAGCTTGAGCCAGGGCCCCTTCGGCTGACGACGGTTGAGGTTCCCGGCAAGGGGTGGAAGCCGTACTGGTATTTCACCTTCAAGGTCACGAACAACACCGGCGAGGACCGGTTTTTCGCCCCGTCGTTCGAGATGTCCCTGGACAACGGCGAGGTGATGCTGTCGGGGCGGAATGTCCCTCGCCAGGTGACCGAGACGATCCTGCAGCGTCTGAACAACCCGCTGCTGATCGATGAGATCGCGATCCAGGGCACGATGCTCCAAGGTCCGGAAAACGCGAAGGAAGGGCTGGTGATCTGGCCGGCCGATGATCTGCGGGTGGATGTGCTGCGTGTGTTCGCGGCCGGGTTCTCTGGTGAGACTTACCGATACACGCGGCCGGACACGGGCGAGCAGGTGACCCTTCGGAAGCAGTTGATGCTGACGCACCAGCTGCCCGGCGAGGCGAACCCTCAGTCGGACGATCCCATCAAGCGGGTGGGAGAGCGGTGGGTGCTGCGGTAAGCCGGGGGTGGATCGGGCTCGGTTTGTCGATGGGGCGGGGCGAGGAGTGGACCGGTCCGGGTGGGCGAGATAGGCTCTTGGCCCCTTCCAGCGCGGGGTATGGATCTCCGCCCGGCGGGCGAACGGCTGCGTTCTGAATCTGTGGACACTCTCCCGCGGCCGTCCGACGGCGATTGCGGGTCTGCGAGGTTGAAGTATGGCACACAAAAAGGGCCAGGGCTCTTCCAAGAACGGGCGCGACTCGAACCCGCAGTACCGCGGCGTGAAGCTCTACGGCGGTGAGTCGGCGAATGCCGGGAGCATCATCGTCCGGCAGTGCGGGACGAAGTGGCACCCCGGGTTCATGGTTGGTCGCGCGAAGGATGACACGTTGTTCGCCCTGTGCGCGGGCACGGTGGTGTGGAACGGGAAGAAGGTGCATGTCGATCCGGCCGATCCGGCGACGCCCCGCCCGTTCTACCTGCACAATCCGAATCAGCGTCAGGGCGCTGCGTCTGCCTGATCTCGTTCGAACAATGAATGCGCGGCGGGCGCTTTGATGCGGTCGCCGCAGTGGGAAGAGCACCCGCTTGCCGGGTGCTTGTTCGTTTTGGCGCGGCAGCCTTGTGAGGATCGTGTCGTGGATGCGGGCGCGCGGGGTGATCCGGCTGTGGGCCTCAGGATTCGGGTTCCCAGCGGAGGATGAGCGCTGCGAGCGGCGGGATGGTGAGGCGGAGCGATGCGGGCTGGTTGTGCAGCGGCTCGGGGGTGGCGCGCACACTCCCGAGGTTGCCCACGCCCGAGCCCGCGTACTCGTGGGCATCGGTGTTGAGCAGTTCGCGCCAGGCACCGGCCCGGGGCACGCCGATCGGGACATCCTCACGCACCACGGGGGTGGTGTTCATGGCGCACAGGACGGTGGCGTCCGGATCGTCGGCGAGGCGGAGGTACGCCAGGATTCCCTCATCGGGCGCATCGGGGATGAGCCAGCAGAAGCCCTGTGGATCGGCATCGCGCTCGTGCAGGGCGGGCTGGTCGCGGAGGAGTTGGTTGAGCCGATCGACGAGTCGCTGGATGCCGAGGTGCTCCGGGCGATCGAGCAGTTCCCATTGGAGTTGGGCGTCGTGGTCCCACTCGGCGTGCTGGGCGATTTCCGCGCCCATGAACAGGAGTTTCTTGCCGGGCTGGGTCCATTGGAGCGCGAGCAGGAGACGGAGGTTGGCGCGCTTCTGCCAGTCGTCGCCGTGCATCTTGTTGTAGAGCGATCCCTTCCCGTGGACGACCTCGTCGTGTGAAAGGGGGAGGACATAGTGCTCCGAGTGCATGTACATGCCTCGGAAGGTCAGTTCGGTGTGGTGGTGCGATCGGAGGATGGGATCGCGGGCGAGGTGCGCGAGGGTGTCGTTCATCCAACCCATGTCCCACTTGAATCCGAATCCGAGGCCATCGTCGTGGACGGGGCGTGAGACCCCGGGCCATGCGGTGGATTCTTCGGCGAAGGTCTGCGCATCGGGGAAGGCGCGGTAGATCTCGGAGTTGAGTCGTTGGAGGAAGTCGATGGCTTCGAGGTTCTCGCGTCCGCCGTGGCGGTTCGGGATCCACTCGCCGTGCTTGCGCGAGTAGTCGCGGTAGAGCATGGAAGCGACCGCGTCGACGCGGATGCCATCGGCGTGGTACTTGTCGAGCCAGAACAGGGCGCTGGAGATTAGGAAGGCGCGGACCTCGTGCCTGGCGTAGTTGAAGATGAGTGATTTCCAGTCGGGGTGGAATCCCTCGCGCGGGTCCGCGTACTCGTAGAGGTGGGTGCCGTCGAAGTAGCCCAGGGCGTGCTCATCGGAGGGGAAGTGTGAGGGCACCCAGTCGAGGATGACGCCGATGGCGTGCTGGTGCAGCGTGTCGATCAGGTGCATGAGGTCCTGCGGGGTTCCGAGCCGGCTGGTGGGCGCGAAGTACCCCGTGGTCTGGTAGCCCCAGGAGCGGTAGAGCGGGTGCTCCATGACGGGCAGGAACTCGACATGGGTGAAGCCGCGCTGCCTGAGGTAGGCGGGGAGCAGGGTGGCCAGTTCGCGGTACGTGTGGAATCGGCCGCCATCGGGCGATCGCATCCAGGATCCCAGGTGCATCTCGTAGATCGAGATCGGCGAGCGGAGCGACTGGCGCGCGTGGCGGGTGGCCATCCATTCGTTGTCGTTCCACTGGTAGTGGAGATCCCAGACGCGCGAGCCGGTCGCCGATGGCGTCTCGGCGTGGAACGCGAATGGATCGGCCTTGAGGACGGTGTAGTTGTCGTTGTGGTGCGACTCGATGCGATACTTGTAGATGTCGCCGCGCTTCAGGCCCGGAACGAAGGCGGTCCAGACGCCGGAGGACTCGATCGGTCGCATGGGGTTGGCGTCGGGCGCCCATCGGTTGAAGTCGCCGACGACGGCGACGGATCGCGCGTTGGGGGCCCAGACCGCGAAGCGGACGCCGGAGGACTCGGCGTTCTCGATGCGGTGGGCTCCCAGGTGTTCGTAGAGCCGGTAGTGGGTTCCCTCGGCGAGCAGATGGATGTCGAGCGATGAGAGCGGGGCGTCGGGGGCGCCGCCTTGGTGGTCGTTCGGGCGAGGTGTGGGCATGGGGATGCGGTTTCGGGATCGGCGGGGCACCGGGACGGGTGGGCGGCGCTGGGCGCCGGATGCTCGCCGGCGGGCCGGGGGATGGCGTCTCTCGGGGTTGTGGAAGCACGCCCGGCAGGGCTCGAACCTGCGACCTGCGATTTAGGAAACCGCACGCCGATTCCGAGGGCTCCGCCGGAAGTGCTGACATTGTAGAGACTTGTGGCAAGGCGGGCCCGTCATCCGGCGGTGCGTCCGTCCCAAACCCCACCCCAAGCCGATCCGAACCAGCTCCGCGCACGCCATCCGCCGAGGCCAATCCCGACCTGCGCGCGATCGCCGAGGCCTGGCCAGCGCTCCCGCACGCGATTCGCTGCGCGATGCTGGCGATGGTCCGCGCGAGTCAGTGAAAGCGTCGGCTGACGCGGGGCGACGACCGGCCCCGGGCTCCGTCTGGGTTGTGTGACAAAGTGGGTGCGCTGCGCGTTTCCGGCAGCGCAAGCTGTCGCTGCAGCAAGCGTTACCGATATGGGGGCGACTGGTTAGGAGTCAGCGACCCCTGTTCATGTCTCACAGGGATTCGCCGATCATTCCGCCCTGGCGTGTGCGCTGTGGGCGATGTTGCGAACGAACACCGACCCCGAAATCCCGCTCATGAGTGCGTCGCGTGCGCGGGCACTTCCGAGTGCGCGCGATGTCCGCGAGAGCGCATCGGCCGCGCTGCGCGGGTCCCTTTGGCCACCACACCCCGCCCGAAAGTGCGTTCCATCGCGATTCTCACGAGGGAAGCGCGCTTCGTGGGTGATTGTGCTGGGGATGCGATTGGTGCGCTGAGCGGCGCAGCGCACGGGCCCGTTGGGGTAAGAAGTGGGGTAACGGCGCACACCCGCCGATCGCAAGTCGTTGCGCCCCAACCACTACCGAGTGTGGAGCGTCGGATGGTGTGTCCGATGCTCTATCGCAACGGCGATTGCATCGGCCCATCGCATTGCAGCGCAGAGTGCCGAGATTCCGGCAAATTGAACCGAGGGACGCGGGCGATCCGCGCGATGCACCGAGCGTGAAGTGCGCAGCAAACCGCCGGTTTGCCACAAAACCGACGCACAGAATCCCGCGCATGGCGACTCAGTGTGAATCACACGGGCGCGCAGCGTCGGCGCGCTTCACCGTCCGCCGTCTGGATCGCATGAACCCAACTGGCGCTGCGATGCGGGCACACTTCCCCCCCCGGAAGGTACTTCCCGGGCGCGGGCAATCGGGCCGAAGTGGGCTTTGGTCGAGACAGGTTGGGGCGGAGCGTGGTCCCCGGTTGATTTGGTGTGTTCACGCGCGGTGTTGAAGGGCTGTCGGTTGCGCCGATGCCCTCCGAGCACTCCGTACTCTGGGACCGCCACGCGGCGCGGTTGATCCCCGCGACGAACGACCGGCGGGCGATGCGGTTCACCCTTCCGTATTGACCCGCCGGCGGCGTGGCGAAAAAGGGTGAACGATGATCGACACCGCGCGTGCCGTGGAAGTGCTCAGGATGGCCGATGAGCTGACCGGGTGGGACCCCGAGGGGCGCGGCTTGTGGAAGTGGAGCGCGGACGATCCCGGGGACCGTGATCGGTTCGCAGGCATACTTGGCCGCCTGAGCGCGGCAATGCCCGTGCATCGCATCCCCCACGACGCGGACGCATGGGACAGTATCAACACGGCTCTTGCCGAGTGCCCGACCGGGGTCCCTGCCACCGATCACGCGATCGAGACGGCGCGGTGCATCGTGATGACCGCGCGGGAGCGTGCGATCACGACTGAACGCGCTGAGTTTGAGAAGCGTTCTGACTATTGGGCCGCCCTTCGCGCGAGCATGTGGGCGGCGGACTACGCCGAACACGGTGAGGCCCCGAACTTACAACGGATCGGTGATGCCCTGGCCCGCTTTGTGCGGCGATCGCTTTGGGAACAGTGCGCCAAGCCGCCGGACACCCAGCAGCGCATCGCCGAGGCGTACGAGCCCATGAGGCCGATGCCGAGCGAACCTGCGGCCCGGGCCGAGCTGATCCGGCAGCGATGCCGCACCCTCTGGCCGCTGCAAGAATCCAAGGGATCGGACACTGACGCGCGACTCGTACTGTTTGTGACGCCCCGGCTCTGGGAACTGGACGCCATGGGGGCATTCAACGACGCGCCGAGCACGACGCGGGGGGCGATCCGCGTGATGCTCACCGATCCGGAGCTTGGACACGCTCGGAACAAAGACCGCTGGAGCCTGTGCCCGTTTCACGACGCGCCCGACGATGTGAAGACTCGATCCCTGTTCCACTGGGGCATGATCGGAGAGGCGATGGTCACCGATGGGCTGTTCGCCCATCGCACCACCGAAGGCATCCGAGCGAGTCTGGCGGCGGAGACGGGCGCGATCGACCTGGCACGCCGCGCGCTGCGCCCGATCGCCGAGGCCGTGGCACGGCTTGGATACCGTGAGGCTGAGCGGATCGAGCGGGGCGAATGCGGTATCAGCTCGGATCGCCGAGCGACTGGGGCGAATGCCCACCCGACCGAGCAAACCGATCCGGGTCTGCGGGATGCCGATTGGTTTCGCATCCACACGAATGGTGGGCTCCCTGCTTCAACACTGTCGAAGGCGGCGCGGGAGGGCCGACTTGCGGACAGCGTTCGGGTTGGGAAGCGTTGGCGGCACAATGCGATGGAAGTGGCGCGCGTCTATTCGGACTTCGGCCCTCCGATACGCGATGCAATGCGAACGAACGCGAACGAGCACGAACGAAACTGAACGGCTGGCCAACTCCGCATGATCGGGCGTGTGAGCGCGGAAACAGTTGGCTCATGCGTGAAACAACATTCGTTCCGATCAATCGGGCTGCGGCGGCGCTGGGCGTCCCGAAAGCATGGCTCATTCGCATGGTGGCAGTAGAGCGGATACCCGCCGTGCGTGCCGGGCGGCGCTGGCTGGTTCCGCTGGAAGAGACGCGGGCCCGCCTGGTGGAACTCGCCGACTCTGGAAAGGCGGTGCCGCATGGCGACGCCTGACCCCACCACCCAAAGCGCCCCGAGGCCTGCCAGCACGCGGGGCGACAAACTCACACAACCGGAGCGTAGCCCATCAGCTGATCGCTTGGCACTCTCCCCCGCCGAGGCCGCTGCGGCGCTGGGCATCGGGCGGCGAACGCTCGATGCGCTGCTGGCCGATGACGCGATCCCGAACACGCGCATCGGCGCTCGCGTGCTGATTCCCGTGGCTGAACTCCAGGCCTGGCTGTCGGCCCGCACCGCCGGCGGCGGCGCGGAAGGGGGTGCGGCATGAACGAGCCTCACCCGAACGATCACGACCCCGCGCCCCTGTTCAACACGAACGCCGGGCAACGATCACCCCGAGACGAGGCCGACGCCACAACGCCGGAGCCCGCCCGCTGGGGCAAGCCGAGAACCCCACCGACCTCCGGCCCATCGTCGCGACGCCGGACGACCTGCGGCGATCCTCCGGCCCGGCACGATGGCCCCGAAACGAGCAAGGCGGCGGCGGCGGCGATGCGGGAGGCCGCGCCCAAGCAACGGGCCCGGGTGTTCGCGTTCATCGCATCACGCGGCGAGCACGGCGCGACCGACGATGAGGGGGAGCGTGCCCTAGACCTTCCCGCCCAGACCTACACCCCGCGCCGTGGCGAGCTGGTGAAGCGGGGTCTGATCGCCTGGACCGGCGACAAGCGCCCCACCGAGCGCGGCCGTTTGGCGCGGGTGTGGGCGGCTGTGGACCCGATGACCTCCGCCGACACCGCGCCCGATCGCCCGAGCCCAACCACTCCCCCGCGCATGGCCCACGCCCCGGCGACGATCGGGGGTGGCGCATGAGCAAGCCCACAAACACCCAACCGATTGGCGTGCGCCTGCGGGATGCTGTGCTGGACCTCCCGCTGAGCCGAATGGGGAAGGCCGTGCTGTCGGCGCTGGTCCGGCATGCCGACCACACCACCGGCGAGTGCTGGCCATCCACGAGCACGCTCGCAAGTCTGGCCGGCACGAGGCGGGAGACTGTGAGCCGGACGATCGGCGGCGAGCTGGTACCGAGCGGGCTGGTGGCGATCGTGCGCCCCGGCGGCGGGAGCAATCCAAACCTCTACCGGGTCAATCTGCGCCAACTGCTCACCCGAGCCGAACAAGCCCGCGTGGCGCGAGCAACCAAACGCCGGAAGCCGAGCCCGAGCCACACCGATTCGGCGGCGCTGGGATGTTCGGGAAGTGCGCCGGATGCGCCGATGGGCACCGTGGAGTGCTCTCCGGTGCGCCGGGAGTGCTCTCCGAGCGGGACCTGTGACGACGAATCACTGGGGGCTGTGACGCCGGATCACAGCGCCCCGCGATCCACGATCACACGGGCCTGTGACGCTGGATCTTTGGGGGGTGTGACGGGCGCTCACACAAACAGGGAAGGGGAACAGGGCAAGGGAAACCGGGAAACTGAACCGGAGCGCACACCATCACCTCAGCAGCAGCAGCAACGCGCGCCGCGCGCCGTGCGCATCCCCGCGCCCGTGACTGCTGCTGCTGCTGCTGAGAGATTGAGATTCATCCCCGCCGATGATGAGCCCGAGCCGGATCCGCAGGACCACGCCGCACGGATGGCCGAACTTCGCG
This sequence comes from Phycisphaerales bacterium, assembly GCA_052168315.1. Taxonomy (GTDB): domain Bacteria; phylum Planctomycetota; class Phycisphaerae; order Phycisphaerales; family UBA1924; genus JBQLZO01. The sequence goes on along the minus strand of JBQLZO010000046.1, from coordinate 137,360 downwards.
GCGCTCATATCGCCCAAGCGAGAGCCCAAACGCTGGCCATGATGCCCTGGAACACCCCCGAACGCATCCGGCGGCTGAGGGATCATGTTCGCGGACTCGGCACCCGGATCAAACACCCGCCGGGCTTGTTGATTCAACTGCTCACCGATCCGTGCGAGCCCCAATCACACACCCAAAGTGCGCTGACGGGCTTGAAACTTCCCCATCAACACCCCACGATGCCGAGGCCCGGCACTCGCCCGGGCCGAAGGGTGGCACCATGAACGAGAACGCCAGCAACCCCAAACCACCGCGCACGCGCGGCACACGATCGCATTGTCGATGCGTTTGGAACGGTCCATGGACTGTCCGCAGAGACAGGCGTATTGGTCAGCGGCGCATGTGGACTCGAAAGGTGGGTGACTAGTGTCCAAGGCGAGCATCCGAATCGCTGACGCGTTCTACAACGATGCCCGAGACTTCCTCGATCGCTTCAATACGGGTAAGGAAGCTTGGAGTGGTCGACGGTCTGAACGCGTGAAATGGTGCGTGGACCTGCGGTTTGCATACGAGACAGCGCTCAAAGCGATCATCGCCTGGCGCGTCGACTCCGATGAGTTTCTGGTGGTCTATCAGGCAGCAGTCAGCGGAGGCCACAATCTAGTGCGACTTGCCGAGGCAGCAAGCGATGGACTTGAGGAACTCGGCATCACTCGGTTGAGCGCTCTGAGCATGATGGCCTGCCTTCCCGTCGACCTGCGATACAACTTGGACGGAGTGCTGTTTCGTGAGCACTTCGAAGAGTGGTACTACTCCACCTGTGGGAATGACCCATGGCTCACACAGGCTGCAGACGAGGCGGAGAGAATCACGGACGGGATTGGTGCCCGCTTGTCGTCGGAGTCCACCATCGTCAACGCGAGTGATGTGCGTCTGGACCTCGATCCCATGACTGCGAAACAGGGTAAGTGGATCAAGGAAGCCGCAGAGTGCATGGAGCAGTGGAAAGGCGGCAGTGACCAATGAGCGCCAAGCCAGCAAGCAATTCCGAACCCGATGGGCCGAACGGTGGTGCAGTGAGCAACGGCACCATGGAACCCAAACCACCCCGCACGCGCGGCACGGGCTCGCTGTTCCGGCGCGTCCCCAAGGGCCCGTGGATTGCCCGCTGGACCGAGCGCGATGGGCGGCGGCGCATCCGCCGGGAGTGATCGACCGGCACGAAAGACAAGGCGACGGCGGCGCGCATCCTCGCCGACTGGATCAACACCGAGGCCCAACGCCGACGCGGACTCATCGACCCGAGCGCGGAGCGCCTGGCCCGGCACGCGCAAGCGCCACTCGGGGATCACCTGGCCGCATGGAGCGCGGCGATGGGTGGGCGGAACACCACCGCCAAGCACCGCGCCATGCTCGAGCGCCGCACCCGGCGCGTGCTCATCGACGGGTGCGGGTTCGCCACGCTGCAAGCGATCGACGCGGCCCGCGTGCAGACCTGGATGGCCGAACGCCACGAGGCGGGCGATGCGGCCCGAACGATCAACTTCCACCTGCAGAACGCCCGGCAGTTTCTTCGCTGGTGCGTGCAGACCGGGCGGCTGAGCGCGAACCCGCTGGCGGGCGTTCGCCCTGTCCGTCTGGTGGAGCCGACTTTCACGCGGCGAGCCCTGAGCGCCGACGAACTCGGGCGGCTGTTCCGCACGACCGAGCACGCCGACGCCTGGCGGGCGCTGTCGGGCCCTGATCGCGCGATGTTGTACCGGGTGGCCACCGGCACCGGGTTCCGAGCGGCGGAGCTGGCGAGCCTCACGCCCGAGTCATTCGACCTGAGCGCCCCGGCTGTGACAGTGCGGGCGGCATACTCGAAGCGCCGGAAGGCCGACCGGCAACCGATCCGCGCCGACCTCGCCGAACTGCTCCGCCCGTGGGTGGCCAGCAAGCCCGCCGGCGAACCCGTCTGGATCGTGAAAGACCTCGCGCGGCTGGCCCGCGTGCTGAGGGCCGACCTGCGGCGAGCCCGAGCCCGTTGGATACGCGACACCGCCGACCACGCCGAACGCCGGGAGCGGCGGCTGAGCGTGTTCCTGAGCGACGCCGACACCGATGGGCGGCGGGTGGACTTCCACGCGCTGCGGGCATCGTTCATCACGGCGCTGGTGCAATCGGGGGCGAGCGTGTCCGAGGCGATGACGCTGGCCCGGCACTCGGACCCGAAGCTGACGCTGGGCACTTACACGCGGCTGGGGATTCACGACCTGGCGAGCGCCCTGGACCGGATGCCGACGCCGAAGGGGAGCGAACCGCCCAAGCGGGAGCGGATGCGGGCAACCGGCACCGACCACGCGGCCGCGCACGATGCCCCGATCGGGCGTTTGGACCCCCACCCCAAACCCCACCTCTCGCAACGCAAAACCACGCGAACGGACGCGCACACCCGCAACGCGGGCGCGATCGGTGCGGGCGATTCCGATTCACGGAAAGCACTTGTTTTCAAGAGTGAAAGCGACCCTGTGCGATCTGGTGCGCTGGCTTGCGAAAGCACGCCCGGCAGGGCTCGAACCTGCGACCTGCGATTTAGGAAACCGCTGCTCTATCCAACTGAGCTACGAGCGCTTCGTACGGTCGTCCCCGGGGGTTGATGGGGATCGGGGGGCGTCCGGCGTCATGGTATGCCGCGGGGCGTGGGGATGTACGCTTGGAGGATGGCGCCCGGTGATCATGGCGAGGATGGTCGGGGAGGAGCGGGGGAGGCTCGGTCGGTCGGTGTGCGCGATCGCGGAGGCGGGCCGCCGTTTGATCGCCCCGCGCTGGACCCGCTGCGGTTGAGCGTGTTCTTTCCTTGCTGGAACGAGTCCGGGCATGTGGAGTCGATGGTTCGATCGGCGGTGGAGGCCGGGAGCGGGCTGGTGGCCGATCCGGTGCGCGATCTGGAAGTGATCATCGTGGACGATGGTTCGACGGATGAGACGCCGGAGATCGCGCGGCGTTTGTGCGCTGAGCTGCCGATGGTGCGGCACCTGCGGCACGAGACGAATCTGGGGTATGGCGCTGCGCTGCGGACGGGGTTCCTGGGCGCGCGGATGCCGTGGGTGTTCTACACCGACGGCGACTGCCAGTTCGACCTGGGCGAGCTGCCGGTGGTGGTGGGCGCGATGCGGGAGCGGGCGGATGCGTGGATCGTCTCGGGGTATCGGTGCCCGCGGCGTGATCCGTGGCCGCGTGTGATGGCGGGGAAGGTCTGGACCGGGATCGCCAATGCGTTGTACGGGATGCGTGTGCGCGATGTGGATGGCGCGTTCAAGTTGTACCCGCGGGCGCTGTTCGACCACATCGTGATGCGGAGCACGGGGGCGTTGATCGATGCGGAGGTGCTGGCTCGCGCGACGGCGCTTGGGTGCACGATCGTGCAGGTGCCGGTGACGCACCGGGCTCGTCGGTTCGGGAACGCGACGGGGCTGGCGCCGCGGACGGTTTGGCGGGGTGTGCGCGAGGTGGCGGCGCTGACGCGTGACATCTGGAGCGGGCCGATGGGGCGGGCGGGGATTGGAGAGCGTGGGGAAGCGCCGCAGGACTGAGGCGGGGAGTGCGTCGTGGGCTCGCGCATCGCGCGCAGCGCATCAGAAGTGCTCGTCGCTTTGCGGATCACCGTCCGGTGGCGCGCAGGGACTCGCGGAGCTGGCGCTCGGCGGCGTCGGTCCACGCAGCGCTCGGATCCTGCTCGCGGATGTCCTGGAGCGCCTCGAGCGCTTCTTCGAACCGCTGGGCGCGGAGGAGCACCTCGAAGAGCGTCTGCTGGATTCTCGGATCGGTGGGGAACGATCGCCACGCGTGCATCGCGGCGTCGATGCTTTGGTCGGTCTGGCCCGCGTTGAAGTGGGCCGCGATGAGCGCGAGGTGGGCATCGCGGCGCTGCGGTTCCAGGGCGATCGCTCGGCGGAGCGGGTCGATGGCCTCGGCGCCTCGGCCCTGCAGGATGCGGAGCGCGCCGAGATTGTGAAGGGCGATGGGATTGTCGGGGTCGAGGGTGATGGCTTGCTCGATCAACTCCGCGGCCTGGGGCTCGCGCCCCGATCGGGCCAGTGCCGCGCCGAGTTGGGAGAGCGTGGTCGGGTCGTCGGGGAGGAGAGCCAGCGACTGCTGGTAGGCGTCGATCGCGCTGTCGGTCTGGCCCGCGGCGAGCATGGCGTTGCCGAGGCCGGTCCACGCGCCGGCGAACTGTGGGTCGAGGCGGATGGCCTCGCGGAATCCGGCGATGGCGTCGGTATGGCGGGACTGGTCCATGGCGATGGAGGCGCAGATGGCGTGAGCATCGGGGCTGGCCGGATCGAGCGCGATGGCGCGCTCTGCTTCGAGCAGCGCTTCGTCGGTGCGCCCGAGATCGGCCAGCACGGCGGCGTGGTTGACGAAGGAGAACGGCTGCGGTGCGCGGGGGTGGAGCACCGTCTGGTTCGCGAGCGCGCCGGCTGCCACGGCGGCGCCGATCGAGAGCACCAGATGGGTGTTGCCGATGGGTGGTTCAGGAATGGGCCCGCCGTTGGTGGTGGTATTGGCTCGGAGCCTGGCCCTCAGGGCGCGGGCGAGCAGCGCGATGCCGAGTGCGGCGAAGATCCATAGGGCGGGCACCATCGGGAAGCGGTAGCGCCCGAATACGACGAAGACGACGATGGTCGCGCCCGTGATGCCCAGCCATGCCCAGAGCGGGGCCACGGAGCGCCAGTTTCGGATCGTCAGCGCGATGCCGAGCATTGCGAGCGGGAGGAGGATGCCGAAGTGCATGATCCGTTCGGTGGCGCGGAGCAGTGGTGATCGGGTGGCGTAAAGGTAGAGGTCTTCGGTGTCCGGCGCTTCGAACGCGTTGAGGAGCAGGGCGGTCTTGTGGGCGGTCAGCGCGGTCCATTGGGCGGGATGTGAGGTGATCCAGTCGATCGCCTCGTCGCGGTAGAAATCGGAGACCTCATCGGGCGTGAGTTCGCGGCCTGCTGCGCGTTCGGCTTGTCGCACCCAGACTTCCTGTTCGTACTCGGCCGTGCCCTTTCCGCGGACGGATGGCAGGTAGGTGCCGGTGGCGTCGGGGCGATTGCCCATGAGCAGGTTCTGGCCGAGGTTCGGTGTGGAGATGACCCAGTCGGCGAGCACCGCGCGGTTGCGTGCGGCCCAGGGCAGGAGGGTGAGCGCCAGTGCGAGGATGGCGATGCCGATTGCCGGGGCGGCGTGCTTGAGCGCTCGGGATGCGCGGCGCGTGTCGCGGGGCGCCTCGGCCCATGCCGAGGCGATGGGCATCGCGATGAGGAGCGCTGCCAGTGCGAGCGCGTTCTGGCGGTTGAGGGTGAAGAGTCCGAGCAGGATCCCTATGAGCGCCCAGAGGGCGAGCGTGCGGGGGCGCGGGGTGGCGGGATCGCTTTGGTTCCAGGCGATTCCCAGCAGGGCGAGCAGCGCGACCGAGAGGATGAGGTCGACGGTGGTTTTCTGGATGAGCAGGTCGTAGAAGATCGCCGGCGGGTAGAGGGCCAGCCCGAGCCCGGCGATGGCGGCGATGGCGGGGAGTGCGGTGCTTGGGATGGTTCGGATCGGGCGAGCCCATATGACGGCCGTGGGCACGAGCAGGGCGCAGGCGAGCGCGCCGAGCAGGCACTGCGCGAGTCGGACGGCGTCGAGCCAGGCGTAGCCGGTCGTCGGGGCGGCGCCGCTGGGTGAGCCGGCAGCGCCGCCAGCCCATGCGAAGGGCGCCAGCAGGTAGGCGTACAGGGGGGCGTGGACGAATGACTCATCGCCGAGCCAGTCGCCGCTGGCGATCCCGGCGGCTCGCTCGGCGTAGATGCGGGCGTCCGAGAGCGGACGGTCCATGAATCCGATGTCGGCGACCTGGTGCAGGACAGCCAGGCGCATCGCGAGGGCGACGAGGAACGCGATGCCCGCGATCGCGCAGATACTCCAGGCGAGAAGGCGAGTTGGGGGCGCGTGCGAGTGGGGCGATTCCGCGTTCACATCGGCATGGTACGGGTCGGTGCGCGGCGAACCGTCGGCGTGTGCCGATGCCGGGGTCGGTGAAGGAATTGATTGGGTAGGAGCGGCCTGGCCATGTGGCGGCCCGAGGTTGGTCGTCGTGTCGGGCCCGGAGCGGGGCCTGTGTCAGGCGGAGGAGGCGCCGATCTTGGCGACGACGGTGGGGCCTTCGGCGACGATCTGCTCGGCGACTTCACGGCGGTGGATGTCGACGGACTTGGGGAATTCGAACGCGATGCGGACGCGGTCGCCGCGGATGGTCGCGATGCGGATGACCCCGATGGGATTCCGCGGGTCGCCGATGACGACCTCCTCGCCTTCTCTGCGTGTGATGACGAGCACCGCGACCTCCTGTCGAGTCCGCTCCGCACCGGAGCCGAATGTCCATTCTGCAGTGTGGCGCTCGCGCCGGAATGTCCGCTCAGCGACCCCGGGTCCCGCCGTTGAGGATCCCGGCGTGACGAGTCGTTGGATTGGACGCGCCCAAGAACGCTTCCCACCGTTTGTCCGCCCGCGACACCCACCGCGTCTGGGCCAGAGAATGAGTCTACATCAGGCAACATCCAAAGCGCATTCGAATCCGCAAACGCCTCAGGGCGGGTCGGTGATTCTTGAGGGTGCGTGCGGGCTGGAGGCGCGTAGGTTCTTTGTCAGCAGGGGTTTGCGTGCTGCTGCGAAAAGGCCAGATGGCGTGATTGATGCGTGCGGGGCGCGATGCGCCCAGTCAACATCGTTCCGTGAGGACACCCGTTCCGGGGGGAACACACCGCTTATCAACAGGGTGTCGGTTCGGTGGTTGTGGATGGGCTGGGTTGTCCAGCGCGGGAGCGGATGCCGGGTGCGTGTGGAGTGGGCAGAGCGATTCGGGTCAATCGATCGCCCGGACCTCGCGGACCTCGGGGACATGGTCGCGGAGGTTCTGCTCGACGCCGACCTTCAGGGTCATCATGGACGAGGGGCACCCGACGCACGCGCCATGGAGTCGGATGTCGACGATGCCTTCGGGGGAGACCTGGACCAGCTCGATGTCGCCGCCGTCTGCCTGCACGGCCGGTCGGATGGCCTCGATGACGAGCTGGACGCGATCTCGGATGGGGAGCGCTCCGCCGGTGTGGGGCTCGGCGTCCCGTTGCGTTGGCTTGCCATTGACGGTGGGTCGCATGGGTGATCTTAGGCCTCGACGGGGTGCCGGATCCGCGTTCCGGACCGGGGGGGATCGCGTCTACACTGGGCGAATGAACCGACAAGCGCAGATCGCGGGGGTCAGAGTCTTGGGTGCGTTGGGCCTCTTGGGCGGTGTCCTGGTCGGGTGTTCGGCGAACGGCGGGGGTGTGGATCTGGAGCTGGTGACCGATCGCGAGGCGCCCGTGGGTCGTCGGGCGTCGCTGATCGAGCGGCTGCCGGAGGCGGTGCGCGGCGATGAGGTCGACGCGGGCGCGGCGTACGAAGCGTTGAAGGTGGCTGCTTGGCAGCGCGCGTCGAGCGCTGAGCGGGTGCGCGTGCCGAGCGTCGATGCGCTGCTTGAGTTTCCGGACCGGATGGACGAGACCCGTGCGATGCTCCGGTTGATGCTTCCGACGGAGCCGTTCGGCGCGGGGGCGATGGTGGAGCGGATCAGCGAATTGGCCGGCGAGGGCGGTTGGACCGAGTTTGCTCCGGCGCTGATCCGGCGGTGGGCCCGGCCGCTGGCGGGGTTTGAGTCGGTGAAGGACCGGCCCGAACGGAGCGCCCTGCGGCGGTTGTTTCCCGAGCGGACGCCGGAGGATCTGGTGTTCGCGTACTTCGTGGGCGAGATGGAGGATCCTGATGAGCGGCTTCTGAGCGATCCCGCGAAGACGCGTCTGGGGGCGTGGGATCTGCTGACGGGGCTGGAACCGGATCGCGATCGGTTGCTGGCCCGCTTGCGTGGCGCTCGGCGGACCGGTGGGGGAGGCGGGTCCGATGCGACGGTGTCGACGCTGGCATCGGCGGCGACGGATCTCGGCGTGGCACCGGTGACTTCGTCCGAACTGGCTTGGCTGCTGCGACTTGGAGCGGATCGCGCGGCGTGGGATCGGGCGCGGGGCGCGGTCGCTCGTCTCTCGGCTGAGCAGCGCGAGGGGCTTGCGATGCGGCACATCCCGGCGCTCGTTTGGGCCGGCGAGTTTCGTCCGGGGTGGCTGGCGATGTCGCGTGATGCGCTGCTTGGCGAGTGCGATGGGCTGATCGCGGAGCGGGATCGATTCGTCCGTACTCCCGAGGTGGTGGTGCGGGTCCATGCCGAGCGGATCGACGACTGGCGGGATGTTCTGTCCTGGGGCGATGCGCTGGTGATCCGGGCGACGCTGGAGGCGATCTCGGAGCCCGGGGTTGAGGCGGCGATGTTTGTGGTCGGCGAGACGGACAAGGGCGACACCTCGACGGAGCACGGAGGGACGATCACGCCGCGCGCGGGGGCCGGGGGCGGAGGTGGGTTCGATGTCATTCACTATCCGCCGCGGGCGACGGAGCGCACGGGGGACCACGCGTTCGTGGCGTCGGAGTCGATGCACGAGGAGTCCACGCTCTCGCTGGTCCACTTTCACATGCACGCTCAGCGGTATTCGAACGCGGCGTACGCGGGGCCTTCGGCGGTGGACCTGGCGTACGCGCGGGAGCACCAGCGTGCGTGCGTGGTGTTCACTTTCCTGGATGAGCGGACCCTGAACGCCGACTACTACCAGCCGGACGGGGCGATCATCGACCTGGGGTCGCTGAAGCGTCGATGATCGTTGCGGGCACCGACCAGTTCGTGAGGAGCGCAGCGGCTTGGGCCAGGTGATCCTTCTGATCGGCGTGGTGGTGCTGGTTGCCGGTGGAGCGCGCGGGGCGATCGAGCCTGCGATGACGGTCTTCGTGCCCGAGGGGCGCGCGCAGGCGTGGTGGGTGGTGGCGGGGGTGTGGGCGGCGGTGAGCCTGGTGTCGTCGGTCGCGCACCTGGTGTGCTGGTGGAGCGGTCGGGCGATGGATCGGACGGGTTCGGCGCGGGCGGTGCGGGGCGCGTTCGCTGCGAGCGGCGCGGGGCGGTGGGCGTGCCTGCTCGTGTTCTGCGCGGGGGTGCTGGTGTTCGGGCTGCTGGATGCGGTGCGGGTGCTGGTGGGCGGTGATGTGGTGGTGCTGGACGAGGCGCTGGCGCTGCTGCCACTGCTGGTGGCGTTGGCGTGGTCTTGGCGTGCGATCGCGCCGATCGACCAGCGTTTGCGCGAGTCGATGGTGATGCCGGCGCTGCAGCGCGGGAACACGCCGCCGCAGATCGTCGGGGCGTGGTCGTTCGTTGCGGAGCAGGTGCGTCATCAGTTGTTGATTCTTCTGGTGCCGCTCGGGGCGATCACGGTGTGGACCGAACTGGCCGATCGCGTGTTCCCGGGCGCCGATGGTTCGGGCGCGGGGACATGGGTTCACATGTCGGGCGCGGTGTGCGTGGTGGTGCTGATGCCGATCGCGCTGCGAGCGATCTGGCGGACGGTTCGGATCGAGGATGGGGCGCTGCGGGACCGGCTTCTGAGCGTGTGCCATCGGCACGGGGTGCGGGTCTCGGATGTGCTGCTGTGGCGGACGCGGTCGGGCATGGCCAACGCGGCGGTGATCGGGTTCGTGCCGTGGATCCGGTATGTGCTGCTGAGCGATGGGCTGCTCGAGCGGCTTCCGGACGCGGAGGTGGAGGCGGTGATGGCGCACGAGATCGGGCACATCCGGCGGCGTCACATCCTGTGGATGGGGGGGTTTCTGGTGTGCTCGATGTTCATCCTGTGGGGCGGGGCGTCGATGTTGCTCGAGCGCGTGCTGATCGACGAGGCGCGGACTTCCGCGGCGATCGTTGCGGATGAGCGTGCCGAGCGTCGCCTGGTGCGCGCGCAGGAAACGGGCGGGGGCGCGTCGGGTCTGTTCGAGGCGTTTGCGGCCTTTCGCGAGGCGAGCGAGGCCCGGGTGGCCGTGAACGAGGCGATCGAACGGGACAACGCGCGGCGTGAGGTCGCGGCGTTCGCCGGGCTGCTGGCGGCGCTTCCGCTGGTGGTGCTTGGGTTCGGGTTCGTGAGCCGTCGGATCGAGCGGCAGGCCGATGCGTTCGCTGCCCAGCACCTGTCGGGGTTGGGCGGTGAGGATGGTGCGCACGGGAGTGTTGCGGTGGGCGATGGGGACCCGGAGGGCCCGGACGGAGCGGGTGCGGAGCCCGATGGTGTCCGGCGGATCGGCGCCGAGGCGGCGCTGACCATGTCGGCGGCGCTGGCGCGGGTGGCGCACGCGAACGGGATGGAGCTGCGGCGTTGGGGGTTCCGGCACGGCTCGATCGCGGAGCGGCGGCGGCACCTGAGCACGCTGGTCGGCCGGCCGATCGATGCGCTGCCGATCGATCGGACGGTGGGGCGGATCAAGTGGGTGACGATCGCGATGGTCGGCGCGGTGGTGGCGATGTTCGTGTTGATGTGAACGGGCAGCGCGGGGGACGGGGCACTACCGTCGGGGCATGGGCGCATCGTTGATCACCCTGCTGACGGCGTTCGGTCTTGTGGTTCCCACCGCGTCGGCGCTGGCGTTCGTGCTCTATCGCGCGCGGATCCCGGGGGACCGGACCGATGCGCGCACGCCCGGCGCGTGCGCGGCGATCGTCGGCGGGATTCTCGCTGGGATCCTGCTCGGGCCGGGTGTGCTTGGGGCGGTGTGGCCGGATGCGCATCGGAGCGTGTTCATGGGGGACTCGGCGGAGGTTCGGGCGCAGCGGGTGATGGAGAGCGAGCACCGGGCCGCGCGGATGGCGCTGCGCGCGACGGGGGTGAGCGAGGTCGCGGTCGACGAGCTGCGGGCGGAGCAGGAGGCCGCGGCCCTGGTGAGTGAGCGTGCGGTGACCAAAGCGCAGCGCGAGCGGGCGTTGCTGCTGGGGCTGTGGGGCGCTGTGCCGTTGTTCGTTGCGATCGGCGCGGGGCTTGGTGTGTGCGGCGGGCGGCCCGCGGCTCGTCGTCGCGGGGATGCGGTGGTGGAGCGCGTGCGCCATCCCGCGATGCAGGCGGGGTGGATGCTCTGTGCGTTCGGGTTCACCTTGCTGGTGGCCCGGTTGTTCGTTGATTCGTGGATGCCCGCGCTGGTGTTTGCGATGGGGATGAGCGTGGTCGGCGTGCCGCCGCTGGGACGCGGGGCGGGGTTCGCATCGTCGGTGGCGGGGAACGCGATCGCGTTCCCGCTGGTGGCTCCGGGTGTGGTGGGGTGGTTGGGCGGGCGGTGCGGTGCGTGGGCGGTCGGCGTGCCCCGGGCGAGGCGGCGGCGGGCGGTGCTGGGGGTGGTGTACGGCGTCCTGCTGCCCGGGCTGGTGGGTCTGGCGGTGGCGACGATCGATCCGGGATCGCTGGTGCGCGATCGCGTGTTCGCGTGGTACGCCCTGCTGGCTTTCCTGCTGGGCGCGGATCTGCGGTGGGCAGCGCTGGCGTGGTCGCGTGTGCGGGGCGCGGGGGCGCGGCGGTGGTGGTGGGCGGGTGTTCAGATCGAGCACGGGACGGCGCTGCTGCAGGCGGGGGGCGCGAGCGTGCTGGTGCTGGTCGGCGGGGGGATGGGGATCGGTGAAGCGCACGGCGTCGGGGCGGCGCTGCTGATCGGCGCGGTGACGATTCGACTGGGCAATGCGATCCGTGGGGGGATGGCGCGGGCGCTGGATGGCGATGGCGACGGGGTCAGCTGACGCTGAGGGTCGGCGCGTTCTGCACCGAGCGCATCGCGGCGAGTGCGGCCTGCTTCTCAACGCTGGAGACCACGCCCTCGAGCGCCTTGCGCATGGCATCGCCGGCGTCGGTGAAGTTCCGGATCGGCTCTCCGGAGTCCGAGTGCTGGCGGAGGGCCATGTTGATCGGGATCGCGCCGAGGAACGGGAGTCCGAGGCGCTGGGCCATCTGCTGGGCGCCGCCCTTGCCGAAGATGTCGTACTCCTTGCCATCGTCGGCGATGAACGAGCACATGTTCTCGATGACGCCAAGCACATGGACATTGAGCTGCTGGAACATGCGGGCGGCGCGGATGGCGTCGTCTTGCGCGACCTTCTGCGGCGTGCACACGATGACCGCGCCGGTGAGGCTGAGCATCTGGGCCATGGTGAGCGGGACATCGCCGGTGCCGGGGGGGAGGTCGATGATGAGGTAGTCGAGTTCGCCCCACTGGGTCTGTTCGGTGAGTTGTTTGAACGCGCCGTGGGCCATGGGTCCGCGCCAGATGAGTGGCTTGTCGGACTCGACGAGCTTTCCGATGGTCATGGCCTTGATGCCGTGGACGGGGAACGGCTGGAGCATGCGCTCGTGCATCATGACTTCCATGGCGTCGAGCCCGAGGAGGGTGGGCGCGGAGGGGCCGTAGATGTCCCCATCAAGCAGTCCGACGGCGTGGCCCATCCTGGCCAGTCCGACGGCGAGGTTGACCGAGACGGTTGATTTGCCGACGCCGCCCTTTCCGGCGCCGACGGCGATGACATGGCGGACTCCGGGCATGGATGGGGAGCCGGGCGTGCCGGCGCGGATCTTTCCGGCCGAGACGGATGGCGATGATGCGGCCTGCTTGGTGTGTGCGGCGCCGCTGGTCCGGATCGGCTCGCCGCCTTCGACCTGTTCCTCGGGGTGCACGAATGCGATGTCGCACTTCTTGATGGGCTCGCCGGCGGCCTGCGCGGCGTCGCGGACGGCCTGCTCGGCGGTCTGGCGGAGCGATGCGCGGAGTTCGCGGTTGTCCGGCGCGCCGAGGGTGATGCTCACATGGGCATCGCACAGGGCGACTTTCTTGACGCCGCCGAGTTCGACGATGTCGCGTCCCGTGCTCGAATCGCGGATGATGCGGAGTGCATCGATGATGGCCTGTTTGGTCAGGGGCATGGGTGGCTCGCCTCGTGCTGGTGCCTGTCAGAACCCGAAATCGGGGCTTTCCCGGGGTGTCGGTGGGCATCCCGGGGCGCGGTCCGGTCGATCCTACGCGCGCCTCGCGTTGGCTGGATGCAATGCCGATGTCACCGGAGCGTTGGGCAGCGGTAGAACGAGCGGATCCGCAGGGACGAGGCTCAAGGCACACACCGGTCCGAACGACCGAGAAAGCGATGGCGACATGACATTCAACAGGACCTCCATGGTTTCGAAGCGTGCCGGTGTTGGATCGCTGGCGCTGGCGGCGTTGCTAGTGTCGATGGCGGGCGGGTCGGCGTCGGCTTCCTGGCGCGCGTTCGATGGAACGGGTGATGAGGCGGGCGAGGATGTGCTGCGCGGGCCGAAGGTCCGGCAGTCGGCGCCTCCGGGCGGGTCGGGTGGATTCTCGGAGATGGAGAACCGGTTCATGCGGGCGGCGAACCAGCCGGTGCCGTACCGGATGTTCCTGCAGGCGGTGCGATCGCTGGGTGGGGACCGCGCGCCGAAGGAGCTCGCGCTGAGTGAGGCCCAGGGCGAGGCGATCCGGACGATCCAGCGGGAGCACACGCAGGCGCTGATGGCGTATGTGGGCGAGCACCGCGCCGAGATCGAGGGGCTGATCCAGAAGGCGGATCTGCCAGCGCCCGCGATGGCGCGCAACGCGGAGGGCGGGGAGCGCGAGGCGGGTCGTCCGGGACGCGAAGGACGCCCGGGGCGCGAGCGTCCAGAGCGCGGGGCGGAGGAGAGCGATCTCGGGAATCGTCGCCCGGCGCGCCCGGGTCGTGAGTCGGAGGGTGGACGCGGCGCGGATGCGGAGCGGCAGATCGATCAGGCCAACCGCGAGATGATGCGGCTGATGATGATGGCGCAGGCGCTGGAGTCTGGGCGGATTCCGGCTTCGGACGACGCGGCGGTGAACGCGGCGCGGACGCGGCTGGGCGCGCTGGCGGCGGGCGCGCCGTCGTCGGATGAGGCGCGGGCGAAGGTGTGGGCAGCGCTGACGCCGGCGCAGCAGGCCCATGTGACGAGCACGATCGAGAAGACTCGCGCGGAGATGCAGAAGCGGATGGAGGAGCGGGAGATGCTCGAAGATCGCGCCCCGCAGCGACGCAGCGCCGATCCGGATGCGAATCCCGACAATCGTCGTCCGGCCCCGGGGCAGGAGCGCCGGCGGCAGCGGGGCGAGCAGCGTCCGGATGCGTGATTCCGGGGCGGGCTTTCGCCGCGCATGAACGGAGATTGCTCCGACGCCGCCGGGCGGTGCATCCACTCAGAGGGATCGCCGCCCGGCGGCGTTGGCATTTGGGTGGGAGCATCGGGCGGCGTGTCTGTGGCGTGGGCGTCGCGTGGCGGGGGGTGGTGAGGGCGTGGAGCGGTTTGGGGTGGGCATTGTTCCTGTCTTTGGCGGGTCGTGTTGACGGGTTCGGGCGGGCTGGGCACCATTGACCCATGGGAGACCGCATCACGATCGACACGGGTGGGAATTCGGTGGCGTTGAGCGGCGGGAGCGCGCCCAACGGGTTCGTCTCGCTCGGGCACGACAAGTTCCTCGGGGAGGCCATCACCTTCGACGATGTGCTGCTGGTTCCGCGCGCCTCGTCGATCACGCCGGCGACGGCGCAGCTCGCGACGCGGCTCACGCGCGATATCGCCTTGAACATCCCGCTGGTGTCGGCGCCGATGGACACGGTCACCCGGGCTCGGCTGGCGATCGCGCTGGCGCAGGAGGGCGGGATCGGGATCATCCACAAGAACCTGCCGCCGGACACGCAGGCGATCGAGGTTCAGAAGGTCAAGCGATCCGAGAACGGCGTGATCCGCGACCCGATCACGCTCGGGCCGGACGACACGGTCGGGCGGGCGCGGAGCCTGATGGCCGAGTACAACGTGTCCGGGTTCCCGGTGGTGGAGGATGGCTCGTCGATGCTCCGCACGGAGGGTCGGGTGCTGGGGATCCTCACGGAGCGCGATCTCAAGTTCGTGGACTCCGGGGAGACGAAGGTTCGCGAGGTGATGACCTCGACGAATCTCGTGACGGCGCCGCCGGGGACGACGCTTGACCAGGCCCGGGACATCCTGAACCGGGGCAAGGTCGAGAAGCTGCTGATCGTCGATGAGCAGTTCAATCTGCGTGGCCTGGTGACGATGCGCGATCTGGAGCAGCTCGAGCGGTATCCGAACGCGTGCAAGGACGAGCGGGGCCGGCTGCGGGTGGGCGGGGCGGTGGGGGTGCACCAGTACGACCGCGTGCAGGCGCTGATCGACGCCGAGGCGGATGTGATCGTGGTCGACACGGCGCACGGTCACTCGAAGAATGTGATCGACACGGTTCGCGCGATCAAGGAGCGGTGGGACATCCAGGTGATCGCGGGGAACATCGCGACGGGCGAGGCGGCGCGGGACCTGATCGATGCGGGCGCGGACGCGGTGAAGGTGGGGATCGGTCCGGGTTCGATCTGCACGACGCGTGTGGTGACGGGTGTGGGCGTTCCGCAGATCAGCGCGATCATGAACGCGGTGGCGGTGGCCGAGCCGCTGGGTGTTCCGGTGATCGCGGATGGCGGTGTGCGGACCTCTGGCGACATCGCGAAGGCGATGGCGGCGGGGGCGTCTTCGGTGATGATGGGCGGGCTGTTCGCGGGGCTCGATGAGTCTCCCGGGGAGCTGGTGATATCCGAGGGTCGGCGGTACAAGACCTATCGCGGGATGGGCTCGGAGGGGGCGATGGTCGCGGGGTCGGCCGATCGGTACGGGCAGGGCGAGAAGCTCGACTCGGTTCGGCGCAGCGGGGGCGATCTGTCGCAGATCAAGTTCGTGCCGGAGGGCGTTGAGGGGCTGGTGCCGTATCGGGGCGGGCTGGCGGAATTCGTGTACCAGATGTGCGGCGGGCTCCGGGCGGCGATGGGGTACTGCGGATGCCCGAGCATCGAGGCGTTCCGGCGTGATTCTCGGTTTTGCCGAGTATCGTCGGCATCGACGATCGAGAGCCATCCGCACGACATCCGGATCACCAAGGAGGCACCGAACTACTCGGTCGAGTCGGTTCGGCGTTGAGGCGAGGACAGGGGCTTGGGTTGCCGGGTGGGCTGGAGGTGCCCGCGTGCCGAGAGAGTTTGTCAGCACTGGAACCCGTTGGGAAGAGCGGGTCGGGTACGCCCGGTGCGTCCGCGCGGGCGATCGGTTGTTCGTCTCGGGCACGCTCGCGGTGGACGAGTCGGGCGAGCTTGTCGGGGTTGATTCGGTGCACGACCAGGCGGCGTTCATCTACCTGAAGATTGAGCGGGCGCTGGCAGCGCTGGGATCGTCGCGGCGCGACATCGTGCTCTCGCGGATCTATGTGACGCGGATGAGCGATGGGGATGAGGTGGGGCTGGCCCATCGGGAGTTTTTCGGTTCGCTGATGCCGTGCGCGACGATGGTGGCGGTGTCGGAGCTGGCCGATCCGAGCGCGCGGGTGGAGATCGAGGTGGAAGCGGTGGTGGGGTCGGGCGATGGCGATCCGGTGGAGGTGCGCGTGGATGGAGCCGCGGGCGCTTGAACGGCGCCCGGCGGTGGCGGCGTGCGGGTTGTTCGGATCGGTGTTCGGCTTGGCGGTTTGGGGCGAGGGAACGAACCCGCCGGACCCATCGAAGATGAAAAACAAAGAAGGCGACGTGCTGGTCGCCGCTCGGTTCCCGCCGGACCAGATTTGCTCGCCGGGCGCGGCCCGCAGTTGGCGCCATTGAGCGACACGACTGCGTTCATCGCAGTGCGAACGGTCAATGAGCGTGTCCAGAGTTCCCGGCTGTCGCCGCGGGAAATCCGATGTGCTTTCCACCCTCAAAGACTCCTGACGGGGCCGGGCCTGTGCGTTCCCGGTGTCCCCGAATACCCACCATACCGGGGAAAGTACGGTGGGTAGGAGGGAAGAAACACGTCGGGATCAGTTTAGCGTGTGTTTGGCGGGACGCCATGGGGATGCGGCGAAATTCCCGCGATGAGGCTGCGGTAGGGCAATGTGGCCTGAGTGTGGATCCGGCTGAAACGGTGATCGCCGGGAAAGCGTATTGTGACTCCTGCCCGGGGTCTCGGGGCTTGAGGGCTCGGTTCGGGGGATGGGACCGGGACACGCAAATTCTTGATGTGGAAGGAATTGACGGCGTTGGAACCGCGTGTGAAGGGTCGAAGGCTGGTGGGCGGACGACGGGGCGGCGGATCGTGCGCGGTGTGCGCCGGTGCTCTTGGTAGTGTCGCGTGCGCTTCGGTTATTGGACTGACCGGTTTTGGGTCGGGCACGCCGGCTTCGTTTGTCCACAGCTACTCCGCAGGGCTTCTTCCGGTGGCGGAAGTCCGGCACGAGGTGGCGGCGCTCGGAGCGATCGACGGCGGAGAGCCGGAGCCGGAGCCGACGCCAGAGCCGCAGCCACAGCCAGAGCCGGAGCCGGAGCCAAACCCGGAGCCAAAGCCGAATCCCGAGCCCGCTCCGGAGCGGGACGATGCATCGGGAAAGAAGGGCGACCCGGACGAAGGTGGACCGGTCGTCGAGATCAAGAGCGATGTTCCCTCCGTGCCCGGCGCCGATGAAAAGCCCGGAGTCATCCGTTCGGAGGGGAGCGAGAAACCCGCCCCGGCCCCCGTGCGCATCGATCCGGCGCCGATCGTGGAGCCCGGACCTGGCGAGCTCGTGATCGTCGAATTGAAGTCGGGTGTGGTGCTGACGGGCGTGCTGCTCGAGGCGTCCCGTGATGTGCTGGTGCTGGAGTCCGAGGGCGTGTCCGTGCGGCTCGATCGGTCTGAGGTGCTGGCGCTGAAGCACAAGCCGACGCGTTACGACGAGTACGCGCGGCTTCGCGCTTCGATTCCTCCCGATGATGTGCCGGGCACGGTGGTGCTCGTTCGATGGCTGCTCGAGCAGGAGTTGCTGGATGAGGCGCTGCGGGAGGCTGAGCTGTTGAGCGAGATGCGTCCGCACGATCCGGATGTGGCGAAGCTCCTCCGGGAGACGAGCGCGACGGTGGCGCTGATGCGCAAGCGGATGGCGTCGGAGGAGCGCGATTTGTTCGGGGTGGATGGCGCGGGCCCGGGCGAGCGGCGCGAGCGGATCGTGGAGGAGATCGAGGCCGTGCGCTTCGGCCCCGATGAGTTTCCGACGCTGACGCGCGAGCAGATCAACCTTATCAAGGTGTACGAGATCAACCTGCGGAATCCGCCTCGGGTGCGCGTGCTTCCGGCGACGGTCGACCGGCTGTTCGCGGAGTATGCGGGGCATCCGTTGATCCCGGAATCGCGTCGTGCACGCGAGGCGTTCAAGCGGCGTCCGCCGATCGAGATCCTGGATGTGATGTTCCGTGCGCAGGCCCGATCCCTTTACGGCGATGTTCAGGTCGTCGGGAACCCGGCGGCGATGGAGCGGTTCCGCGACGATGTGCACGGGCGCTGGCTGATCAACTCCTGCGCTTCGACGCGATGCCACGGCGGGAAGGGGGCTGGTCGGTTCGTGCTGCGGAACCGTCGGCGTGGGACCGAAGAGACTTTCTATACGAATTTCGTGATCCTCGATGGGTACCGGACGGAGCAGGGGGTCGCGCTGCTCAATTGGAGCGACCCCGCGATGTCGCCGTTGTTCCACTACGCGCTGCCTCGGGAGGATGCGCTGTTCCCGCATCCGCCGGTCGACGGCTGGGCTCCGGCGATCCAGTCGCGGTCGCACCGCAATTGGGAGGATGCGCTTTCGTGGATGCGTTCGATGTATCTCCCGCGGCCCGACTATGGGATCGACTATGAGTCTCCCACGGATCGGATCGAGCGTCTGATGCGCGAGCGGGAGGAAGCCGGTCTCCCGCCGCTGCCTCCGGGGCACGAGCCGGATCCGGGCGGGGAACGGTGATCGGGCACGGTCGGCGGTGGATGGGTGTGTGCGCGGAGGCTCGTCGCTAGACTCGCCCCGCCTCCATCGCCGCGGCGGGCGGGCGGGCGCGTGGGCGGTGTGGCGATGAGAGTGGACCCCTGAGCAGGCTGGAGATTTTTCGGATGACGACGACACGATCTGGGCGGAACGGAATCGGGCGGGAGCTGGGCGGTTCGATGTTCCGGGCGATGCTGCTGCTCGCGTTAGCGGGCGGTGTCGGATCGATGGTCTCGTGCGATGGCGCGGAGACGAACGGCGAGGTCGCTCGTGCGGCGACGCAGCTCCGCATCGCGCCCGCCAAGGGGGTCTCGGAGGAAGGGGAGGATCTTGGAGCCGCGGCCTACGAGCAGGCGGCCAGCGCCGCGCAGGGGTCCAAGAGCGAGGCGGCTTCGCTGATCGCTGCCGATGCGATCATGGCCCGCGCCCAGCAGTCGGTGATGGCGGCGATGGAAGAGTGGTCATCGGTGTCGACCGACACGGCCTCGGGACAGGCGCTGCTGATGCGGCTGGAGTCGGCGCAGAAGCGGCTCGATGAGCTGCAGTCGTTCGATGCCGGGCCGGCGCGGGGTGAGATCACCGCCAGCCGGAACGCGCTGCAGGGCGAACTCCGTTCGGTGGAGGCGTCGCTTGATGGGATCCGTGGTTCGATCGCCGAGGTCGAGGCGCGGATCGCGGACCTGAGGTCTCAGGCATCGCAGGAGCGCGACCGCGCGGAGGACATCCGTTCGCAGGTCACCTCGTCGTCGCCGGTTCAGCGGGCGGAGCAGATCGCTCGCGCGAATGAGCGCCATCGGGCCGCGGATCTGCTCGATCGGCAGGCGTCGGAGGTCGAGCTGGAGCTCCAGCGCATCGTGTATGACCGCCAGCAGGGCGAGGAGGCGCTGGCGGGTGTTCGCCGGCGGCTTGAGACGCTGATGCAGCGTGAGCGTGCGCTTGAGGCGGATGTGGCATCACGAGCGCAGCAGGCCTCGACGACCCGCGACACGATCGCGCAGCTCCGCACGCGGCTGAGTGAACAGATCACCTCGATGGCCGAGCGATACAACGCGGGGATCGCGCCCGCGCTGGACGAGGCGATCGGCGGCTTTGAGAGCGCGGCGTCTCGGGCGCGGAGCGCGCAGAGCGTTGCTGGCAATCCGGCGCGGTTGTCGGCCGGCGGTGCGGAGCATGCGTTGTCTTCGGTTCACCGGGCGCACGCGGCGATGCTCTTCACGATGCTCGGATTCGTTGACCAGGCGGTGGCGCGTGGGGTGTCGGGCGGGACGATTCCGGAGATCCGGTCCGCGCTGGAGGCGAAGATGCGTGAGGCCGAGGAGGCCGCGCGGATGGCCGGCGAGCAGGCGGCGGGGTCGCTTGGATCGGCGGGTGCCAGCGGGCGGGCCGGGGAGATCCTTGCGGAGGTGGCCGCATCGCTGAGCCCGGCGATTGATGCGGACTCGGGCCAGCCTGCGGAGCCCGGTTCGGACGATCCGGGGATGGGCGATGCCGGGATGGATGAACCGGGAATGGACGAGCAAGGGATGGATGGCGGCGGCGCGTCCGACGGTTCGGGCGCCGATGTGCCGGACCCGATGGACGCCCCGTGATCGCCACGGGAAGCGTTCAGTTCTTCGAGTAGGTGTTGATCAGTTCGCTGATGCGTGGCTGGCCCGGATTGACGCTGAGGGACCTCCGGAGCAGGGTGAGCGCTTCGTCGCGCGCTGCGGTGGCCGTGAACCTTGAGTTGTGCCATGTATTGAGGTGGCACACGGCGAGCCCGTTGATCGCGGGATAGTGGCGGGGGTCGAGTTCCAGAGCGCTGCCGAAGGCCCGCTCGGCGCCGGTGAGGTCGCCCTGCCGGAAGCGGGCGAATCCGAGGCGTTCATAGGCCGGAGCGGTCGGCGTCGTGCGGACCAGGCGGTCGAGCGTGGCTTCCATCTCCTGGAACCGATCGATCTTGCCGAGGGTGTTGGCGAGGTTCAGCAGCAGCTCCGGCGTGGGTTCCATGTACTCGGCGGCGGCTTCGAATTGCCTGACGGCTTCGCGATACTGACGATCCGCATCGACCAGTTCGCCCGCGCGGACCCGGGCATCGGCGAGTTCGCCGAGGGCCGCGCCGAGATTGGCGCGTGCGGGCCCGGACTGGGGCTTGATGGTGGCGGCCTTGTCGGCGAATGCGAGGGCTTGGTTGGGCTCGCCGAGTTCGAGGTAGGCCGTGGCGATGTTGAGGTTGGCTTCGAAGTCGTCCGGCCTGATGGCGAGCGCACGGAGGTAGGCGCGGATGGCGTCGGTGAGCCGGTCGAGCATGTGCAGGGCGAACCCGTGCTTGTACTGGGCATCGAAGTTGGTCGGTTCGACCCGCGCGGCCTGGGCGAAGGCGCGTTCGGCGGAGCCGAAATCGCCGCGGCGCTCGTAGATCTCGCCCATGCTCAGGTGCGCGGTGGTGAGGGTGGGATTGCGTTCGATGGCCTTGGTGAGCAGGTCGAGCGCCGCATCGGTGAGCCCGGCGTCGGCGAGTTCGCGGGCCTGTTGGATCTGGGCGTCCGTCGAGCCGGCGGGCGCGGCGGGCGGATCGGCGGCGGCGGTCGTGCGGAGGGCCGGCTCGTCGGCGGTTCCCGCGCCCGCGTCGGGCGAAGAAGTGGTGTCCGCGCCGCGCTGGGGCGCGCATCCGGCCAGGGCCAGCAAGATCGCGCAGCCCAGGCACAGCCGCGCTGCGGCGTGGCGGCGGGAAGGGTGGCGCGGGCGTGGTGGGTGTGGATCCGGCATGGTGGTGAGGGTAGGTCCCGGGGCGGAGGAGTGGTACTCCGAGGCTGGATCACGGGTTCGGTGCATGGCGCGGATATCGGCGATCCGGCGGGATCTGGTCTACCCTGCGGGGCATGAGCGATACGAGCGATGACGCGGGGACGAACGGTTCGGCCGATGGTCTGGATGCGCTCGGATCTTCGGCGCCCGGCGCTGGCGAGGGTGAGGGTGAGGGTGGATCGGGTGGGAGTCCCGCTTCGGGGCTCGCGGTGATCTCGGTCTTGTGCGGGCTTGGCTCGTTCGGCGCGTGCTGTGTCTCGGGTGGACTGGCGTACTTCGTGGATCAGATGTTCGGGCTCGGGATGGTGGCGGCCCCGGCGCTCGGGCTGCTCGCGATCGTGATCGGCGTTGCGGCGGTGATCCGGATCAGGCGGTCTCGCGAGCCGATGCTGGGCAAGCCGATGGCGATGGCGGGGATCCTGATCGGGCTGATCGGCGTCATCCTGCAGGGTGCGGTTGTGGTCGGCGCGTTGCTGCCGTTCCGGGCAATCCAGACGGAGGTCGTGCCGGTGGCTCGGTTCGTGGTGATGCAGGCGCACGCCGGGGATGTGCAGCGGGCCAAGGGGGCGCTGAGCGAGGAGACCTTTGAGGTTCTCGGGGGGGACCCATCGCGGGTGGCGATGTTCGGTCGGGCGATCGAGAGCGCGGTGGGCGTGCCGAGCGGGGCATCGCTGGAGATCGGCGACCTGCTGGCCGGGCGGCGGCTGATTGAGATCGCCGGGGAGCGGGGTGTGACGATCGATCCAGCGTCGATCACGCCCAGCGGCGGCGCAGCGCCGATGCCGCGGCCGGTGAAGGTCGTGGGCGATCGCGGGCGGGCCACGATGATCGTGTTCCTCGATGAGGTGGCGCTTGAGACGAGCAAGCAGGTGCTCGCGCTGGATGCGCTGCTGGTGGTTTCGGAGGAGGATTGGATCGGCGCGACGCTTCTGCCCGATGGCCCGGGGGCGGCGATGGCGCGGGCGCTTGGCATGACTCTGATCGAGACCAATGGTGGTGGCGCGGGCGTTGAGGGCGGAGACGGATCGGTCAATCCCGAGGGCGCTGGAACACCGTGATGCCCACGCCCGGGCGCTCGTCTGGCGGATCCCATGCGGTGGCGATGGCGAGCAATCGCAGGCATCCGAGCGTCCAGAGCCTCGCGCGCGGCTCGCCCGGCTTGGGCGCCCATGAGTCCGGGTCCATGTCCGCCTTGTCGCGCACGACGAAGACGGGGTCGCCTTCCTCCCAGACGAGCTGCGATGAGCCGTCTTCCGCGACGCCTGATGTCCAGTAGCCTTCCGAGACTTCGCGCCACATCGGTGTCGCGATGGCATCGATCACGAGGGCACCGCCGGGTCTCACGAGCGGGCGCAGGCGTGTGAGGAGCGAGGCGGCGTCGGCGACATCGTGGACCGTCATGAAGGTGTTTCCGAGGCACAGCGCGAGGTCGAACGCGGCCCGGGTGACCGCCGGTTCATTCAGTGAATCTGGCGAGAGGAAGTCCGCTGCGATCGGCGTGACGCCCGGCGCTTCGAGCGCTGCGACGGCTCGCGGATCGCTGTCAATCGCGACGACTTCGTGCCCCGCATCGGCGAGCGGACGGGCGATCCGCCCCCCGCCGGCGCCGAGATCGAGCACACGGGCACGGGATTGGGTTGCGGATGCGGCGGCGTGCTCCTGGGCGATCTGGAGCACGGCCTGGAGCTGCATCGCGTGCTCGTCTTCGTCGAGCGGGAACCAGTCGGCGGGATCGCCGGTCGTCGGGATGGTCATGTCGACGGCGCTCCGCTGGGCTGGGGCCGGTGTCTGGTGATGGAATCGAGCAGCGCATCCGCCTCGGCGATCTGTTCGGGCGTGAGCGCCCTGCCGCCGAATCGATCGGCATAGTACAACTCGGTGATGCGTCGGGCGGCGTTCGCGAGGGTGGGTTGCTCGTGTTGGAGCGAGCCGATGTGGAGCGCGGGCGGTGACCAGCCGGGCTTTTCCGCGCCGAGGGTGCTGAGCCTGCGGAGCAGGGCGGGGTAGAAGCGGAGCCTCCTGCGCATCTCCGGATCGTCGATCGCCCCGCCGGCTCCGGGGCTCTTCGCCAGCGCTGCGGACCGGGCGATGCGCCACACGAACATGGCGAGCAGGACGGCGCCGACCATCGTCCCCGCGATGACCACGAAGTTCACAACAACACGGAGGACGACCGAGCCCGCGAGGGATGGGGCGCCGCTGGACTGGTCGCCGCTCAGCGCTTCGGCGACGCGATTGCCGAGCGATTCGAGCGCCTCGCGGATGGCGCCAAAGTCGAGCCGGATGATCTGCTGCTGGTTCTGGGAGTCGAAGGCGACAACGCGGGAGACCCAGAGGAACTCGAGTTGGTCGATCAGCCTTCGGACGCCGGCGATGAGCCCCGTAGGGGGGCGGTTGAGGGCCCGCACATCCTCGGCCGAGGGATCGATCGTGAGCCACTGGTCGGGCGCGATCTCGACCTCGGTCCACGCGTGCGCGCTGGATTGTCGGACGATGTACCGGCGTGCCGCCGGGTCCCACTCGCTGACATGGAAACCGGTGACGACGCGCGCGGGGATTCCCATGGCGCTGGCCAGCGCGGCCGATGCGCTGGCGAAGTACTCGCAGTGCCCGCGCTTCGTTCGGAAGAGGAACGCTTCGATGGGGTCCTCGTCGGATCCGATGGAGGGTTGGTCGAGCGTGTAGGCGCATCGGATCGCGAGGTGCTGTTCGATGGCCATCGCGAGGCGCCGGCGGCGCTCGGGCGTGTCTTCCGAATTCGCGCTGAGGTCGATGCCCGCCTCGCCGGCGATCTCTGCGGCGAGGTCTGCGATCGGCCCTTCCTGGAACTGCCAGGCGGTTCGATCGACGCGTGGGCGCAGGCCTGGATCGAGGCCGTTGATGATGACGGCGCCGGGATCCATCTGCGGGTCCGCGGATGCATCCTCGGTCCCAATGTCGGCGTCGGCATCGGTATTGGGGTCGGGATCGGGGTCGGGGTCGCGTTCGTCGTCGGCGACTGGTATCGGGACGGCCTTCCAGGATCCGCCGGGCTCATCGCCCGCGTCCGAGGCGCGGGGTGTTCGCGAGCGGGCGGTGTACATGACGAGCCCCTCTCGCGCGGATCTGACCTTGATTGTTCCATCCTCGCGGATGCTGTCCGAGCGGAGCCGGCGGCCTTCGGGCAGCTCGATGGCGACGGGCATGAACACGGAGAACAGGTATTCGGAGTTGTGGTTCCGGATGATGATTTCCTGCTCGAGGTCGCCCGGGCGAGGTTCTGGGTCGAGGGGATCGTCGGCGTTCGATCGCACGATGCCGCGTGAGTTGCGGTCGCGGCTGTCCGATCGGGTCCACCGTCCGGTGTCGGTGTCGTACTCGTCCATGACATGGCCGCGGAGGTACCAGGTGCGCCCCGGTGCGCCGACGACATTGCCATCTCGCGAGAACTGCACATAGAGGGCGATGGCGGCGGACTCTGAGATCACTCCGGTCCCGCCGAGCTGGAGATCCGGCGAGAACCCCGTGACGCGGGCGCCGCCGGCCGAGGTCGGGAGCCGGGCCCCGAGGAACGACTCTCCGATCCCGCGCGGGATGATCAGGAACAGCGCGATGCTCCCGGCGAGGATGGCGACATTGCAGAGCACGATGGAGGCGAGCAGCGCGCGCGGGAGCCCGCGTCCGGCGGGCATGGGTCGCGCGCGTCGTGCGCTCCATGCGGCGTATGCCGCGCGATCGATCGCGGGGGCGGCGGGCGCTGGCTCCGGGCTCGGCCGCTGCTGGCGCGCGGGCGGGGCGGTGTGGTTCTGCGCGAGCGGGTCGGCGAACCCGTAGGTCTCGACCTGGCCGGAGTAGAGCTGGAAGACGACCACGCTCGCCAGCAGCAGCGGCAGGTAGATGAGCAGGAGCAGGCCGACGCTGAGTGCGACATTGGTGAGGACCGCTCCGACGGCGAGCATCGCCGTGAGCGCGAGGGCCTGCCCGAGGTTCCGGGGCGTCTTCGGTTCGGCGAGCTTGATGAACTGGAGCATGATGAGGTAGCGCCCGATGACCGAGACGAACTCGCGTCCCTCGCCTCCGGCGTTGAGTTCGACGATGATGAAGATCGTGGCGAGCACGAGGGCGGTGTTGATGACCCATCTCGGGAGGGCCCGCCCGCCGATCCGGGAGACGAAGGCGAACTCGAGTCCGAGCACGGCCAGCGCGATCAGGAGCAGCGCCGGTTGCTCGGCGGCGAGCGTGTACGCCGCGATGCTCAGCGCGACGCAGGCGTGGATCATCTGGTTGAGCCGACGCCCGATGGTCATGCGCGTGTGTGCTCCTCGCGTGCCGGGGGTGAGGGCTGGGGGCTGCCGGGTGGGTTGCTCGTTGGGTCGATGTTCGAGTTGCGGGGCGGCGGGGCCGATCGCGTCGTGCGGTGCGCGCCGGCGGCGCGGCGGGTCTGCATCGTCAGGGCGCGGTCGATCTCATCGAATGTGATGGTGGGTGCGGTGGGCTCGCCGCGTGTTGGCGTCCGGCCCTCGGGTGCGAGCGTGATGGTCACGGTGGATGAGGGGCGTGTGGTGGTGCGCGGCGAGGGCGCAGCGGCGTCGGTGCCGCTGGATCGGCGCATCGCGAGGGCGCGGGCGATGCGCTCTCGCTGGCGCTGACCCTGCCCGATGGAGACATCGAAGGCTCCGTGGGCATCGCGGATCTCCACGGCGTCGCCACGGGTGAGCAGCGCGCTCGCGAGCGACCCGGCCAGCGCGAGGGCCCGGTCGATCTGGGAGAACCGGGGCGGCTGCTCGCGGGGCGCATCTTCGAGGAACCCCATCGCGCGGAGCGGCCATGAGAGAACGCGCCCGAGCGGGTCCTCCCGCCCGCGCGGCGCATCCGGATCGGAGAGCGGAACCGGCGTGTCGTCGAGTCCGTCGAGATCGATCACGAGTCGCACCGCGGAGCGTGGGGGGGTGGCGTTCACGCGTGTTCGGAGTTCGCCCGAGCGGGCGGATGCGCGCCACGCGATGAGCCTGAGCGGATCTCCGGGTGAGTACTCGCGTATTCCGAAGAACTCATCTCCGGAGGTCGAGCGAGTGCGGCTCGCTTCGCCGGGCGG
The DNA here is from genome assembly GCA_052168315.1 of Phycisphaerales bacterium. Taxonomy (GTDB): domain Bacteria; phylum Planctomycetota; class Phycisphaerae; order Phycisphaerales; family UBA1924; genus JBQLZO01. Next base: position 110,749 of record JBQLZO010000046.1, on the reverse strand, counting down.
GCGTCCGGGGGCCGCGAGCGATGGGAGGCGTTCGGGCGGGAGCGCCACCTCGGGATGTCGCACGACGAGGGTGCTCGGCTGCGCGAAGCGCACGGACTTTCGCGCGATGCCGAAGGGGAAGACCGTGGAGACCTCGAAGGTGTGCAGTTCGACTACACCGGCGCGGAGCGGCGAGGCGCTGGAAGGTGCGTCGATCGAGCCCCCCCGGGGGACGAACCCGGCGAAGGCGGTCGCGGGGCCGAGCGCTCCTTCGGCGGCTTGGAGGGTGCGTTGGTCGGCGGCGCGTCCGGCGGACGGGCGGGCGGGGAGTTCCCTGATCCGGATGGCGAACATCGGCAGGCGCTTATTGAGGTTTGTGACGCGATAGGTGATGGGCGCCGGAAGGCCGATGCGGGCGTCGCTGGCGATGATGCGTCGAACTGTGACGCTCATCATCATCGACCCGGAGACCACTCCCGAGACGATGAGCGTCGCCAGGGTTGCTCCGAAGACGAAGAACAGAAGGTTATTCTGGGCGTTGAAAGCGCCGAGCCCGATGAAGATCGTGACGACGATGTAGAAAACGCTGGGGGGGTAGAGGTGGTAGCGCCTGCCGATGATCTTCGGCTGGCGTTCGTCTTCCGGGATGCCGTCTTGAAGGCGGGGCTGACGCCCGCGCCGGCGCAATGGGGACCAGCTGCGGGGCTTGGGGGCCGCGGGCTGTCCGGTGGATGTGAGTTCAGGCGTCGCGGGGGTGGCCATGGGGCGCCCGCCTCCCGTCGTGTTGGTTCGCACGGGAATGGATTCGCTTACCAGGAGTCGATGGTTTCTTCGAAGAGCGTATCGAAGCTCTCATCGATCGCTCGGTCTTCGCCCGATCTGAGGACGACGAGGATGGCCTTTCCCTTGCCCGGCAGGCGGAATGGGAGTTCTGCGGGCGCGTATCCCTGCTTGCGGACGAACAGGCCGACATCGTATTCGAGCATTCCCGCGCCGATCCGATCCACGGGGAGCGAGAAGGTGCCGTCGGGATTGGTGGTGCTCCGCGCGATCGTCTGGGAGCGGAGCGTTCCGGGATCCTCCTGGAGGTGGACGCTGGCTCCCCCGACGCCGCGTGATTCGAGCAGGACCGGATGGTCCTCATCCACGATCGAGATGTAGGACGCATCGCCCGCGACGACGCGGCCGTGGAGCTCGTATCCGCCGCAGCCGGCGACCACGGCGAGGACTAGGGCGGACAGCGCGAGCGAGGTGAAACAACGGATGTTCATGGAGTTGCGGCTCATGGTGGGTGGATCGGTTCAGCGCGGCTGCTGCATGGAACCGGTGTCCGGGGCGTCGGTTTCGGGCGATCGGCCCGCGCCGGGATCGGACCCGGCGGGCGGTTCTTCCTGCTGGGGGTGGGAGGCGTCGGCTGGGAGCGGATCGGACGGCGGCTCGATCTCCGGCGGCGCGAGCACATCCGCGATGGTGGGGAGATCGCGGACGGCGGTGAGCCCGAACGCTTCGAGGAACTGCCGCGTTGTGGCGTAGAGCATCGGTCGCCCGAGTTCTTCGGCGCGTCCGGAGATGGCGACGAGCCTTCGCTCCATCAGTGTTTTGAGCACTTCGCCGCACGCCACGCCGCGGATCGCTTCGATCTGTGCGCGGGTGATGGGCTGCTTGTAGGCGATGATCGCGAGGGTTTCGAGCGCGGGCTTGGAGAGCTTTCCGGAGTCGCGGAGCCCCTGGATGGCCGCGACGGGCGCGGCGTATTCCGGGCGTGTCATGATCCGCCAGCCCCCGGCGACCTCGGCGATCTCGTAGGCGCGGGCGGTCATGCGGTATTCGTCGTTGAGGGCGCCGATGATCTGGGTGATCGCGTCCTTCGATTCCTTGGCATCATCGATTCCGAGGGCCTGGATGAGCCTTGCGTGCCCGAGTGGCTTGTCGGAGGCGAGGAGGCAGGCCTCGATGGCGGCTGGGATCATGTCCGGGGCGACGATTCCGCCGGTGAGGGCGACCTCGTGCCGGCGGGCGGTGGCGACCGCTGGCAGGTTGGTGTGATCGATTGACATCGCGGATGCGGATTCATCGTCGCCCGGGGCGCGCCCGTCCGTTTCATGCGCTTCGTTTCGGGCTTTGGCTCGTGACTTTCTTGCCAGGCTCACCATGCGCAGATGGTAGCGGCGGGCGGGGCGGGTCGCGATGTGGGGGGTCAGGAGCGGGGCATCCGCACGACCATGCGATCCAGAGGCGAGCACCCGGAGGCGAGCAGGTCGGTGTCGGCGGCATCCGGCGTCGATGCGAGCAGGGCGACCGCGGTGGCGGGGTCGATGCGGCGTGCGATCAGCGGGACGACATCGGCCTCGCCGCGTTCGAGGAGGGCGAGCCCGATCCGCGCGGATCCGAACCAGCTTCCGGAGACCCGCAGTTCCATCCGCACGATCGCGTCGATCACGCTCGGAGGGAGCCGGGGCGAGGGCGGATCCGCCTGCGACGCGGCGGTGGGAGGGGCGATCTTGATCGCCAGTTCGCCGCGCGGCCGGACCAGCGCGAGTGCGAGGTCGACGACTTCGGGGCGTAGATCGCACAGGACGACCACATCCTGGTCGCGCCGGCGGGTGACCTCGTGCATGAGGCGGTGCTTGATGCCGAGGTTGTCGCAGCAGGCCAGCGATTCCGGCTCGTCGCCGAGGATTCGGACGGCCTTGTTGTGGCGCGTGAGCACCTGCCCGGCGACGATCGCGAGGGGTGAGTTCCCGAGGATGGTCACGAAGTTTCGATCGCGGATCGCCACCTGTTGGAGCATGTGGGCGACATCCCCGACGAGCGGGGCGAAGGAGGCCACTTCATCGTTGAGCGCATCGGGAATCGGATGGACCGATGCTCTGGGCACGCTGACCGGGCCGCTGAGGCCGCCGGGCGCAGCGCGGGTTCCAAGGATGGATCCGGATCGGCACTGTCCGGACAGTCCGGCGCGGCAGCGTTCGCACTTTCCGCAGATGAGCCACGGGCCGACGAGCACACGCTTGGCGCTTCCGGCACGGACCGGCGAGGCTTCTGGCTGATCGCGCATCACGCCAACGACCACGCTGCCCGCGATGGCGGCCAGGCTTGTTCTCTCGCGTTCGTCTGCGGTGTGCGCCAGCATCAGGTGGTCCATCCAGCCCAAGCGCACGACGGAGGGATGGATGGTGATGGGGGGAGCTTCCGCGTCCATTGGGTGGACCGCGGTCGGCGTGTTGGCGGATGGCCCGGGGCTCACGAAAGGGGGATCGGACTTCGCGAGCCCGCGGTCGAGGGAGGATGCTCGTTTCGGTGGTTATCGCCCGTTTTGGCCCGATTGTCCGGGTCTTTCGGAGTCCTCGGCGCGGATCACCCGTCCGCCCGGCCCGGTGGCTGGATCGGCGCCCGGGTTTGTGTCGGCCCGGACGATCGTGCCCGGCATTCCGGCCGGGGCCGCGGCGATCTCGTTGGGAGGTTCCATCCACGGGACGACGACTTCGTACCAGAAGCGATCGCGTTCGAACACGGGGAAGATGAACTCACCCCGCTCTGCGAAGACCGTGCCGGCTCGCGCGGCCTGGTTGCTCCAGCGGATCCATTCGTTGGTGTCCAGCCCGTGGTCCTGGCCGGTGAGCGTGACGAGCGATTGGTGCGCGGCGTCGTTCACGGCCAGATCGCGGTCGTTCAGGGCGTCTATGAGTGCGAGCACGACATCGGTTTCTCCGTACTGGCCCAGCGCGGTGGCCGCGGCGGCGCGGACTTCGGCGGCTGGCTCCACGCCGGGATCCAGTCGGGCGATGAGGGGTCTGACGGCGTCGGGGTTGTGGAGTCGCTGGAGCGACTTGGCGGCTTCCCACCTGAGGATTCGGGAGTCGGCTTCGAGATTTGGGACGATCAGCGGGACATGTCGGGCGCTGCCGTGCCGTCCCAGCGCGCGGGCCGCGGCCGCTCGGACGCCCGGGTCTTCATCCTGCGCGGCGACCTCGTAGAGATCCACATACACCGATTCTCCGCCCCACGGCGCGTTCGCGAGGAGGGTGATGCCGCGCTGGCGCTTGTCCGGATCGAACTCGTCGGTCGCCCACGCGGCCGCGTCGGCGGGGGTCGGCCCGGAGAGTACCGACAGGAGGGAGGTCGCATCATCGCTGGCGCCGGCGAGGTTTTCGGTGGCGCACCCGACGAAGGCGCATGCGAGTGGTGCGACCGCGATGGTCAGGCCGGCGGCGCGGGCCAGTGCGCGATGATGGGGCGGGCGCGGGCCCGGGCGGGAGGCGGCATCGCGTCGGGAATGCGGTGGGCGTTGCATCGGTGGAGTATAAGGTGAATGCGGATGGCGATCCGATTCGATCGTTGGGATGCGGCGGGCCCGGGCGGCAGGAGCGCAATGCCAGTGCATAGATCACATCGGAGTCGCTTATGGGTTCGCGCGCCGGGGGTGTTCCGGATCGGCGTGGCGGGCGTGCTGGGGATGGCAGCGGGTGTTTCGGGGTGCGCCGGGAGCGGGGGCGCGATCATCGCGCCCGATGCCCTGCGATCGGCGGGCGATCGCGTTTCGTCGCGCGGCGCGATGGATGGCTCGGGGGTCGACGGCGGCGAGGGCTCGGCGTGGATTGAGGATGGCGTGTGGCGCGCGCCGGACCCGCGCGAGTACTTCGAAGCGATGGGATTTGGCGGCGCGCCCGGCATGAGAATCGCGAACCTCTCCGCCGCCGGCGATTGCATCGGCGGGCGCGAGGTATCCGGGATGCGGTTCATTCAAGTGCGGGACCGGCGGTTCGAGGGAGGCGTTGTTCATCGCACCTCGAGGGTGGTGAGCGGGCCGGGCGATGGGGGTGGCGTGGAGCAGCGCACCGGGCTTGATGGTGGCGGCGGGTCGGGTGACTGGGAAGCGGTTCAGTCGATCATCGGCTCGGATCCGGGCGCGATCCGAACCCACACCGAGGAATTCGTCCCACCGGCGGGACGGGGGGAAGATGCTGGCGGCGTGTGGCTGCTGGAGACCGTGAATCATGAGCGCGGCACACGCCTGCGTTTCGTCTCGCGGGATGGCGGAACACGGGATGGCCTGCGCGTGGATCCGGCGCCGGACGAATCCCGGGCCGTCTGGCGGACGGCGGGGGTGGTTCAGTCCGGCGCGGGCGAGGAGGAGCGGTCCGATGGGGGCGTGAGCGGGATCGCACGGGTGCGGTGCTGGGTGGGAGGGGAGTCGGCGGGTACGGATGTTCCTCGGGGCGTCGTGGTGATCACGGAGTTGCGGATCGAACTCGGTGCGGCCCGCCTCGAGCGCGATGTGGTCCGGGTCTTTGCGGAGTTCGATGGTGAACCGGCGATGGTCTTTGAGCGGTCGAGCGAGCGGACGCGTGTGATGGGGTTCGGAGGGTCGTCGCGCTGTGAGATGGCGCTGCTGCGTGTTGACATCGCGGAGTGAACGGGGCGGGTCTCGGGTGAGCCCCGGGGGCTCGCCGATCGGTGGTTTAGATCGCCTGGAAGATGAGATAGCCCGTGTACGCGGCGTACATGAGCAGGAGGATCGCTCCTTCGACCCGCGCGATCGTGCGCTCGGCGGTGAAGCACATCGGGATGAGCACGAGGGAGAGAAGGGTCATCACTCCCAGGGCGACGATGCCGCCCTGCGGGACCGGAACGGGGGCGATCAGCGCTGTGGCACCGAGCACCAGCGCGAGGTTGAAGATGTTCGAGCCGACGACATTGCCCACGGCGATATCGACCTGATTGCGTCGGATGGCCATGAGGCCGGCGAAGAGTTCCGGAAGGGAGGTGGCGACTGCGACGACGGTGAGCCCGATGACCTCGTTGGACATTCCCAGGGCCGCGGCGACGCCGGAAGCGCCGATCTCGGCACCCTGCCCGCCGGCGATGAGCAGGGCGAGCCCGACGACGATGAGCACGATCGCCAGCCCGAGAGGACGCTTCAGGTCCGCGTGGTCGACCTCTTCGGTCGCGGCGAGCTGGAGTTCGATGTCATCGCCCGGATGCCCGGCGGCTGAGCGAGATGCCCGGATGGTCCAGACCAGGAACGCGACGAACGCGGCGAGCAAGATGAGCCCATCGAGCACGGAGAAGCCGGGGAGCGCCGGTGGCGGAGGGAGCGGGGGCGCGTCGATGGCTGCGCCCGGGGCGGGAGGTGGCGAGGGGGTTCCCAGGGTGATCGCGCCGAGGACCAGCGCGAGCACGGTGACGAACATCATGATCGGGAGTTCGCGCTTGATCAGCCCGGCATTGACCTTGAGCGGCTTGAGCAGGGCGAGGAGCCCGATGATCAGCCCTATGTTGGCGATGTTCGAGCCGACGATGTTTCCGAAGGCGAGCCCCGTGTTGCCCTTGCCGGCCGCGATCATGTTGAGCGCGAGTTCGGGCGCTGAGGTTCCGAACGCGACGACGGTGAGCCCGATCACGAGCGGCGCGACGCCCATGCGGAGCGAGAGCGTGACCGCTCCGCGCACGAGCAGATCGCCGCCGACGATCAGCAGGACGATTCCGCCTGCGAGGATGAGCACATCCAGGAGCACATCGACCATGGGTTGTGAGGGTAGCGGGCGCGATCGGGGCGTGGCCGTGGGCTACGCTCACACGAGATGCCGGCGGGTTCGGTCGGGAACGATGCCGGTGCGGGGAGTCCGGGACGAGCCATGGCGATCGGAATGACCATCCTGAGCGTGATCCTGATCGGCGTCGGCGTGCTCGCGTTCGCCTCGGCGCGGGAGATGGGCGGTGGCTTCTTGCTTCGGGTGCCGGGCATCGGGCCGCTGACCCCCGTGAGCGGTCGGGTGGTCGGGCTGGCCTGCATGGTGATTGCCTACCACCTGCTGGCCGAGGCGTGGGGGTTTACCAGCTATCGGGCGCCGTGGGCCTGGGTGCTGGGCGGGAGCGCGGTGGCGGTGGTGTTGGCGCTGGGCACGGATCGGCTGGAGCGGGATGCCGAGGAAAGTTCGGATGGGTGAACCGAAGTAGTCTTTCGGGATGAGCGGGGTTCGCCGGTGGTCGTGGAGCAACGGGGTCTTGGGCGGGGTGGCGCTGCTGGCGCTGGGGCTTGTCGCGCTGCTCCCTGGGGTGTTCGCGCTCCCGCCGGTCGACCGCGACGAGTCGCGATTCGCGCAGGCGTCTTGGCAGATGGCGTCGGGGGAGTTCCCGGGCGACTGGGTGGTGCCGCGGATCCAGGACCGCCCGAGGCTGAACAAACCGCCATTGATCTACTGGTTGCAGGCGCTGAGCGTGCGGATCGGGGGCGGTGGGCCGGGTGGGGCGGCGGCGGATCCATCGACCGATCCGTCGCGCGGGCACATCGGGTGGTATCGCCTGCCGTCGGTGGTGAGCGCGATACTGGGGGGATTGATCACCTGGCGGATCGGGCGTCGGATGTTCGCGCCGGGGGTGGGCTGGCTCGCGGGCGCGCTGATGCTGTGCTGCGTGATGGTGCTTTGGGATGGTCGGCAGGCGCGGAGCGACCAGTTGCTGCTGGCCTGCACAACGCTGGCGATGTCGGGGCTCTGGGGTGGGTGGCGCGAGCGGGGCGTGCATGGGGAGGCGGACGGAATGCCCCGGCTGAGGTGGCGGTGCGTGGGGCGATGGTGGTGGTGGGCGTTGTGGGGCGGGTTGGCCCTGGGGGTGATGGCGAAGGGGCCGATCACACCGATGGTCGTGGCGCTGTCGGCGGTGGCGTTCGGTGCGGCGCGGGGGGAGTGGCGTTGGATGACTCGGCTTGGCGCTGGCATCGGCGTGGTCCTGGTGCTGGCGGTGGGGGTTCCGTGGGTGCTGGCGGTGGCGGACCGGGTCGGTTTCGGGGCGTACGCGGGGCTGGTGTTCGATGAGACGCTCGGGCGGGCGGGTGCCGCGAAGGAGGGGCACTGGGGCCCGCCGGGGTACCACCTCGTGTTGCTCGCGGTGATGTTCTGGCCCGGGAGCCTGCTGACGGCGGCGGGGGTGGTGTGGGCGGTGCGCCGCGGTCGTGCGGGACGGGCCCGGGTGGGGGCTGGTTCAGGCGGGGGTTGGTTCGCGCGGGTGTTTGCACGGGTTCGGGGTGCGCGGGCGGCGGAGATGTTTCTGCTGTGCTGGATCGTGCCGTCGTGGGTGGTGTTCGAACTGGTGTCGACGAAGCTGCCGCACTACACGCTGCCGTTGTACCCGGCGATCGCGCTGCTGAGCGCGCGGGCGGTGTTCGGCGCTTCGGCGGGATCGATGCCCGGGGTGCGTTCGCGTGGCACGAGGCTGGGGGTGGTGGTCTGGCAGGGGATCGGTCTGATGCTGGCGCTGGGGGGAGTGGGCGTTTCGGTGGCCTTGGCGCTGGGGATGCGGGAGGCGTATGGCGGCGTGGAGGGAGAGATGGCGGCGCGCGGAATGCCGGTGCACGCGGCGGGGTGGATCGGCGCCTCGTGCACGCTGCTGGCGTGCGTGGTGATCGGTGCGGGAATGGCGACGAGGTGGCGCGCCGGGCGCGGGTGGCTCCTCGCGCAGGGGCTGTCGATCGTGGCGGCGGTCGGGATCTCTGGGGTGGTCTTTGGCGTGGCGCTCCCGCGGGCCCCGGGTCTGTGGGCGTCGAGCCGGATCGGCGAGCGGATCGCGGGGCTGGATCCATCGGCGGATCGTCCCGTGCTGCTGGCGGGGTACGAGGAGGACTCGATGCTGCTGCTCACGGGCGGACGGGCGTTGCGGGTTGGGCGTGGCGGGCTGGCGGACGCCATGGAGGATGCGCCCGGGGCGCTCGTGGTGGTGGACCTGACGCCCGGGGAAGCGGCCCGGCTGAGCGATTCCGAGCGGGCGGGGCTTGTGCGGGCGTTCAACTACTCGAAGGGCGACTGGGTGCGGGTGTGGGTGAGCGACGACCCGGCGCGGGTGCGGGCTACACTCGGCGCACCATGAGCGCCAAGAGCATCGAATCGTCTGGCACGCACGCGTCCGAGCCCGCCATTTCCACGGTCCGCCGGGGTGAGATCCAGCGCTGGTCGGGCACGCTGATCCCGACGGCCAAGCAGCCGCCCAGCGATGCGGAGGCGATCTCGCATCAGCTGCTGGCGCGGGCGGGGTTCATCAAGCGGGTGTCGGCGGGGGTGTATGAGTATCTGCCGCTGGGGTATCGCACGCTGCGGAAGGTGGAGGCGATCGTTCGGCGTGAGATGAATCGGGCGGGGGCATCGGAACTGCTGATGCCGGCGATCGCGCCGACGGAGCTGCTCAAGGAGACGGGGCGGGCCGATGACTATGGCGATCTGCTGTTCCGGTTTGAGGATCGGCACGGGCGCGATACTTACCTGGGTCCGACGCATGAGGAAGTGATCACGGATCTGATGCGTGGGGTGGTGTCGTCGTACAAGCAGTTGCCGTTGAATCTGTACCAGGTGCAGACGAAGTATCGCGATGAGTTCCGGCCGCGGGCGGGGCTGCTGCGCTGCCGTGAGTTCCTGATGAAGGATGCGTACTCGTTCCACATGGGGGTGGAGGGCCCGGGCGGGCTGAACGAGACCTATGACGCGATGTACGCGGCGTACACGGCGATCTTCCGGGCGTGCGGCTTGGACTTCACGGTGGTGGAGGCGGAGGCGGGGCCGATCGGTGGGTCGGCATCGCACGAGTTCATGGTGAACGCGGAGTCGGGGGAGGACACGATCCTGATCTGTCCGGCGACGGGGTATGCGGCGAATGTGGAGAAGTGTGAGATCGGCGCGGTGAAAGCACCGAGCGCGGGGTGGTTCGCGGGCGAGCCGAGCGGGGCCCTTGAGGAGGTTCACACGCCCGGGTGCCCGGGTATTGAGGATGTGGTGAAATTCCTGAAGGTGAAGCCGGCGAACATGCTGAAGACGGTGGTCTTCAAGGTGGATTCGACGCCGGCCGACCTTGAGAAGTACGGCGAGGAGTGGGTCATCGCGGTGGTGCGCGGCGATCACGAGGTGAATGAGGGGAAGGTGCGGGATATCGCGCAGTGCAAGCTGAAGCTGGCAGATCCCGATGAGGCGCGGGCGAAGGGGTTTGAGATTGGGTTCGTGTCGCCGCGCGCGGCGGTTGGCAAGGCCGGCGTGCTGATGATCGTCGACTATGATGCGGCGGTCGGCACGGACGATGCGAAGGGCAAGCCGCAGTTCTGGGTGACCGGCGGGGACAAGAAGGACTTCCATGTGAAGCACTTCAATTGGCAGCGGGATCTTGGGAAGGATCCGGTTGCGGCGATGGGGGCGGGGGACAAGTTCTTCGAAGTGGCGCAGATTCGGAACGCGATGCCGGGCGATCCTTCGCCGAAGGCCGAGGGCGTGTCGCTTGAGGCTCGGCGGGGGATCGAGGTGGGGCACATCTTCAAACTCGGCACGAAGTACTCCAGCGCGATGGGCTTTGAGATTCTCAACGAGAAGCAGGAGCGGCAGCCGGTGATCATGGGGTGCTATGGGATCGGCGTGTCCCGGACGGTGGCATCCTGCGTGGAGCAGTCGCACGATGACAATGGGATCATCTGGCCGGCGGCGATCGCGCCGTTCCATGTGGTCATCACGCCGATGGATGTTGATCCCACGAGCGAGGCGATGCGTGTGGCGTGCGAGTTGTCGGGCCGCCTGGCGGATGCCGGGTGCGATGTGCTGGTCGATGATCGTGATGAGCGCCCGGGCGTGAAGTTCAAGGATGCGGACCTGATCGGCGTGCCGGTGCGGATCACGATCGGCGACAAGGCGCTGGCTGAGCAATCGGTGGAGTTCAAGGCCCGTCGGGATTCGGGCAAGGGTGAGCTTGTGAAGATCGATGCGGTGGTGGAGCGAGCGGTGGGAGTGTTGAACGGGTGAAGCGGATGCGGGGCGGGGTGTTCATCGGGCGATGGGCGCGGAAGCCGTCCGATGGGGGGGCGTTGTGTCAAGGTTGTGTGATCCTGTAGGTGGGACACAACGGGTGGGGTGCGGAGGCGGGTGGCGCGGGGGGTTTTGTCTTGCTTCGGGGTCTGGCTGGGGCTACGGTTTGCTCCGACGGGCGGGCATCGGATCGCCCTGACCGGGAGCAGATATGGCCCGAAAGGCCTCCAAGCGAGCGATGCAGAGCGGGCGCCGTCAGGCGGAGGTGTCGCACTCACCCGGTTTCCGAGGGCATGAGGGGCAGGCGGGCGGGCGCGAGTCCGTTGATGGCGGTTTCCAGGACGAGTTGGAGCAGGGGGATGATGCCGGCGGGCGATTGATGCCCGGCGGGTACGCGGCCGGCGGGCATGCCGGCGTGCTCGCTTCCGGGCTCGATGCGAAGGTGCTGGTGCTGAACAAGGTGTGGGTCGCGATCCGGGTGATCTCGGCTCGGCGTGCCTTCGCGATGCTGACGCGCGAGCTTGCGGAAGTGATCCATGTCGAGGATGGGCAGTATCTCTCGTACGACTTCTCGTCGTGGGCGGAGGTGTCGGAGCTTGCCCGGCAGCTCGAGCCGGATTCGCATGATTGGGTGAAGACGGTCCGGGTGCCGCTCGCGGTTCCGAAGATCATCCGGCTGCACGGGTACGACCGGCTCCCGGATCAGCGGGTGAAGCTGAACCGGCGGAACCTGTTCGCGCGCGATCGGAACCAGTGCCAGTATTGCGGGCGGCACTTCCCGACCAGCGAGCTGTCGATTGACCATGTGCTCCCGCGGGCGCAGGGGGGTGGCGACTCTTGGACGAACCTGGTGTGTTCCTGCGTGTGTTGCAACGCCCGGAAGGGCGGGCGGACACCGGAGCAGGCGCGGATGGCGCTGATCCGGCGGCCGGTGCAGCCGCGCAAGAACCCGCTGATCGCGGTGCGGCTCGGTCATGAGAAGTACAAGCCGTGGAAGGCGTTCCTGGACGAGGCGTACTGGTCGGTCGAGCTGGGGTGAGTGGCGGGCAGGCGGCGGACCGGGGGCGGCGTGCCGGGCGTTGGTGTTCTGAGGGGGCGATCGCCGATGTTCGGGGGGCGCCCGCGTGGGGCCAGGGTGTGGCTGGGGCGGTTTGTGGCCCGCCGGCGGACCCGGCACCCGCGGACATCGCCCTTGCCAGCCCCCGTCAGACACCCCATATGCTGCCCGGCCCGGTCGGTGGGTCGCTACACATTGTGTATAGTATTTCCGGACACTGGTTCGCCCGCGGTTCGGGCGGGCCGCCCGTCGGACCGGGGTGGGATTTCCGATCGGGCGCGTTTTCCAGCAAGGACACCGCGTGAGCTGGCTTGATTCGATGCTTTCCTGGTTCTCGGTCGACATGGGAATCGACCTTGGCACCTGCAACACGCTCGTGTGCGTGCGCGGGGAGGACATCGTTCTGAACGAGCCATCGGTGGTGGCGGTGTACAAGGGCACGAACAAGGTGCTCAACAACGGGCAGGCGGTGGGTTGGCGTGCGAAGGAGATGCTGGGCAAGACGCCCGGTTCGATCACGGCGGTGAGGCCGTTGAAGGATGGGGTGATCTCTGACTTTGAGATCACCGAGGCGATGCTCTCGTACTTCATCCGGAAGGTGTCGGGTCGGCATCGCCTGATCGGGCCTCGGGTGGTGATCGCGGTTCCCTCAGGGATCACGGCGGTGGAGAAGCAGGCGGTGGAGCAATCGGCGCAGCGGGCGGGGGCCCGGCTGGTGTACCTGATCGAGGAGCCGGTGGCGGCGGCGATCGGCGCGGGGCTTCCGTTCGCGGAGCCGACGGCGTCGATGATCGTTGATATTGGTGGCGGGACGACGGAGGTGGCGATCATGTCGCTTGCGGATATCGCGGTGTGCGAGTCGATCCGCGTGGCCGGTGATGACATGGACGAGGCGATCATCCGTCACATGAAGGCGACCTACAACCTGATGATCGGCGAGCAGACGGCCGAGCGGATCAAGATCGAGATCGGCTCGGCGGCGAAAGTGGGCGAGGAGAAGACGATGGAGGCGCGGGGGCGCGATGTGGTCACGGGGCTGCCACGGAAGACGGTGATCACTTCCGAGGAAATCCGCGAGGCGCTGCAGGAGCCGGTCAACGCGATCGTCGAAGCGGTAACGCGCACGCTCGAGAAGGCCGAGCCCGAATTGGCGGCGGACCTGGTGGACAACGGGATCATGCTCGCGGGCGGCGGTGCGCTGCTCCGGGGGCTGGATGTGGTGCTGCACAAGGCGACGGGGATGGAAGTCAAGATCGCGGAGGATCCGCTGACCTGCGTCGCCGCGGGCACGGCGATCTTCCTCGAGAACATCGATATCTGGAAGGACACGCTCGAGAGCAATCTCGATCACTGAGCGAATCCCCGCACGCGGGGTCGGGAGCGGGCCGGCGCGGGATCCGGCCCCGGGCTCCCGCACGAGCCGCCCATGCCACGACGGAGCCACAGCAACCCGCTCCCGCTGATGCTCGCGACCCTCGGGCTGCTGCTGTTCGCGCTGCTCCCGCTTGGCGCGACGGGCTGGGTGTCGGTGTTCCGTGGCCCGTTGATGACTGTGATCGCGCCGCTCGCGGCGCCGCTTTCCGGGATCGCGACATGGCTGCGCGATGGTGGGATGGTGGGCGCTGGGGAGGTCGACCGGACGACGCTGGAAGCGGCGACGCTCGAGCGGGATCGGCTGGCTCGTCTGTATCTGCAGTCGCTGGCGCGGATCGACGAGCTGGAAGCGCTGCTGGAGGACCTGCAGCGCGTGACGGCGCGGCGTTCGGGCGCGGTGCGGCAGCTCGAGGCCCGGCGGGTCGGTGTGAACCTGCCCGCGGGCACGGTGGACTATGACCGCGGCTCGTTCCACGGCGTGACGAACGCGGCGATCGTGCTCTCGCGGCGGGGCGAGCAGCTCGTCGGGCAGGTCACGCGGGTGTCGGCGACGGTCTCCACGGCGCACCTGATCACCGACGATCGGCGCGATGCGCCGCTGATGGTCGGGGTGATCATCCCGAGCGATGAGCGTGGCGAGCAGTATCCGCCGACCTCCGAGGCGCTTGCGGCGCTGAAGAGGTGCCAGCTCCGCCCGGCGGGGGATGGCACGCTGGTGGATCCGGAGTTCGGGGTGGGGGCCGATGACCGGAGCCCCGTGGCCGTTGGTGACATCGTGAGGCTGCTGGACGAGTCTTGGCCATCTTCGGCGCAGATGGCGGTGCTCGGGCGCGTGATCGCGATCGAGCCGACGGAGCAGCCGCTGTTCCGGGTGCTGCGGGTCGCGCCGATCGCGGACATCCAGCGGCTGCGCAGCGTGATCGTGCTGGTGCCGCTCGACGATGGCGAACCGATTGACGAGGGGAGCGAAGCCCCATGAATCCGCTTGCCTTGCTGATGCTGATGTGGGTGGCCGCGGGGGCTGAGTGGGGTCTCCGCGATGCGCTGCAGCTCGGGGCGACGCCGATCGCGCCGTCGTTCTTGTTCATCGTGCTGGTGTATGTGGCGTTGTGGGCCAGCCCCGGCGCCTCGCTTTGGGCCGGTCTGCTTATCGGGTTGACGCTGGACCTGCTTCACCAGGTGCCGACGACGCGGGGGATCGACACGGTGGTGCTCGGTCCGGGGGCGATCGGGTGCATCGCGGCGAGCTACCTCGTGGTGAACATGCGTGCGATCCTGCTGAGCCGGAACATCTTCACCACGCCGTTCGTGGTGCTTCTGGCGATGTCGGTGGCGCAGGTGCTGATCGTGACGATGCTCTCGGTGCGGGACTCGTACGACGCGATCGAGTTCGGACGAGCCGGCGCGGAGCTGCTCGAACGGCTGGGTTCCTCGGCCTTCACGGCCCTGCTGGCGATCCCGCTGACGCCGGTGCTGGGGCTCGTGCGTCCGGCGATGGGGTTCCCTGAGCCGGGCAGAGCGGTCTTCGGGCCGGGCTGAACGCTTGCTTGCTTGCTTGCTTGCTTGCTTGCTTGCGCGGCGGGGTCCGGCGGGGCGTCATCACATTGACCGGTCTGTCGGGGGGCGGTACAAGGACCGCTCGTGATGGGAATTGCGGCTTGGTGTGCCGCGGGAGGTCACTGCGATGCCACGGTCGCCCTTGTCCGGGAAGTCGGTGTTCCAGGCTTTGATCGGTGTGTTCATCGGCGTCGGGGTGATGATCGCCGGCGGGGTCGGGCTGGTCGCTGGTGTGGGATCTTTGAAGCACGCCAGGGCCAGCGAGAGCTGGCCGACCGCGTCGGGCGGGGTCAAGTCGTGCGAGGTGGTCGCGCAGTCCGGCCGCCGCGGTCGCACGAGCTACAAGCCGAAGGTCACGGTGTACTTCACCGTCGACGGCAGGCGTTACGCGTGCGAGCGGTTGACCTTCAATGCCTCGTACTCGACACGGGATCGGAGCGAGGCGGAGGCGTTCGCGCGTCGGTTCGCTGCGGGATCGACCGTCAGCGTTTCGTACAAGCCGGATGACCCGGAGATCTCCGTGATCGAGCCGGGCGTGGAAGATTCCGCGTGGCTCACGCCGATACTCGGCGGCGCGTTCGCCGTTGTCGGAGCGTTCATCACGATCAGCACGCTACGGAAGCTCCGGGACTGAGCGATCGAGGGCGCGGATCGGCTCAGCGCGCGCGGCAGAGCATTGCGCGACACTCTGTGTCCAGCATCGGGGCCGCATCGGTGAGCCAGCGGCGGGCGTCGAGCGTGTATCCGGCGGTCGGCTTGAGCTCTGGCATCTGCGCGCACCAGTAGGCGTTGAACCGGTTCATCCACAGTTCGCGCACGAGCTTGGCGAGCATGGAGGCGAGCGCCACCGGCATGGCCTTGGACTCGGCCTCGGTGCGGAACATCACGCGGAGCCGGCGTGGGTTTGTGCCGGAGGAGACCGCCTCGTAGGCGCTGGCATCCCTCGTGCGTCCGAGGCAGCGCACATCGGCCGCGTCGAGCGCTTCGGCGAGCAGCGAGAGGTAATCGGTGCGTCCACCCTGGCGGTCGACGATGACCCTCGGGGGATCGGAGGTCTCGTCCATGCCCGCGGCCGCGGCCTCGCGGGAGTGCCAGACCCTTCTGAGGTGCTGCGCGACGAGCGCCCAGAGCACCCGGGCCTTGCTGGGATCCGGATGCTCTCCGGGTTCGCTCGTCGCGGCATCGGGTGCGCGGGCGGCATCACGCAGCGCTGCGTTGAACTCCGGCGCATCCATCGCGAGGCACCGTGCCTCGATCACTTCGACGCCGACGCGTCGGCGTGTCGCCTCGACATGCGTGCGGAGCAGCGCGAGCTCTTCGGGCGTGCTTCCGAGCGGGAGCGGGACGGGCGGTCCCGACCACCAGAGGCGATCGATCGGCGGGGTGGCGCCGCAGGCGGCGCACGCGGACAGATCGCACCGGGCGCGCGAGAGGGCATCGCCTGCGAGGGTGAGCACTCCGCGCTCGAGGTGCCTGAGCGGGTGCATGGTCTTGTGGTTGTTTGGGAGCTTGAGCCGCTTGGAATCGGCGATCGCGACGGCCGTCGTGCCCGCATCGCGCGGCTCGCGGACGACGGATGGGCGGAGCGCGTGCCAGAGGTCCGGCAGGGTGTCCGCGGCGTGGGTGCTTGCGGCTCGCGCCTCCCGTGGCGGATCGATCTTAAAGACGGTCATCGCGACGCAGAGCGGCCCGAGGAGCGGCCCGTACCCGGCTTCGTCGATCCCGGCGATGAGCATTCGATGGCTCCTGCGGTCGTGGCCCGGCGGTGCTTCCGGGGTTCGTTGCGCTTGGGCGGAACGAAAGTTTCCGGCGGGCAAGGCGTCCCCTGGGGCGCCTCGACCGCCGGAAACAGCGCGGTGAGTGAGCGATTGAGCGCGAATTCAACGCATCAGTCGCGGCGTACGCGGGTTGGCTTGCCGGTGTGCGCGCCGGCGTTGGTGGCGCCCTCGTCCTCGAGGGCCTCCTGCTCGGCCTCGCTCATGATGGCGGCATCGCCGACGGGGCCGGTGTCACCGATGCCCCCGCCGCCGGTGCCTCCGCTACCTCCGCTGGCGAAAATGCCGAGCTGCCACGCGAGGATGACGCCCGCGAGGAGAAGGCAGACGAGGCCGACGCCAGCCTTCATGGTCTTCTGGTTCATGCGTGAGACTCCTTGGGCCGTGAAACGGCGGTCAAGGGTTGTCTGAGCGTGATGTGAGGGCGGCTCAGCGCTGGACGCGACGAGGCTTGCCGGTGTGCGCACCGGCGTTGGTGGCGCCATCGTCTTCGAGCGCTTCGATTTCCGATTCGCTCATGATGGCCGCATCGCCGACGGGGCCGGTCTCGCCGATGCCCCCGCCTCCGGCGCCTCCGCCGCCTCCGCCGCCGAAGACGCCGAACTGCCATGCGAGGATGACGCCCGCGAGGAGCAGGCAGACGACGGCGATGCCGGCCTTGATGGCTTTCTGATTCATGTGTGGAACTCCTTGTGCTTTCGTTCTTGTCGTGTGCGTTTGTTATTGATGTGCGGGGCGGGCCGTGAACTGCGACCGCAGGTGTTCGCGGCCCGCTGGCGGATCGGGGAAGAGCAAACGCCCGGCCAAGCGTGGTGTTCGCCGAGGCCGTTGCCTGGCGTGTCGCGTGGACGGGCGTTCTCGTTGTCACACCCGGTGGGTGCGGGCGAGTTTGCTCAGCCGTTCACGGTGAACAGGTTACGGGAGGTCACGACCCTTGATGCCGCCGTTGGTGGCGGAGAAGTAGGTCTGCATGAACCCGCCACCGGGGAAGTTGGTGAAGAAGATGGTCGTGAAGTACGGGCCGGCGTTCTCGGCGCGCTGGCGATTGGCGGTCGCGACATCGTCGGCGACGGTGATGGCATCACGCGAGGCGACGACGGCGCGGGCCGAACCATCGGCGAGTCCGACGACGGAGGTCGCGCCCGGCTCCCAGAACACATCCCGATCGGGGTTGTGCCAGGGGTTGTACATGAAGAACAACACCTTGGAGGACGGGTAAGACACATCGGCGTACGGGTTGCGCTTGAACCAGGTCAGGCGCTCGGTGATGGCGGTGGCGCCGCCGACGAACGGCTGGTTGCCGGCGTTGCCGAGGTTGTGGTTGTAAAGAGCGGTCGCGCCGTTGTTGCCCCACTGCCACATCCGGGGCTGCGTCATGGCGCTGGTGACATAGCGGTAGGAGCCGTGCTGCACGCCCAGGCCGGCGAGGTCGGAGCGGTTGAGTGGCTCGCCCTGCTCCTCGCGCGAGAGCTGGCGGATGAAGGCGAAGTCTTCCGAGGCGCCGGGATGGGCCGGCGAGACGAACACATCCTGGAGGGCGTCGTAGCCTTCGCCCTCGACGATGAACTCGGACAGGAAGTGCCAGTATCCGGAGTAGCCGTTGGTGCCCTGAGCGCTGAAGAGCCCGGTCGGGTCGCCGTCGTTCAGGTGGTCGATGAGCTGGTACGCGGCCCGCATGTGGGTGACCTGCGAGGACCAGCGGAAGCCGTTGGCCGAGACGATCTCATCGGGGCCGGCGTAGAAGTTCGAGATCGAGTTGCGCGGTCCATAGACCGAATCGAGCTGGGCTTGGGGGATGCCACCGGGCACGGCCGGGGCGTTGGGCAGCGTGTCGCCGTTGGAGGCGCCGAAGCTGCTGGCGCCGAGCACATGCTGGCGCTGGTTGTTGGTGCAGACCGCGATGCGCGCCTGGCGGCGGACTTCGCTCATGGCCGGCAGGAGGATGCTGATCAGCAACGCAACGATGCCGATCACGACGAGCAGTTCGATGAGCGTGAAGCCGCCCATCTTCTTCTTCATGGCTGTGTGCATGGTGATGCTCCAAAAATGATTCAGCCACATGATGGCCAGCCCGGGCGACCATCGCCCGCGCCGGTAATCGATTCACGGGAATGTACGCGATCTGGGTCCGTTGGAGGCGTGATTCGTGTTGGAAGCGTGAATTTCTAGGGATAAAATCCTAACAAAATACGATCATCCCATTTGTGCGGCGCATCGATTGCCCATTGTGTACAAGGTGAATGCGGGGTGTTGAGATGCGGCCCGGCGCCCGATCGGGGGACGGGCTGTGAAATTGGGCGATCCAACCGCGCGCTTCAGCGGCACGCATCGGCAAGATGGTGCCAGCCGAATCGCGGGGGCATCCTGTGGCGATGAACCGGCCCGCGGGGCGGCGCCGGCACGAAGGAGGGCGACCCAATGTCCAACGATCGGACCGTCGTAACGGGCGATCTGCATCCCGATCCGCTCCCATCGCGCCAGCACGCGTACCCCGGGTTGCCAGCGTTGACCGAGGAAGTGGTCCACCGTCGGCGCGAGCGGGTGTTCCTTGTTTTCGCCGGGTTGTTCCTCGGAACGCTGGCGATGCTCAACATCCTCGGGATCACGCGGTTCATCAAGCTGGGTAAATTGTCGGTGGGCGATCCGGCGGATCCGACGGACCTGGTGTTCGCGGTGGCGGTCGGCGTGCTCCCGTATCCGCTGACTTTCCTGTGCACGGATTTCATCTCCGAGCTGTTCGGGCGGAGGCGGGCCAACGCGGTGGTGTGGGTGGGGTTCGCGCTGAACCTCTGGGTGGTGTTCATCCTGTGGCTCGGCGCGGCGCTCCCGGGATTCGCCCCGGTCGATCCGGTGACGGGGATGCCACCGGTGCCGGAATGGGATGCCGCGGGCGGCGTGTACCGCGAGACCGGTTGGACGCTTTTCCAGGTGAGGAACCTGGCGTTCGGGGCGGTGGCGGCCTCGATGGTCGCGTACCTGGCGGCGCAGCTCATCGATGTGCATGTGTTCCATTTCTGGAAGCGGTGGACCGGTGGGAAGCATCTGTGGCTGAGGAACAACGGCTCGACTCTGGTGTCGCAGCTCGTGGACACGACGGCGGTGATCCTGATCACGCACTTCTATGCGCGGGCGCTGCCGGTGGACGAGGCGGACCCGATCTGGCCGCAGCTGCTGCTGTTCATTTTCACGGGATACATGTTCAAGATGCTGGCGGCGCTGGTGGATACGGTTCCGTTCTATCTTGGGGCTTTCCGGCTGGCGCGGTATCTGCGGCTCCCGCCGCCGAACGCGGTGCCGCATCCGCCGGCGGGCGCGGCCGTGGAGGCCGGCGTGGGGTGAGGGGGCATCGGGTGCCGCACGGGCTTCGATCGATCGAACGATGAATCTGCTGATCGTCATCCTGGCCGGCGTGATGGGCGTGCTGTTCCTGTGGCTCCCGATCTCGATCGTTCAGACGCTGATGTCGGGGTGGTTCGATCTGGCGCGGCGGTTCCCCGGTGTTCGCCCTTCGCCCGGCTCGGTGAGCGCGACGGGCACGACGACGCTGCTGCTCTCGCGGCATCGCTGGTATCGCGTGCTGGCGCGGTATGTGGCCGACGACGACCATCTTCACCTGCGGTTGATCTCGCCGGCGGCGAGCTTCCAGGAGGGGATCTCGATCCCGTGGGCCGCGATCGAGGAGGCGCGTGTGAACCCGGCGGACACGGGTCTGGCGCGGGTGCGGATCGTCGGGTATCCGCTGGAGATCGCGGTGCCGCCCAAGCTGCTGGAGCGCGAGGCTCGGGTGCGCGCGCTGATGGGCGAGGGGCGGGGGGCTTGGCCGCCGGCGGACTGAGCCGGAGCGAGCGATACACTCACCGGCGTTGGATGGAGGGCGAGCGTGTACTGGTACACATGGGTCATCATGGGCGGCGTGGTGCTGGCGATCACGGCGTTCGGGATCGTGTCGTCGGTGCTCAGCGGGATGCAGCGCGGGTGGCGGGCGCTGATCTCGGAGTTCCCGATGGAGCGTGGCCCGGAGGGCGACGCGTTCACCGGGCGATCGACGATGTTCGTGTTCGCGCCCGGCGAGATGCCCAAGCGATACGGGTGCCTGGCCTTCTTCATGCCTTGGACTTGGAAGTTCCCGCAGTCGGTCCGATTCGCGTCCGACGCCGAAGCGCTGCACATCATGCAGGATGGCGGGCGGCTGGCGCCGAGCGGCGGGGCGCGGATCCCGTTCTCGGAGCTGCGGCTCATCAATGTGTTCGAGATGAAGCTCGCGTTCACCTTCTGGGGGGGACGATTCGGAGAGCACGCCACGCTCCGCGCCGGCGGGTGCATCCTCACGGTGCCCGCGCACCAGTTCGAGCGGGAGATCGAGTTGCTCAGGGAGATGGGGCTGACTGAGACGGTCGAGACCGCCGGCGAGGGCTTTGGCGACGCGGTGGACGAGGATGGATCGTGGGATGATCGGGAGGCGCAGCGCCCGGGCCCCGGCCCGGGTCCGGGCGGAGATGCATCCGGACGCGACGCGGATCGGCCGGCGCCGAGCTGGGATGACTTCCGGAACAGGCGCTGAGCGGGCGTCAGACCAGCCGGATGAGCCGCCGCCCGACCCACTCCAGCAGCAGAAGCGTGAGCACCAGGATCAACGCCAGCGGTGTGTCCCAGAGGGACTCGGCCCGCTCGCCCACCAGGCGCACCTCGCGGTTGGGGATCGCATCGGCGAGCTGGCCCATGCGATCGGCGGGGATGCTGATGCCGCCGGTCGCGGCGCTGAGGCGCTGCAGCGCGGCGTGGTCCGCCTGGGCGTTGCGGAGTTCGTCGTCGGGAGGTGCGACGACGATCTCGAGGGGGTCCACGCTTCCGAGCGTGGCTCGATCGGTGATCGACGCGGTCCATCGCCCCGGTTCGGCCGGCAGCCAGATGGTCTCGTAGACCGAGCCGCGTCCTTCCGCGGGTGTGAGCGCCACCTCGATCTCCTCCGGAACGCCATCGGACGATCCCGGTGTGGCGTCGCGTCGGAGGGTCACCATGATCTCGGAGGAGGCCGAATCGATCAGCGATTGATCGAGCAGCTCGACGACGATCCTGACGGGTTGATCGAGCACAGCGCGCTCCGGGGCGGCGGCGAAGGTCAATCGCTGGCCGATCCTTCCGAGGGTCGAGCGGGCGAGCATGCGGATGTATTGGAGCCAGAATCGTTCGAAGCGGATCTCGCCCCGCCCGTACCGCCAGCGCCAGGTCTCGTCGGTCGCGACATAGAGCGAACGCCCGGCGCCGTATCGCATGGAGAGCACGATCGGGGCCGGTTCTGCCAGCCCCGGCGCGACCGCCATCGCGAGCGGTTCGGCCGTGGGCTTGAGGGTGCCGGGCGGGAACGCCTGCGCGAAGAACAGTTGTGGCCAGCCGAGCGAGGCATCGGTCATCTCCGCGGGCCAGGCGGGTTGCCCTGGCTCGCCGATCTGCATGACGCCGAGGCGGGAGGCCGCGTCGGTCGGGGCGACGGTGATCGGGATGCCGATGGGCTGGGTGCTCGCCGTGCCGCGCACGATGGGGAGCAGTTCTGCCAGGGGTGTGTCGAACCACGCGTCGGGCATCGCGCCGGGGCCGCCGATCCAGATCAGGCCGGCACCGCGTTCGGCGATGTGCTGCTTCAGGAATTCGAGCTGCGTTGTTGTGAACACATCGGGCCTGACATCGCCGAGGATCACGACGGTGAACTCGGCCCACTCCTCCGGAGACGAGGGGATGGACTCCAGGGTCTTGTTGCCCTCCTGGGTGAATCGGCGATTCGGAGCCAGCAGCAGGTTGGACGACACGATCGATCGCTCTCGGATCAGCACGGTTCTCAGGAAACGCTGCTCCCACCGCGGGTATCCATCGATGTAAAGCACGCGGAACGGCTCGTCGGTGAGGGCGACGCTGAGCGTCCGCGCATCGTTCTCCGGGATCAGATCCGCTCGATCGGAGGCGATGCGGACCTCCCAATCCCGCTGGCCCTGGCCTTCGGCGCGATGGGTGAGCACCGCGGCCGCGCGGGTCACCACCTGCTCGGGCGGGGCGTCGGGATCGAGCGGCTCTGACTCCGCGGGGTCGGCGGATGAGGGCGCTGGGGCATCGAACGCGACCTCGGTCTCATCGAGCACCATCCCGGTCGCGCGATCGATGAGCTGCACGCGGGTGGTAGCGCTGCCCGAGTTGAGTTCATCGCGCGTCGCGAGGCGCTCGAGATCGATGCGGACGGGGACGATGTCGCCCACGAACGCCGTCGAGGGCGCATCGACGCGGGCGACGCCGATGTCACCCATCGGCGTGGGCGAGCCGAGCGCCACGGTGTGGACCGGCACGCCGTCGATCGAGAGCGAGCGCAGCGTTCGACGCTCGGTGCGATCGAACGAGCGGCCATCGGAGACGAGCACAACCGCGGCCAGCGGGCGGGCCGCGGCCCGCGCGACGCCCTGGGAGAGCGCCGCTCCCAGGGCGGTCTTGAGCCCATCGGCCTCGTCGAGGGCGATCGACTCGAGTTCGGAGTCGCCGCGACGGGTCTCGAGTTCGAACGCGCCGGCGTCGAACCCCAGCCAGACGATCGTGCGATTCCGCGACAGTTCCTGCCACATCGCCCAGGAATCGGCCAGGGCGGCGCGGAGCTGCTGCTCCCGCGTGATCCGCGGGGCGCCCGGCTCGGTCTGGACATCACCCAAGGTGAGCGATGCGGAGCGATCGATCAGGACGATGACCCAGTCCTGCTCACGCGACTCGGTGCGCTGCACGAGCTGCGGCCCGGTGATCAGCAGGACGATCACGAGCAGGATCGCGGCGCGGACTCCTGACAGCGCGATCCGGGCGAGGCGGCCGCCGACCAGCCTGTGGTAGGACCATCCCGCGAGCGCGACGATGCCGACGATGATCAGGAGCCACGCCCAGGCTGCGAGGGGGCGCTCGAATCCGAACCGGACGCCCTCGCCGCCCAGGTCGAGGTTCTGAAGATCCAGGAGTGGGGCGAGCGCTGCGGTGAGCGATTGGCCCGGGTGGGAGAGAGCGTTCATCATGCCTCGGCCCCCTTCCCCGCGCTGGGGCGCATCGCTGTCTCTGCGGACTGGAGCCCGGGGGTGTCGCGTTGGGCGTGCGAGAAGAGCCTCGCGAGCACGGTCTCGAGGAGCGCCGCGAGCAGAGCCAGGAGCAGCAGCGCGAACGCGCCTCCGGAGGCGGTGGACTCGGCATCGCCGCGCTCGGTGAATCCTCCGGGTTCGACGAGCAGCACTCGGGTCGATGCGTCCACACCCGGCGGGAGCAGCCCGGCGAGCCACTCTCTGACGCCCTCGGGTTGATTGCCGGCGACATCACCGGCCCGTCGGTCGGCGTTGACGGCGATCGGCGCCACCGGGCGACCCGAGGCGTCCAGCGCTGTGTAGAGCCCAGCGCGAACGATCACGCCGCTGTCATCGATCGAAGGATCGTCGCCAGCGAGCTGCGCGGAGATCGGCTGGCGGGCGGGGGGCTCGGCGTTCGTGGTCGTGGCCCCGGCGGGGAGGTCGGGCGTCCGCCCCGCCATCGACGCGCCGCCGCCGGCGGCGGCCCCGACCCCCTGGCGCAGCAACTCCTGGATCAGCGGCACCATCAGCGGCTTGGCGGGAAGGTCCGACCAGTTGAGATCCACGGCCACGCTCAGATACGCGAGCAGACCGCGCGACTGCCCGCCACGGGGGCGATCATCCTCATCGCCGCCTCCGGGCGGCGCGACGAGGAGCAGGGGGGTCGGTCCGGTCGGCGCATCGATGGTGAGCAGCGCCTGGGCGTCGTCGGGGAGCGCCTCAAGTGGGAGCGCCCGGTTGATGCGCACCGACGATGCCAGCGCATCGATCTCGGCGCCGATGAAGGCGAGCAGGGGTGTGTCGGGCTGCTCGGCGGCGAGCGGGCGGGGCGGCTCGTAGGCGATCGGCTCGCGCGCGATCCGCCAACTGAGGCCGAATGCGGAGACCATCGCATCCGCCCAGAGCGCGACGCTTGACTCTGCGGGCGGGGTGATGAGCACGAGCCCACCGGCATCGGCGAACTCGCGGAGCGCGAGCCATGCGGTGTCGGAGAGGAGGTCCGGACGGGGAACGAGCGCCGCGTCGAGTCCGCGGAGTGCGGCGCGATCGACCGCGGCTGGTTCGAGGTCCAGCACCTCGACGGGTGCTTGTTCCGCGGGCTGCGCGGCCAGACGCAGCCAGTCGGCCGGCGCGAGCCGGTCGGGCGAGGGCAGCCCTCCGAAGCGGCGCTGGGCGATCACGACCACGCGGAGTGCCTCGCGTCGCGGGAGGACATGGAGCGCGACATCATCGCCCGCGATCGAGTCATCATCGATGGCGACGCGGATGATGTCCGCGGACGCGCCGCGCCGGACGGATGCGTCGCCGGCATCCTCCGGATCGATCGGGATCCGGACGCCGACGCTCGCGGTGTCGGCCCCCGGCTCGAAGCGAGCGCGTGTCGAGACCACGGGGCCGGCGGGCCGGCCATCGATCCTCACCGCCGAGGCGCGGACGGGGACCGAATGCGGCGAGGAGAGGTCATCGCCCGTGCGTCGGAGTTCGATGCGGGCTTGGATGGATCGCTGCCCGGCTTCGGGCGATCGGTCATTGTCCAGGCTGACGGCGCGGAGCGGGTTGATCGAGACGACCTGCGTGTTCGCGCCCGGGGCCGGGCGGGGGGTCGTGGCGATGATCATGGTGGTCTCATCGGCGCCGGGGATGCCGGGGAGCGCCGCCGAGAGTTCGGCCGATCCTCGGAGGAAATCGCTGAGCAGCGCCACGGACACCGGCTGCGGCGCCCCGGACTCCTCTGCTCCATGGACACCGGCGATCAGCGGGACGGCGCCCGGGAGGTCCGCCGGGGCGTCGGTCGGCGGGATCTCGTCGATCAAACGCCCGATGGCATCAAGGTCTGACGAGGCGGGGAGCACGATCGCCCGGGCGGGGCGCGCCAGTGTGATCAGCGCCACGCGGTCGTTGGGAGACAGCGTGCCGAGGAGTTCCTTCGCGCTGCTCTTGTGCCGATCGAGGGCGATGGCGGGATCGGAGCTTCCATCGATGGAATCCGGCGTCTGCGCGGCCAGGGAATTGTCGATCAGGAGCACGACGGTGCGTCCGCCGGAGAGCCCGCCCAGCAGCCCCGCCCGGGTAAGCAGGGGGCGGGCGATGGCCAGGGCGAGCAGCAGCACGACGAGGCAGCGGAGGATGAGCAGCATCAGTTGTTCGAGTTGCAGCCTGCGGCGCTGTTTTTTGTAGGCTTCGATGAGGAAGCGCATCGCTGCCCAGACGACGGGTCGGCGCCGCTGTCTGAAGAGCAGGTGGATGATGATCGGGATGGAGATGGCCAGCACGCCTGCGATGGCGAGGCCGGGGTGGAGGAAGCTCATCCCATCTTGCTCCGCTTGAACGCCGCGTTGCGCCGGGCCATGAACGCGGCCATGGGCGGGCCGAGCCAGTCGTGCGTGACGATCAGGTGGTAATCGAAGCCGAGCCCTTGCGCCGCCTTTCGGACCCCCTCACAGTGCGCTTCGAATTCGGCGAGGTAGGCCTTGCGGATGGCCCGCGGATCGAGCCTGATGCGTCCCTCGCCCTCGAGACCCTCGAACGGCGCGGTGTCTGTGAGGGGGAATGATCGTTCGGCCTCATCGACGACCTGGCACACGATCGCGTCGTGATTGCGGTGCCGGATGCGCGTGAGCGCGGCCCGGATGTTTGAGACATCCTCGAAGCAGTCTGAGACGATCGCGAACAGGCATCGGTTCGTGACCTTGCCCATCGCCTGCTCGACGACACGCAGGAGATTGGTCGGGCGATCGACTGTCTGGGTGGCGAGGGTGGAGACGATGCGTCGCCACTGGGTCTGGGCCGAGGAGCGGGCGGCCATGGCGAGGATCTCATCGGCGTAGACCGCGAGCCCGACCCGATCGCCCTGGGTCAGCGCCATGTAGGAGAAGGCGGCGGCCGCGGCCGTCGCGTGGTCGTACTTCGTCCAGTTCGGGCGGCCATCGAGCGAAGACCGGCGTCCGGCGCCCGAGGCCTCGCCGAACGACCGCGTGCCGAAGTTCATGGACCCGGACGCATCGACGAGGAGGATGCAGTCGAGGTTGGTCTCCTGCTCGTACTGCTTGAGGTAGAGCTTGTCAGCGCGGCCGTAGACCTTCCAGTCCAGGTGCCGCAGGTCGTCGCCGGGCACATACGGTCGGTGCTGTGCGAATTCGACGGAGTACCCGTGGTACGGGGACCGGTGCATGCCCGACATGACGCCCTCGACGATGAACTTGGCGCGGAGTTCCATGGATCCGAGCCGGGCGAGGGTCTGCGGATGCAGGTAGAGGGTGGCGTCGGCGTGGGCCTCGCGCTGGAGTTCGGGGTCGATGCGCTGTGTCGGCGTTTCGGACATCGCCCCGATCGTACCGGTGTCGGGTGGCCGCGATGCCGGCGGGTGGTCGGTCGGAGGACGCCCGCGCCCGCGGGGTTGCCCAGAATCCGCCCGGAACCCGCTTCGGGGGTGTCCGGAGGGGGCGGCGGGCGATCGTGAGGCGATACGATCGCCCGATGCGCATCGCACTCGTGCAGCACAATCCAACGGTCGGGGCCCTTCGTTCCAACGCCGCGGGGATCGCGCGGTTCGCCGAGCAGGCGACGGACGCGGGTGCCCGGCTCATCGTCTTTCCCGAGCTCGCGCTCACGGGTTACCCGCCGCGCGACCTGCTGATGCAGGATGGGTTCCTGCGGGATGTCCGCGAGGTCGCGCTTCACCTCCGCGAGGACCTGCCGGACGGGGCGACGATCATCGTCGGCGCGCCGTGGCGCCCCTCCGATGGCCAATCCACGCCGTGGGACTTCCACCACGGCGCGCGTCCGACCAACAGCGTGCTGGTGTATCGAGACGGGCACATCATCGAGCGGTACGACAAGCGATTGCTGCCCACTTACGATGTGTTTGACGAGCATCGCTACTTCCAGCCCGGGCGGCGGACGAGCGTCGTCGATGTGGACGGGGTCAGGGTCGGGCTGGCCATCTGCGAGGATCTGTGGCGGGGCGTTGATGTCGAGCTGGATGCCCGGTACGCGGGGATGCCGGATCCGATCGAGGAATTGGTGCAGCGCGGGGTCGATCTGATCGTGAACGCCTCGGCGAGCCCGTTCGCTGTGAACAAGCGGGCGCGGCAGCGCGACATCCTCTCCCGCCATGTGCGCCGGTTCGGCATCCCGCTGGCCACCACGAACCAGGTGGGGGGGAACGACGACCTGATCTTCGACGGGCACGCCGGGCTGCATGTGCCCACGCCGCCGGACGGGATGCGGGCGGACGAACGGTTCGGATCCAGTCTTATCGCGGCGGGTCCGGGCTTCGAGGAGGCACTTGTGCTCGCCGACCTGCCGATGGCGCGCGGGATCGGCGAGGCGCATCCCACGGAGACCCAGGACCCGTTGATGAGCGTCGATCGCGCCGAGTTGCTGTGGAAGGCGCTCGTGCTCGGGATCCGCGATTATTGCCGGAAGTCGGGATTCGCCTCGGTGCTGCTCGGGCTGTCGGGCGGGATCGATTCGGCGCTCGTTGCGTGCCTCGCATCGGCGGCGTTGACGCCGGAGCGTGTTCTGTGCGTCGCGATGCCTTCGCGGTACTCATCGCGGGGATCGGTGGAGGATGCGGCGTCGCTGGCTCGCACGCTGGGCGTCCGATTGCTCGAGATCCCGATCGAGTCGATGCACGCGGCGGCGGAGGCCGCGCTCGCGCCCGCGTTCGCGGCGATGAGGCCGGGGCTCGACGGGGGCGTGGCCGAGGAGAATCTCCAGTCTCGGATCCGCGGGACGACGCTGATGGCGCTGTCGAACAAGTCCGGCGCGATGCTGCTGAGCACGGGCAATAAGTCCGAGCTGGCCGTGGGGTACTGCACGCTGTACGGCGACATGAACGGCGGGCTCGCGGTGCTCTCGGACATCACGAAGCAGGATGTGTACGCGATCGCCCGGTGGGCGGATGCGTATCCCGAGCGCGCGGGGCTGGCGCCTCGCGGCGCGGCGCTGATCCCGGAATCGACGCTCACCAAGCCGCCATCGGCGGAGCTGCGGCCGGACCAGCGCGACGAGGACACGCTTCCCCCTTATGCCGTGCTCGACGAGGTGATCGAGCGGTATGTGGAGCGGTTGCAGGATCCGATCGAGATCGTCGAGCAGACCGGGTTCGAGCCCGAGGTGGTCGCCCGGATCGTTCGTCTGATCGACCTGAACGAGTACAAGCGGAAGCAGATGCCCATCGGGCTGAAGGTGACGGGCGTGGCGTTCGGTCGCGGTCGCCGGCGGGCGATCGCGCAGGGCTATCGCCCGGATCTTGCGCTGCTCCGCAGCGCGGGAGCCGTGTCCCGGCGCGGGTGATATGCGGGTTCGGTATCCGGCGTGTGCACGCGGACGATTGGTGCTGCGGAAAAAGTAGTGCGGAAAAGAACAGACGCCCGGCGTTTGGGCCGGGCGTCCGCGGTTTGTTGCGCCGGTGAGCGCCGGCGGGTTCTGGTCACCGCCCCGTGGGCGCGGGGCGGTGACGAATCAGGTTCCGCCGCCGTTTCCGAAGGAGCGACTCGCGCTCAGTTGTCGTCGCCGGTGGGCACATCCGCGATCTGGTTGGGGATCGTGGCGGTGGGCGAGGTTGTGAAGTTGGGGTTCGGGGTGGGGTTGCTCAGCGTCTGCACGGTCTGCATCCGCAGGGCCTCGTTCGCGGTCGGGGTGGGCAGCGGGCCGGGCATCGCCAGGGCCTGGTCCCAGTTGTCCTGCGCGGACTGCTCGAACTGGCGCAGCTTCTCGTTCAGGCGGGCCATCGCGCGGTTGGATCGCTCGACGAATCGCTCCGAGTCGGCGAGCGTCTGCATCGTTCGGGCCGCCTGCTGGCGTCCGGCGAGGTACTGCTCCGCGAAGGCGCGGTTGCGATCGGAGTCCGACTGCACGATGCGTGCGTCGAAGAGCGCCCGCGTCACGAAGTCGTCCGCGTTGGCCACGGCGAACTGCTCGTTGGCCGAGGCCCGGGCGATGCGCGACTGAGCGTCGATCTGGACGCGGCGGAACGAGTCCTCGGCGGCGAACTGCATCATGTCCGCCTCGGCGTTGGCCAGGACCTTGGCGACCGCGGCGTTGGCGATCATCTCCTGCGCGCCCTTCAGGTTGCGGAGGAACTGCACATCGGCCTGCGCGATCTCCTGCTGGGCGGCGTTGGAGGCCCGGATCTCCTCCGCGTTGGCCGCGGCGATCCGCGAGAAGTTCTCGGCCAGGGCCATCGATTCGGCGTGCTTCGCGTTCGCGATCGCGATGAACGAGGATGCGGTCTGGTCCATGCGGGCCAGCTCCGAATTCAGGATCTGGCGGGCGGACTGGATCTCCTGGCGCATCTGGGCGACCACGGCGGCCTGGGTCTGCTCGATCGAGTCGGCCTCGGCGAGCAGCTGCTGCTGCTGGGCGGTGCCGCGCTTCGCGGTCGCGTCGCGGATCACCACGAGCGAGCGGATCTGCGACTCGCCGTTCCGCTCGGCGACCTCGGACTGGGCCCGGAGGGAGGTGAACTCGGCGCCGGCCTTCTTCTCGATCGCGTCGGCCTCGGCCTGGAGGTTCGTGATCTGCGCGAGGCTGGTTCGCCGGGAGGCCTCGGCGTCGGCCAGCGACTCGTCGAGGTCTGCGGTCGCCTCGGCCAGGAGCTTCTCGCTCTGGACGACGAGGCGGGCGGCTTCGGTCTTGGACTGGCGCTCGGCGGCCTCGGCCTGCGCGAACATCTCCGTTTGCTTGGCCTGCTGCTGGGTCAGCCACGCCTCGAAGTTGTTGCGGCGCTCGTCGGCGGTCGCGAAGAGGTTCTGCTCCATCGCGTCGGCCTGCACGCGGAGCATCGCGGCCTGCGCGAGCCCGCTCTGGAACGCCGCGATCCGATCGGCGGCGACCACGGCCGGCTTGCTGGCGGCGCCGTCGAACTCGGGGTTCGGGTCGTTGGACTTGGCGCCGGGGGTCACGGGGTTCGTGTTCCCCGGGAAGGTGATCTGGCCCTTGGCGGTCTGCTTGGCGAGCACCTTCGCGTAGTCGGACTTGACGCGGGCGGCCTCGGCCTCGGCCTGGGCCTGGATCTTGGCGTACTGGTCGGCGGCGAGCTTGAACTGGTGCTCGGACTGCTCGCGGAGCGCGTTGGCGATCGCCTCGGCCTCGGCCTTGACGAACTCGGCGCGGGCCTGCGTCTCGACGGACTCGGCCTGCACGCGCTTGACGGCGATCTCGGCCTTCCCGTGCTCGACATACGCGCGGACCGCGTCGATGGCGTCCGTGAAGTCGGCGTTCGCCTGTGAGCCGAATCGTTCGCCATCGGCCTGCAGGCGGGAGACCTCGGCCAGCGCCGCCTCTTCCATGGCGCGGGCGCGCTGGAACATCTTCTCGGCCTCGGCCTTCGCTGATTCGAACGCCGCGTGCGCGGCCTGCACCTGGAGGCGGAAGGTCTGCTCGACATCCTGCTCCTGGAGGGCCTGGCCGCGTGCGCGGAGTTCCGCGACGGAGGCGCCGGAGGACTGCTGGAGCGAGCGGGCCTGCTGGTTCAGCGTCGACACCGTCGCCTGGACCTGCTCGCGGGTCGTCCTGAGCTGCTGGTCGATCTCGGCGAGGCGGGCCGCGGTCTGCTCGTCGGTCGCCTGCGCGTTCTTGCGGAGTTCCTGGACCTTCGCGACGGCCTGTGCCTCGGTCAGAGCGGCGATGGTCGTCATCTTCTCGATGTCGGCCTGGCCGCGCTTGGCGAGTGCCTCGCGGGCCGCGAGCATGGTCGTGTGCTCGCCCTGGGCCGCCGACCACTCGTTGCCGGCCTCGGCCTTCAGCGCTGCAAGCTGCGACTCCCACTCGTCGAGGGTCGCATCGAGCAGGCGGCCCTGGCGCATCGCCTCGGCGTTGTAGGAACGCTCGCGTGCGCTGGCGTAGGCGGCCATCTCGCCGAGCTGGGCGTTGTGGATGGCGTTCATGCGCTCGCCCTGGGCCTGGGCGACCTGGAAGTCGCGGACGCCGGAGTGCATCGTCGCGTCGGCGTGGGCCAGGAATTCGGCGCGGTCGGCCTCGCTCCTGACGACGGTGACCTGGGCCGCGGCGCGGCGGGCCTCGTTCTGGGAGGTCCGCTCGGCGGCCTCGGCGAGCCACTCGGCGGGGAGGTTGTTCTGCTCGGCCTCGTTCCGATAGTGACCCACGGTGTATCGCCCCTGCGATTCAGCGGGATCGATCGTGACCGACGCGAGCCGGGCCTGGGCCGCGGTCGTGTGGTCGTTCGGGTGCTTCCACGCGGTCGAGCGTGAGCACCCCGCCAGACCGGAGGCGGCGCCGGCGGCGGCGACAAGTGTGATCATCATGCGAAGGGACGACATTCCCGACGCGCCTCGAGCGCGGTCTGCACCAGATTGCATTCGATACTCCTTCCGAGCCTTCGTTCACACAGCGTGCGGGGAACCACCCCCGGCATCACGGGCCGATCCGCATTCGGCGTGCCGGTCCTCGGATCGTCGATCGGCTGATCGTCAGGTCCGATCAAGGCGCACCGCACAACGCCGATCCAACGGGAGGCGATTCCCGTCGTCGCCATCACGCGCTCCGGGCGGTTGGCCCCCCATCCAGCGCTGCGGATGGGGCGGAGCCGCATCCGCGTGCGCAGCGCTGTCGAAATGGCGCAGGCCGACCAGCCCTCACCCCGCCGGCGGGATCGCGCGGGCCGCCGGCTCGCGCCGGATGCCGGCACGGGTCCGGCTATACTGTCCCGGCGGGCGTCGGGCAGGCCGAACAAACGCCCGACGAACGCCCGCCTTCCGCACTCGTTGCCCCATCAGGACGCGCCATGCCCTTCACGATCAAGCCCGCCGACGAGGGATTCGACACCGATGTCGAGAAGCTCGATTACCTCAAATCGCACGTCGACACGGGCGATCGCTGGACGCTGAACTTCGGCCCGCAGCACCCGGCCACGCACACCACCCTGCGGCTCGTGCTCGAGCTGGACGGCGAACGCATCGCGCGGTGCACCCCCCACATCGGGTACCTGCACTCGGGCTTCGAGAAGCTCGGCGAGCACCTGGATTACAACCAGTATGTGACCATCGTGTCGCGGATGAACTACCTCTCGCCGATCGCCAACGACATCTGCTGGCACGGCGCGGTCGAGAAGCTCTTCGGCGTGGACCTGACGCCCCGGTGCAAGGTGCTTCGGACGATCATGGCGGAGGTGGCCCGCATCCAGGACCACCTGCTGTGCGTGGGCGCGGCGACGCTGGACCTCGGGGCGTTCACCGGATTCCTCTACGCGTTCAATGTCCGCGAGGTGATCTACGACATCTGCGACTACATCGCGGGGCAGCGATACCACCCCGACTGGACCCGCGTCGGCGGCGCGATGAAGGACCTGCCCGATGAGGAGACCTTCAAGCGGATGATCAAGAACCTCATCCACAAGGAGGTTCCGCGGGCGATCAAGGACATGGAGGACCTCGTCTTCCGCAACAAGATCTTCCAGGACCGCACGGTCGGGATCGGGCAGATCTCCCGCGAGGATGCGATCGCGTGGTCGCTCTCGGGGCCGGTCGCGCGCGGCTCCGGGGTGCAACGTGATCTGCGCAAGGACGAGCCATACCTCTGCTACGCGGACAACTGGGATGGGCAGGGCGCGGAAGCGGTCAAGTTCCAGGTGCCCGTGCACACCGACGGCGATGTGTACGCCCGCTTCCATGTGCGTCTGGAAGAGATGAAGGAGGCGTGCAGGATCATCGATCAGTTGATCGACAAGATCCCCGGCGGGCCGATCGACACCTTCGCCGACGGCAAGCTCGTCAAGCCGCGCAAGGAAGACGTCTACGGCTCGATCGAGGGGCTGATCCAGCACTTCGAGATCATCATGTCAAACCGTGGCTGGAAGGCCCCGATCGCCGAGATCTACGGCGCTCACGAAACGGCCAACGGCGAGCTTGGGTACTACATCGTGGCCGACGGCGGGCCCCGCGCGTGGCGCGTGTCGACCCGGCCGCCTTCGTTCATCAACTACCAGGTGATGGCGAAGCTGACGGAGGGGCACATGCTGGCCGACATCGTGGCGATCATCGGCTCGATCAATGTGGTGGCGGCGGAACTGGATCGCTGATCGTCGTGCCCGCGGAGGCCGAGGGCATCGGCGGGATCATCCATCGCATCTCAGGCTACGAAACAGGGCGGCGTGAATCGCCGCCCTGTCCATGGTGTCGATCGGTTGCCTGAAGGGCGTCTCGCTTCCTCGCCACCGAGTTCAAGCGGGACGGGGGGGCGATCAGGACGAGGTCGAGCTCGTCGTGGGGGCGGTGCCGCCCGGCTCGTCGCCTCCCGCGATGGAGTCGCGCATCCGCGTGTCCGCGAGCACATTCTTCATCTTGTAGTAGTCCATCACGCCGAGATTGCCGGAGCGGAACGCGTCGGCCAGGGCCTTGGGCACCTCCGCCTCCGCCAGGACCACGAGGGCGCGGTTCTTCTGCTCCTCGGCCTTGTATTCCTGCTCCTGCGCGAACGCGAGGGCGCGGCGCTTCTCGGCCTCGGCCTGGAAGCGCTTCTTGTCGGCCTCGGCCCGTTCGGTCTGCAGCTTCGCGCCGATGTTCTCGCCGACATCGATGTCCGCGATATCGATCGAGAGGATCTCGAACGCCGTGCCGGCGTCCAGGCCGCGCGAGAGGACGGTCTTCGAGATCCGGTCCGGGTTCTCGAGCACCTCCTGGTGCGTGCCGGATGAGCCGATCGTCGAGACGATGCCCTCGCCCACGCGGGCGACGATGGTCTCCTCGGTCGCACCGCCGACCAGCCGCTGGATGTTGGCCCTGACGGTCACGCGGGCGCGGGCCTTGAGCTGGATGCCATCCTTGGCCACGGCGTCGACGGTCGGGCGTCCGACCTTGGGGTTGGGCACATCGATGACCTTCGGGTTCACGGAGGTCTGCACGGCGTCGAGGATGTCACGCCCCGCAAGGTCGATGGCGCAGGCCGTGTCGTAGGGCAGGTCGATCCGGGCGCGGTTCGCCGCGATCAGCGCGTTGATGACGGAGGGAACCCGCCCGCCGGAGAGGTAGTGCGTCTCGAGTTCGTTTGTGGAGATGTTGATCCCGGCCTTCACGGCCTTGATCCGCGAGTACACGATCGTCTTCGGGTCGACCTTTCGCAGCCGCATGCCGATCAGCGCGAACAGGGAGACCTTCGCCCCTGACAAGAGCGCCTGGATGTACAGATTGATGAACTGGAGCGCGAAGACCACGATGACCAGCGCCACCAAGGCGAGGATGCCGCCGCCCACATACAGCAGAACTTCCATGAAGCCAATTCCCGTCGTTCAGGGTCGCGTGCGGCAATCCGGAGAACGATCCGGCCCGCTCGCCCGCCACGCACGGCATTATCCCCCGTCGCACGCTGGGGGCAAGCCCGGGCACGCACCGCGCCGCCCGGCGAAGGGGCTCACGCGGTCGTGGCGTCAGACCGCCCGCACCTTCACGGTATTGCCCTCGACCGCGACCACGCGGACTTCCTGCCCCGGCTCGATCGCCCCCGAGAGCGAGAGCACCTCCACGCGCTGCCCATCGATCGTCGCAGCGCCCACCGGGCGGCACGCGGAGACCACCTTGCCGCGCGCCCCGACCAACGCGCTCTCGGCCTCGGCGCGGGCGCTGGCCTCGCGGGCTCGGTCGGCGGCCAGTTCATCATCGTCGGCGCTGGGATCGTTCAGGAACAGTTGCCTGCCGAGCGGTGTGTGCGGCATGACATTGAGTGCGAAGTAGACCGCGAGGGGCGCGATGACCAGCACGCTTGTGGTCGATGCGATGCCCCACCACATTCCGAATCGCCAGAACGCCACGCACCCGCCCACGGCGGAGGCGAAGGACATCAGGCCGAGGACGCCGCCCGTCGGCACGACCAGTTCGATCGCCAGCAGCAGGGCGGCGATCAGGAAGAGCCCGAATCCCCAGTAGAGCAGTGCTTCCATGTCGCCTTCCGTTGGGCGGGTTCCGGCGTGTTGGACGAGCCCGGACGCTCGGGCGCACTCCGGGGCCCACGCTCCGCCGATCGTACGCCTCATTCTGCGTGTCGGGTCATGCGCACCCGTGCCGGCGGTCAGGCGTGGGGGATCGGCTCGGTCTCGCCCTCGCCGTCGCTGTTGCCATCGGGGTCGCCCGGATCACCGATCGGGGGGGTGCCCTCAAGAGGCGCCCCGCCCGGGGAAGCGCCCGCATCAGCGGGTTCCACGACCACCCGGTTGCCGTTGATCGAAACGATCCGGACCGCGGTGCCCGTATCGATCATCCCGTACGACGCGATCACATCGTGCAGCGTTTCGTCGAACTCCGCGGTGCCGGAGGGACGGAGCGGCGTCGTCGCCACGCCCACCTGGGCGATGCGGAGGGTTGCATGGGCAGCGCCCGCGCTGCCCATCGCTTCCAGCACGCTCGGAGCGTTGGTGTCCGGCGCGCGTCCGGTGTCCGAGAGCACCAGCAGGTTCACGAACGGCACGATCTTGGTGTACCGCGTGAAGAGGTACATCCCAACGCCCGCGGCGAATAGCGAGAGCAGCACCACGGCCAGCGAACCTGCCAGGGATGAGTCCGTGCCCGTGCCCGCGCCGGGGAAGAGTTCCCCCGTGCCCGCGAAGGTCCCGACGATGCCCGTCAGGACCAGCAGCACGCCGGAGATCCCGGGGATGCCGAACCCGGGAAGCACGAAGATCTCCATCAGGAGGAGCGCGATGCCGATCAGGATCGCCGCGATCGTCCACCACATCGCGGCGTTGATCAGCAGTGGCGGCACCACGAGCCCCAGCAGCGCGATCAGCGCGATCACGCCCGCGACGCCGATGCCCGGCATCGCCAGCTCGATGAACAGCCCGAGCAGGAAGGTCACGATCAGCACCGCGCGGATGATGATCCCCGAGAAACCCTGCGTCATGAACGACACGATGCGCTCCGACCAGGTCTGGTCGAGCACCCTGACATTCGTCGCGCCGACATAGCGCTTCATCTCCTCGCGGTCGTTGATGAACACGGTGGGATCGACGAGCCGCGTCTCCTGCAGGTCCTGCGCTCCGAGCGTGAGCAGCGCGGTGCCATCGGTGGCGTAGCGCACGAGTCGGTATCGCGCCGGATCGGCCCGGGTGAAGTCGGGGCGGGTGGAGTCGACCACGAGGGCGATGCTCACCGACTCGACCAGGTCCGAGGGCAGATCGGTGGCAGGGCTGAACGGGTCCGCTTCGTTCTTGAGCGGGCCTCCGGCGGGCCGGGGTGCGCCGGCGGGTTCCTCGCCGCCATCGACGGACTCGTCCTCGCTCGGGATGTCCCGGGGCTCGGTGACGGTCAGCGCGCCGGCGCCCTGGTTGCCGCCGATTCCCGGCATGAGAGGCGACACCGCGGCGGGCTCCTCGTCGAACAGGGCCTCGTACTCGGCCCGCGTGAGGAAGTAGCGCTGGCCGGTCTGCACATCCTCGACCATCCATGTCTGCACGCCGAGCATGACGAACGACTGGACGAGCATCTCGTCGTGCCCGTTCCTGCGGGCCGAGTCGATCACTTCCGAGAGCAGCGGCGAGAGGATCTTGGCCCGCTCGCTCGGATCCAGGCCCTCGCCCATCATCATCCGAATGGGATCGATCGGGGCCGCATCGCCCATCACCCCGTTCCGCGAGGTCACGATCGAGTTGCACGCGATGGCAATGATGGCGCCGCCGGAGATCGCTTCCGAGTGGACCCACGCGATGACCGGGACGCTGAGGCCCTTGATGAATTTCGTGATCTCCAGCACCGCCCCGACCGCGCCGCCGGGCGTGTCCAGTTCGACGATGATCCCATCGGCTCCGCCGTTGATCGCCGCGTTCACCCGGCGCTCGAACGAGGATGCGGTCACGGCGTTGATCTCGCCCGAGATGGTCACGATCGCCGCGTTGGTCATCTGGCGTGAGGCCGGCACTGCCACGGGAACGCCACCGCCCGGGGCGGGAGCGCTCGCGCTGGGCGTGGATGCGGCGTCGGGATCGCGTGGGCGGGGGGTGTTCGCCGGCGCGCCCGGGTCATCCGACGGGGAGGTTGGGGTGGCCGCGCCCTCCGGTGTGCCGCGTGGCGCGGTCGGCCTCGGGTCGTCGGCGGCGCCGGCGGGGCTCGCGGCGTGGATCAGCCCGAGCAGCAGGAGCGAGAGCGCGATCGCCAGGCGATGCCAGCGGACGCGTGGGCTCGCGCGCCGGGAGGGAGCCGCCGAGGGGCGAGCCACAGCCGATTCTCGTGGTGTTTGCGACATCACGCCCCATTCTACGAGCGCGATGCCGCCCCGGACGCATCCAATCGTCCGTCTGGGCGGGCGGGCGGCGTGGGGCGATCAGACGGTGAAGACGGGGAGCGTGGAGAACTTCTTCCCGAGCACGGCGGTCGAATCGGCGACCAGCCATTTCTCAAGGATCGTCGCGTAGACGCTCCGGAAGTCGGTGTGGAACTTGAGATCGCCATCGTCGAGGTCGGTGAGCGATGGGTGCCCGCCGTGGACGCCCGCGCGGACCATCGGCCCGGACAGGAAGACCGGGGCGGCGGTTCCGTGGTCGGTGCCGTTGGTCCCGTTCTGGGCCACGCGCCGCCCGAATTCCGAGAAGGTCATCGTCAGCACCCGCCCATCGTTGCCCTGGGCCTTCAGGTCCGCGTGGAACGCCCGCATCGCATCGGCGTACTGGCGGAGGAGGTTCGAGTGCGAGCCGTTGACACCGCCCTGCCCGGCGTGCGTGTCGAACCCGCCCATGGACACATAGAACACGCGGGTGCGCAGCCCGGCACGGATCATGCTCGCGACCATCGCCAGTTGCTGCGACAGCCCGGAGCGCGGGTACGGCACCAGCGGACGCGCCTCGACGGCCCGGCGGATCCGGTCGGAGGCGACCTGCGCATCCAGCGTGGTGCGGGTGAGGAACTCGGCGTTGGTCTCGCCGGCGCCCGCGCCCGCGGGGGCGCCGCCCGCATCGCGCCCGGCCAGTTCGTGGTACGGGTCGGCCAGCGCCTCGTGCAGGTCGAGCCCGGTCCAGCGGAACAGATCCGGGGACTCGAACGAGATTGGCGTCGACTTGCGTCCCTGCATCGCCAGCGGCGCGCTGCGCCCGATGGCGATCCCGGCGCCGGAGGTGCCATCGGCGTCGCCCGGCGCTTCGCCCCGGGCCGCCGCGTCCGCGGCCGGCGATCCGCTGCACTGGTTGTCGTAGAACCTTCCGAGCCATCCATCGCCGATGCCGTTCGTCTGGGCCGAGTGCCAGATGTCCATCGAGGTGAAGTGTGATCGGTTCGGGTTGGGATACCCCACGCCCTGCACGACGGTGAGGAGTCCATCGTCGTACAGCGACTTGAGCCCGTCCATCGACGGGTGCAGCCCGATGTCGATCTTCGAGTTCAGGCGGTGGACCTGCTGCTCGCCGATGGCGATCCCGCGCCGGGCGTTGTGGTACGCCGGGTCGGCGAACGGCACGACGGTGTTCAGGCCGTCGTTCCCGCCCGAGAGCTGCACAACGACGAGCACGCGATCCTCGGGAACGCCGGGGATCGATCCCATCAGGGGATCGGTGTTCTGCATCGCCAGCGCCGACCGCTGGAGGAAGCTCGGGAGCGTCACGGAGGCCGACGCGAGCACGAGCCCGGTGTGCAGGAAGTCGCGCCGGGTCCAAGTCGAGGGCATCCCGTGATTCATCGAACCGCTCCGTTTCCACACCGTCAGGTGTCGCTGCCCGCCGCCCATCCCCATTGCTGCCTGCTCCCGAGTGCGCCCGGGTGGTCACTCACGCTCGCGCCTTCGTCGTTTCTTCGCTGATGCCTGATGCCCAGTCCCTGATCCCTGATCTCCTCGCTCTCAGCACAACTGGTATTCCGGGAGCGTGGTGATCAGCGCCATGGTGCCGATGGTAACCGGCTCTGTCATGCGTCCGCCGTGGCGGTCCACGAACGCTCTGAGGGTCTTCGTGTGCGCTTCGTTGGGCTCCCCGCCGAGCATGAACCTGAGCAGGAAGTCCAGCGCTCGCGCGGGATCGCGCTCGGCGCCGGGGTCGGCCCGGGCCAGGTCGGCCAGGACCACGCCAGGGTCGTAGGTCTCCACATGCTCAAGGGCCCGCGAGCCCGTGGGCGTCCTTCCCGTGAGCAGGAAGCTCATCAGGTTCTGGCGGGTGAACAGGGTAGAGGTGTTGATCCAGGCCCGTCCGCCGGACCAGCCCGCGACATTTGGCGGGAAGAACAGCGACTGGCCCATCAGGTCCAGCGCATCGATCAGGATGCCCAGGTCGCGCACCGGCGTGCGCAGCGCACGCACAGCGCCCACGACGAGCTCCACCGGCGACTTGATCTTCTCGCGCACCACCGCGGGCTCGTAGAAGTGCTCGGACAGGAAGAGCGTGCGGAGCATGGGGCGGATCTCGTACCGCGCCGATCGGAGCGTGCTCCCGAGCCGCTCGACCACGGAGCGCATCGGCTCGAAGTCCGGGTGCGTGCGCTCGGGGATGTCCCGCACGAAGAACTGATACAGCTTGTACGCGATGTAGTCGGCGCAGACCGACTGCGAGAGGATGATTTCGACCAGGTCCTCGCCGTCGAAGTTGCCCCGGCGCCCGAGCACGCGCTTGGGCTCGGAGTCGTGCCAGTTCTCGCGGAACCAGAAATCGTTGTGGTTGAAGGTGTACCCGGTCAGGCACCGGGCCGCTTCCTTGATGTCATCCTCGGTATACCGGTTGCCCTCGCCAAGGGAGAACAGCTCCATGAGTTCGCGGGCCAGGTTCTCGTTCACCGCGCCGCGCCGGTTCCGGTCGTTGTCGAGGTACTTGAGCATCGCCGGATCGCGGATGATCCCGCGGAGCAGCGACTCGAAGCTCCCGGCCGCCTGCGAGCGGAAGAGCTGGTTCTGCAGATACTGGTGGTACGAACTCTCGATCGTGCGGTACGAGGTCGCGAAGTGCCCGTGCCAGAACAGCGTGAGCTTCTCTTCCAAGGGTCGCGGGGTCTCGATCATCCGCGTGAGCCACCAGCGCTGCATCTCGGCGATCTGACGCCGGTCGTTCCTCTGGGCCTGCTGGCGCATCTCGCGGAATCGTGCCAGCGTGTCCTCATCCTGTGCCCGCTGGGCCCGCTGCACCTGCTCGCGCTCGCGGTCGGTCAGGGGACGCATGATGTCGGCATCCCAGGTGTCGGATGCGGGGCCGGCGTAATCGGTTCGGTCCGAGAAGTCGAGCAGGTGGTCCACGGCCCGCTGCGGGCCCCACTCCGCAAGGGTTCGGATCTGTTCGGGGGTGCCACCGAACCCGGCCCGCCACAACAAGTGGCGTGCCTGCTGATACCCAAATCGGTCGGGCGTTATGGGGCGCAGGGAAGCGCTGAGCTGCCGAGGCGGGGATGGGCGGTCCGGAGCGTCGGAGGTGGTGGATTGCATGGGGCGAGATCCTCCGGTCGAGCCGAGGGCGAGATCGAGTCCCGGCGCATCGGGTGCGCCGAGGCACAACGCGGGCGTGATTCGTCCGATTGCATCGGATCGGACCGCGCGATGCCAATCGGGGTTGCCCGGCCTGCAGGGCAAGCCGGGTCCTCTCAACGCGTCACGCCGAATCGGGGCGTCACGCGGAGTCGGGGGCCCGTGCGGCCCCATCGAGCGGGAATCCCATTCGGTGCCGGACCCCGGCGGGATCCGTCCGCAGTTGGACCCAGCCGCGCAGATCGAACCGCACGAGCCCCTCAACGAGCGACAGGCCGTATCCATCGCCCCGAGGAACCGAAGAGTGCGGCGCACCCGCATCCGGCGAGTCTTCTCCGGGACCGGCCGTCATGGTCTCCGCGTCGTTCTCGGAATCGGTCCCAGCGCCTTCCAGATCGATCCGCTCGGTCCAGCAAAGTTCGAGTTCGCGCGCCGAGTTGTCCCCATGGACTTCGGATGCTCGCCGGCGTCCATCCTCCGGACGCTCGCCCGGGTGTCGGATCGTCCACCTGATCTCCACGCGCCCGCCGCGCCCGCGCAGCGATCCATGCCGGGCGGCGTTGGACCCGAGTTCATGGAGCACCAGCCCCATCGGGCCCGCTTGATCGGGGCCGAGCACGACCGCGGGTCCATCGACCGACACGCGACCGGTCGCCGGATCCTCGTACGGCCCGAGGGCCATCGCGATCACACTCCGGAGTGAGACGCCCGTCCATCGTGAGGTTGCCAGTGCCTCGTGGGTCCGCGACATCGCGTGCAGGCGGGCGGTGAAGGAACGACGGAATGAATCCAGCGAGTTCGTGCTGGCCAGCGAGCGCTCGGCCATGTACATGATCGCGCCGAGATTGTTCTTGACGCGATGGTCCAGTTCGTCCATGAGTCGCCGGGTCCGTTGTTCTTCGGCTTTGCGATCGGTGATGTCCACGCTCACGCCGACGAGCCCGAGCACCTCGCCCGCGTCATTCAGCCGCGGCGCCGCGGTGCACAGCACCCATCTTTCGCCCCATTCGGCGTGCCGCAGCCTGTACTCGCGTCGGCAGTGCTCGCCCTTCGCGATGCACTCGCCCACGCGTGCGGTCGCGGCCGACCGATCGTCGGGGTGGATCGCATCCATGAACGCGTCATGGGGATCGTCGTTCGGGGCGCATCCCACGAATTCGCGCCCGGTCCGGTTGAGGAAGTTCATGCGCCCTCTCGCGTCGACCACCCAGACGAGCACGGGCGCCGCGTTGGCGACGGTCCGGAACCTGCGCTCGCTTTCCTGCAGCGCGAGGATTGCGCGCTTCCGCTCGTCGATCTCGGTGCTCGTGCCGTACCAGCGGACGATCGCGCCGGTGGAGTCGCGCCACGCCCGAGCCTGCGCGAGGTACCAGTGATACCGCTTGTCTGATTCGTGCCAGATCCTGAACTCGTGGTCGTAGTACACGCCGGTCTGAAGGCTCTGCTCCCACCGACGGAGCAGGTCCGCGCGGTCGTCCGGATGGACGACATTGAGCCAGAACTCGTTGGTGTTCTGCTCGGAGTCGCGCTGGGCACCGCTCAGTTCCGTAAACCGTTCGTTGACCTCGTCGACCACTCCGTCGGGACCCGCCGACCACACGACCTGCGGGAGATGGTCGGCGAGATCCCGCAGGCGGTGCTCGCTCTCCCGGAGCGCCTGCTCGGCCTCCTTGCGATCATGGATGTCCAGCGAAGATCCGGCGACCCGCACCGTCCGCCCCGAGTCGTCCCGCAGCGCGCACCCACGCACGAGCAGCCACCGGTAGCTCCCGCCCGTTACCTTCATGCGCGCTTCGACCCTGTACTCCTCGCTCGTGCCCTCGAGCAGTGCCGACAGGGCCATCGACACGGGGGCCTCATCGTCGGGGTGCAGCAGGGAGGCGAACCGATCATTGAATTCACCGACCGCCGGAGCATCTTCTTGGCCGAGCATGCGGCGCAGCTGCTCGGACCACCACACGCGACCCGTCAGCAGGTCCCAGTCCCACACCCCTTCGGAGCTCGCTGCGCGGACGAGGTCGTCGACCTCGCCCAGCGCCCGTGCGTTGGCGCTCATGCCGTTGATCGTGCAGACCACGCTCTGGCCATCGCCCATCGGCGCGATCGTCGCGTGCGACGCCGCGATTCCCCCCGCGGTCGAACCGTCGCGAAGCGGGAGCCGGAGCGGCTCGGCGATCCCGGACGCGATCCGGGAAAGTTCATCGGCATCCGTCCCATCAACGATCGACAGCAACGACTCGACGCCCGACAGTCCCCGCCCGTCCAAGAACGAGCGAGCGCCCGCGGACATCCCGGTGATCGCTCCGCTCTCATCCCCCACGATCAGGACCAGACCGGAAGCGTCGAGCGCGCGCTCGGCCCAGTCGGCATCGATCCAAGGAGGCGTCCCGTGCATCTGGGATCTCCGCGTGATTCAACTTCTCGA
Source organism: Phycisphaerales bacterium (assembly GCA_052168315.1). Lineage (GTDB taxonomy): Bacteria > Planctomycetota > Phycisphaerae > Phycisphaerales > UBA1924 > JBQLZO01. The sequence continues at coordinate 67,358 of JBQLZO010000046.1, read as the reverse complement.
CGAGAGTCCGCGCCTCGTCCGATTCCCGCTCAGGCCTCCGGCAATCGCGATTATGCGCGATCGGCCTCCGGCTCCAAGCCGATCAGGAGATTTCTCCCACAGATTTCCAGAGTTTGTTCCCCCGGACCCTCCGCGCCAACCGTACGCCGGATCCGGGCACTCCACCACGCAGCCGCTCATTGGCGCCCGAACAGCCGCTCTCGTGCTTGCTGATACCGCTCCAGCGTGCCGCGCACCACTGGTTCGGGCAACTCCGGTCCAGGCGGAGACTTGTCCCATGCGCCGGCATCCACGAGCGCCTGGAGATGTTCGCGCACGAACTGCTTATCGAACGACTGCTGTGCGTGGCCTGGCGACCATGACTCGGCGGGCCAGTACCGCGACGAGTCGGGCGTGAGCGCTTCATCGATGAGGATCACCCGGTCCGCCATCGCTGACCAGTCAGCGGTTGCGCTCCCATCGGCGAGAGGTGCCGCCTGATCGCTGGGCACGCCGAACTCAAACTTCGTGTCGGCGAGAATCACGCCGCGCTGGCGCGCGTGGGCGTGAGCCCGATCGTAGATCGCCATGGTTGCGTCGCGGAGCCGGCGCATCATCGGCTCGCCGACGAGTTCGCATGCGCGCGCGTATGAGATGTTCTCGTCGTGCTGGCCGCGTTCGGCCTTGGTCGCCGGCGTGAAGATCGGCTCCGGGAGCGCCTCGCCGCGCCGGAGCCCCCGCGGGAGGGGCACCCCGCACACGGAGCCCGTTTGCTGGTAGTCGTGCCATCCAGACCCTTCGAGGTATCCTCGCGCGACGCATTCGATCGGAATGACACGGCACGAGCGCCCGATCATGCATCGCCCCGTGATCAGGCGTCGATGCTCGGCGCCGAGCCCGGGCACATCCTCCGCGCGCGTCGAGATGACATGATCCTCGATGATGTTCCATGTTCGGATCAGTTCGAACCATCCCATGGACAGGGCCGTCAGCAGAATCCCCTTCCCCGGGATGGGCGTTGGAAGCACCACATCGAACGCCGAGAGCCGGTCGGTCGCGACGAGCAGGGTTCGCCGCGGTTCGTGCGGACCGGCGGGCGGGATGTCGTAGACATCGCGGACTTTCCCGGCACGCTTGCCCGGGAGCGGCAGATCGGTGCTCGTCAGGATGTCCGTGTGCTCGTGTTCCATCGGGGGTTGACGGGCGTTAGAGGTTGGCGGATCCAGAATCGGTGGGCACCGGCGGGTTGCGGGAGGGCGCGGGGCCGCCACAATGGGCTTCCCGCGGAGGGCGCTCGGGGCGGTCAGGACGACCCACCCGCGGGCGAGACCCGCCCGCCCGGATCGCGCCGACCGGGGCTCCGCACGCCAAGGTAGCACCACTCGATGCTCAAGTTCCTCCTGCTCGACGATCAATCCGACCCCGACGACACGCGTGTTCCCCACGCGTATCTGGTTGGCAAGGAGGGGCGGATCCTGCCGGGAGCGATCGAGCGTCAGGGCGACCTCGTGCGGTGCTCGCCTGTGGACGGACAGGCGACCGCTCTGGCGTACCAGCGCCGGCTTCCCGCGCTCGAGGAGGGGCGCCCGCCCTCGGTGCTGACCCTCCAGACCTGCCTACTCCCGCAGTCGGACCGCCCTTATGTGCTCGATCTGGAACTGGCCCGGCACCGGCTGATGCTGTACCTGACGAAGCTGGAGGAGTGGGGGATGTCCGCCATCCCGGCGGACCATCCGGTCGTTTCGAGCTACGAGCGGGCCCGTTCGGCCTTCACGCGCGCGTTGGCGGCCTGCGGGAACGCGGAAGCGCCCCGGAAGAGCGATGCGGCGCTGGCCCGGGAGGCGGTCGCCCTGGCGGTCGTCGCGGGCGAGAAACTTGCGAACTTGGCCGCCGAACGGGCCTGGCGTTCCCGCGATCAGAAGCCCCGGCGCCGACGCCCGAGCGAGCGTGCACGCGACCTCTCGGCCCCGGTCAGGACGGGTGGCGAGATCGGATGCGGCGTGGTGCCCGGCGCGTGTTCCGAAGGGCTCCAGAACGCCGCGAAGCAGGTTGCCGACTTTCTGATCGTCCCGATGCGGTGGGCAGCGGTCGAACCGGAGGAGGGGCGCTTCGATCTGACGAAGATCGACCGCTGGCTTGAGTGGGCCAAGACCAAGGCATCGTTCCCGGTCATGGCGGGCCCGGTGATCGACCTGGGGCCCCGGTCCGCCCCGGACTGGCTGTATGTCTGGGAGCACGACTACGAATCCGTGCGCGAGTTTGCCTACGAGCACGCCAAGCGCGTCATCACGCGGTACCGCAAGGTGGTTGATCGCTGGGTGGTCGCGTCGGGGATCAACGAGAACCAGGGGTTCGCGCTGAGCATCGACCAGATGATCGAGCTGTCGCGCATCGGCACGATGCTGGCGCGCAAGCTCTCGCCGCAGGCCGAGGTGATCATCGAGCTCAACCATCCGTTCGGCGAGGTGGTGGCGACTGGGGCTCGGGCGGTGCATCCCGGGCTGTTCGCCGAGCTCGTGCTGGAAGCGGGGATCGATCTGGACGCCCTGCTCGTCCGCATCCAGATGGGCGATGCCGAGTTCGGGCGCTCCACGCGCGACCTGCTCGATTTCTCGTCGGCCCTGGATCAGTTCGCCCAGCTCGAGGCCCCGATCGATGTCGTGCTCGGCGCGCCCAGCGGGGTGATCGAGCCGTCGCCCGATGAACCCAGGCACGACGGCGTGCAGGGCGACCAGCCCGCCGGATCGTGGCGCGGTGGATGGACCGGTGAGTCGCAGAGTGAGTGGCTCACCGAGGCCACGACCATTGCGATGTCCAAGTCGGCCGTGCGCTCCGTGTCGTGGCAGTCGCTGTGCGATCTCGAAGGCGTGCCCGGCGAGATGGCGCTCGGAGGTCTGATCGGGGCCGACGGCAAGGCCAAGCCCGGGCTGGTCCGTCTCGCCGACGCGAAGAAGGCCCTCGCGATGAATGTCGCGCCGACGCACTACCGCGACGCGAGGAACCACGCCGGCAAGCCCGGGGGGGCATCGCCTTCCAAGACGGGCGGGGCGTCGCCGGGACATGTCAGCGATCAGGGCTCCACGCCCGCCGGTGATCAGGCCGCCAGTTGAGCCGCGTGCGGGCTTGCGCGGGCCCGCCTTGCACCGTCGTGCCACGATGCGCATGATGCCTGTGTGGAAAGGCCCCATTCCACTCCAGCGTCGTCCGCGGGAGCGCCGGTTGATCCTCCGCCGGCATCCATCGGTGCGCCCGCCGGTTCCACGCCGTCGGCGGTGGACTGGTCCCGTGGCCCGGTCGCCAGCGCGATCGCCCTGATCGTTGTTCTGGCGTGCGCAGCGCTGCTGCCCTGGGCCCTGCGGGAGCGTCAGGCGCCGATCGTGCATCGCATCGAGCCCTCCGGATCCGCGGGTATCGCTGTGGCGCCGCCTCCGGCGGTGGTCCTCGGATCGACGCCGCCGGTGCCGGGCGCGGAACCGATCGTGGCCGGACCCGAGGATGACTCCGAGGCGCCCGGCGTGGGGGACCCGGACTCGCCGACCGGCGCGCCCACCGAAGCGGTGCGCTCACACGAGCCGGATGGCGCTGAGCCCGTCTCCGGGCTGCTGATCAACATCAACACCGCTTCATCGGAGGAACTCCAGTTGCTCCCGAGGATCGGCCCGGCGCTCTCGGCAAGGATCATCGCCGACAGAGAGGCCAATGGACCGTTCGCAAACGTCGATGAACTCGACCGAGTCCGCGGGATCGGGGCGAAGACGCTCGAAGGCCTGCGCGATCGGATCACGGTCGGGCGGGTCGCGCGGCAGGATCAGGAGCCTCCCGTCTCTCCTGCATCCACGGATCCAACCGAGCCATCGCCAGCCCCGGCGGCGCCCGCGCCAGCGCCGCTGACGAACGAGGTGTCGCCGGCGCGACTCAACATCAACACCGCGACCCAGGATGAACTGGAGACGCTTCCGGGCATCGGGCCAGCGCTGGCCCGGCGCATCATCGAGGAACGGCGCACAAACGGGCCGTTCGTCAGCGTGGATGATCTCGAGCGTGTCCGGGGCATCGGGCCCGCATCCGTGCAACGCCTGCGATTGCTCATCGTCGCCGGGCGCTGAGCGCTCCCCGGGGGGCTCGCGCGCTCGCCTCGGTCCCGTTTCGCGTGCGGTCAGCCGAGCCTGTGCTCGACGCCGTCGGCGTGCCCGCCCGCGCAGAACTCGTGTTCCAGGAAGCGCGCGATGTAATCGACGATCGAGTCCGCGTTGGGGATCGCCGGGTGATTGGTCATGCCCATCGGCTCGAATCGCATGCCCTTGAAGCGACGCACCGCATCCTCCAGTTCCAATCCGTGCTGCAGCGCCAGGGAGAATGCGCGGCAGAACCCCTGGCACATCCCGGAGAGGGTCGATCCCGCCTTGGCGATCTTGAGGAAGATCTCCCGGGGGCACCCGGCATCATCGAGCCCGATGGTGAGGTATCCCTCCATGCCGCCGATCGTGAACTTGTGCGTCAGCGACTCTCGGGTGCTCGGGAGCGAGGTGCGGGTCATGCGAGTGTCTCCGTGCATCGTGCCGGTGGATGGTCCGGCGGGCACCGTCCTGGCGCACCGCCGCGAACCTCCATCGTATCGGTTCGACCGGCGCGGACAGCGCAGGAATTCCCCGGCTGACACCACGCTGCGGGCCCGCACCCCCTCACGCGCCCCGCAGCACGATGCCCAGCGGGATCGAGACGACCGCCGCCGCCGCGGTTGTCCACGCGCCCGCCAGCAGCCGAGCCGGCCAGCCGCTCTCCCGCGTGGGGTGGTCCGGGTGTCTCGTCGCCCGCATCGGGAGCGACACGCTGAGCGCTGCCAACGCGACCGCGGGCACGCCCAGGAGCCAAACCCCATGGAGCATTGGCCCGGCGCCGAGCGATTCGACGGCGATGTCCATCGCGACGCCCGGAGCCAGGTCGACACCCGCCATCCGCGCCATCTTCCAATGAACGACCACCACGCGCGCCGTCTCAAGCGTGCCCAGCAGCCCCAGCCCGATTGTCATTCCTCCGGCGAACGCGCCGAGCACAACGCCGCGCGCGTGCGACATGCCGGTTCGTTGAGCGTCCCGCCCGATCGCCCATGCGCCCCCGATGATCCAGAGCACACCGGCGAGGCTCGCGATCACCGCGTGCCCGCCGGCCATGAGCATCCCGAGGCTCGCGATCGCGATCGGCCAGTGTGGTGAGCGCGCTTTCGCCCGCCGCGACTCCGGAGCGGCGCGATCCCGCCCCGGCATGCCCCCGGACATGGAGGTGCGCCACCACCACGCGATCCCGAGCAGCCCGATCGCCTGGGCATCGCCGAGCCTCAGCGACTGCAGCCCCGCGACAACCACCAGCACCAAGGCGAACACGAGCGGGGGAGTGCGGATCCAGCCGTTCCGCGGGTGGGTTCCGACCCCCTCGCGTGAAGCCAAGGCGGACGAAGCGAGGCAAAGCAGCGCGGCGCTGAGCATTGCCATCCCGCTGGGAAGGGCCGAGACGAGCACCAGCGCGAGGCGCATCTCCTGCGAGGAGCCCGAGCATTGCAGGCTCGCGGCGGCGCAAAGCAGCGGGAACGCGAGGGCCAAGCCCCTTCCCACGCCCGCGAGCGGCGAGGGGCCATGCGGCGTTGATTGCTGGGAATTCCCGGCTGGGTGGCCCGCCGCGGAGGGGGCTGGGCACGAAGGCACCCGGCTCACAAGCCACAGCACGGCGGTGAGAACGAGCGCGAGGCCGATCGCGGGCAGAAGAAACACGGTCGGAGTGTACCGCCGGGCGCCTTGGCGGAGCCGCATCGGCCGGCGTTACGCGACCGGGAGTGCCGGTCGGCTCAGGCCGCGCCGCGCTCGAGTTTCGCCGACTCGGCTCGGAGGAGTTCGACGATCGAATCATGCAACTGCTCGACGCGCGCCACCGTGGTGCCCAGCACCACGGCGATCTCATCCGCGTGCATGCGCTCCACATACCACAGCACGAGCAGGAGCCGCTGATCGTGTGAGAGCGAGCGGATGATCGCATCCTTGATCAACGGAGCCACCGGGAGGGTTGGTGCGGCAGGGCCGCCCTCGCCCGACCCACCGATCCGTCCGACAACCGTGCGCTCGGACCCTCCGGTGGAGGCGCTGTTCCGGCGTGTGCTGCGTGCATCCTGCATCGCGTCGCTCCTTGGCATCGACTCCCGCCCCGATTCACTCGGGGCCGACCCGGCGCTTCCAGCGTCGGGCCCTGCGCCCTCGGGCGGCCATTGAGAATGCCGGACAGGGCCAGATTCTCTTGACTCATCGGCAAGATTGCCGTGATGTTCCCAGTTCCTGACCGCATCCGGGGATTCCCGAGCGATGCCCTCGGGAATGTCCCCGCCCTGGGGATCGCGTCCATTCCCATGTGCCGTTTGCCACGAATTCGATGGGACCCGTGTGAGATCGGTTGACGCGGGCGCTCCGGGCACGGATGGTCTGGCGAGCATCGCGGCGGCCGCCATGCCGGGAAGACCCGGGCGGCTCGTCCGGCGGCGCGGTATTCGCTCGCATCACACAGACGCATCGGCGCAGGGCATCCGCCTCGCCGACCGAGGAGGTTGGACATGGCGCGCACGCCTTCGACCATGCAGATGGCGCCGGGAACCGAGGCCCCAGACTTCGCGCTCCCGGACTACAACGCGGCGACCGCCGACTCGCCCGGGCAGGTCGTCTCTCGCGACGAGGTCAGCGAGGAGAACGGTCTGCTGGTGATGTTCATCTGCAACCACTGCCCGTTCGTGAAGCACATCCGCGCTGAACTGGCGGAGATCGGTCGGTTCTGCGCCGACCGGGCCGTCGGCGTTGTGGCGATCATGCCCAACGATGTCGCCAACCATCCCGACGACGCGCCCGCGAAGATGACCGAGGAAGCCAGGGCCGCGGGGTACGACTTCCCGTACCTCTACGATGAGTCCCAGGAGGTCGCCAAGGCCTACCACGCCGCGTGCACGCCGGACTTCTTCCTCTTCGATGCCGACCTCAGGCTGGCCTACCGCGGGCAGTTGGACGACTCACGCCCGGGCAGCGAGACACCGGTGACGGGCGCGGACCTCCGGGCCGCCATCGAGGCGGTGTCACACGGCCGATCGCCATCGGGCGATCAGAAGCCGTCGATCGGGTGCAACATCAAGTGGATCAAGGGGCGGGAGCCGGCGTATTTCTCGCATTGACGGCGAGCGGTGAGGACAACGGACTGGTCCTGCCGCGCAAGGACGGGCGTGGGTGCTCTGCCAATGCATGCGGTCCTCGCTTGCACCGGCAAGTCACGGACATGGCTGCCCAAATGCCGCGAGCAGGATCGCCAGATCATCGGAGTCCACCGTGCCGTCGGCGTTCACATCGCCGTCGGCAGAGCTCGTGCCAAACGACCCGAGCACGATGGCGAGGTCGTCGGAGTCCACGCTCCGATCACCGGTCAAATCTGCGGGGCATGGCGGGGTGGTCGGGCGGAACAGCCAGACGCCGCGAAGTCCTGAAACACCGTCGAGCGATGTGACTCCCGCGACGGAGAACGAGCCATTGTTCGGGTTATAACTGGCTCCGACCGATGGGGTGATCGCGCCGGCATTGCTGGTGGTGCAGGAGATCGCCGAGAGCGAAAAGAACCCTCCCACCGTCGTGTAGAACTCCTGAGTGGGTTCAAACAGTCCGAAGAACCCGAGGCCCGCCAGCGTGTACTCCGGTCCGCCGACCTGATCGACCTCTTCGAGTTCGGGAACGAACTCGGCGAGCATGTCACGGACCTGGCCATCGGTGGCCCATATCCAGCCGGTCAGGTCGTTCCCGGCGACGGCCCCGGCGCATTCCGTCTGGCCGTCCTGCGGACACACGCTCGCGACCGTGTTCCAGGAGAGTCCGGCCGTCGAGGTCACCTGACGCCACTCGCGGCCCTGGGAGTCAGTGAATGCGACCTGTCCGACGGCGGTCGTGGTCAAGGTGCCAGCCAGCATTGTGGCCCAGAGGCTCGCACAGCGGAAACGGCAACTTTGCGATTGAAAGCGTTTGTTCATCGATGCAGTGCTACCGCGCCCATTTCAGGCCGTCAACCCAGCCCCCGCTGGCGATTGATGCGGCGCGCGGAAGGGCGGCGCGCGTGAGCCGCACGCCCGTTGATGCGGTCGGGGGTCGCCCGCGTTGACCGGCCGACCCTGTACTCCCTAGCCTCGCCTCATGAATGACGCCCGCGCCAGCGCCAGCCAGGACGCTCAGGGTCCTTCCCTGCGGGCGGTCCAGATGCACCTCGTGCGTCCGAACGAGCCGGTGGTCGGCACCATCACTCGGAACCAAATCTGCACGGCCAGCCGGAAGGCCGCCGGATTCGTCCGGCATGTCGAGATCGATGTCTCCGGCACTCCTCTGGAAGGTGGGTGCGCTGCGGGCCAGTCCATCGGGGTGCTCGCGCCGGGAACCGATGACAAGGGGCGTCCGCACCAGCCCCGGCTGTACTCGCTGGCCAGCCCATCGGACGGCGAGGATGGGCACGGCCGAATCGTTTCCACGACGGTGAAGCGCACGGTCGATGAGCACTGGGAGACCGGCAAGCTGTTCTGCGGCGTGGCCTCGAACTACCTCGCGGACCGCCAAGTGGGCGACACCGTGCATCTGAGCGGTCCGGCCGGCAAGCGCTTCGTGCTTCCCGAGAATCCGGCGGAGCACGACTACCTGTTCTTCGCGACCGGGACCGGGATCGCCCCGTTCCGCGGGTTCGTCAAGGAGCTGCTCGACGATCGGTACCACACGCCGGTGAGCGGCGATCCGTCGCCGCGGATCACGCTGGTCATGGGCGCCGCGTACGCCACGGACCTGCTGTACCACGATTTCTTCCTGGACATGGCCGGCAAGCATCCCGAGCGTTTTCGGTACCTGACCGCGATCAGCCGGGAGCGGCAGCACGACGGGCACGACCGGATGTATGTGCAGGACCGCCTCGACTCTCACCGCGATGAGCTGCTCCCAGTGCTCTCGCACGAGCGGACGCTGATCTATGTCTGCGGGGTCGCGGGCATGGAGATGGGCATCTTCCAGAAGCTGGGGCGGATGCTCAGCGGTTCGACGCTGGAGCAGTACCTGAAGATCGAGCCGGAGGCGCTGGCCGACATCAACGGATGGGACCGCAAGATGCTGCACCGGCAGATCAAGGCGACCCGGAGGGTGATGCTCGAGGTGTACGCGTAGCACCGGGCGCGCGGCTCAGACGCGCACGCGCATCCATCCGCCGTGCAGGAACCTGATGAGGAACCACACGAATCGGAGCCCGAGTTCGGTGCACAGCCCGAGCCAGAAGCCCACCAGCGGGTGGACTCCGAACCAATTCTGGAGCGGCGCGGGGTTGTGCAGCAGCGTGCCGCCGTCGAACCAGGGGATGTCCACGCCGCAGAAGAGCCAGGCGAGGGGGAGGCGGAGGGCGTAGGTGGTGAACCAGGTGATCGCCATGACGACCTTGGTGTCGCCCGCGCCGCGCATCGCGCCGCGGATGACGATCCCGATCGCGAAGTTGATCTGCACGAGCCCGCAGATCCGCAGCAGCGTGGGCGTGAGTTCCAGGTGCGTCGGCTGCTGAGAGAACACGCCGACGATCGGCTCGGGCGCGAACACGAACAGCAGGCCGAACCCGCCCATGATCGCCGCGCCCACCGTCGCGCACCGGATGATCGCCAGGCGGGCCAGCTCGGGCGATCGCGCCCCGAGGTACTGGCCCGTCAGCGTGGCCGCGGCCATGGCCATCGCGAAACCGGGGAGGAAGCTGAACGCCTCGATCCTGATCGCCACGACATGGGCGCCCAGGTACCCCTGCACCCCGAGCCAGCCGATCATCAGGATCGTCAGGAAATTGCCGAACCACATCCCGAAGGTTTCGAGGAAGTTCGGCACCGCGACCCGCACGAGGCGTGCGCTGGTGATCGCGTGCGGGCGCAGGCGCCTGCCGACGAGTCGCAGCCCGTGCATCCCGCGGACGAGCAGCCCGAGCACGATCGCCGCGCCCACGGTCCAGGCGACGAGCGTGCCCAGCGCGATCCCGAGGATCCCCAGCTCGAACGGGAAGGGATTGTGCACGATCGTCGTCGTTTGGATCGTCCCGTCGGGGAGAGTGCGCGCGTGCGTGAGATCTACGCCCGCCAGCGCGAACGACACGAAGATATTGACCGCGTTCACGGCGATCATGGTCACCATGGGGCGGACCGAGTCGCCGGCGCCGCGGATGCACGCGATGCCAGAGAACATCATCGTCACGAACGGGACCGTCCACGCCACGGTGCGCAGGTAGGTGATCGCCAGCGGGCCCGACTCCTCGTTCAGCCCCATCATGGAGGCGATCAGCGGCGCGCCCAGCGCGATCAGCCCCGCGCCCACGATGCCCAGTGCGACCGAGAGGAGCATGACCTGGCCCAGCGCCGCGTTGGCCGCCGCGATCCGCCCGCGCCCCATCGCGCGGCTGACCATCGCCGTCGCGCCGATCCCCAGCGACATCCCGATCAGCCCGATGAACCACTGGAAGTACGATGCCACGCCGATCGCGTCCGTCGCCGCCTCGGAGAGGCTCGCGGCCAGGGTCGTGTCCACGAGCCCGACCATCGCGTTGAGCAGCGACTCGATCAGCACCGGCCATGAGAGGACGAAGATCGCCTGCCACATGGTCAGCCCCGCGAGGCGACCGGCCCGGATCTGGCCGGTGTTCCGGTCGACCGCGCCCGGGCCCCGGGCGAGCTGGCCGGTGCCCTGCGAGGCCGACGGCTCGCTCCCGGCCGACTCGAGCCCCCCCGGCTCGAACCCCATCGACGCCCCGACATCGACCGGCGCGCCATCGCTCGAATCGCCATCCGGCGGCTCCGTTCCGGGCGCCGGATCGTCGAGCGCCGGGTGATGGCCGGGGGCGCTTTGGTCGGTGAGTGGGTCGTCGCGGTGGGGCACGCCCGGAAGGGTATGCCCCGCCGGGCCCGACGAAGGCGGGGCGCTCGCGCACGCACGCGCGGTCGCGCGGTGCATCCCTACACTCTCGCCCATGGCTCAGCTCACCGAATTCGAGGCCGGCGTCCACTCCGAGGCCATCATCCACGATGGGGCCCACATCGACCCCACGGCCTCGATCGCCGAGGGCGCGATCATCGAGCCCGGGGCCGTTGTCGGCCCGCGGGTGAGCATCGGCCCCCGGACCCGGGTGCGGCGCTGCGCGATCGTGGTGCAGGACTCGTTCATCGGGGCCGACAACGACATCCATCCGCACGCGGTGCTCGGCGGCGACCCGCAGGACCTGAAGTACAAGCCCGAGGCGCCCGGGCGGCTCATCGTCGGCGACCGCAACACATTCCGGGAGAGCGTGACGGTCCATCGTTCCGTGCAACCCGGTCCTGACACGGTCATCGGCAACGGGAATTTCTTCATGGCCTGCTCGCACGCGGGGCACAATGTCCGCGTCGGCGATAACAACACGCTCGCCAATGGGGTCATGTTCGCCGGGCACTCGCACATCGGGAACCGATGCGTGTTCGGCGGGGGCGCGGTCGTGCACCAGTTCTGCACGGTCGGGGATGGGGTGATGTTCCGCGGGCTCTCGGGTGTGGGCATGCATGTGCCGCCGTACTCCGTGGTCGGGGCCGTGAACACGATCGTCGGGCTCAACACCATCGGGATGCGCCGGAACCCATCGCTGACCGGCGAGGACCGGGAGCAGATCAAGCGGGCGTTCCGGGCCCTTTTCCGGCTGCGCGGCGCGCGCCCGCTCCGCCCGATGGTCGTCGAGTTGCTCGACGAGCCCGGATCGACGGAGGCCTCCCGGGGATTCCTGCGGTTCATTCTCGAGCGACTCGACGATGCGCCGCCGAGGGCGCGAGGCATCGTCGGCACGCGCCGTCGCTCGATCGGCGAGCGCGACGACGAGGCCTGATCACCCCGCCCTGATGAACCCCGCTTCGAGACCGCAATCACCACCCTAATTCGCCGTCGCGTCCGCCCCCATGAGCCGCCATCAACCATCACATCCAGAGCCCGGGCGCGTGCTCGTCACCGGGGGCGCCGGCTTCATCGGCTCGCACCTTGTCGAGCACCTGCTCCGGGGCGGCGACAGGGTCGTGGTGGTCGACGATTGCTCGACCGGCGCGCCGGGCAATCTCTCGCAGGCGATCGCGCTCGCGGAGTCGCTCGGAGATGGCGCGCTGCGCATCGTCAGGGCGGAACTGTCCGGATGGCTCGCCTCCGATGAGGCGGATGCGCTGCGATTCGATGAGATCTATCACCTCGCGGCCTCCGTCGGCGTCTCCCGGGTGGTCGAGCGCCCCATCGAGACCATCGAGACGAATGTCCGCACGACGATCGATGTGCTCAGATACGCCGAGACCCACGCCCGCGCTGCGGACGGCTCTGGGAGCGGTGCGCGGGTGTTCATCGCTTCTTCCTCGGAGGTCTACGGTAAGTCCACGAAGCTCCCGATGAGCGAGGAAGACGATTGCGTGTACGGCCCGACCACGAAGCGTCGATGGTCGTACGCGGCCAGCAAGGCCATCGACGAGTATCTCGCCCTCGCCCACGCCGAGCAGCGCGGGCTGCCGGTGGTGATCGCCCGGTTCTTCAATACGGTCGGGCCGCGGCAGGTGGGCGACTACGGGATGGTCCTCCCGCGGTTTATTGAGGCGGCGATGGCGGGGCGGGAACTGCGGGTGTTCGGCGACGGGTGCCAGACCCGCTGCTTCTGCGATGTGCGCGACTCCGTGCCCGCGATCGTGATGCTCCTGCGCCACCCCGGAGCGTGGGGGAGGGTGTTCAACCTCGGTTCAGATCGCCCGATTTCCATCGCGGAACTTGCCGAAACCGTGTGTTCGACGCTGCAAGCGTCGTCACGGATCGTCCGTATTCCGTACGATCAGGCGTACGAAGCCGGCTTCGAGGACCTGCGCGATCGCCGCCCTGATCTGACGCGGATTCGTGATCTGATCGGATTCTCGCCGAAGACCCCGCTGGAGCAGACCATCCTTGATGTTGCCGCACATTGCTCAGCCACACCCGGGCACCGCTGAGCCCGCCCGATGAGGGGAGATGGGGTCGGACGCCCACCCCGATCACGGGCCCAGCGGCGCCCCCCCGGAACGAAGTCACCCTCCGCACCATCGCACCGCATTCCTTCTGGCCACATCGATGCTCACCGCGCTGCTCTCCATGACGATGACCCCCGCGAACCCCACGCTCCGGGGGATTGGCGGCGAGCCGCGCGCGACGGAGCCGCCGCTCGGGCTGGACCAGGTCGGGCTCCCGCCGATGTTCAACGCCGGCGGGTACAACGGCTCGGCATCGCTGGATGCGGCGCCGCTTCCCTCGCCGGGAGCGGCGACCACGCTCGATCTGCTGCACGGGTACCTCGGCGTGTTCGTTGTCGCGTTCCTGGTCACCGTGCTCGCCACACCCGTGATGCGTCGCCTCGCCATCGCCAACGGGATCATCGACCGCCCCAGCGAGCAGCGCAAGGGGCACCGGATCCCCGTCGCGTACCTGGGCGGGGTGGCCGTGTTCTTCGGCGTGCTCGCCGGGATCGCGTTCTCGTACTTCGGTCTCACCCTCCCGCCCATCGTGTACGACCTGCACCCGACCGTGCTCGAACAGTCGCCGGTGCCGGTATCCATCCTGCTCGGGATGACGCTCATCGCGGCCACCGGGCTGTGGGACGATGTGACCGGGCTGCACCCGCGGCTGAAGATCGCCGGCCAGCTCCTGGCCGCGGCGGCGATGGCGATGGAGAATGTCGGCACCAAGGTCGCCGCGGGCGTCATGCAGCCGATCGGCAGGCTTGTCGGCAATACCGACCTGGTCTTCCACTTTGATATCGGCGCCGCGATCCCGATCCTCGCCCCGACCGGGTCGATCACGCTCGACCTGATTTACTGGACCGGGACCGCGATCATCGCGGTGTTCGTGCTCGGCGCGTGCAACGCATCGAACCTGATCGACGGGCTCGACGGCCTGCTCTCGGGCGTGACCGGCATCGCCGCCGCGGCGCTGCTGATCGTCGCGCTGATGATGGCCGCCATGGACACCGGAACGCTCGACGCGGCCCGGGTTGTGCTCTGCCTCTCGCTGCTCGGAGCGTGCCTCGGGTTCCTCCCGCACAATTTCAATCCGGCGACGATTTTCCTCGGCGACACCGGTTCGCTCCTGCTCGGGTACCTGACGATCGCGATCATCCTGACACTGGGAGACACGGGCCAGACCCACCTCGTCGTCGCCGGGCTGATCATCTACTCGATCCCCATCATCGACACCGTGCTCGCGATCGTGCGCCGGAAGCTCGCGGGCGTGCCGATGTCGGCCCCGGACGCCCAGCACCTGCACCACATGCTCAAGCGGGCGCTGGGCGTGAAGGGCGCTGTGCTCACGATGTACGGGTTCGGGATGCTCTTCGGCGGGCTGGGCATCTGGCTCACCTCCGGGCGGGTCCGCGTCGTGTTCACAATCGCCATGGTGCTCGCGGCGTTCATCGCGGTGACGGCCGTCAAGGTCGCGCGCCGCGAGGCCATCGAGGCCCAGGCACTGACCGGGCCCAAGCCCCGTGCCCCGGGCAACACGAAGGGCGCGCGCGCCGATCGTGCCAAGGTGCAAACATCATCCGGAACGACCGCGCCGGCGACACCGGCGCCGGTGGCCAAGGGCGATGGTCAGACCGAGATCGATCAGTCGCCCCATCCCGCCTAAATCCCGCCTCAGGGGACGGCCCGCGCCAGCAGACCGGGAATGCCGCGTCACTCCCGGCGCTGGTACCACCCAAGCGCATTGCCCACTTCACCCGTCGCGATGCCCGCGCCGGTCTGCACGCAAAGTCGTGTTCCCGGTGCGTTGTGACCCCATCGCACCTGCGCGAACGCGATGATGTCATCACCCAGCATGGGCGAGCGGGCCGAGGAGGTCACGCGCCCGATCGGCTTCGCGTCGGGGCCCGGGGCCTGCCCGTCGTCGCCGGGCGCGAACACCTGGTTCCCGGTCGCCGGCTGCGACTCGTTCATCTCGTTGCCCTGGCGGGGGATACGGATGGACACGAGGATCTGCTTCGGATGCCCCAGCGCATCCATCCGCGCGACCACTTCCTGCCCGAGGTAGCAGCCCTTGCGGAACGAGACCCGGTCGCGCAGGACGCCGGTCTCGCCCGGAAGATTCTGGGCGCCGAAGTCGATGTTCATCACGGGTGTGCCCGCTTCGATCCGCGCGATGTTGAACGCGTGCCACCCGCCCGGGCGCAGCCTGAACCCACGGCGCGTGCCGGCGTGGGATGGCGCATCGTCGTTCCCGTTGTCCCCGCGTCCGATCTCAACGAGCGTGTTGTAGATCGCCATCACATGCTCGACATCCATGAGCAGGTGCAGCCCGGGCTCGCCCGACTGGTCATCCCGTTCGATGAGCACGCGGTGCCCCCCGATGGTCGCGCGGCAGGCCTGGGATGGGTTCAGATCCCCGATCGGCGGGCCATCGACCTCGGCGCAGACGGCCGAGAGCAGCGCCGCCGAGTTCGGGCCGTGGAGCGAGAGCCGGTGCGTGCGGTCGGTGATGTCGACGATCTGGACATCATCCGCGATCACGAACGCCTCGAGCGACGCCGCGCCCGCCGCGGCGTTCAGGATGTCCACGCCCACGAGCACCTGCTCCTCATCGAGCGGATCGCCTCCGGCGCCGGGCGCCGCGGGCAGGTGCGCCAGGCGCAAGTCCGCGTCGATCCGTCCCTTGCGGTTGAGCCAGAACGACCGCGCCGTCTGATAAGGCTTGAGCCCGGCGAGTTCCTGGGTGACCATCCGGTTGAGGAACCCGATCCGGTCGCTCCCGGTGATCCGGAGCGTCCCGATCTGGGGCAAGTCGAGCAGCACGCACCCCCTCCTGAGGGCGGCGTACTCGGCCTCGATCTCGCCGAAGGTCTCGACAACCGGCGCGCCGCCGGATTCCGGGCCGTAGTACAGGAACGACGCCTCGGCCTGTTCGTGTAGACTGTGCAGCGGGCTCTGATGGGCCATGGCTCGAAGTTTCCTCACGCGTGCCGGAGCGACGCGGCATGTGTGGCGCATGGTATGCCGTCGCGTTCGCCCCGATCGCGGAACCGGTCGGGTTCACGCGGTCCCACGAATCGCGTGATGAGAGGTGATCCCGATGGCAAAGAAGTCCAGCAAGTCCTCCAGCGCCAAGCCCGCCAAGCCGGGCGCGGTTTCTCGCGCGGCGTCGGGCAAGAACGGCTCGCCCGCGCTCAATATCGATCTGCTCCGCCGGCTCTGCGAGACGCCGGGCATCCCCGGGCGCGAGGAGCGGGTGCGCGATCTCATCCTCGATGAGGTGCAGGACCTGTTCGATGACTACGAGATCGATCCGATGGGCTCGTTGATCTGCCGCCGCCTTCCCCGGGCCGCGGTCAATGGCGGGACGCGCCCCGTCGAACCATCGGACGATCCGACCGAGCCGGAGCCCACCCGCATCATGCTCGCCTGCCACATGGACGAAATCGGCTTCTATGTCACCGCCATCGACTCCAAGGGCTTCATCCGGCTCAACCCCGCGGGTGGATTCGATACGCGGAACCTCTTTTCCCGCCGCGTGCTGGTGTGCACCAAGGACCACGGCGACCTGGTCGGCGTGATGAACCCGGGCGGCAAGCCCATCCACATCTCCTCGCCGGAGGAACGCAAGAAGGTCCCCGAGGTGCAGGAATTCTTCGTCGATCTCGGGCTCGACGCCGAGGGCGTGAAGGAGCGCGTCCGCATCGGCGACATGGTCGTGCTGCACGAGCCGTTCGAGGTCGTCGGCAAGAAGGTGGTCTCCAAGGCGCTGGACAATCGCATCGCGTGCTGGCTCGGGATCGAGTCCATCAGGAAGATGGCCGAGTCCAACGAGCCGCACGCCGCGGAGATCTATGTCGCGTTCACGGTGCAGGAGGAGGTCGGGCTCCGCGGCGCCAAGACCGCGGCGAATGTGGTGCAGCCGGACATCGGCATCGGGCTCGATGTCACGCTCTCCTGCGACACGCCCGGCGTGGGCGAGGAGGAGGCCGTGACCCGGCAGGGAGAGGGATGCGGCATCCACATCATGGACGCATCGTTCATCGCCGATCATCGCCTGGTCGATGAGATGGAGTCGCTGGCCAAGCAGCACAAGATCCCCCACCAGCGCACGATCCTGGCGCGCGGCGGACAGGATGGCGCGGCGATGCAGCAGGCCATGGGCGGCGCCCGCGCGATGGGGATCGTCGTCGGGACGCGCTACATCCACACGGTGACCGAGATGGCCGACCAAGTCGATCTCGCGGCGGCGCGGGACCTGCTCGCGGCGTGGATGCCGACCGTCGACTGATCCGGACCGGGCATCGATGCGGGTTTGGGCTCGAACATCCTGGCATTTCGCCACAACGCCCCGGCATCGGCTGGGGCGTTGTGCGCTTTCGACCTTTCGCGACTGGCACCGCCCGCGAACCCGCCCAGGGCTCACTTGATCTGGTACCCCATGGCCTTCAGCGCCTCGCGGACCCGCTGCGCGTGCTCGCCCTGCACCTCGACCATCGGTTTGCCGTTGTGGTCCGTGCCCGTGCTTCCGCCGGCGCCCAGCGCGGTGCGCAGCGACCTCAGGATCGCGGGAAGATCGGACGCCGAGGCGTCGAACCCGCTGGCGATGGTCACCGGCTTGCCCCGCCGCTTCTCGATGCGCACGCTGATGCGCTGCTGGTTCGGCGTGAGCACCCGCCCATCCGCATCACGCGGACAGCGGCACTCGCTCAGTGGCTTCTCGCATCGCTCGCAGGTGACCGCCCGCTCGAGTGGCGTGCCGTCGAACAGTCCGCTCATGGCAAACCCGCCCTTCTCCGCGCGCCTCAGTGCGCGAGCCGCGCCTCTCCCACGCGGACCATCTCCTGGAACTCCGTGTACCGACGCGCGACCTCATCCTTCGTCAGCGTTGCCAGCCGCTCGAGCGAGAACGACTCGATCGCGAAGGATGCGATGACGGTGCCGTGCGCGAGCGCCTGCTGCACCGAGTCCATCGAGATGTTCATGTCCTGCGAGTGCGCCGCGGCGAGGTATCCCATCATCCCGCCGGCGAAGGAGTCCCCGGCGCCCGTCGGGTCGACCACATCCTCCACCGGGTAGGCCGGGAGCATCGCCACGCCCTGGTCGTGGATCAGCACGCACCCGTGCTCGCCCTTCTTGATGATCACGAACATCGGGCCCATCTCGTTGATGATGTGCCGCCCAGCGCTGATCACATTCCGCTTGCCGGTGAGCATGCGGGCTTCCTCATCGTTGAGCACGAGCCCATCGACATCCTTCAGCAGCGCGAGCAGCTCGTCCCGGGCGGTGTCGATCCAGAGGTTCATCGTGTCCACGACCGAGACGATCCGCTCGGGGAACGCCCCGAGGAACTCGTGCTGCACGGACGGGTGGCTGTTGGCCAGGAAGATGAACCGCGAGTCCGCGTACTCGGCCGGGACCTTCGGCGCGTGCTCGCCGAGCACGCCGAGATCGGTGAACAGCGTCTCGCGCTGGTTCCAGTCGTCGAAGTACTTGCCGCCCCACGCGAAGGTGTTGGACTTCGGGCGGATCTCCAGGCCCGTGATCGAGACATTGGGAAACTTCGAGAATACAGCCTTGTAGTCGTCGTGGAAGTCGCCCCCGGCGGCCGCGACCAGCCGGACCTTGGTGAAGAACGACGCGGCGGCCGAGAAGTAGGTGCACGACCCGCCGAGCACGCGCTCGCGCTTGTCGAACGGGGTCTCGATGGTGTCGATGCCGATGGAGCCGGTGACGATCAGGGACATTGGAGGAGTTCCGGGGTTGGAGGAGTGGGAGCGGGGGGTTCCAACACGCACTATAGAGCGCTCCACGCCCTGTTCCACACCCGGTCGCCCGATGCACGCTGGCGAGAATCGAACACGCGATCGTGGCAACCGCGCTGCGGGTGCATTCCGTTCGGGCATGGCGCCTCGTCACCCCAGGGCGGCGCGATGCAAGGCTCCGCACCGGCGCATATCGCCGACGCCGGCGCATCGGACGCGCTCCGGCGCCATCGCGCTGAGTTGAGGATCCGGACGCGTCCGCGGGGGCGATCCGACCCGATCGGATGGGCTTCGCCCGCGTCGTGAGCCAGCG
Source organism: Phycisphaerales bacterium (assembly GCA_052168315.1). GTDB lineage: Bacteria > Planctomycetota > Phycisphaerae > Phycisphaerales > UBA1924 > JBQLZO01. Next base: position 48,262 of record JBQLZO010000046.1, on the reverse strand, counting down.
GCTTCCTGCCGAACTGCGTCGGGCGATAGCATGATCCGATGCACTCGACCCCGGACGGCGTTCCAAAGACCATCACCCGCTTCGCCCCATCGCCCACCGGGCACCTGCACATCGGCGGCGCGCGCTCGGCGCTGTTTTGCTGGGCGTTCGCCAGGGCCACCGGCGGGCACTTCATCCTCCGGCTCGAAGACACCGACCAGGCGCGGTCGTCCGAGTCCTCGGCCACGGGGATCCTGCACGACCTGGCGTGGCTGGGCATCGATTGGGACGAGGGCCCGGACCTCGAGTACGACGGGCGGACGATCGGCGGCGACCCCCGCTCCGTCGGCCCGTTCAAGCAGTCCGACCGCCTGCACCTCTACAACCAGCAGATCGATGCGCTGATCGCCAAGGGGCTGGCCTATCCCGCGTTCGAGTCCGCCGAGGAGTTGGCATCCAAGCGCGATGCCGCGCTGGCCGAGAAGAAGACCTACCGATACGACCGGGCGGCGCTCCAGCTCACCGAGGCCGATCGCAGGGCTCGGCTCGAGGCAGGGGAGCCGCATGTGGTGCGTTTCCGCGCTCCGGACTCCGAGCCGATCGTCGTGCCCGATGCGGTGCTCGGCGAGGTCGCGATCGCGCCGGGCGAGCTCGAGGACTTCGTCATCCGGAAACAGGATGGCTTCCCGACCTACCACCTCGCCGTCGTCGTCGACGATGCGCTCATGGGCGTGACGCATGTGCTCCGTGGCCAGGAGCACCTGTCCAACACGCCGAAGCATGTCGCCCTGCAGCGCGCCATGGGCGTGCCGGTTCCGGTGTACGCCCACATGCCGCTGATCTTCAACGACAAGGGCGCGAAGATGTCGAAGCGCGAGCGCGACCAGGTCGCCCGCGAGAGCGTTCGGAGCGCGGGCACCACCGCCTCGCCCATCCCGGACCGGCTCGGCGACGATGAGCTCCGGCGCTGGCTGGACGACAAGAAGACACAGCTCGATTCCAGCACGCTCGAGGCCCTCGCCCGCGCGATGAACCTCGCGCTGCCCGAGGTGTCCGTCGAGGACTTCCGCGCCGCCGGATACCTGCCGGAGGTGATCAACAACTTCATCGCGCTGCTGGGATGGACCCCGCCGCGGAACGACGATGGCAGCGACCGTGAGAAGTTCGACATGGCCTTTCTGGGCGAGCGATTCGAGATCAAGGATCTGGGCAAGTCCAACGCCCGGTTCGACCGCGCGAAGCTGCTCTCATTCAATACGGACGCGATCACGGCGATGCCTCCCGATCGATTCGTTGACCGGTTCGCCGCGTGGTGCGCCGAGTATCGACCGGCGCTGCGGTCGGCGCTGGGCGAGGATCGGCTCCCGATGCTGGCCCGCGCGGTGCAGCCGCAGTCAAGGAGCTTCGCCGACGCGGCCGATCGGTGCGCATTCGCGGTGCTCGATCCGGATGAGATCGAGTACGACGCCGCGGGTGCCAAGAAGTGGCTCACGAAGAACGACGGGGAGGGGCTCGGGCTCCTGCGCGAGTTCGCGCGAGTGCTCGAACAGCACGCCGACTGGTCGCCCGAGTCGCTGCACGCGCTCGTCGCCGACTTCTGCGCGCGTCGCGATAACCTGAACATGGGCAAGCTCGCGCAGCCGATCCGCATGGCGATGACCGGCACGCCCATCTCGCCGGCGATCGGTGAGACGCTCGGAGTGCTCGGACGGGACGAAGCCATCCGGCGCATCGACAGGTGCCTTCGGGTCGTCAGCGGCGGAGGAAGCGGCGCTCCGGGCGCGACCAACACCTGAGCGGCGATCGGCACGCGAACCCTGGCGCGGGTCATCTGTCCGATTCCAATCCACCGCTTCCGATCCACCCATTCCCCGCATCCGCACGCCACACCCGCAATCGCATCGCCTCAGCGCAGCGAATCGACGAATGCGCCAAGCCGCTCCATCCCGGCCCGGATCTGCTCGTCGGAGCAGGCGAACGAGAACCGACAGCAGCGCTCCCCGCCCGCGCCGAAGTCTTCGCCCGGCACGCACGCGACATGACGCTCCTCAAGCAGCGCCCGCGCGAATGACAATGCCGATTCGACCCTCGCGCCGTTCGGCGTCGCTTTCCCGAAGTGCGCTGACACATCCGGGAACGCATAGAACGCGCCGGTGGGGCGCGGGAGCGAGATCCCCGCGATCGATCGCATCGCTTCGTAGATCAGCGCGCCACGCCGGCGGAAGATCGATGCGAACTCGGCCACCTCGGCGGCGCACTCGTTGAGCGCCACCGCGATCGCAGGCATCAGGAATGTCGGGATCGCGGTCGTCGATTGTGACTGGAGCTTGCCGACCGCCTTCGCCAGCGCCAGCCCCTGGTCCCCGGGCATCGCGAAGTACCCGATCCGCCAGCCGGTCATGGCGTACGCCTTCGAGAGCCCATTGACGGTGATGGTCCGATCGGCGATCGCCGCGATCGAGCCCGGCGAGCGGTGCGGGATGTCTGACAGCAGGATTTTCTCATATAGCTCATCGGAAATGACCACGAGGTCCGGCGCCCTGTCCGCCGCGGCATCGCCGATCGCCGCGGCGATCGCCTCAAGCTCATCGGGGGAGTACATCGTGCCGCACGGATTGGATGGTGAGTTCAGCACCACCACGCGGGTGCGCTCGGTGATCGCCGCGCCGATCCGCTCGGGTGTGGCCTTGAACTCGCACTGAGCATCGGTCGGGACTTCCACCACGACCCCGCCAGCCAGTTGCACCTGTGGCTCGTATGAAACCCATGCGGGTGTGGGGAGGACCACTTCCAGCGGCGCTTCACCCGGTGCCGACGGGTCGATCAGCGCCTCGAACAGCAGCGCCAGCGTGTGCTTGCCGCCCGAAGACACGACCACATGGTCGCCGGTGATGCCCTCGATCGCGTTCTCCCGCGCCAGCTTCGCCGCGATTGCCTCGCGGCACGCGGGATCGCCGGGCACCGGCGCGTACTTCGTTCTGCCAGAGTGCAGCGCCGCGATCGCCGCCCGTTTGATCCGATCCGGGGTATCGAAGTCCGGTTCCCCGGCCGCGAAGGAAAGCACATCGACGCCTCGCCGCTTCAGATCCGACGCGGCCTGATTGACTGCCAGTGTCGCCGACGGCTTGAGCGATGAGACTCTTCGCGAGAGCTGCATGCCGCTCAGCGTACCGACTATGGAGGGTGTTGGGCCGCTGGGTCAGGCCCCCGGCTCCTATTCCTGTAAAACTGTGGATAAATAGATATATCGATCCCGGGGCTTCGGCTCCAGTTGCCCGCGATCTCGGGCAGGGCTATTCTCATCGCACTGCCATCGCCGGGAATCCGGCGGGTGTTTTGTTCGCTTCGGACCGGCCTCTGGTGGCATCGCACGAATTTTCGCGATCCGTGGGAGCGTTCTGTCCGGGGCTGTGCAGCACCGCGGCGTCATCGGCACAATGCGGCAGTCCGCTTTCTCACACCCCCTTCGGCACGGCGTCCGCCGGCCCAGCAGGAATCATTGAACCCATGGCCATCTCTGAGCAGCGTCGGCAGGAAATCATCGGCGAGTACCGGCGGCACGAGGGCGACACCGGGTCGCCCGAGGTCCAGGTCGCCATTCTCACCGAGCAGATCCGTGACCTGACCGAGCACCTGAAAGACCACAGGCACGACTATTCGAGCCGGCGCGGCCTGCTCCAGATGGTCTCGAAGCGCGGGCGCCTCACCCGGTATCTGCAGCAGGTCGATCGCTCGCGCTATCTCGACCTCATCGGGCGACTCGGGCTCCGCAAGTAATCGACTCACTCGCTCGCGCCGGCCACAAGGCCGGCGCTTTGCATGACGAAACGGGCGCTGTCCGCACGAAGCGCCTGGTGGCGGGGGAAACAGCGGCACCATCGCCCCCACGCGGTGGTGAAGCGCAACAAGCGGCGGGAGCGGGAGCGGCCCGATCCCACTCCTCATCGGATCGCCCGGCGCGAACCGGCGAGGATCAGCATTCGACACACTTCCAGGACGACATCGTCCCGCGGAGTCGCCGGAAACCCAGAGCGGAATCAGCAAGGCGGTATCAGCAAGGACAGTCACCGGCGTCGTCGGACGACGCCAGATCACGCGATCGATGCGGCCCCGCACCGGAGCCGCCGAAGGCAGCAGACAATGGGCAGCGGCCCAGGCAGGACCAGATTCCCCATCGAACGGGCTCGATCGGGAGCCCGAGGTCCGCGAGCGGCGACGCCGCGACGCATGAAACGCCATGGCGTGCGCGACGATCAGGGATCAGAGGGCGGCGGGGAGCTCCCGATCCGATCGCTCGCATTCGCCAGGATCGGCACCGCGACCGGCCAGCCGAAACGCGGCGACCCGCACGCCACTGCCATTTGTCTCCTGCCGTACGGCACGCCCTCCCCACGGGAACCCCGTCGAACGCCACATCGCCGCTCTTCGGCGGCGCCCGCCCATCGGGGGCTGGCACCGGAGACGCGGCCGCACACCAAAGGCAGGCAGCATGAGCACGACTTCCACAGACACCAAACCACGCACCTTCGTCGTCGATGGCTCGACCTCTGTCGAGGCCGAGATCGGCGGACGGATCCTCAGGATCGAGACCGGCAAGGTCGCCAAGCTCGCGACCTCGTGCGTGCTCGCGACCTACGGCGGCACCACGGTCATGGCCGCGGCGATGCGGGCCAAGCCCCGCCCCGGGCTCGACTTCTTCCCGCTCCAGATCGACTACCGCGAGCGGACCGCCGCGGCGGGCAAGTTCCCGGGCGGCTTCCGCAAGCGCGAGGGCGCGCCGAACGAAAAAGAAGTCCTCACCATGCGGATGATCGACCGCCCCATCCGCCCGCTGTTCCCCGACGGGTTCATCGATGAGGTGCAGGTCCAGTGCTGGGTGATGAGCCACGACACCGAGAACGACTCGGACATCATCGCCTGCAACGCCGCGGCCGCCGCGCTCATGATCTCCAACGCGCCATTCGAGGGCCCGCTGGGCACCGTCCGCGTCGGACGCATCCACACCGACGACGGCCCGCAGTTCGTGCTCAATCCGACCGTCACGCAGCTCGAGTACTCGGACATGGACCTCGTCGTCTCGGGGCATCGCGACGGCGTCAACATGATCGAACTCGGCGCGGCCCAGGTCCCCGATGATGATGTCCACGCGGCCATCGCGTTCGCCTACGAGCACATCAAGGAGATCCTCGACCTCAACGACAAGCTCGTGAAGAAGGTCAAGCCGCAGAAGGACCCGGGCACGCTATCGCTGCCCGATGACGACATCGCCGCCACGGTCAAGAAGCACTGCGACAAGCCGCTGACCGCGGCCCGGAAAATCAACGGCAAGCACGAGCGCGGCGAGAAGGTCGACGAGATCCGCGCCGCGTTCCTCGATGAGCACTTCCCCGAGAACACCACCGGCACCGTCGGCGAGTGGGAGGAGTCCAAGAAGCGCCGCGCGATGGCGAAGGACGCGTTCCGCACGCTCGAGAAGAAGATCACCCGCAAGCTGATCGTCGAGAAGGGCGTGCGGGCCGACGGGCGCAAGTACGAGCAGATCCGCCCCCTCGAGATGCAGGTCGGGATCTTCGAGCGCACGCACGGCTCGGCGTTCTTCCAGCGCGGCGAGACCCAGTCGCTCGTCACCTGCGCGCTGGGCACCGCGAAGGACGAGCAGATCATCGATGGGCTCATCCCCGAGTACTCCAAGAAGTTCTACCTGCACTACAACTTCCCGCCCTTCTGCGTCGGCGAGGCCGGGCGCATCATGGGCCCCGGACGCCGGGAGGTCGGGCACGGAGCGCTCGCCGAGCGGTCGCTCCAGGGCATCCTTCCGGATCCGTCCGAGTTCTCCTACACCATCAGGCTCGTCTCGGACATCACGGAGTCCAACGGCTCATCGTCGATGGCGTCGGTCACCGGCGGGTGCCTCGCGCTGATGGATGCGGGCGTGCCCATCTCGGCCACCTGCGCCGGCATCTCCGTCGGCCGCTTCACCGACGACGCGGGGAAGAAGGTCGTCCATGTGACCGACATCATCGGCGAGGAGGACTTCTTCGGCGATATGGACTTCAAGGTCTCGGGCACGCGCGAGGGCATCACCGGCATCCAGCTCGACCTCAAGGCCCGCGGGCTCGGCCTCGACGAGATCAAGTCGATCTTCGAGCAGGCCCGCGTCGGACGGATCGAGATCATCGAGCAGATGGAGTCGGTCATCCCGGCGCCCCGCCCCGAGATCTCGCGCTTCGCGCCGCGGCTCGTGTCCATCCAGATCAACCCCGAGAAGATCGGCAAGCTCATCGGCCCGGGCGGCAAGACCATCCGGGCGCTGCAGGAGAAGTGGGGCGTCAACATCGATGTCGAGGACTCGGGCGTCGCCATGATCTCCGGCACCAGCAAGGAGGCCGTGGACGGCTGCGTCGCGGAGGTCGAGGCCATCGCGGCCGACATCAAGGTCGGCACGATCTTCCACGGCACCGTCGTCTCGATGAAGGACTTCGGGTGCTTCGTCGAACTCGCCCCCGGCACGGATGGCATGTGCCACATCTCCGAACTCAAGGAGGGCTTCGTCAAGTCGGTCTCCGAGGTCGTGAAGGTCGGCGATGTCATCCCGGTCAAGGTCATCAATGTCGACGACCAGGGGCGCATCAAGCTCTCGCGCAAGGCCGCGCTGGCCGAGATCGAGGGCAAGCCGCTGGCGCCCGAGGGCGAGAGCGCCGGCGAGGAGCGTCCCGACCGCGAAGGGCGCGAGGGGCGTGACCGCAAGCGCGGGCGCGACCGTGATCGCGATCGCGACCGCGGAGGACGCGGCGGTGATCGCGAGGGGCGCGGCGGTCGGGACCGCGATCGTGATCGCGACAGGGATCGTGACCGAGGCGGCAAGGGCGGACGCGACAAGGACCGCGATCGCGACCGCGATCGCAAGGCCAAGCCCGAGCCCGCCGTCGAGGAGCCGGCCGACGAGTATGTCGAGTATGTCGAGTATGTTGAGTATGTCGAGGATGCCGGCGACGAGTACGAGTGGGAGTATGTCGAGGAAGACGAGGAGTGATCGCTTCCTCGGCGATCCATCGTTCCCGGCTCGCCGGGAGCGCGTGATCCCGGCATGACCCATGCATGATCAAGGGTGCGCCGATCCCACGATCGGCGCACCTTTTTCGTTTCAGTCCCGGTCGCCGCCGCGTGCCCCGGGTTGCCTCAGCCTCGGGCCGTACACTCCCCGAGGCTGCGCCGCACCGATCGCCGCTCGTGTTGGGGTTCATCGAGGTCTCGCGTATGACGCTTGGCGTGCTCATCGGGCTGCTGGTCGCCGGGATCATCGCGGTCCCGGTCGTGTGGCTGGTGGTCCGCCACCAGGTCGATCGGGCGCGGCGGGCCGAGCGGCACGCGCTGGCGAACGAACGGCTCGCCGAGATCGGCGCGATGACCCGCGGGCTCGCGCACGAGATACGGAACCCGCTCTCGACCATCGGGCTCAACGCCCAGCTACTCGGCGAGGGCGTGGGCGATGCGGTCGCCGATCCGGAAGAACGCTCACGCCTGCTGCGCCGCGTGGAGTCCGTGCGCCGCGAGGCCGACCGGCTCAAGGGCATCCTCGAGGATTTCCTCCGGTACGCGGGCGCGGTCCATATCGAGCCGGCCCCGCGCGACCTCAACGAGATCGTCGACGAGATGGTCGATTTCTTCCTCCCGCAGGCCCAGCACCACGGCATCAGGCTCCGCGCCGACCCGTCGCCGCACCCGCTGCCGGTCGCTGTGGATGCGAACCTGTTCAAGCAGGCGCTGCTCAACCTGCTCATGAACGCGGTGCAGGCCATGTCGCCCGAGGGACCGAGCCCGAACGGCATGCCGATCATCGGCCGCGAGCTGATCCTCCGGACCGAGCCGGCCCAGCTCAACGAGCCGACGACCGGCGCCGGCGTGCCGCGGTCCTCGAGGGCTCCGCGCGACACCGACGCCTGCGCGGTGCATGTGATCGACACCGGCCCGGGCATGACACCAGAGCAGGCCGAACGCATCTTCCAGCCCTACTTCACGACCAAGCCCGGCGGCTCCGGGCTCGGGCTCCCCACGGCCCGCAGGCTCATCGAGGCGCACTCGGGCACGATCACCGTCCACACCGAGCCGGGCATCGGCACCGACTTCGTGATCGTCCTGCCTCGCAGGGGCTCCGCGCCCGCCGGCACCGGCGCCACCGACGCGGCGCCGGGCGCCGAGCGTCCCGCGCCCTTGTGAGCGCGCGATGCGCGCAGTACCGTCGGGCGATGGACCTCTCACTTGAAGGCAGGCGAGCGCTGGTCTGCGGCGCATCACGGGGCATCGGGCGTGCCTGCGCGTTCGAGCTGGCATCGCTGGGCGCGGCGATCACGGCGGTGGCGCGGGATGCGTCCGCCCTCGAGCAGCTCGTCGCCGATCTGCCCGCGTCCGGGGGCGATGCCCACCGCGCCCTCCCGATCGACCTCGCGGACTCCACGCTGCTCGAACGCATCCTGGCCGACGAGATCGCCCATACACGCGGATGCCACATCGTGATCAACAACACCGGCGGGCCGCCGGCGGGGCCGCTCATCGATGCGGGCGGCGATGCGCTCAGGGAGGCGTTCGCGCTGCACATCGTCTCGGCGCAGTCGATCGCGCGCCTCATGGCGCCGTTCATGCGGCACGCCCGCTACGGGCGCATCGTCAACATCATCTCGACCTCGGTCAAGGCCCCGATCCCCGGGCTCGGCGTCTCCAACACCATCCGCGGCGCCATGGCCAACTGGGCCAAGACGCTCGCGGGCGAACTCGGGCCCGACGGCATCACCGTCAACAACATCCTGCCGGGGTTCACGGACACCGACCGCCTGTCGAGCCTGCTCGGCGGACGCGCACAACGCGAGGGCACCTCGCTGGACGATCTCCGCGCCCAGATCATCGGCACCATCCCCGCCCGCCGGTTCGCCGCGCCCGAAGAAACCGCCGCAGCCGTCGCGTTCCTGTGCACGCCGGCGGCGGCGTACATCAACGGCATCAACCTGCCCGTGGACGGCGGCAGAACGCCGGCGCTCTGACGCGATGATCGCGCCGTCCGGATATCCGGGTCCATCACATCCACCCCACGCTCACCCAGCGCACACCAAAGCCCAATCCCCCCTCCGCGCTCTCCGCGCCTCGGCGGTGAAGAAACTCTTCACCGGGATCACCCGCCGAACGCCTTCTTGTAGTCGGCCACGAACTTCTCCAGCCCGATGTCCGTCAGCGGGTGGTTCATCATCTGCTTGATGACCGAGAACGGCACCGTCGCCACATCCGACCCCGCCAGTGCGCAGTCCACGACATGCTGCGGGCTGCGGATCGATGCCGCGAGCACCTTCGTCATGTACCCGTAGTTGTCATAGATCTCGCGGATCTGCCGGATCAGTTCCATCCCGCTCCCGCCGATGTCGTCGACCCGCCCGATGAACGGCGAGACGAGGAACGCGCCGGCCTTGGCCACCAGCATCGCCTGCAGCGGCTGGAAGCAAAGCGTCAGGTTCGTGCGGATGCCCTCGTCCGAGAGGTGCTTGCAGGCCTTGAGCCCGGCGAGCGTGGACGGGAGCTTCACGACGATGTTGTCCGCGATCTTCGCCCGTTCCTTGCCCTCCTTCATCATCCCGTCGAAGTCCAGGGCGATCACCTCCGCCGACACGGGGCCGTCGACGACCTCGCAGATCTCCGCCAGCCGCTTCCCGTAGTCGATCCCCTCCTTCGCGATCAGCGATGGATTGGTCGTCACCCCATCCAGGACACCCATGTCATTGGCCTGCCGGATCTCATCCAGGTTCGCGGTGTCGATGTACAGTTCCATGGCGGGGACCCCTTCCGGCGGCGCTGTGCCGATCACGAATCGGCGGTTCTCCGCGCACGCGAACGCCGCAGCGCGGGCCCGGGACGCGGGCGACCGGCGAACAACCACTCACTCTATCGGACGGAAGAGCCGGCGTCGTCACCGGGAGACGCCCGAATTCCACGCCAACGCTTCCCCGGGGCGGTGCGCTCACTCTTCTTCGGGGATCGGCTCGTCCGCATCGCGCAGCCGGCGGACCGTGAATGTCACTGTCCGGCGCGGCGTCTCGATCCGCAGCCCGTCGGGCACCGGCGCGAACGCGCCATCCCGGAGCAGCGCGAAGCCCACCCCCTTGCTCGTCGCCCCGGTCGCCAGGTCGTCCGAAGACAGCGCCAGCACCGCCACGAGCCGGTCCGTCCGGTCGCGCAGCCGCGAGATCGCCTCCGGTGGGCCCGTCGCCACGACATCGAGCAGCACATCACCGCCGGCCAGGTCCACATCCCACTCGCCCGACTCGATCGGCGGGAGCAGCACCTGCACCGGGGCGCGCTGCTCGAGCGTCTCGGAGCGCGCCCGGATCGAGAAGTTGATCGTCGCCGATGCGCTGGCGGGCACCTCCGCGCCCGTCGCCGCCGACAGCGATTCCGGGAACACCAGGTCAGCCTCGCGCTCCACCAGTGCGCCGCGCGGGAGCGCTGAGAGCGTCGCCTCCGGCACCGTCGCCGAGACCACCGGCGGCCACTGCCCCGCCTCGGCGAGTGAATCGCGCAGCGACCTCGGCACGCGGAGCGACAGCTCCGAGGGCGAGACCCGCGGCGAGCCGTCCAGTTCGACGCCCGGGAGCATCGCGCGGATCGGCACCGTCACAGAGATCATCTCGCGCACCCTGATCGACACCCGCGCGGGCACCACCGCCACCACGACCACGCCGAACTGCCGCAGCTCCGGCATGTTCTGCATCGCGCTCAAGAGATCCACCTCGCTGGTCGCGTCCGTTGGGGATCCGGCGATCGGGAGCGGGAGCCGGACCCCGCCCTCGAGCAACTCCCGCGCCTGCGAGATGCCAGTGTTCGATCCCCGGAGCGTCACGCGCACGCGGTTCTCCCAGCCCTCGCCCGTCTCGATCCGCAGCGCCGGGTTCGCCGCCGAGAGCGACACCTGTGTCGGGATGTCCACATCGCTCAGCGATTCGGCCTCCGCGAAGAGCCACACGGTGCACGCGATCAGCGTCACGACCACGAATGTCCGGAGACGATCAACCACGCGCGCCCCCCTTCCCCGGAGCGCGCGATGGGCCCGCGGCGTCGTCGTTCGAGCCGCCGTCGATCAGGGTGGCCTCGAGCTCATCGGCCTCGTCGATCTGGCTCACCTCGCTCCGGAATCCGCCCGTCGGCGGGTCGTCATCGTCATCGCTGTTGTCGGAATCACCCGAAGCGCCCTGCTCCTCGCCGCGAGCCGCATCGCTCATCCGTCCGGGCGTCTGCCGCAGGCGGGCGATCAGTTCCTTGTGCAGCTCCTCCGGGCTCAGCCAGCGGCGTAGCTCGCGCCCATCGGCGATCGAGATCGCCCCGGTTTCCTCCGAGACGACCACCACGAGCGCATCCGTGGTCCGTGCCAGCCCCACCGCCGCCCGATGCCGCGTGCCGAGGTGCCCGCTCGGCATGTCCGCGGCCTCGGCGAGCGGGAACTGCACCGCGGCCGCCACGATCTTGTTGTTCCGGATCACGACCCCCATGTCGTGCAGCGGCGAGTTCGGCCAGAAGATCGTCGTGATCAGCGGCGCCGAGACATCCGCGTTCAGCGCCCGCCCAGATTCGATCAGCTCGCGCAGCCCGACATTCCGCTCCAGCGCCAGGATCGCGCCGAACTTGTTCTTCGAGAGCAGCCGGCACGCGGTCACCACCGCGTCCACAGTCGGGATCACCTGCTTCTCGCTCTGCCGGAACAGCGACGCCTCGCCGAGCCGGATCAGCGCGCGGCGCAGCTCCGGTTGGAAGGTCACGATCAGCGCGATCGCCACCAGCGACAGGAAGGTGTCGTATAGCGCGGAGATCCGCCCGAGAAGCTCCGCCTGGTCCAGCACCCGCACCAGGAGCGTCGAGAGCACCAGCAGGACCAGCAGGCCCTTGAGCGCGCCGGCCGCCCGCGTCCCGCGAACGAAGCGGTACGCCAGGTACACGATCACCCAGATGATCGCGACCTCGATCGCGACCTCCCACAGCGGATACTCGCTGAACCGGTTCAGGAGCTGGGCCAGGCGATCGAGCACAACGAGAGGCTCCGATTTCGGGACCGCGCCCCCCGGCGTGGCGGGCGAACGCCGGGGAGCCAAGGATCAAAGTCGAGTATATCGGTCACCCCGCCCACTTCCGAACACCAGCCCCACGCCCATCCCGATGCGCATCCTGCGGTACGAAGACACGCCCAATCCGAATGCGCTCAAGTGCATCCTGGATGCCACGGTCGCTCGCGCCCCGGCCTCGTTCCGCACGCCCGAAGACGCCCGCGACCACCCGCTCGCGGCCGAGATCTTCCGCATCCCGGGGATCACCAATGTCTTCCTGCTCAATGACTGGCTGACCATCAACCGGACGCCCGGCGCCACCTGGACGCCGATCAAGCGGGCGCTCGAACGAGCGCTCCGCGATGCCCCCGACGCCGATCAGGCCGATCGCTGACGAACCTTCCAGAGCCCCGATGCCTCGCCAACGCACCACCACATCCGCACGCTCATCTGCAACGGCGAAAGCGGTGCGTCCGCCGGCCATCTCAGACGGCGCACCAGACGCCACCCCCGACGCCACCCCCGACGCGGACCCGGCACGCGACCGAGCCATCGCCCGCGCGCTCGCCCGCTGGTACCCCGGCGCCGCCCGCGAACTGCCGTGGCGCGCTCCCCTTCGCCCAGAGCAAGGGCACGGTCCGCCGCACGCCCGGCGCGATCCGTACCGCTCGCTCGTCAGCGAGGCCATGCTCCAGCAGACGCAGGTCGCCCGCGTGCTCGAAGCGTTCGATCGGTTCTGCCGGCGGTTTCCGGCGGTCGAGCGTCTCGCGGCCGCCGAGGAGAGCGCTGTGCTCGCCGAATGGGCCGGCCTGGGCTATTACCGGCGGGCCCGCCAGCTCCACGCCGCCGCGAAGGCCATCGTCGAGCGGCACGACGCCCGGGTGCCCGCCGATCCGGCCGCGCTCCGCGCTCTTCCCGGCGTGGGTCGGTACACCGCCGGCGCGATCGCCAGCATCGTCTACGGCGACCGGGTCCCGCTCGTCGATGGCAATGTGACCCGCGTGCTGCTCCGGATCGAAGGCCTTCGCCTCCCGCACGCCGCGCCGCACACCGATCGGTGGGCATGGATGCGGGCCGAACAGCTCCTCCAACAGGCTCCGGACCCCGGGGTCCACAATGAGGCGCTCATGGAACTCGGGGCCACCGTCTGCACACCATCGAACCCGGCGTGCGACACATGCCCCATCCGCGCCCGCTGCATCGCGCACGAGCAGGGCATCCAGGCGACCATCCCGCTCCCGAAGAAGCGACCCGAGCGCCGGACGATCACGGCCGATGTCCTGCTGGCACGCCTCCCGCATGGGCAGATCGCCATCGAGCAGCGTCCGGGCAAGGGGCTGTGGGCAGACATGTGGCAATTCCCCACCATCGAGCACACCGCGGACGACGAGGCGGCCGGGCCCACCCTCGCCCCGGACCCCGATCCGGAGCACATCGCTCACCTTTTCGGGTTGATGCGCTCGGCCCGTCCGCTCCGGCTCGCGGAGTCATTCACCCACCAGACCACGCACCGAACCGTTCGATTCCGCGTCTGGCGCCCGGCACGCCCCCTCGCACGCGGCACCCTCGACACCCGGTGGCGGCCCATCGACCCTGCCGATCACCCGGCGTACCCCATGTCGAACCCCCAACGCCGGCTCGTCATCGGGATGCTCCCCTGAGTGCCAGTGCCCGCCGCGCCCCTCGCCGCCCTTTCCCATACCATCGCCCTCCCCATTTCCAGGGCGTTCCGCCGGGGCGAAGCGGGGAGGCCGATCCGCAGCGCTCGCATGCCCCCTTTGAGATGCCGAGACCGCCGGCTTCCGCCCTCTCCACATCCATCTGACCCCCGCCACACCACCAACCCACCGAGTCCAGATGCCCGCTTCCAAGCCCAACCAGATCGCTCGTATCGCGATCCCCATCGTTCTGCTCATCGTCGCCGTCGCGCTTGGCGCGCTGGCCTTCCTCGCCCCCGGCAAGCAGTCCGGGAGGCAGGGAGCAAGCCAGAACAGCGCGACGAACCAGCCCGCTGGGCCCGAAGCGGCGTCGCCCGACCCCGCAGCACCCGGCTCCGACGACTCCGCCGAGGCAACCCCCTCGTCTGCGAATGCCGCGGACGAATCTGAAAGCGAACCGCCATCCACCGACCCCGCGCGCCCCGGGCCCGACGCGACTGGGACCGCAACGCCCGCGCCGCCCGCGGCACCCGGCGCCGCGGAGTCCACCACGCCGACCGACTTCGACGCCACCGGTCTCCGCGCCCGCACCCAGCCGTCCGCGCCCATGCCCGTGCTGGGCTCGCTCGACCCGGACTCCGGGCACATGCTCCAGGTCTCGCTCGCGCCGACCGGCGCCGGGTTCGAGGCCGTCCGCGCCACCAACCGGTATGTCTCCGTCGCCGACCGGCTCTCGCCACCGGCTGAGCGCGAGCACTATGTCATCCAGGAGCGCACCGTCCAGCAGGTCGTCAGCCCGCTCGGCGGTCTCATCGACATCGCGCTGACCCCGATGGCCACCCGCTCGGTGCTGATCAACAACCATCCCGTGGACCTCCATGGCACCAGCGCTGCGCCGGTCTGGCGCCTCGTCGAGTCGACCACCCGCCAGGCCACCCTCGAAGCGGAGATCGTCGATGCCGACGACACCCCGGTCGCCACCATCACCAAGACCGTCCGCGTGGATGAGGGCTCGCACCTCATCCGGATCGCCCACTCCCTCATCAACCACACCGACAGCGCGCTGACCGTCCAGTGGGTCAACCAGGGCCCGCTCGACATGCCGACGGAGGCCGCGGGCGCCTACGGCGGCACGGTCATGCGTGTCCGCTTCGGATACCTGCTCGACCCCGCGCGGGAACCGACGCAGGTTTATGTCGAAGCCGACCGTCGCCTCCAGCGCACCTCGGAAGTCGTCAACCGCATCCGCAAGGGCCAGAACCGACAGCCACCGGACACATCCGCCGAGATCCTCTGGCCCGATGAGAGCCGCTTCGACGATGCCGGACGACTCGTCTGGTTCGCGCAGACTTCCCGCTACTTCGCCACCGCCGTGCTCCCGGACTATGACGCTGTCCCGGGCGCATCGAAGGCGCTGTCCGCGGCGCAGACCGTCAGCGGATCGCCGGTGAACGACCGGCTCATCCTCGCGATGTTCTCCGCGCCCGAACAGGTCGCGCCGGGCGGAACGCTCGAGCAATCGTTCAATGTCTTTGCCGGCCCCATCTCGCGCGAGTCGCTCTCCGCCAATGCCAACCCCATCTTCCCCGGCACCAACCTCGGGCTGAATCTCCGCGGCCTGCTCGTGTACAACTACGGCGGGCCCTGCTCGTTCTGCACCTTCCAGTGGCTCGCCAGCCCGCTGCTGTCCATCCTCCGCGCGTTCCACGCCGTCACCTTCGACTGGGCCATCGCCATCATCATGCTGGTGCTCTGCGTCCGCACGATCCTGCACCCCATCACCCGCAAGGCGCAGATCTCCATGCTCCGCTTCGGGAAGCAGATGCAGAAGATCGCGCCCAAGCAGCAGAAGATCCGCGAGAAGTACAAGAACGACCCGAAGCAGATGCAGGTCGAGGTCGCCAAGCTCATGCGCGAGGAGGGCGTCAACCCCGTCGGCATGCTCGGGTGCCTGCCCATGTTCCTCCAGACCCCCGTCTGGATCGCCCTCTATGCCATGCTCGGCTTCGCCATCGAACTCCGGCACGAGCCCGCGTTCTACGGCCTGTTCCAGGCCCTGACCGGCAACCACTGGCAGTTCCTGGCCGACCTCTCATCCGCCGATGCGTTCATCCCGCTCCCGTTCTCGTTCAACATCCCGCTGCTCTCGGGGCTCATGGGCCCGATCGATTCGATCAACATCCTCCCGCTCCTGCTCGGCGTCGTGTTCTTCATCCAGCAGAAGTACCTCGCCCCGCCCACCAGCGCCACGCTCACACCCGAGCAGGAATCGCAGCAGAAGATCATCAAGGTCATGATGGTCATCATGTTCCCGGTCTTCATCTACAACGCGCCCTCGGGGCTCGCGCTGTACTTCATCACCAACTCCACCATCGCCATCTTCGAGAGCCGTTGGATCCGATCCCACGCCGACAAGATGGACCTGACCAAGCCAACCCGCACCGCCGAGCTGCTCCGCAAGCAGGTCGAGAACCGCGCCAAGGCCCGCCAGCAGCAGCCGGCCAGCCCCTTCAACAAGGAACGCGACAAGAAGCGGTACAAGGACCGCTGATCGCGTTCCATACCGGTTTCACAGGGCTCACGCCCCGCGCGAGCGCACCGCCGCCCAGCACACCGACGCAAGCGCCCGCATCCCCACGATCTCATTGATCGGCGACGCCCCGCCCGGAGACACCTCGACGACATCGAAGCCCACGATCCGTCGCCCGCTCTTCACCAGCGCTGCCAGCACCGCCCGCGCCTCGAAAAACGACAGCCCGCCCGGCACAGGCGTCCCCGTGTTCGGGCAAAGGTGCGGCTCGTACGCATCGATGTCGAAGCTCACATACACCCGCTCCGGCAGCGATCCGACGATCCGCTCCGCGATCGAGCCCCACGACTCGCCGCCATCGCGCGCTGCGAACAGATCCTCGCCGAAGTGCGTCGCCACGCGCTCGCCCGCCTCGCGCATCGCCTCCAACTCGCCACCCGAATAGTCCCGGATCCCCACCTGCACCAGCTTCGACACCCCCGGCGCCATCACCAGCGTGTTGTGCATGACCGATGCGTGCGAGAACCGCATCCCGCAGTACGCCGTGCGCAGGTCCATGTGCGCATCGAACTGCAGCACGCCGAGCCCCGCGCCCGCGCTCGCCGCCGCCTCCGCGCACGCCAGGATGTTCCCCAGCGGCGTGGAGTGATCGCCGCCCAGCACGCACGGCACCTGGTCGGTCGCAAGCACGCCGCGCGCCCATTCCCGCACCGTCTCCATGACCTTCTCGCCGGCCGCGTCGATGGTGTGCTTCTCCTTGCCGGTCGCATCCGCGCCGCCCGCGAACACACGCTCGCAGATCGCCCGCGTCGCATCGGACAACTGGCGCACATGCGCTGGCTCCGGATCAAGGAACACGCCGGCGCGCCACGCATCGCCGAACAGGTGGTCGTTCAGGTCCAACTGCAGCGATGCCTCGCCCACCGCCGCCGGCCCGTCGGCCGTGCCCTTTCCATAGGAGGTCGTCGCCTCGTACGGCACCGGGAGCACGCGGACCAGCGCCTCATCCGCGCTGTGCGGCAGCCCGAAGATCCCCGATCCGGCATCCGCCGCCGCGTTCGGATCAAAACCCTGAGGCACACCCATCGTCAACGCTCCGATCATCGCTCGCGCATCGCACCCGCGCCGCCCCACGGCGACGCTCGTGCCCGACATTGTCGCACAAAACGCGACATCGCGGGCGTGGGCCCGCGAGCAGCGGTCATCCGGACACCTCCGGATGCCCAACGCCCGCGGGCCCGCGCCCGCGATCGGTCGACCATCGTTCACTGCAACCCGGCTTCGCGCCCCGCACCACCCCCGCCCGCTCGCTTACCCGGCCAGCAGCTCCGGCATCATCCCCAGCATGGGAAAGTGACGCTCCAGCGCACGGTCCAGCTCCTCCGGCGTGCACATCACGAACGAGCACGGCCTGTGAATGAAGTTCGTCCCGAACCGCACCGCCCGCGGCAGATCGTTCACCGTCGTCGAAAGCACCACCTCAACCCCCTCGAACCGCACCGGGAGCACCCGGAACTGCCACGCCTGGCGACGCGTCACCAGCTCCAGCGCCCGCGGATCAGGCTCGCATGCGTTCGGATCGAGCCGCGGCGCCACCTCGGCGTACTGCTCGGCCCACGCCTGCTCCACCAGCTTCGCGGAGATCCCGAACCGCTCCTCCGCCAGCAGCCCGAACGGGCGGCAGGTCTCGGCCTGCTCGTCCAGCAACTGCTGCACCTGGTCCACGCTCATCACCCCGCGCCGCACAAGAATCTCGCCAAGTCGCATGCCCATCGATCCATCTCCTCCGCGCTGCGCGCCGCCCGCGCCGCCCGAAAGGGCGCACGCCGACAACCCGTCAGCCGCATCGCTGCCTCCTCGCCGCGGATCTCACAAGGCTGCGCCACCAGGGGCACCCCGCCGGGCGACACCTCCCCCATCGACCGGCGGGCGCCCCCCCCCAACCCGGCGCCACCACTCCCGGGCCCGCCCCATCCGTCTGCGCGGGGTGTGCCGTGTGTGCGGGCGATGGGATGTCCAGACCGCGCCACTCCCTCATCGCAGGCGGTCCGTTGCATCGCCCACTCGACGGGGGCACAATCGACACCGATGGGCCACACCGCCAAGACCGGACCCGCCCGGGCGGATCGCCCGAACCGTCAGGATGCCGGGGTGCTCAACCCGAGCGATCGGGCAAGCGCCCCACAGCCCGCATTCCGATCGCGGCGCTTCAGGACGATCATCAAGCGTTTGCTCCTCCGAGGAACGCTCGGATGTGTTGCCGCCCTAGGGATCGCATGGACCTCGGTGGTTGTGTCTCATAACCATCGGATGCGATCGTCGGAGACGCTGATCAACGATCCATCGATCCCGGATCATCCGTTCCACGGACGCCTCATCGGCAACCACCGGCGGAGCACCGGTGTGTCGCACATCGTGCTGTTGGATCCGGAGGACGAGATTGGCCGCTCGATCTTGTTGATCTTCACCGACGATCCGACGCAGGTAACCAAGTGTGAGGAGATCGGCCGGTTGCCCATGTGGGCGCGGAGGCAAGCCCCAGCCTCCCAGCGATTTGCCGTCGCGCGCAGCGTGGGAACCTATGCGGCTGGCTTCCCATTCAGAATGGTCGCCGCGATTCACGCGAGCTATGAGCTTCAATCGACATCGATCTATGCTCCACCGACACGCGATCAGGTCGGTATGTCCTGCCCGGTTCGCTTCGAATCAACCTATCAGGACAACTTCGCTCCGGCCAGCCGAACCGTGAGATGGGGTGCCTGGTCAATCAGGCCGAAGCCACATGGTGTAACGCGATGGCTAAACCGCCAATCCAGACTCCCCGAATATCTCCCCCTCACCCCCATCTGGCCCGGTTTCCTCGCCAATACCGCCATCTACACCGCGATCATCTGGGCACTTTTCTGGTCCGTTGCCTTCGTCCGCCGCTGGCGTCATCCAACCGCCGTGCCGTGTCCCAAGTGCCGCTACGACCTCGCCGGCATCGACACCGACCGCTGCCCGGAGTGCGGCGCGCCCATCGCGCCGGGTTCGTCTTCCTTGCACAGGAGGGGATCAGTGACGAAATGAGTCTCCGATTGCGAACGAAGAAGGCGGGCGATCGCCCTTCCGTGAAGCTTTGGGTCGTGCGCCGGCCGCTGAGGCGGTTCCTCAAGCACGCTATCGCGGGGTTCGTGCTGGCATCTCTGGTCGCGTGGGGCGGCCACTTGCTCTCCGGGTTCTGGCCGCCGCCGCCCGCGCGATTGCTCGTCCATGAGCCTCGACGAGCCGAGTCGTCCGCAAGCGTTGTGCTCGGTTTCATCCGCGGGAACGCCGTGGCGGCGGAGGCATGGGTCGATGCCAAGCCCAGAAACTACGGCGGCGCGATGGCCGAGAGCAGAGACGCCAAAGAGTGGGCAAAGCCGCACTTCATGAAAGCGTCTGACCATTGGATCGCGACGAGGCCCCCGGTGTCGCCGTGGGAGATCAACCCGATCGGCGTCGAGACTCATTCCTGCGGCTGGCCGCTCAAGATGTATCGCTCGGTCTCCGTGCAATTCAGCAGTCGTTTCACACCCCGCTCGGGTCGTCGGAGGAACATCGTTGACGATCCGGATGTCTGGCCCGAGCCATTGCCCATAGGTGCCAGTGTGGTCGGGGTGTCCTCCACGAACAGTTCGCCGTCCCCGACCTTCCCGCCGCGAATGTCGATTGGACACCCCACAACACACATACTGCAATGGGGCGGGCTTCCAACCGATCGCTTGAACTGGATCAACGGAAGCACGCTGTTCCAGTCGTACCGCCTTCCGGAACGAATCCCTTTCGCTCCATGGTGGCCCGGGCTCTTAGCGAACACCATGGTCCTAGGGGTGACCTCGTGGCTGGCCTCATGGTCCCTCGCCATCGCTCGCCGGCGCATCCACCGCTGGCGACATCCAACGGCCGTGCCGTGCCCCAAGTGCCGCTACGACCTCGCGGGCCTCGACACCGACAATTGCCCGGAGTGTGGTGCTCCGACCAACCGGCCTGCGAATCACTCCAATCGCTCCGGCGGGACGCATCGAGCATGAGCGGCTCATCACAACCAATCGGTGCGGCGCGCCGCTCACGGCTCCGCAGCATCCGAGCCTTCGCGCGCATCGCAATGAGCGTGGCCCTTGGGGCCGTTCTCGCATCGCTCAGTGCCTGGGGGATGGCATGGCGCACCTCCGGACCGCTCGGAAGCCCCCGTGAGTATCTCGAGCACACCCACATCGGCGATGCCCGCCGACTGGTCCATCATGGCTCGGGCGGCGGGGCGATCGGCGTTTCCGAGGTCACGGTCTTTGGAGATCCGAGCATCCTCGTCCATCCGGATGACTACGACGGGTTGTTCTACGATCTGAAGCCTGATCAGCTCGCATCAAGCGTGCACCCATCCGCCATTCCCCATTGGGCCCGGCGCACCACGCCGCCGACACCAGACTGCCTCCAATTGCAATGGATCACTACGCGCGCTTCCGGGTTCCCGTTCCGCATGTACGCGGTGATGGATGCCCGCTACACGATCGCCGGAGTGGACGGGCGGCCGCCATCGTGGGACTGCATAAACAACCACGATCTCATGATGCGCATCACTTCGCGCTCAGTCGAATTGGATGGAACAGGCAGCCTGGCGATTGAGACCACATGGGGCTCCATCGATCTCAGCCGGATCCAGAAAGCGGTGCATCGCGCAACCCGGAGTCACATCACACTCCCGAACCGACTCCCTCTCACCCCCATCTGGCCCGGCCTGCTTGCCAACACCGCCATCTACACGGCCGCCATATGGGCCTTCTGCTGGGCGCTCGCTGCTGTACGACGGCGCATCCACCGCTGGCGACACCCCAACGCCAACCCCTGCAAGAACTGCCGGTACGACCTCACGGGTCTCGATACCGACCACTGCCCGGAGTGCGGGCAGGCCATCCTCCGCGCTTCACCATCCGAGGCGAGCGACCATGCGCCATGACCCGCCTTCAGAACCTGCGGCGATGCGAACGGGCCCAGCGCCCCGACGATTCCCGGTGCGCCGCGTCATCCTGTCATTGTCCGCCGGATTCGCGCTGGCGGTGCTGATCGCGTGGGGATGCCTCATCGCCGCGAGGATGCCGCTGCGCTCGCATGTCGAGCTGCTCGATCCGGCACGCGATCCCGTGAGGACCATGCATACCTCCCATGGACGGCTCACGCGGGCACCCTTCGCTGGCAAGGCGGCGATCTACGAAAGTCGTCCACCTCTCGCCGGGACCGGTCTGTATATGCCCGTTTGGCGGCACAACGCGCCGCAATGTGACACCCTCCCGGGGTGGGTCGCTCGGGCACCGCCGCAGGCGAGTGATACGCCGTATTGGAATGGGGTCTCGACCACTTGGTGCGGGTTCCCATTCGCGATGTTCCGCAGCACGCGCGGCACCTATGACCGCGGCGGCCCGACGAGGCGCTACAACGGCCAAGCCAGTCCGCCTCTCGCGCCGACCAGTGCGTTTCGTTGTCCGTGCCGCTTCGAGTCGTTCGTGCCCGCCTCGGGGCTGCAGGAGGAGCAGCGTATCGTCACATGGGGCGCGATCGATCTCGGTGCGCTTCCTGCATGGATGTATCACAAAACGGCCCAGCGCATCGCGCTTCCAGACCACCTCCCGCTCTCGCCCATCTGGAGCGGCCTGCTGGCAAACACGGCCAGTTACGCCGGGTTGATCTGGCTGGTGTTCTTCCTCCCCGCAGTCCTTCGCACACGGATTCACAGGTGGCGACACCCCAACGCCATCCCCTGCAAACACTGCCGGTACGACCTCGCCGGCATCGAACAACCCGTCTGCCCGGAGTGCGGCCAAGCCGTTCCCTCCCTCCAAACAAATCCCAAATCCGAGCGCCGGGCGACACCCTGAACGGTTCCTCGGCCGGAATTCTCGTTCGGACTCTGAAAGCCCAAACAAAAACTGATCAATCCCGCTTGCATCGCCCGATTCATGGGGCATTATCCAATCAGAGCCCTGACAAACCGCCCGCTTCGCCCTTCAGCTGGCACCCAGGCACTCGTCTCCCCGCCGACCCGGCACCGGAGACAGGCCCGAGCCTCAGAAGGGGGAGTGGGGGGGCAGGGCCGGACCCATGAATCGGAGCCATGCCATGCTCAGCCTTCCCCGCCTCGTCATCCTCGCCCAGCAGGGCCAGCACGAACGCCTGATCGACGCCGTTCTCCGCAACGGGCGTCCGCTCCCGGTTCCCCTCCGCGCCCGTCTCGCGGATGAGCACAACGCGCCGATCGCGGCGCTGGCGCTGGGCGTGCAGCGGTACCTCGAACTCGCGGCCCGCCCAACCATCCCGCTCCGCGAGTTGATCGTGCACTTGCTCGACACTCTGGGTGACACGCCCGCCGCGCACGCCAGCCTCCCGGCCCGCGTCCTCGCATTGGCCGCGCTCGCCGATGCGGAACAGGCCCTGGGTGCCACCCCTTCGCCGGACGATCACCCCCTGCTCGCCCGCATCGCACACGCCCGCGCGGGAGTCTGGCACGCCCTCGCATGCGCGCAGAATCTTGATCCCGACGCCGATCCCCCATTTGGCGCCATCGCGGACACCCACACCACAGCGCTCATCCTGCGCCAGCTTCCCAAGCTCCCGGACGCGTCCGTCCACCTCCACCTCCCCCTGCTCGTCGACGCGGCCTTCACCCTCGATCTCACCCGCGATCCCCTCATCGCCGATGCCATCGGAGCCCTCGACGCCGCTACTTCACCGGCCGAGATCGCGAGTTCCTCCGCAATCGCCGCCGAACCCATCCGCACCGACACGATGGCCGCCTGAGCGCCCACGCCGCTCGCCAACTCGCCCGCAAGCCCGGCAACGCAGCGCCGCCCGCCGGGTAAGCCCTGCATGCCCGGCGAACCCGCGACCACCATCCCTTCAGCGCACACCGCGTGGCGACCGGGCCGATCGCTCCGCTTCGCGCTCTGGGTGGCGCCGGTCGCGCTCATCCTCGCATCGCCGCTCCTCCCGGTGGTCATCACCTCACCAGGCGCTGAACCGCTCGCCGATGCGACCGCGCTCAGCGCCCTCACCCTGATGCTGCTTCTGCTGGCGACCACGCCCGCCGACGCGATCAAGCTCCCGCGCGGTGTCAGCTGGATCATCATCACCCTCGGCACCGCATGGATCGTCGGGATGCGGCGCACCTCCGAATGGTCCAATGCCATCGCGGGACCGATCGGCACGACGGGCAGCACCATGTTCGATGCGTGGCTGATCGGCTCGTTGTACGCCGTGATCATGCTGCTCGCCATCGGCATCGTGGCCAGCGCTCAGCACCTCATCACGACGCTCCATCCGCCCAAGCCCCACGCGATGCCCGTGCGTTCGCCTCACAACCCATCGCCCTGGCGCATCACGCTCTACGCATGGCACCCGGCGTTCCCGATCGTGGTGCTCTTCATCCGCGGCGGCGTGGCATCGCCGCGAGCCATGGTGCTCATCGGCATCGCGGCGGTGGCGATGCTCCTCGCAGCGATCGCCGCCGATGATGCCGTTCGAGCCGCTCCACGCTGGCGCCGCCCCATGGCGCTGTTTCTGATCAGCGGCGCGCTCATCATCGGCGCACGCGTGTGGCTCTGAGTCTCCCGCCAGTCCGAGCCTCCGGTTTATGCCAAGCGCCGCGAGGCTCGGTCCCGATGCGCATCGGAGCCCCATAACGCCCATCGGACCCGCCAGCACACACGCCGCAGCCCACTCCGTATCATCGCCCCCATGCCATCGTCCACCCTCGATCGTCTCACCGCCATCTCCCACCACGACTCCGCCCAGGGGGTCCTCAAGCGCCTCGGCGTGCTCGGTCACCCGCGCGTGCGCCCCACTCCCCGCGGATCGACCGATCCCTCAACGCCCATCCGCGATGGCATGGTCGTCTCCTTCAACCCCACCACCGGCGAATCCCTCGCCGGCGTCACGCTCGACACCCGCCAGACCTACAACGCCGCGATCGAGCGGGCCGTCGCCGCACAGAAGCAGTGGCAACGCCTCCCCGCCCCCAAGCGGGGCGAGATCGTCCGGCGGATCGGCAACGCGTTCCGCGACCAGCTCGATGACCTCGGCGCGCTCGTCACGCTGGAGATGGGCAAGATCCACGCCGAGGGCAAGGGCGAGGTGCAGGAATGCGTGGACATCGCGGACTTCGCCGTCGGCCTCTCGCGGCAGCTCTACGGGCTGACCATGCCCTCCGAGCGCGCCAGCCATCGGCTGATGGAACAATGGCACCCGCTGGGCACCATCGGCGTCATCTCCGCGTTCAACTTCCCGATCGCGGTGTGGGCGTGGAACGCGATGCTCGCCGCGGTGTGTGGCGATGCCGTCGCATGGAAGCCCTCGCTCGTCACGCCCCTCATCGCCATCGCCGGCACGAAGATCGTCCACGACACCCTCGCCGAGCAGGACCTGTTCACGCCGACCGACGGCGTCAAGCCCGAAGACCTCTTCCCCCTCATCATCGGCACCGATGAGGAAGTCGGCGAGGCCATGACCGCCGACGCCCGCCTCCCGCTCATCTCCGCCACCGGCTCGTGCCGCATGGGCAAGATCGTCGCGCAGAAAGTCGCCGCACGCCTCGGGCGCTGCCTGCTGGAACTCGGCGGGAACAACGCCATCGTCCTCATGCCCGATGCCGACATGGACCTGGCCGCTCGCGGCGTCGTCTTCGGCGCCGTCGGCACCGCCGGGCAGCGCTGCACCTCGACGCGCAGGCTGCTGTGCGTGGGCGATGCCGCCGAGCAGGTGCTGCCGAGGCTTGAGAAGGCCTACGCCAGCGTGCCGATCGGCGACCCGATGGACCCCGGCACGCTCATGGGCCCCCTCATCGCCCGCGACTCGGCCAATACCATGCGGAAAGCCATCGAGCAGGCCATCGCCGAGGGCTGCACGCTGGTCGCCGGCGGCCCGGACGGCATCGACGAGTTTGCCACGGCCGCCGGCGCGTTCGTCCGCCCGACCATCCTCCGCGTGCCGAAGGGCACAGTGCCCAGCATCACCAAGGACGAAACCTTCGCGCCAGTGCTGTATGTGTTCGAACTCGATTCGTTCGACGAGGCGATGGCGGTGCACAACGATGTGCCGCAGGGTTTGTCGTCCGCGATCTTCACAGACTCCATGCGCCACGCCGAGCGGTTCCTCTCGCCCGACGGCTCGGACTGCGGGATCGTCAATGTCAATGTCGGCACCAGCGGCGCGGAAATCGGCGGCGCCTTCGGCGGCGAGAAAGAAACCGGCGGCGGGCGCGAATCCGGCTCGGATTCATGGAAGGCCTACATGCGCCGACTGACCTGCACGGTGAACTACGGCGACGACCTGCCGCTGGCGCAGGGGATCAAGTTTGGATGAGCGTACCCCGTAGTCCCCGCCTTCATCCCGAGGGGTAGAGGCCGTGGCGCACTGGGATACGAATGGGCCGCATTCGGACTCCCGACCAAAGGCGGGTATCGGAGCGGCTGTTCCACCCGATTGACGCCGACCGCACCACTCCCAACCATTCTTCCATGGCCAGGAAGATCACAAAGGCATCAACCAGGAAAGCCTCCAAGAAGGTCGCGAAGAAGGCTGCCGAGAAGTCCGCCACGAAACGAGTCAACTCCACCGCAACCGCGAATCCCGCCACCCCCAAACTCCTCTCCGGCGGCAACCCGCAGATCCCCAAGGGCGACGGCGACGGACCGGTTCAGGCCTACATCGCCGCCATGCCGGGCTGGAAGGGCAACATCGGACGGCGTCTCGATGAACTCATCGTTGCGACCGTCCCGAGCGCGCGGAAGGCCGTGCGCTGGAACACGCCGTTCTATGGCATCGAGGGCCGCGGCTGGTTCATCGCCTTCCACTGCATGACCCGGTACATCAAGGTCACCTTCTTCAACGGGGCATCGCTCAAGCCTCCGCCCCCGATCGAGTCGAAGTATCCTGCCGTCCGCTACTTTCACATCCACGAGGACGACGCGCTCGACGAAGCCCAGCTCACGAAATGGATCAAGCAGGCGGCCAAGCTCCCCGGCGAAACCTGCTTCTGACCCAGTGCCTGAACGCCACATCACCGAGCAACACACCATGGCCAAAAAGTCCATCAACACCGTCGACGAGTACATCGCCAGCCTCAACCGGTGGCAGGATGAGATCGCAAGGCTGCGCGAGATCGTCGGCTCGGCGGGGCTCGAGGAGACCATCAAGTGGGGCGCGCCGGCCTACACCGCGCCGGATCCGGATGGCAAGCCGGTGAATGTCGTCGGCATCGTCGCGTTCAAAGCGCACTTCGCGCTCTGGTTCCACCAGGGAGCGCTGCTCACCGATCCGGACCGCCACCTCACCATCACGGAGGGCGGCAAGGCCAAGGCCATGCGGGAGTGGCGGTTCGAGTCGCCCAGGGACATCAAGCCCAGGCCCATCAAGGCCTATGTCAAAGAGGCCGCCGCCCTCGCCGCGCAGGGCCAGGCGATCAAGCCCGAGCGCAGGGGCGAACTCGTCGAGGTGCCGCCCGAACTCGCCGAGGCCCTGAAGTCCAGGGCGAAGACGAGGAAGGCCTTCGAGGCCCTCACCCCCGGCAAGCGCCGCGAGTACGCCGCCCACATCGCCGAAGCGAAGCGCGAAGCCACCAAGCAGACTCGCATCGAGAAGATCCTCCCGATGATCGAGGCCGGTGTGGGGCTGCACGACAAGTACAAGAACTGCTGAGCCGCCCGTCCGGGGCGGCGCTTCCCGCCCGCCCTCGGGCGGGTCGGGTCCACCTCGCATGGCATTGACCGAACTTTGGAGGTGCGCTTTCGCGCCGGCCTCCCGCGATTCCGCACGCCTCCACGGCAACCGGGCGCGCCGCCCCTGCGGATGTTCGCCCGCGGCGCCGGTGAGCGGGATCGGGTGTGCGATCCGCCGGAGGCCGTGGTCCACGAGCGAGCGAACGACTGGATACGCCGAGGCGGACGCAACCCTGAGCACGCCATGGGCGTGCGCCGGTGTCGCGCGCCAGCTTCGCCCGCCAGAGTTATGAGGATGCCCGACATGATGATGAACAGCAACGCAGCGCTGCGCCCGCAGCGTGAAGAGATCGGTGCGCAGCGCGGGTGCGCGGCACGGAGCCGGACAACGGAGACCCCCGCATCCAGCACGCGTCGAGTCCCGTGCCCGATCGTGTGCAGCGCAGCGCTGGCACTGACATCTGCGCTCGGCGCGCACGCGGATCCCGGCGATCAGGTCTTCAAGCTGCTGCCCTCCGATGGAGCCACGAACGACTTCGCGGGCATGTCGGTGGCGATCTCGGGCACGACCGTCGCGGTCGGCGCGCACCGCCACGATCCATCCTTCGGGATCGATGGCGCGGTGTACCTGTTCGACACGAATCTCTCCGTGTCCTCGGTCACGCTCCCGCAGACGACCAAGCTCATCTCGGGCGCCGGGCTCGCCGTCGAGGAATTCGGACGCTCGGTCGCGCTCGATGGACCGCGCCTCGCCGTCGGGGCTTCGGATTCCAGCGGCGTGGTGCTGAGAACCGGCGCGGCCTACCTGTACGATGTCTCGAACATCGCGATGCCCATGCAGCTCGAGCTCTTCACGGCCGAGGATGGCGGATTCGGCGACCAGCTCGGCTGGTCGGTCGCCATCAGCGGCGATCTCGTGCTCGCCGGAGCGACCGGCGACGACGACATGGGCCAGAACGCCGGCGCTGCGTATGTCTTCGATGCCGGCACCGGCGCCCAGCTGGCCAAGCTCACCCCGAGCGATGGGCAGGCCGGCGATGCCTTCGGGTTCAGCGTGGCCATCAGCGGCACCCGTGCGATCATCGGCGCGCCCGGGAATGATGAGGGCGGGTCCGGCGCCGGCGCTGCCTACCTGTTTGATCTCGAGACATTCGAACAGCTCGACAAGCTCCTCGCCGACGATGCCGCGCCGGGCGATCGCTTCGGCGCCAGCGTTGCGATCAACGGCATCCGGATCCTGGTGGGCGCTGAGGAGGACGACGGCCCGGCCTCGGTGTCCGGGTCGGCGTATGTGTTCGATGCGCTCGATGGGAGCCAGCTCCGCAAGCTCAACGCTCCCGCCGGCACGACGCCCATCTTCTTCGGGCGGGGCGTGGCGCTGCAGGACACCAACGCCATCGTCGGCGGGTACCAGACGACGGTCAACGGCATCAACTCCGGCGCCGCGTTCATGTTCTCGACCGAGACCGGCGCGCTGCGCACCCGGTTCGTCCCGGAGGACCAGACCTCGCAGCAGTGGTTCGGCTTCTCGGTCGGTGTGGACGCCGAGCGGGTGGTCATCGGCTCCGCGGCCGATCCCCAGAACGGCGCGCTCGCGGGCTCGGCCTATCTCTTCGAGGGCATCCAGTTCCCGATCCCCTGCGCTGCGGACTTCAACGGTTCCGGGACCGTCGACAGCGACGACCTGTCCGCGCTGCTCGGCGCGTTCAGCCTGTCCGATGCGGGCGACATCGACGGCAATGGCCTCACCGATGCCGATGACCTCGGCCTGCTGCTCGCGGTCTTCGGCCAGCCCTGCCTGTCCTGAATCTTCGACCGACCGACACAGCCACCCTCCGCGGGTGTTGAACTCCGTTCACACGGATGCGCTCAGGCGTCGCTGGGCGCATCCGCGTGCGCGCGCCGAGCGAGTCACTCCGTCGGAGGCTGCGTCGATGGGGGGGCGTCGGCGTCGGCGGGCGCGTCGGGAGGGGGAAGGAGGTCGAATCGCCGGCTCAGCGTTGTGGAGATCGGCGGGTAGGCCATCTCGAAGCGCGAGCCAATGAATTCGTCCATGCCGTGCCGGATCCGCTCGGTCACGAACTGCAGCATCCGGGTGTACCACGGGATTTCCGGATGCATCGCGCCCGACACGCCGGGCGGCAGCAGCACCGGACGCTCGGCCAGCGGGAGCGCTTGGCGATCGAACTGGCTCTCATCGTTGTTGTGTGGGTAGGTCAGGCGATCGAGCAGCTGCGTCGCGGGCGGGGTCGACACGCCCAGGTCCCGGTGCACGAACATGTCGAACACCACGCGCTCCACCGGCGTCTGCAGCAGCACCATGAATCCCGAGGTGTCGGGCTTCTCCGAGTAGCGATCGTGCAGCTCGCGCAGATGCGAGCCGAACACGCAGGTGGTCAGCCCCTCGTTGCCCACCGGTCCCGCCGCCAGTTCGAACCGCTTGTAGTCGCCGTTGAGCGTCACTTCGATCTTCGGATTTCTCGGATCACAGAACGATTTGAGCAGCTGGAGCTCGCCCTCATCCACGCCCTCCGGCTCCAGCGGCTCCTTCCGGAAGCGCCGGGCCTCGCCCGTGGCCCGATGAACCGCCTCGTAGCTCATGGGCCAAGGCCTGGGGCTGAGCCGCCGGAACCCGACATACCCCGTCACATGCCCGGCATCCACCTTCATCGGATCGGTGTCCGATGGATACACGAACACCGTGACGAACCGCACATCGGCCTGCACGCCCCACACCGAGCACGCGCCCTCAAAGATCTTCCGGCGGGCCCGCACCTGCTCATCGGCCCGATCCGCCGGCGCATGGTTGGCCATCAGCATCGCCAGCGTCTTGCGGTCCCCTGAGCACAGCCCCACCGACCGCTCGTACGACTCGACGGCATCGCTCACCGCCTGCAGCGCGGCCTCGGGCGCGCCCATCGTGCGGCAGACCTCCACGAAGTTCCGCATGCTCTGCCGGCTGGGAACATCGCTGACGACCGCCGGCGATTCGGGCTGCCGGACGATCCGCGTCAGGCGCCACGCCAGCCCGCGGTTCAGCCCGAGCACTCGGGCGGACTCACGG
Source organism: Phycisphaerales bacterium (assembly GCA_052168315.1). Lineage (GTDB taxonomy): Bacteria > Planctomycetota > Phycisphaerae > Phycisphaerales > UBA1924 > JBQLZO01. The sequence continues at coordinate 18,233 of JBQLZO010000046.1, read as the reverse complement.
GTTTTGGTCGGGTCCACGCCGACAGTCGACATCAACTCCGCCACCGCAGCGCGCACCCCGTGGAACGCATCAAGCACCTCATCGATCGAGGCCGAGCCGACGGATACGCCACTCGCTTGCACCGGAGCCCGGGAGACAGAGCCGGCCGCATCAACGGGCCCGGGGGATGTGGTCAAGGGGCGGCCATGACGCTGAATGATGGACGGCAGGGGGTCTGACACGCCGAGAGCGTAGATCCGGGCAGTCCCGCCCGCAAGTGATTTGTCAGGAAAAATGTCAAATTTGTCATTTGACATGACGACAAAACGGAGTATGCTCAGTCCAGTTGGCCTCGGATCGTCCGTCGCCAACCACCCAAGACAAGGCTGAGTAGAGAGGATCAAGAGATGCGCATCACCACCACCGGCATCGGCGCGATACTGCTCGTCAGCGCGGCGGGCGCGGCCCCCGCGATCGCGAGCTACACCATCACCCAGGGCACCAGCGCCCCGTCGTACGCGACCACCCTGAACTTCGACGAGCCGGGCGGACCGACCGGCCTGGTCGCGACCGATGCGTGGGCCTCTCTCGGGCTCGCCGAGATGCAGGCCGGCGACAGCGCACCGTTCGTCGGCGACTTCAGCGCCGCCACGCCGTGGGTCAACGATGGCAACGCGTTCTATGGCAACTTCGGAGTCTTCATGACCTTCTCGACGGATCTCACCGCGCTGTCGCTGCAGGTCTGGGATCCCTCGGGGCCGCCGTCGTTCTTCGGCGGCGGACTGAATGTGATCCTGTTCAACGACGGCGCCGAGGTCTGGGATCTCTTCGTGCAGACCGGCGACATCGCCACTCCGGCCTGGGGCGGACTCGGCGACGAGTGGTTCGACATCACCGCCACGGACGGCATGGTCTTCGATGAGGTCCGCATCCTGGGGTTCAGCTTCTCGCCGACCACCTACGCCGACAACATCTCGTGGACCGCGGTCCCGGCGCCGGCCAACGCGGCGCTGTTCGTGCTGGCGGGCTTGGGCGCTGCCCGCCGCCGGCGCGCCTGAATCGCGAGCCAAGTCCACGCATCCGGCCCCGCACGCCTGGGGGTGGATGCTTTCGTCAGTTGCCGAGGGGCGTGATGCACTGCACACGCATCGAAAGCCCTTCGCTCACATCACAACCCGAACACGATTCCAGCCCCGTTGTCACGCACGGACTCGCTGTCCATCCGCAAATCGCATGAGAGGTATCCCCATGATCACCCGTGTCCCCGTCAAGATTCCGGCCGCGCTCCTGGCATTGGCCGCGCTCGCAGCGCCCGCCACCGCGCAGGTCGAGTTCGAAGCCATCCCCGGAACGATCTCCTGCCTGGCGATGTCCTCCGACGCCCGTTTCATCGTCGGAGACCTCGATCTCAACGGCGATCCCTTTGCCGATGGCTTGTACCTGCTCGACACGCTCACGGGCGACATGACCGTGCTCGATCCGGAAGGCCTCGGCGTCGCCGCCGTGTCCGACGATGGCACGATCGTCCTCGGTGACATGGGCGGTCCCGATCCCAACGATCCCCTCATCGGCGAGACGGCCGCGATCTGGACCCTCGCAGACGGCTGGACCTCCCTCGGCGCGCTCCCCAACGCCGGCAACTGCCCGAGCAGGAGCAACGGCTACTCCATGACCACCGATGGCAGCGTCGTCGTCGGGCTCTCGTGGGATGGCTGCTCCGGACGCGGATTCAAGTGGACTCCCGAGGGCGGCATGGTCTCCCTGCAAAACATGTCGAACGGCGGGAACCGCGCCAGCATCATCTCCCCTGATGGCGCGATCATCGCCGGCTTCGCCCAGGGCACATTCAATCGCACGCCCACCAAGTGGGATGGGCAGACGCTGATGGGAACCCTGCTCGGGCCCGGAGGCGCCGACGCCGAGGGCGAGGTGCGCGGCATCAGCGATGATGGGCAGCATCTGATCGGAACCGTCTACCTCGGCGGCGCCGATGGCGCGTTCGACGCCGCGATCTGGTCCAGCGGCGGCCCGGCCCAGCCCATCGGTTCCGGCTCGCTGCTCCCAGGCTGGGGCGGCAACGCTGAGGACATCGCCGCAAACGGCACCGTCATCGGATTCGACACTCTCCTTGGTAACAGGCGCGCCTGGATAAGGCCCGCGGGATCGAACCACCTCCAGCTCCTCAAAGACTGGGCGATCGCCAACGGCGCAAGCATCCCCTCCAATGTGCAGCTCTGGGTGCCGCGGGCTATTACGAACGATGGGAGCACCATCATCGGATTCGGCTTCGATGGCACAAAGCTGTTCGGATTCCGGATCACCATCCCCATCGCCATCGACTGCCCGGGCGATGCCAACAGCGACGGCGCGATCGACTCCGACGACCTCGGCATCCTGCTCGCCAACTTCGGCACGCCAGGACCCGAGGGCGATTTCGATGGCAACGGCACGGTCGATTCCGATGACCTCGGGGTCCTGCTCGGCGCCTTCGGAACCACCTGCGACTGATGGATCGCGAACCGGCTGTGGACCCTCCTCATTCACACCGCGCGGCGATCCAGGACGATCGGGCTCGCGATCACAGAACCCCGGCCTCGTGCCGGGGTTCTGTGTCTTCGTGGCCGCCCATCGATGCTGCCGGATGCGCCATCCACCCACCCATGCGACCGCCGCCCACCCGCCCATACCCCTCGACAGAGGGCACCCATCGACCGCCGCCGATCACGCCCGTCCTCGTCGCCAGCGGCGCCCGCCCACAACGACATCACTCGCAAGCCCGGGCGGGTGGACTCGAACCACCGACATCCGGCTTAGAAGGCCGGCGCTCTATCCAACTGAGCTACGCCCGGTCGTGGGGTTGCCCGCCACAATCGCATCGACGGGCGTGCGCCCGTCCACACGCGCAGTTTACGCCGCCAGAGTTCCGAGCGAGAAGGGACATCGCAGCACTCCCCGCGCCGCCCAGCACCAATGTGAGAGCAGCAGGAGCGATTGCAAGATCTCATGATAGAGTGGCCTCGCGTGCCGACCCGGGACCCTTCACGCCGAACGCGCCACGCCCTCAACGACGAATCATGCAGCGCAAGCCCAATGACAACTCGCCGACGCCGCATGCGGGGCATCCCGATGACCCCGCGGAGCGAATTCGCTCCGATCCCGAGCCATCCGGGGCAACACCGGATCCAGATGCGCTCGCTCCCAGCGCACATCGGGCGGGGTTTTCCTGGCCACCCAAGCCACTTCCTCCCGATCCGCCACGCTCCGCTCAACTCCCGCCGGACAGACCCACTCCGCCCATTCGACGAGCGCCCGCTCGACCTGAGCTTTCGCGCCCGGCGGATCCTGCGACGCATCCCGCACACCGTTCGGGTCCAAGCTCCGCCCCGCCCGCCGACCAAGTGCCCGCGCCCCACCGCTTCCGCATCACGCGATTGCTCTCCCAGCTCGAGGATGCCCTGCTCGAGCCCGAACACCTCTCGCTCGCGCGGAGAGCGATGCGGACCGGTTGGCTTCCCGATCCGCCACACCTCTATTGCCACCGGTGCGGCGAGACCGTCGGCCCGCACGAAGGCGATGGACGGGCGTGCCGATCCTGCGCGGACCGCAAACTCCGGTACACCTGCTTCTACCGATTGGGCACACTCGATGCCGAGCTCCGCGCGTGGATCTACGAGATCAAATTCGCACGAGGACATCGGATGGCCCGATCGCTCGGCGCCCTCCTTGCCACGCGCATCGCAGCCGGCTCGCCACCGCCCAACCGCCGCTTCATCGTCGTCCCCGTGCCCACAACGCACCGCCGGCGCATCGCGCGCGGAATCGACCACTCCGCGCACATCGCCGCCGGCATCGCCGAGCAGCTCGAATCACCCGTGGTTCGCCTCCTGGCCCGGCGCCACACCCGCCCACAGCGCGGGCTCCCCCGCTCGGCCAGGGCCGACAACATCCGCGGCGCCATCAAGACCCGCAACAACATCGCCGCCCTCGGTTCATCGGCGTCCAATCCGCCGTGCAAGGAATCTCCCGCGCCCATCATCCTGCTGGTCGACGATGTGCGAACCACCGGCGCCACCCTGCACGCCTGCGCTTCGGCCATCACCCGGTCGTTCGCCCGGTCCGCACCCCCGGAGATCTGGGCGGCTTGCCTCGCCGTGGCCGAGCCGGGGCGGGACTGACCCCAAACCCCAATCGTCCCAATCGCCCCAATACCAATCATAATCCAAACATATCGTGGCTTTGGCTCGCGCGTGGCTTCCACACCTCCGACCACAACGCGCCCGATTCCGTCCGCGCCTGTCGCTTCATCTTGGCGCATCCTTGACAGAGTGTGGACAGATGGATCTCGCCTCAGAATTCTGTCGATGGTGCTCCGCCGCACGGTCGCGGCCTTTGAGGGAGTGAAGCCGTAAAATGTGTGCTCCAAAGCCTTTACGCACCAAAATCCGGGGCGATCGATCGTCGAAGCGCCCAAACAGGCGCAAAACACCACCGGAGTCGCTTGACTGATTTCTCCGACCGGCTACACTCATCGGCCCGCCACTACTCGGTGGGCACCGTTGTCTCCGGATCGCATACCGCGGCTCGGCGACACACCTCTCTGACATTCAGTGGTGAGCACGCAAGTGTGTGCCGCGTCGACGAGGGCTGCCATGCCCGGATCGCTTCCAGTCGACAGCGGGCCCAAAACATTGCGGCGGCCGATAACAGCATCGGTCGTGTTTCACGGAATGGCCTCACGCCCCGGTCACGGGTCGTGGGTCCGTGGGATGAATCCAGCGAGCGTCGACAATAGCCGGTCGACGCCGGCTCCGAGGCCCGGCTTGTCCGGACCGAGGGGTCAGACCGGCGGGTGTGGTGAACCACGCCCGTTGGCCAGGCAACTCATCTTTGAACGATTCGGCGGGCGGCTTCGGTCGTCCGTCGTCCAAAGAAATTCAATTGAAGAGTTTGATCCTGGCTCAGTTTGAACGCTGGCGGCATGGCTAAAGCATGCAAGTCGAACGATATAGTGGCGAAAGGGCGAGTAATGGCACCGAATGTACCCCGAGGTACGGGATAGCCAGTGGAAACGCTGGGTAATACCGTATATGTCCATGGACGAAAGCTCCGGCGCCTCGGGAGCAGCGGTGTTCCTATCAGGTTGTTGGTGGGGTAAAGGCCTACCAAGCCGAAGACGGGTAGCGGGTGTGAGAGCATGGCCCGCCGCATCGGGACTGAGACACTGCCCGGACTCCTACGGGAGGCTGCAGCGACGAATCTTCCGCAATGCACGAAAGTGTGACGGAGCAATGCCGCGTGTGGGATGAAGCGGCTACGCCGTGTAAACCACTGTCAGGGTCTAGGAAGAACTGACCAGACCCAGAGGAAGGGCCGGCTAATCTCGTGCCAGCAGCCGCGGTAATACGAGAGGCCCAAGCGTTAGACGGAATCACTGGGCTTAAAGCGTGCGTAGGCGGATGCGTAAGCGTGTTGTGAAATCCCACAGCTCAACTGTGGAATTGCGATGCGAACTGCGTATCTTGAGGAAGGTAGGGGCCAGCGGAACGTTCGGTGGAGCGGTGAAATGCGTAGATATCGAACGGAACGCCGATGGTGAAGACAGCTGGCTGGGCCTTTCCTGACGCTGAGGCACGAAAGCGTGGGGAGCAAACAGGATTAGATACCCTGGTAGTCCACGCCGTAAACGATGTGCACTGGATCGGTGCGGTTTTGACGCCGTGCTGGTCGTAGAGAAATCATTAAGTGCACCGCCTGGGGAGTACGGTCGCAAGGCTAAAACTCAAAGGAATTGACGGGGGCTCACACAAGCGGTGGAGCATGTTGCTTAATTCGAAGCAACGCGAAGAACCTTACCTGGGCTTGACATGCATGGATTAGCTTTTGGAAACAGAAGTGACGCCTTCGGGTGGAACATGCACAGGTGCTGCATGGCTGTCGTCAGCTCGTGCTGTGAAGTGTCGGGTTAAGTCCCTTAACGAGCGCAACCCTTGTCGCTAGTTGCCAGCGAGTCATGTCGGGGACTCTAGCGAGACTGCCGGTGTCAAACCGGAGGAAGGTGGGGATGACGTCAAGTCCTCATGGCCCTTACGCCCAGGGTGGCAAACGTGCTACAATGGCATGTACAATGCGACGCAAGACCGCGAGGTGGAGCAAATCGCAAAAAGCATGCCCCAGTTCGGATTGTAGTCTGAAATTCGACTACATGAAGCCGGAATCGCTAGTAATCGGAGATCAGCCACGCTCCGGTGAATACGTTCCTGAGCCTTGTACACACCGCCCGTCACGTCATGGAAGCTGGGAGTGCCCGAAGTCACCTCGATTCAGGGGTGCCCACGGCAAGCTTGGTGACTGGGACGAAGTCGTAACAAGGTAGCCGTAGGAGAACCTGCGGCTGGATCACCTCCTTTCTAAGGGATACCTTAGACCGGGTCGCCCGATCGACAATTTCACATCGATCGGTGGAGAGCGATCTCCTCCCGGAAAAAGTCAACACACACTTGCCCGCAACCCACCGGACCATCCATTGGGCCCCACAAGGGCTCAAGAGAAGGCCCGGCCCGCGGATAGCCGCTCGGCGACGAGCGGTCAATCGCTCACCACATGATCTCGCAGCCCCGCCGGTCTCCGGCGGGGCTGTTGTTTTTCCCCGATCATTCACGCCACCCGAGGCGCGCCGCCTTCCCGCGCACTCCCCCCATCGCCCGATGCCGGCACCAACGAAAGCGGGCGTGCGCTCCATTCGCGCACGCCCGAACGACAGACCCAAAGCCGTCCATCACCCCTCCGCCCGCACACCGGCGCTACACGCCCCGCGAGCCGCAGGGTGCGCACCGCCGAAGCGCTTACCCCGCCAACTCGTGGACATCGCGACCCGCGCCGACGCTCGTCCGGCGCACCACCACGCCGCTGGGCGCGCCGGGTGTTCCGCCGCTCGCCGGCGTCATCTGCCCGATCGGGAGGCGGTCGTACAGCCGGGCGATCGTCACCCGCGGCGGAAGCACGCCCCGCGCTGCCGACACGCACGCCTGCTGATACAGGTCATCGCACACCAGCACCGCGTCGATCGCGTCCGGGAGCGTCGGGTCGCCCAGGTCGTACCAGGCAGCGTCGGGCACCCCAGCCGGTCGGCGGATCGGGAACGCCGCCGCCAGGGCCGGATCCGTCCACCCGTCGATCGCCATGCCCGGTGGCGCGATGTACGCCGTGACGGGCATCTGCCGCATCCCATGGACATGGGCGAACAGCCATTTCAGGTGGTCGACCCGCCCGAGCAGTCCCAGCCGGGCATCGCCCGCGAGCATCATCCGGTCCACCATCCGCTCGAGCCGGTCGGCGATCAGCGCGATCATCAGGTCCGCCGCGCTCAGCGACGATCCCGCGTGCGCATCCCACCCCAGCGAGCAACCGGCGATCCCGCAGGCCGCCGCCGCCGCTTCCATCACCGATCCACCAGCGCCGCTCGCGCAGCCCACACCCCCATCGTCGCCTGCCTTGTTCCCATTCGTCGAGCTGAGCATCGGTGTACCTCCATCAACCACGCGTTCGAACGCCCGCCGCAGCGAGCGAACGCCCATCGGGTGACCACAAAGAAAGGTCGCGCATCCGTGCGCGAGTCTCGATCCGTCGCCCTCGCTCTCGCAAGCCCCATGCCGAACGCGCCGAGTGCGCGGACACCCGACGCGCACCCGAACTGGCACCCAGATCCCGCACCCATCGCGGGCCGATTGCCCCCCTCCACACCCCGCCATAGACTGGCCGCCGCACGCCACACCGCGCCGGATCGTCGTGGGTTCCGGCGCTCTCTCCGGCCATCCCCGGCCATCCCCCTCGGGGAGTCCCCGAATCGAAGGAGTCGCGCGTGAGCGATCAGGATCGTCGCATCGTCGCCGTCGCCGGCGGGACCGGATTCGTGGGAAGGGCCATCGTCAAAGAGGCCATCGAGCGCGGATATCTCGTCCGAGTCCTCGCCCGTGATGAGTCCAAGGCCGCCGAGGTGCTCCCGCCGGCCGGCTCCGATCAACTCCGCATCATCGTCGGCGATGCTTTCGACGACGATGCCCTCCAGCGCCTCGCCGCCCCGGCCGCCGACGGCACGCCGATCCTCGGGCTCATCAACGCCATCGGCATCCGCAGGGAAGCCGGACCCGGCGTGACCTATCAGCGCATGCATGTCCGGGTCACCGAGCGCCTCATCGCCGCGGCCATGGCCCACCGCGCCGAGCGATTCGTTCAGGTCTCGGCGCTGGGCACCCGCCCGGACGCGCCGACGGCCTACCACCGAACCAAGTACGAGTCCGAACTGGCCCTCCGCGAGAGCACGCTCAACTGGACCATCCTCCGCCCGTCGATCATCCACGGCCCGGACGGCGAGTTCATGCGCATGGTCAAGGACTGGACCCTCGGACGGGCCCAGCCGTTCTTCTTCCTGCCCTTCTTCTCACGCGTCGAGACCAACCCGGATTCGCGCTTCGCTCCGCCGCGCCTCGTCGCGCCCAAGGTCCAGCCCGTCTCCGTCGACGATGTCGCGTTCGCCGCAGTCGAGTCGCTGACCAACGACCAGGCCTCCGGCGAGGTCTACGAACTCGTCGGCCCCGTCGCCTACGACTGGCCCACGCTGCTGACCACCATCCGCGATGCGCTGCCCATGACCGACAGCACCAAGAAGCCCATCGGCATTCCCGCGCCCCTCGCTGTCATCGCCGCCGTCAAGGCCAAGATCTTCGGGCTCGCCGGGCTCCTCCCGTTCGGGCCGTCCGAACCGGTGATGGGCTCGGAAGACTCGCTCGCATCGCCCATCAAGGCGCGCCAGCAGCTCGGGCTCGACCCGCGCGCCTTCGAGCCGGCCCTCCACGAGTATGCCGACCGGATCTGATCGCCCCGCACGGGCCCACGCGCGCACCCAGACGGGCCCGCCCCGCGTCCGAATCGCCTTCCCTGTCCGATACCACCAACCGGGAGCGAGCCAGATGCCCGCGATGAACGACGCCAAGACCCCCGCCGATCCCTCGCGCAGCACGCCGAGGTTCCAGCGGGGAGACCTGCTGCTCACCGTGCTCATCCTCGCCGGGCTCGTGCTCGGCATCATCGTCGGCCAGGTATTCATCTTCGATGCCGACCCCGCCATCTCCGCCGCCACCCTCGACGCCCGCGCGCTCCCGTTCCAGCAGATCGGCGAGTTCCTGTTCATCAGGCCGCTCCGCCTGCTCATCATCCCGATCGTGTTCGTCTCCGTCGTCGTCGGTGTCACAAGCATCGGAGATCCGCAGCGGCTCGGACTGGTCGGCGGCGCCACGATCGTCTTCTACTTCATCACCATGTTCATGGCGGTGTTCCTCGGGCTCGTGCTGGTGAATCTCATCAAGCCCGGCGCCGGCGCCGATCCCACCACGCTCCTGTCAGCGCAGGATGCCCAGGCCTTCGCGGCCACGGAAGCCGCGGTCGCCGAACGGTCCGAGATCGGCGTCGGCGGCGCGTTCATCAATCTGCTCGAACAGGCCATCCCCACAAACCCCATCGCCGCCGCCGCCGATGGCAACACGCTCTCCATGGTCGTGGTGGCCATCCTCTTCGGGCTCGCGCTCGTCCTCGTGGGCGAGAAAGGCAGGCCCGCCGTCGCGGTGTTCGACGCCATCTTCGCCGCGCTGATCAAGCTCGTGATGGTCGTGATATGGCTCGCGCCGATCGGCGTGTTCTGCCTCGTCGCCGCGCGCGTCGGAACCACCGGGCTCGGCTCGCTTGCCGGACCGGTCGGCAAGTACGCGTTCGTGGTGATCCTCGGCCTGCTCATCCACGCCGCGGTCTCGCTCCCGCTCGTGCTCTTCCTGCTCGGGCGTGCCAACCCCTACCGCTTCATGTGGCAGATGCGCAAGCCCATCATCACCGCCTTCTCCACGGCCTCTTCCGCCGCCACGCTTCCGATCACCATTGAAGAGGCCGAACGCTCCGGCGCATGCTCCAAGAAGGCCTCAAACTTCGTGCTCCCGCTCGGCGCCACCGTGAACATGGACGGCACCGCCCTCTACCAGGCCGTCGCTGTCATCTTCCTGTTCCAGATGCACCCGCAGTACGACCTCGGGCTCACCCAGCAGCTCGTCATCCTCGTGACCGCGACGCTCGCCGCCGTGGGCGCTGCGGGCATCCCCTCCGCCGGGCTCGTCACCATGGCCATCGTCATCGCCGCAGTGAACGATTCGCTGAAGGCTCAAGGCATGCGTCCCGAAGACCTGCTCCCCCTCTCGGCCATCGCGATCATCCTCGGCATCGACCGATTCCTGGACATGTGCCGCACCGCCGTGAACATCTGGGGCGACGCCGTGGGCGCCAAGATCATCACCCGCCTCGCGCCCGACGAACCCGAGGATCCGCTGGCCGCATCCAGCGCGCCGGATCGCTGAGATCCTCGCCCGCCATCACGATGCTCGCCGGTCCTCCTCCGGACCAGTGTCGCGCCGCTTGCCACCGCTATCCCCGAAAGCCAGCAACCACGCCGCCTGCACCGCGCTTGAGTCGAACTCTCGCCCGCACTCCGGGCACACGCCGCACCGCCCGAGCCCGCGCAGGTCGTGCACGCACGCACCGCAGGCGAGGAATTCCATCGACCGCACGCGATGCGCTGTCCGCCGCTCGTGCGCCCATAGCCCCACCACCAGGAGCCACGGCAACACCAGCGATGCCAGGAGCCCGATGCTCACCAGCGGTCCGAAACGCCCCAGAGCGCCCTTTCCACCCGTTCCGCCCTGCGTTCCCAGCACCATCACGCCCGCCCACACGACGAGCCCAGCCGCGCACAAACACGCCGTTGCGATGATCGCAACGCGCCGCGGAGGCACATACCCCGGCAGCGAATCGGGCAGCCGCCCGCTCACGCTTCGCCAGCCTCTCGGCCCATCTCGCGCAGCGCCCGCCGCCCGCGCGATCCATCCACGCCCATCCACGCCCGTCGCAACTCGTCCATCTCGAACGCCCGCCCGCACTCCGGGCACGCCCCGCCGGAGCCCAGCCCGCGCAGGTCGTGCAGGCAGTGCCCGCAGTGCCGGTATCCGCTCTCGCGCGATCGCCGGCGCATCCGCCTCGCGACCACCCAGTCCGCCACCGCCGCGATCGTCGGCCCGATCACCAGCAGCCCGTAGTAAAGCAGCAGGGGACCCATCGCCCACCAGATCGTCGAAGACCGGGTGCTCACCGGTGCGCGCGGGAACCACAGGTCCTTGAACACCATCAGAAGCGCCAGCATCACGGTCGCGATGCCAACGCCCGCGAGTGTCAGCCGCACCCGGCGCCAGTGAAACACCGGGATCGTCCGCACCGATCGACGAAACCGACGCGGCCCCACCGCGAGCTGCACACGCTGCCACTGATCCTGCATCCACACGCCCGAACACCCGCCTTCCTGACCGCTTCGCGCCGCCCGCACCCGCTCTCGCGCCACGCGCACCCCAACCTTACACTCCCGGCGTGCGCATCAGCCCCGACGAATCAACATTCCGTTCGACCGAGCGGCACACCCCTGCGCCCGCCCCGCTGTGGCTCCTGCTCGCCCTCAGCGCCGCCGCCGCGCTGGCGTACTACGCCGCCTTCCCGCCCATCGCGTTCTGGCCCGCCATCCTGCTCGTCCCGCCGCTCATACTGCTCGTGCCGATCATCGCCCGCAGCGCCCGGACGGCCGCGATCGCCTCGTTCATCCCCTTCGCCCTCGCCTACGCCGCGTGGCATTTCTGGATCTGGGACAACCAAGTCTCGCGCCTCGGGTTCCCCATCATCCCGCTCTACCTCGCCGTATACCCCGCCGCCTTTGCCGGCGTGCTCGTGCTCGTGCGCAAGCGGCTCGGCACGCTCGCCGCGCTTGCCATCGCGCCCGCGCTGTGGATCGCACTCGAAGCGCTCCGCGGCGAGATCATCTTCACCGGTTATCCCTGGTACCTCCTCGGCGTGCCGCTGATCGATGCGCCCATCGTCTTCCGCGGCGGCCCGTACGACACCGGGTTCCTTCTGCTCACCGCCGTCGCCATCGGGCTCCCCATCCTCCCCCCCGTCCGCGCCCGCCTGCTCACCGACCTCGACCGTCCCCGCGCCTGGTTCGCGGCCATCCCCACGCTAATCGCCCTGCCCATCGCCCTCGCCACGCTCATCGCCGGTTGGTTCCCCGAGCGCCTTCCCGATGCAGCCAAGCAGGGGCTCATCCCCCGCGCCGTGGTCGCCGGCGTCGTGCAGACGAATGTCCCACAGAGCAACCGCAGCGACTGGACCATTGAGCAGCGCATCAAGGACTTCAACCGATTCGCCCAGCTCACCTTCGCGTTGGCCGATGGCCCTCCGGACCACCCGCCCACCGACTTCATCGTCTGGCCCGAGACGATGTATCCCGGCTTCTTCGGGCTCACGCCCGAGGCCGTCGCCACGCTCAACGATGCCGGCATCGCCGCCGCCGATTTCCCGAACGCCATGCTCCACCTGTCCGAAGCGGTGGACATCCCGCTCGTCATCGGCGCGGTCGTGCACGAGAACTTCCGCCCGATCGACATCCCGCCTCCCGACGATGACCCCTCGCGCACCCTCCGCTGGTTCGAGACCGACCGCCGGTTCAACAGCGCGTTCCTCCTCCGCGATGGCGAAGTGATCCAGGGCCAGCGCTACGACAAGATCGACCTCACGCCCTTCGGCGAGGCCATCCCCCACGCCGACGCCATTCCGTGGCTGAAGCGCCGGCTCACCGCGCTCGGCCCCGAGACCATGCCCTTCGACCTCGAATCCGCGCCCATCGCCCGGCGCATCGCCGTGCCCACGCCCACCGCCGGACCGGTCGTGCTCGCCACGCCCATCTGCTTCGAGTCCACCCTCGCCCGATCCGTCAGGCGACTCGCGATCGACGAGCAGGGCCGTCTCGGCATCGACCTCATCATCAACATGACCAACGATGGCTGGTTCGGCGAGTTCCCCGGGGGCCAGGGCACGGCCCTGCTCCACGCACGCTGGCGCGCTGCCGAGTTCCGTACCCCCATGCTCCGCGCCGCCAACACCGGCATCTCCGCATGGATCGATCCCGACGGACGGGTCGTCCAGCGAGGCCCAACCCACGCCGTTGATCCCGCCACCGGTGAGATCACTCCCTGGCCCGCCGGCGCACCGGTCACGAATCGCGATGGCATCCTCACCGCCGAGATCCCCATCAGACCCATCGCCGCCGACGGCACGCCCATCCGCCCGGAGCCTGCGGCCATCGCGTTCCCCGCCCGCGGCAACCTCCCTGCCGCGCTCTGCGTGCTCGCCACCGCCTTCACGCTCTTCTGGCTCATGCTCCCGCCGCGCCAAAGCCGAATCCCCTGATCGGCCCCATTCCGAAGCATCGCACGCGAACCCCGCCCGCGCGCCGGGCATACACCCTCAGACCGCCCGCGCATCGCCCGCCCGAGCCGCCAAGAGCAACGCCAGCCAACCACCATCGACCCCCAGCACGGAGCACACTTCCAATGCACGACCGCCGACCACTCCAGATCCTCGCGCCCGGCGTCGTCCTGCTCGGGCTCGTCGGGTGCGCAGCGCCGGAGCCAAGCTCCAACGGACCATCGGCTTCTCAGCCCAGCTCCGCCGCCTCGTCCGCTGGCTCGCAGCCGCCCCGCGCGCCGCTCTCGCCCACCGAGCGGGCCACCCTCCGCGAAGCGTCCATCGAACGCCTCGAATCCCTCGCCCTTTCCAACGACCCGCAGCAGCGCGCCAACGCGATCGAAGGGCTCCGATGGGCCCCGCAGCGTGCCGAACCCATCGTCCGTGCGGCGCTCGCGGATGAGAACCCCGGCGTCCGATTCGCCGCCGCCATGACCGCCGGAAGGCTCAACTTCCGCACACTCCTCCCGCTCGTCGAGCCGCTCCGAGCCGACCCGGACCCGCATGTCAGGCTCGCCTCCATCTACGCCCTCACCCGCCTCGGGCGTGCCCCTTCTCAGCAGCCGCTCGCCGATGCCCTCCGCTCCACCGACCCACGCCTCCGTGCACAAGCCGCCTTCGTCCTCGGCGAGATCGGCGAGCGCTCCGCGGCCCCGATGCTCCTTGAAGCCGCGCGCAACGCGCCGCCCACCGGCACCATCGCGCAGCGCGCCCTGTTTGACCTCCAGGCCGCCGAAGCGCGCGTCAAGCTCGGCGACACCACCGCCACGGACGCCATCGTCTCGGCCCTGTACCCCGCGACCATCGAAGGGTTCGAGGCGTCCGTCCTCGCAGCCCAGATCATCGGCGAGCAGAACATCCGCGATGCCATCTCCCAGCTCGTCGCGATCATCGAGTCCCGGATCCCATCGCCCGGCGGCCCAACCGACTGGCGAGCCCAGGACCCCGCGCGAGCACACCTCTATCCCATCGAACTCAGGCTCGCGGCCGGGACCGCCCTCGCCCAACTGGGATTCCGCGACGCAGGGCCCGTCGCCGAGAGCGCTCTGACGAGTCCCAACCCACTCGTCCGCGCCCAGGCCGCCACCCTGCTCGCCCAACTCGCCCGCCCCCAGGACATCCAACGGCTCGGCGAGATGCTCGAGTCCGCCGACCCGATGATCCAGGCCGCCGCCGCCACAGGGTTGCTGAAAGCGCTCCAATCCGGGCGCTGAGTCCATCCTTCACTCGCGAGAGCCGCCCGGAAATCACCCCGATACGCCGCCGATTCACGCCAAATTCTGGCATCCGCACCCCTGGTGCCACCTCGGGCGGACCCGGCGCCCGTTCAGCAGCGAACCACACCCCGCCGAGTCGTCGGCGACACGGGGCACGCCACGCATCTCCTGGCCGGTTCCCACCGGGCCCGACCCCAAATCGGCCCGTCCGGAACGCGGCCGCCGCGTGATGAGCCCCGTGCAGGCCGCCGGCGTTTCGCGCATAATCCCGCCCCGCCAACGACCGCCCTCGCCTTCCCGGGCGCCCAACAGCGCATCATCGGGATCGGTTGGCTAGTCTGGCTTCTTGTCCGCCCGGAGCCGTGCTCCGGACGGGCAGCGCGGCGGGAAACACCCGAGCGCCGTCGGCAGGGCATCGCCCTTCGCCCAAGCTCTCGGCGTGGTTCCCCGTTCCGTGAGGTCGTGTAGAACATCGGTCCGGCGCGGGTTCGAACCGGCAGCGAGTGCCCGAACCGACGCTCAGGATCGAATCGAAGTGGTTGCCCCGGCCCGCCCAAGAACCGGCGGACCGATGAGGAGGCGTGCAGTGCACATCGTCACCAAGTTTCTGGTCGTTCTCGCCGCGATCCTGAGCGTCCTGCTCTCCGGCCTCGTCGTCGCCTACTCGTTCAATCACCGCGCGGTGAAGGACGACTACCAGCGCCTCGCGTCGCTCAACACCTCGCTCAGCGCGACCATCTCCGAGCACTCGGCCGTGCTCGCTCGCCAGCAGGCCGCCGCCGACAACGCCCAGGCCGCCCTCCAGGCCGAGATCTCATCCCTCCGCACCCAGCTCGAAACCGTGCAGGGCACCATCGCCGAGCTCCGCCGCGAGAACGAGCGTCTCCGCGTCGCCGAGGGCGCCGCCGCCGCACGCATCGACGAGTTCACCGCCCTGCTGGGCACCTATGCCGAACTTGACGAGAAGCGGTCCGCCGAGCTCGAGCAGCTCCGCGAGCGCCAGCTCACCTCCGCTCAGCGCGAGATCGAGTACCTCGACCGCATCAACGACCTCTCCGGCCAGCTCGAGAACGCCACCGAGACCAACCGTTCGCTCCAGATCCAGCTCGCCCAGCTCCGCGAGCAGCTCGAGACCGCGCAGTTCGGCGCCACCGGCGCCGCCATCGCCTCGGCCTCCAACCAGCAGGGCGTCCGCCGCGCCCCGGCCAACTTCCGCGGGCGCATCCTCAATGTCCGCACCGATGAGTCCGGCATCACCTACGCCGCCATCAACGCCGGCACCTCCGACAACCTCGCCGAGCGCATGAAGTTCAACATCGTCCGCGACGGCCGGTTCCTCGCCACCGTCGTCCTCCAGCGCGTCGACATCAACGAGGCCGTCGGCATCGTCGACAAGCTCGGTCGGGAGGTCCAGATCCAGCCCGGCGACATCGTCCTGCCCACCCTCTGACTCAATCCGCAACCACCCCACACACCGCGACGCCCCCGCTTCGACCACCGATCGCCACAGGAGCCAACGACATGAGCCAGATGGGAATGCAGATGCCAGGGCGCGCCCGCAGCGCCAAGCCCAAGCTCAACGCCTACACCGGGCTCATGCTCGCCGCCGTCGCGGCGCTGGCCTTCGCCACCGTCTTCGCCTTCTTCGCCGCCTCCACGATTGGCCCCGGCGGCGGGTTCATGGGCGCTTTCAAGGTCCATGAGCAGCCCCGCCAGCCCGGCGGCATCCGGTTCGCCGACTGATCCGCCCGCCTCCCCGGGCATACCGATCCCGTTCTCCGGGTTCCACGCCGTCCCCCGCCAGCAGCGGGGGACTTTGCTGCGCCCCTCGCCTCCCCTCCCGCCAGCGCAGATTCGTGCCCTGTTCGGTATCCTCCGAACATGCTCGCCCGCGTGCACTCATTCCTGCTCCAGGGGATCGACGCCCACCCCTGCGAGATCGAGGTCAGCCTCGACGACACCGACGAGCGCAAGGAAACCGTCGTCGGGCTCCCGGACGCGGCAGTCAAGGAAGCCATCGAGCGCGTCCGCGCCGCGCTGACCAACTCCGGCTACTTCTTCCCCGCCGGCCGCCTGCTCGTCAACCTCGCCCCCGCCGACATCCGCAAGGAAGGCCCGCTCTACGACCTGCCCATCGCGCTGGGCATGCTCATCGCCTTCGGCATCGTCCGCCCGCCCGCCGCCCACACCCCGTCCCCGGGCAAGGACCACGCCGCCACGCCGGACGCCGCGCCGACCGATGCACTCGATCCACGCCGGTATCTCATCGCCGGCGAACTCGCCCTCGACGGCCGCGTCCGACCCATCCGCGGCGCCATCGCCATGGCCGCCCTGGCGCGCCAGCACGGGCTCGCAGGCGTCGTCGTCCCGGCCGACAACGCCGAGGAAGCCAGCGTCGTCGATGGCATCGAGGTCATCCCCATCAACACCCTCGCCGAACTCGTCGGATTCGTGCAGGGCGCGCTCGAGCCGCAACCGCACCCGCCCATCGACCTGGCAACGCTCATCGAACGATCCACCGCCACCGTCGACTTCGCCGAAGTCCGAGGCCAGGAAGGCGTCAAGCGCGCCCTCACCATCGCCGCCGCCGCGATGCACAATGTCCTGCTCGTCGGCCCGCCCGGCACCGGCAAGACCATGATGGCCAAGGCCCTGCCCGGCATCCTCCCCCCCATGACCCCCGACGAGGCGCTGGAGGTCACCCGGATCTACTCCGCCGCGGGCGCCGCCGCATCAACCTCATCCTCACGCGGCAAGCCGCCCGCCGCCGCCGACGCCGCGCCCCGCGCCGCCGCGCGCGGGCTCATCACCGTCCGACCCGTCCGCTCGCCGCACCACACCGCATCCTCGGCCGCCATCATCGGCGGCGGCATGGTCCCCCGACCGGGCGAGATCTCCCTCGCCCACCGCGGCGTGCTCTTCCTCGATGAACTCCCCGAGTTCCCCCGCTTCGTCCTCGACACACTCCGCCAGCCCCTCGAGGACGCGTGCGTCACCATCGCCCGCGCCCACTCCACCGTCCGCTTCCCCGCCTCGTTCATGCTCGTCGCCGCGATGAACCCCACGCCCCGCGGCGATGTCCCGACCGACGCCGTCGGCAAGGCCTCGATGGACCGGTACCTCTCCCGCCTCTCGCGCCCGCTGGTCGACCGGATCGACATCCATGTCGAGGCCCCGGCCGTCCCATGGAAGCAGCTCGCCTCGGGCGGCCCGCCCGGCACCTCCACCGAAGAGATGCGCGAGCAGGTCTTCGCCGCCCGCCAGCGCCAGCAGCGCCGGCAGGGCGCCAGGCTCAACGCAGACCTCTCCGGCCGCGAACTCGACACCCTCGCCCCCATGTCCGAACACGCCCACACACTCCTCGGCCAGGCCATCGCCGAACTCGGGCTCAGCGCCCGCGCCTACGACAAGATCCGACGCGTCGCCCGAACCATCGCCGACCTCGAAGGATCCGAGTCCCTCGAACCCGCCCACATCGCCGAAGCGGTTCAATACCGCCTGCTCGACCGCATGACCTGAAGGGGACTCACCACGGAGGCGCGGAGGGCGCTGAGAAGAACATGTGCGGTGATCGAGCGGCGTCGTCGCGCGGTCGACGCGCACCATGAGAAACACAAGAGCGATAACCACTCCCGGCACTCATCCCCCACCCACCCA
>JBQLZO010000045.1:0-16088 GCA_052168315.1 Phycisphaerales bacterium | reverse complement strand
CCCCCCGGGGGGGGTACGGGGGGGGCGGGGGGGGGGGGGTGGGGGGTCACACCAGCAGCGTCGCCGGCGCCTCCAGCAGCCCCTTCACCGTCTGCAGATACTGCGCTGCCATCGCCCCATCGATCACGCGATGGTCCGATGACATCGTCATCTGCATCTCGTGACCGACCACGATCTGCCCATCCCGCACCACCGGCTTCTCCACGGCCGCGCCCATCGCCAGAATCGCCGCGTTCGGCGGGTTGATGATGGCCGTGAAGTGCTCCACGCCGAACATCCCCAGGTTCGAGATCGTGAAGGTCGCATCGGACATCTCCTCGATCGTCAGCCCCTTCTCGCGGGCCTTGGTGGCCAGCCGCTTGGTCTCGCCGGAGATGTGGCGCAGCCCGAGCTGGTCCGCATCGCGGAGCGTCGCGACGACCAGCCCGCCGCCTGTGCCGTCCTCATGCACCGGCAGCGCGATCGCCACGCCCACATTGATGTGCGCGTGCTGCTCGAGTGATTTACCGTCCTTGCCCCACGAGCAGTTCACATACGGATGCTGGTGGATCGCCAGCGCGCACGCCCGCACCAGGAAATCGTTGACCGACAGCTTCACCTTCTGCGATGCCAGCTGCTCGTTGAGCTGCTCCCGCAGTTCGATCAGCGGGTCCATGTTCACCGCGAGCGTGACTTGATAATGAGGCACGGTCTGCTTGGATTCGACGAGCCGCTTCGCGATCGTCGCCCGCATGTTCGAGAGCCCGATGGTCCGCTGCTCGAGCGCCGCGTCGAGCCCGGGCAGGGGCGCTGTCGCCGCGCGCTGCCGCTCGCCCACCGAACGCCCCCGCTGCCCGCCGCCGGCCCCGGCCGACTCCACATCCTTGCTCACGATCCGCCCCGAGGGCCCGGACCCGTTGATCCCCGCCAGGTCCACCCCCTTCTCCGCGGCGATCTTCTTGGCCAGCGGCGAAGCGAAAATCCGCGACCCACCATCGGCGTGCCCGCTCGAGGCGTGCCCGTTGGCGGTGCTCGTCCCCGCCGAGCCATTGCTCGATCCGCTGGCCGATGCTCTGGTCTCCTTGGGTTCGGCCGTCGCCGTGCCGGTGGAGGCCTCCGGCGTGCCATCACCGGAGCCGCCCGCTTCAGCCTTCCCCTCGCCTTTCTTCTCGTTCTTCCCGCCGCCGCCCGCCGACTTGGCTTCCGCGTACTGCTTCTTCACGCCCGCCGGGTCCTCGCCCTCCTCGGCGAGCACGAGGATGAGCGAGCCGACATCGACCGTCTTCCCGGCCTCAAGCAGGATCGCGGCCACGACGCCATCGTCGAAGGCCTGCAGTTCCATGGTGGCCTTGTCGGTCTCGATATCGCCGAGCGTGTCGCCGGAGGAGACGGAGTCGCCCTCGCTGACATTCCAGGACACGATGGTGCCCTGCTCCATGGTGTCGGACAGGCGCGGCATGGTGACTTCGACGGGCATGGGGTGGCTCCAGAGGCTTCAGGGGGTTCGCGGTGGGAGGGGAAGAGTAGAGCAGCAGATCAGCAGAGCAACAATGCAGCAGATGTTGGCTAAGCGGTGGGCATGACGGCGGTTGGGGGCTTTCCGTTGCGTTTGGTACGGGCGATCATGGCGCCGAGCACTCGGCGGAGCCCATTGAGATCGGACTCAAGCGATTCGAGCCGTTCTGTCGCGACCCAGGATCGGCGGGAAATCAACCGGATCCAGAATCGCGATTCGTTCAGTTCCTTGTTTGCAATGGCGAGACACTTGACAAAATCCGCTCGGCTCATGGCCTCCGCGGCCTCAAACATGTTGGCCCCGATTGCCGTCCCGGCTCCCGTGACCTGCTCAACAATCCGCCGCGAACGCCCCTGACGCTCAGGTTCGTCACACAGATTCAGCACCCGATCACAAATCGACTCAACCCGACCCAGCAGTTCGTCATCAAGCCGTGCCATCGTCGCGCTCTCCTGTCCCGTGCCGACCGTCCAACATTTGCTGCTTTGTTGCTCTGCTGATCTGCTGCTCTCCGACACTCACCGCCCCCGCAGCGCCCGCTTCACACCCGCCACGATCTTCCCCTTGTTCGGCAGAAACGCCTGCTCCAGCCACTTCGAATACGGCGCCGGCACATCGTCCGAGTTCACACGCACCGGCTCGGCGTCCAGCCAGTCGAACGCCCGCTCCATCACCTGCACGCACACCTCGGACGCCACCGAGCCGAACGGCCACGACTGGTCCACCACCACCAGCCGGTTCGTCTTCTTCACCGACTCCACCACCGCATCGATGTCCAGCGGGCGGATGGTGCGCATGTCCAGCACATCGCACTCGATCCCCTCGCCCGCCAGTTCCTCCGCGGCCTCCAGGCAGAAGTTCACCGGACGCCCGAACGACACCAGCGTGCAATCTTTGCCCTCCCGGTGCCGGTACGCCTTGCCGAAGGGGATGTAGTACTGCTCCTCCGGCACATGGGCCTTGTCGCCGAGCATCCGCTCGGATTCGAGGAAGAACACCGGGTCCTCATCGACGATCGCCGTGGCCATCAGCCCCTTCGCGTCGTACGGGCACGATGGGATCGCGATCTTCAGCCCCGGCACATTCGAGTACAGCGCCTCAACACACCATGAGTGCGTCGAGCCCAGCTGCCCGCCCGCGCCATCGTTCCCGCGGAACACGATCGGGCAGCCCCACTGACCGCCGGACATGTACAGCATCTTCGGCGCGTTGTTCAAAATCTGGTCCGCGGCCACCAGCGAGAACGACCACGACATGAACTCGATGATCGGGCGAAGCCCGTACATCGCCGCCCCGATCCCCAGCCCCGCGAACCCGTTCTCGGAGATCGGCGTGTCGATGATCCGCTTCGGCCCGAACTCATCGAGCATCCCCTCGGACACCTTGTACGCGCCGTTGTACTCGGCGACCTCCTCGCCCATCAGGAACACCCGCTTGTCGCGCCGCATCTCGTGCGACATCGCCTCGCGGATCGCCTGCCGGAACGGGATCACCCGATCGCCCTCACGCGACGGCAGGTTCTTGAGCGAGATCTCCGGCCGCTCGGGCGCGATCGCGGCGGACTCAAGGGTGGGAAGCGAGTGATTGGCGGGCAGGGTGGTCATGTCAAGGCCTCATCTTCTGGCGAGGGGTCCGGTGGTGGTGGGGGGAGGATGGCTTCGAGCTGCGGAACGAGCGCTGGCACATGAACGGTCGCCACACGCCACAGGATGTGATAGTCAAGATCGCCGTAATCGTGCGAGAGAACATGCCGCTGCTGAACGATCTTCTTCCAGGGGATCTGTGGATGCTCCCGCTCGCACGCATCGGATACCTTGCGGGCCGCTTCGCCGATGATCTCGACCGCACGCTCCAGCGCGAGCCGAAGCATCGCATCATGCGCAAGCTCGTCCTGCCTCCGGCCATCGACCAGCTCGACAACGATCCTTGCATGGCGGAGCATGTCCCAGACACGCGAGGCATCCTTCCTATCAAGCGGCATAGAGCACCCGCCGGCTGGTCAGAATCTCATGACGCATGAACGGATTGCGGATATTCCGTCGCTGCACGAGGTCAACGGCTCGCCCGCCGAACATCGCGCTGAGTTCCTCTTCGATCCGGATGAGGTCATCAACATCGTGCTGCACGGCCGGGTCGAACACCACGCAGACATCCACATCCGATTCCGGCCCGAAATCCTCCCGCAGCACCGACCCGAACACCGCCAGCTCGCGCACCGACCACCGGCGGCAGAACGCCGCGAGACGGTCGGAGTCGATCTGGAACTGGTCGAGGCTCATGGGATCGTTCGGGCTCGTTGGTTCATCCGTGGTCAAGAGGCTCGCCGCTTCGATGGTGACCGCTTCGGGTCAGGAAACTCCAGCGAATCGATGTGCACGATGTCCATCACATCCCACGCATCCGAGTTCGGGCGATACGCGATCGCCGTCCGCCCGGTCGAGGACACGACCACCAGCTCGGGGTGCGCGATCTCGATCATCCGGCCGCCAAACTCCGGCGTTGACAGGTGCACCCGGAACGGGCGAAACGGCTCCGCGTTCAACGCCTCTCGCAGCTCCGTGGCCTTCATTCCTGAAACTCCTCCAGCAACGGATTCACCACCCCCGGCTTGTACTTGGCCGTCGGCGACAGGTGCGGGTGCACCGGGTTGAAGTACACATCGCTGAACAGTTCCTTCTCCGGGTCCGGCCGCGTGCCCGACTCCGCGAAGTCCACCGCATCCTTCGCCGCATCCTTGGCTTCCCGCTGGAGCTCCTTGAAATCCTCCTCGCTCAGGCACCCGCGCCCGCCCTCATCCTCCGAACCCATCAGCCACTTCGCGAGGTTGTCGATGCAGTCGTTGCTCTTGGCCTTGTCGACCTCTTCCTTCGAGCGGTACTTCTGCGGATCCGACATCGAGTGCCCCTGGTACCGGTAGCACTTCAGGTTCACGAAGCCCGGGCGCTGCCGCTCACGCAGGTCGTCCGCGAACGGCTTGAAATCGTCGTACAGCCCGCGGATGTCCGCCGCGTCCGTCTCCAAATAGTCAATCCCGTACGCCGCGGCCTTCGCGCCCAGGTTGTCCGCCTCCGTCGTGCCACGCCCGATCGAAGTCCCCATCGAATACCCGTTGTTCTCCACGATGTAGATCACCGGCAGGTCCATCAGCCCCGCGAGGTTCATCGCCTCGTGCAGCGCCCCCTGGTTCAGCGCCCCATCGCCCAGGTAGCACAGGCACACCTTCTTCTTCGCCTCGCTCCCATCCACCGCCGTTTCCAGCACCTCCCACTCGTACCGCGTCGCGAAGGCCAGCCCCGCGCCCAGCGGCGTCTGCGCGCCCACGATCCCATGCCCGCCGAACAGGTTGTTCGGCTTGTCGAACATGTGCATCGAACCGCCCTTGCCCTTCGCGCACCCCTCGAGCATCCCGAACATCTCCGCCATGCACGCGCGGGGATGCATCCCCCGCGCCAGCGCGTGCCCGTGGTCCCGGTACGCCGTGATGATCGGGTCATCCGGCGTCACCGCCGCGAAGGTGCCCACCACCACCGACTCCTGCCCCGTGTAGATGTGGCAGAAACCGCCGATCTTCGCCTGCTGGTACGCGGCCTGGGTCCGCGTCTCGAACTCGCGGATCCGCACCATGTCCCGCAGCCACTGGATCAGTGTCTCATCATCCAGCTTCGCCGATGGGGTCGCCCGGGGAGTGTCGGTCATCGTCATCACGGGTCCATTCTGGCCGGTGGTCACAAGGGGCAATGCAACAGCGCACCCCGAGCATGCGCCGGGGTCCGCCCCAAGTCTATCGCCGCCGATCCAACCCCACGCCACGCCCCCATCGCCCGCCACCCGACCCCATCCCGACCCCCGCCCGGACCCGCGAGCCCGCCCCGGCCGCGCTAATTCAGCGCCCCGCACGGATTCCGCTTGACATATTCCAGAAACAGAATATGTTTTCCCCATGCCCAGACCCGCCGCCGCAACGGACGCCTTCCAGGCCATCGCCGAGCCGCGCCGACGACAGATCGTCGAGCTCCTCGCCCGGCGTGGTGCGCTGGCCGTGGGCGCCATCGTCCTCGCCCTTGCCATCCCACAGCCGGCCGTCTCCAAGCACTTGGCAGTCCTCCGCGATGCGGGGCTCGTCACCGCCACCCAGCAGGGCAAGCAACGCATCTACACCCTCAACCCCGAGGAGCTCAAGGGCATGCACGCGTGGATCAGCTCGTTCGAGGCCCTCTGGTCCGCCCAGGCCCAGCGCATCAAGCGACGCGCCGAGGCCATGGCCGCCCACCCCACGACCCACCCCACCGCCCATCCCGCCACCCACCACCCCGCGCCAGCCCCCGACAACCCCACCAGAAAGCACCCCCCATGCTGACCCACGAAGCCGACCGCGCCATCCAGACCCTCAGCATCACCCGCTCCATCGACATCGCCGCGTCCCCCGCCATCGCCTTCGAGGCCGCGCTGGCCGAGCTCGGCCCCGGCAGCGAGATGCCCGATGGCACACCCTTCCCCATGGTCATCGAACCATGGCCCGGCGGCCGCTGGTACCGCGACCTCGGAAAGCGCGATGGGTACAACGCGGGACACCTCTGGGGACATGTCCAGGTCATCAAGCCGCCCACCCTCCTCGAACTCCAGGGCCCCATGTTCATGTCCTACCCCGCCATCTCGCATGTCCAGTATCGCCTCACCGAAACCCCCACGGGCACCACGCTCACCATCCGGCACGAGGCCATCGGACTCATCGACCCCGAGCACCGCGAGGGCGTCAGCGAAGGCTGGGCCCACGGCCTCTCACGCATCAAGCACATCGCCGAACAGCGCGCCGACAGATCGTGACACGAACTCGAAACCGCCCCAAACGCGCGCTTCCCCATCACTCAGACATCACCGTTTCAATCCCGAATCATCCACAATCGAAAGGATCACACCATGAGCACCATGACCGAACCCAAACCCACCGAGCAGCACCTCTGGCTCCAGCAGTTCATCGGTGAATGGACCTACGCCGGCGCCTGCGAGATGGAGCCCGGCCAGGTATGGAAGTTCGAGGGCACCGAGTCCGTCCGCGCCATCGGCCCCTTCTGGATCCTCGCCGAAGGCAAGGGCACCTGCCCCGAGGGCAAGCCCGCCACCATGATCCTCACCGTCGGCTACAACCCGAAGAACTCCGAGTTCGTCGGCTCGTGGATCGGCTCCATGATGGACCACCTCTGGAACTACAGGGGCTGGCTCAACGACAGCAAGACCACACTCACCCTCGAGGCCGAGGGCGCCTGCCCCATGGCCAGCGACAACAAGATCCGCAAGTTCCAGGACATCACCGAGTTCAAGTCAAAGGACCACCGCGTCTTCATGTCCCGCATGCAGCAGGACGATGGCTCCTGGAAGGAACTCATGCGCGCCGAATACCGCCGCAAGCGCTGACCCCCCCAACCCCCCCTCCGACCTCCGACCTCCGACCTCCAAGCCCACCTCCAAACCCCGACCCCCAACAACTCAACGCGGCGGCCCGGCGATCCACATCGCCGGGCCGCCGCGCTGCCGATCCCGCTCGCTTTCGTTTCAGACGCCCTCAACCCCGCCCAGCGCCAGCCCCATGTCCACCGTCGCGCCCGCCGGCGTGATCAGCCCGCTCGCGTTCGTCCACCGTCGCAGGATCGACACCGTGCCAGCCAGGTCCGCCGGCAACGGCGCGGTGAACACCACACCCTCGCCGCTCACCGGATGCGTGAACCCCAGCATCGCCGCGTGCAGCGCCTGCCGGTCCAGCACCACCTCCGGATCCAGCCCCGCCGTCGCACGCTCCGCCGCGATCGCCTTGCCAGCCTCGCGCCCCAGCGCCTCCCCGCGCAGCACATGCCCCTCGTACATGTCATCGCCCACCAGCGGGTACCCGTAGAACGCCATGTGCACGCGGATCTGGTGCGTCCGCCCCGTCTTCAGCTCAAGCTCCACCAGCGTGTATCCCGGCACCACGCCTCCAGCGCTCCGCGCGTGGTACCGCTCGCGCACCCGGAAGATCGTCAGCGCCGGCTTGCCCAGCTCATCGTGCCGGATCGACATCTTCTCCCGCTGCCCCTTCGCCCGCGAGGGGCTCGGCCCGATCGGTGCCTCGATCGCATCCGCATCCGTCTCGATGATCCCCTCCACCAGCGCCAGATACCGCTTGTCCGTCGTCCGCTTCTCGAACTGGTGCCCCAGCTTCCAGTGCGCCTCCTCATCCTTCGCGATGACCATCACCCCCGAGGTCTTGCGGTCCAGCCGATGCACCACGCCCGGGCGCGCCAGCTCCCTGCCCACATCCGACAGCCCGCCCCCGCCGGTCTGCTGGAAATAGTGCACCAGCGCGTTCAACAGCGTCCCCTTGTTGTGCGACCGCGCCGGGTGCACGATGATGTCCGGCGACTTGTTCAGCACCAGCAGGTGCGGATCCTCGAAGATCACTTCGATCGGGATGTCCTCCGGCTGGATCTCCTTCGCCGGCGGCGGGGGCACGATCACATCCACCGTGTCGCCGATCCGCAGCTTCGTCGAGGCCTTCGCCGCACGACCGTTCACCGTCACCCCGCCCAGGTCGATCAGCTTCTGCAGCTGCGCCCGGCTCATGAACGAGATCCGGTCGGTCAGGTACTTGTCCACCCGCTTGTTCAGATCACGCTGCAGCGTGAACGACACCCGCGCCAGCCCATCATCATCGCCATCGCCATCGCCATCGCCGGACTCTTCTCCGGCATCATCCCCGCGAAGGCCTTCCGCCCCTTGCTCATCGCTGAGCGGTTCCACTCCCGCGCCCGACGCATCCGCATCACCCGCGTTCTCCGCGCGCACCCGCGCTGCCAGACGGATCGCCTCAGGATCCACCTTCCCACCCCGCATGATGATCGGGCGCGGCGCATCCGGATCGGTCCCCGGACGCTCCGGGCGCTTCCGGTGCCCCATATCGCTTCATCGCCTCAACACATCACATCAGCGCCGCATCACCATTAAACGCACGATCACCGCGCGCCCGAATCATCCGGATCCGCCGGCTGATCCGGCTCCGGTGCCGGCGCCGGATCAGGCTCGGACTGCGGCGCAGGCTCCGGCGTCGGCGTCGGAACGGCCGGCGAGCCGCCGCCGCCCTGCTGGGCCTGCCGGAGCTGCTCCTCCAGCCGGCGGATCATCTCCGGATCCGTCAGACGGTTCACCGACATCCCATCCTGCTCCTCCACCGACGACCGCATCGGGTTCGGGATCGGCATCCCCGGCTGCAGCTGCTGGTTCTGGCGCACATTCACCGGCGCCTGCACACCCGGCGTCGTCGCCGGTGCCCGGTTGCTCGCCGGGATCGATGCCAGCGTCGGCAGCGCGCTCAGCGCCTTCGCATCCTGGAGCAGCACCAGCCGCTCCTCCGCGATCGCCACATGCCCGCTCCAACCCGCCCGCTCGCCGGTGGCCTTGTACTCCTCGATCACCGAGATCGCCTCATCGAACTTCCCCTGCCCCGACAGCGCCGTCGCGAGACCCCACCGCGCCTGCTGCGCCACCAGGTACCGGTCGCGCTGGTTCCGCGTCCGCTCCAGGACCGACCGATACAGCGACTCAGCCCGGGAGAAATGCTCGTTGACCTGCGCCTCGTCCAGCCGCGCCTCCGCCGGCGGGTTCGCCCGCTGCTCCTGCGGCGTCCCCACCGCAACCCCGAGCCGCGCCGACTCCACGATCAGCATCGCCGCACGCAGCCGCGCCAGCTCAGACACCGAGCCCTCCCCACGATGCGCCTCGGCCACCTCCAGCAGCGCATCCGGTGACCCCGACTGCGCCGCCGCCGTCAACGCCACGAACGCCTGGTCACGCGTCGCCTCCCCGCGTTCCTGGTACCAGTTCACGGCCACATACAGCCCCACCACGATCAGCGTCGCGTACAGCGCATAAGGCCCGTACTTCCGCAGGAAGTCGATCAGGTCCGTGTTGAGCCGCGACTCCTGCAGCCCCGCCCCCACCGTCAGCCCCTGGCCACCCTGCTCGCGCGGACCCTTGTTCTGGTTCTGCTGATCATCCATCGTGCGTCGTCTTCCAATCTGTCACATCGTCCCAACGCCCGCCCACCGGGCCGCATAGGGCGAACCGACAACCTTATCTGTCACCCTCCCCGCGGGCAAAGCCGCCCGCCGCCATCGCATCCCACACCACCTCAATCGCCATCGGCTCACGCATCGCCCGCGCCAGCCACGCATCAGAAACCAGCCGACCACGCACCGCACGGGCCAGCTCCCCCAGCCCCGTCGCCCCGTTTCCGCCCCCCGGAACGCTCGTCCGCACCACATCTTCCCCCTCAGAATCCCCATTGCGATCAAGACAATCGCCCCGCCCACACCGATCCATCCGAAGCCGCACCCAAACCACCCTCCGCCCCCCATCCCCGCCCGTCCACGCCGACACATCCGGGAACGCCCCGTCATGGTCCGCGCACGCCACCACCAGATCCGCCCCCGCGATCGCCCGCTCGCCCCGCGCCCGCGCCTCGCCCTCCACCGCATCCGATGCCGACCCGCCCGGATCCAGCGCCCGGATCCCCGGCGTGTCGATCCACCGCACCGCCAGCCCATCCAGCACCAGCATCACGCCCACATGGTCCCGCGTCGTCCCCGGCTCATCGCTCACCACCGCCGCACGCCGACGCGCCAGCGCGTTCAGCAGCGTGCTCTTTCCGATGTTCGCACCACCCACCGCCGCGACAGTGGGGGGGATCAGCAACCGCCACAACTCCGCGTCAACCCCACCTCCCGAACCCGCACTCCCCCCATCCATCCCGCCCTGCGCTGCGAGCACATCCACACCCCAGGGCGACACCGAAACCCCCATCAGCGCCATCGCGATCGCCTCCCGCCGCGACCGCGCCGCCGGATGCAGCGCCCGCGGATCCAGCCCGCCCACCACCGCCCGCTCGCACCCCGACCGCTCCAGCCCAGCGCACACCGCTTCGATCGAGGCCCGCCCGCCGTGCGGCATGCAATGCAGCACCGAGCCCGCCGGGCGGGCCACCACCGCATCATCGCTCCCGAACAACCGCGCCACCCGCATCCCGCTCACCGGCACCCGCGGCACACCGCTGGTCCCCAGCCACGCCTCCATCTCCTCATCCCCATCCGCGGCCACCACGATCAGCGCGATCGCGCTCACCGACGAGGCGGCCAACTCCCCCGCCACCCCGATCGGCCCCGGCGCCAGCCGCGCGAACCGCATCACGACCCGACCCCCACATCCCCACGCCCTTCCTCACCCGCGCCGCCCGCGTGTCCCACCGCCACCCGAAACCGCTCGGGCGTCGGAAAGGTCATCGCCAGCAGCACCAGCGCCAGACACGCCGCCGCGAGCCCCGGGAGCACCGTCCCCAGCATCAGCACCAGGATCACCCCGAACATCCCCACGAACCCGAACGCGCCCGCGCGGATCGTCGCCGCCACCGCGAATACCTTCGCCGGGACACCCACCGGCGTCCGCTCACGCCCCGTCGGGCGCTCACCCCGCGCCCGCGCCGCCCGGTGCGATTCGCCCGCCAGCAGGAAGTGCGGGAGCAGCACACCCACAAGGCACCCGTTCACCGTCACCGCCAGGCACAGCATCACCATCACGAAGTCGTTCGTGCTCATCCCGAACACATTGCTCCCGGTCGCGCCCGTCGGCGACACCGGCGCGGGCCCCGGCCAGAGCGACTTCCCCGCCAGCGCCACCGCCGCGATGCTCCCGATCCCGATCATCCCCATCGACGCCACCGTCGTCGCGCGGGCCTGCAGCAGCCGCACCCGACCCACGCTCCCACCCGCCGACGACATGTCCCCAGGCGCTTCCATCAACGCCAAGCCTAGGTGAGCACACCCGCCCCCCCCCAACACACCCCAGCACCCGACCCTCGCACCGCACCCCATGCGCCCCCACCGCGCACCAGCCGCCCCCGACACCCCCATCGCCCCCAATCAACCCCAAAGAGCGCGCCGCCCGGCCGTTGAGAAGCCGGGCGGCGCGAGCGACGCTGGACCAGGAAGGTGACCCGAGCACTGTGAATGCTCGCGTCAGTGAGATGCGGGGGCCGAGCGCGGTCGCCGTGGAGTTCGCCGCGAGTCAGCCCGTCCTCACCGGCGCGGGCACATACTGACTCCGCGCGCACGCACCGGTTCTCACACCTATGGCGTGAAACAACGCCACAAGCGGAAGCACAATTCTCAGATTCCTGGAAAAAAATCGGATCGCGTCAGGTCAGTGCGCCGACGCCTGCGACCCGCTTGGCCCGGCAGCGCTCGTCCCGCCGCTGGATCCTGACCCCATCCCCGGGTCCACCGTGGGGATCGTCCGAGCCTCGCCAGACGACATCCCCGGATCCACCGTCGCCCGCGTGTCCGTCCCGGACAGCCGGCGCTGCTCCCCATCACGACGCTCGGACTCACGCGTCGCCCCATCCACCTCATCCTCGATCCCCTTCACACCCTTCTTGAACTCGACGATCGAACGCCCGATCGAACGCCCAACCTCAGGCAGGCGGCGCCCGAACAGCAGCAGACCGATCAGCAGGATGATCACCCACTCCCACTGCCCCGGAAGCCCGAGAAACGCCAGCACCGAGCCCGAAAGGCCCAACGCATCACCGCCCAGAGCACTCGATTGGTCCAGCATCATCGCGTCCATCCTCAGAGTCTAGACCCGCCCGCCGCCCACCGGTTCGGGATTCCCCGCCCGCTCCACCCCTCCGCTCAACGCCCCGCGCCACCGCCCCTTGCCCCGCCCGCGCCATCCTCACCCTTGCCCCCGCCCTCCTCCTCCTCGCCCGACGCCGCCAGCGGCGCCCGCTCCGCGGCCGCGATCACATTCTTCAGCAGCATCGCCACCGTCACAGGACCCACCCCGCCCGGCACCGGAGACAAAAACCCCGCCCGCTCCATCGCCGCCTCCGCATCCACATCCCCGATCGTCCGCATCTTCGTCCCGTCCGGGAGCGGCGGATCCAGCGGCACCCGGTGGATCCCCACATCGATCACCACCGCACCCGGCTTGATCCAGTCCCCCTTCACCAGCCCCGGCACACCCGCGCACGCCACCAGGATGTCCGCGGCACGCGCCAGCGCGGGCACATCCGGCGTGAACTTGTTCACCGAGATCACCGTCGCCTCAGGACGCATCAGCATCACCGCGATCGGCTTTCCCACGATGTCCGATGCCCCCACCACCACCGCGTGCTTCCCGCGCAGCGCCACGCCCGTGTCGCCGATCATCTCCAGCACCGCCGACGCCGTGCACGGCGCCAGCGATGAGCGCCC
Source organism: Phycisphaerales bacterium (assembly GCA_052168315.1). GTDB lineage: Bacteria > Planctomycetota > Phycisphaerae > Phycisphaerales > UBA1924 > JBQLZO01. The sequence continues at coordinate 3,317 of JBQLZO010000045.1, read as the reverse complement.
GTACACGATGTTCCCGATGTTCGCCGGGTTCACACCCTCCACATCCTTCCGCGGATCGATCAGCGCCTGGATCCGGTGCGCATCGATCCCCTCCGGCAAGGGAAGGTGCACCATGATCGCGTGCACATCCGCCCGGGAGTTCAGCAGCAGGATCCGCCCCGCCACATCATCCTCCGATGAGTCCGCCGGCAGGTGGTGCAGCTTGTACCCGATCCCCAGCCGCTCGCACATCTTCCGCTGGTTGTCCACATACACCCGCGCCGCCGACTCCTGGTCATCCGACACCAGCACCGCGTCCAGCCGCACCGGCCGCCCCCGAGAGCGCAGCGAACCCACCCGCTGAGCGATCCCCGAACGGATCCGCTCGCCAAGCGCCCTCCCATCGATGATCGTCGCCGCCATCCGATTAGCATAGCGGCGTGCCCGATCGACCCACCCACCAGACCACGCCCCCCGAATCGCTCACGCCCGACCAGGCGCAGCGCGAGGCCCGCCGCCTCCGCGACCTGCTCCGCCGCGCCGACAAGGCCTACTACATCGACGCCCGCCCGTTCCTCTCAGACCCCGAGTACGACGAGAACCTCGACCGCCTCGCCGCCATCGAGCAGCGCTACCCCGAACTCCACGACGACAACTCGCCCACCCAGCGCGTCGGCGGCGAGCCCATCAAGGGCTTCAAGACGGTCCCCCACACCGTCCCCATGCTCTCGATCGACAACACCTACAACGCCGATGAGGTCCGCGCGTGGGCCAAGCGCATCGCCAGGGGGCTCGGCGCCGACGCCGGCGACCCCGACAGCAACGACCACGCCGAGCCCGCCCCCCTCTTCACCGACCTCTCCGAAGCGCAGCAGACCGCCGACACCGCCGATGCCCGCGATGACCGCATCGCCCTCATCGTCGAACCCAAGATCGATGGCGTCGCCGTCTCGCTCCGCTATGTCGCCGGGCGACTCGCCATGGCCATCACCCGCGGCAACGGCACCGAAGGCGATGACATCACCAACAACGCCCGCCGCGTCCCCGAGGTCCCCCTCATCCTCGAAGGCGCCGATGAACTCACCGATGACGACATCCTCGAAGTCCGCGGCGAGCTCTTCATCCCCAACGATGAGTTCATCCGCATCAACGAAGAGCGCGAGGCCAGCGGCGATGAGCCGTTCATGAACCCCCGCAACGCCTGCGCTGGCACCCTCAAGTCCCTGGACCCCAGGACCGTCGCCGCGCGCAACCTCGGCTTCCGCGCCCACGGCCGCGGCCAGTGCACCGGCGTCTTCGCCAACATCGATCGCTACACCGCCGCCATGGCCCAGGCCCGCCAGCGCGGCATCCCCACCCAGGACCTCGTCGTCTGCTCGGGCCCCGACGCCGTGGAACAGGTGCTCACCGCCATCGACAAGGTCCGCCAGATCGGCGCCACCCTCCCCTACATGACCGACGGCGCGGTCGTCCGCGTCGACGCCTTCGCCCAGCAGGAGGCGCTCGGCACCACCAGCAAATCACCCCGCTGGATCATCGCCTACAAGTTCCCCTCAGAGCGCAAGACCACCGTGCTCAAGGATGTCGAGTTCCAGGTCGGCAAGACCGGCAAGATCACCCCCCGCGCGATCATGGAGCCCGTCCTCCTCGCCGGCACCACCGTCCGCCACGCCACGCTCCACAACTTCGGCCAGGTCGCCCAGAAGGACATCCGCATCGGCGACACCGTCGTCGTCGAAAAAGCCGGCGAGATCATCCCGCAGGTCATCGAGGTCGTCCCCGGCAAGCGCCCGAAGAACGCAAAGAAGATCATCCCCCCCGACACCTGCCCCGAGTGCCAGGCCCCCGTCGAGGTCGAACCCGCCGAAGCCGCCGACGACCCCACACTCGAAACCACCCGCCGATGCATGAACCCCGAGTGCCCCGCGCAGGTCCGCGAGAAGCTCATCTGGTTCACCGGGCGCAAGCAGATGGACATCGACGGGCTCGGAGAGAAAACCATCGACCAGATCCGAGCCGCCACCGCCGACCCGGACAACGACATCAACATCCCCCTCGAACACTTCGCCGACATCTACCACCTCCACAACCACCGCGAAGCCCTGCTCACCCTCGAACGCATGGGCGAGAAGAAGGTCGACAACCTCCTCGCCGGCATCGAGGCCTCCAAGAAGCGCGGGCTCGCACGCGTCCTCGCCGGCATGGGCATCCGCCATGTCGGAGACTCCACGGCCAAGGCCCTGAGCAAACACTTCAAAGACCTCGATGACCTCCTCGCCGCCGAGGAATGGCAGCTCCGCCCCAAGACCCTCACCACCACCGAGGCCCGCGCCAAGGGCCTCCCCGAGAACCCCAAGGACCGCGAGGAAACCGGCCTCGGGCGCGAGACCGCCCCCGCCGTGTACGCCTACCTCCACTCGCACGCCGCAAAGCGCACCTTCGATGCCCTCCGCGCAATCGACGGCTTCGACCTCACCAGCCGCGAGTACCGCCCGCCCGATGCCCAACCCGCCCACGCCGACTCGCCCTTCGCCGGAAAGACCATCGTCATCACCGGCACCCTCGAATCCTTCGACCGCGAGACGCTGAAAGAAAGACTCGAAGCCCTCGGCGCCAAGGTCACCGGCTCCGTCTCCAAGAACACCGACATCCTCATCGCCGGTGAGAAAGCCGGCTCCAAGCTCGACAAGGCGCGGGAACTGGGGGTCCAGATCTGGGATGAGCCCCGCCTCCTTCAAGCGCTCCCCTGATCCGGCCGATGTGCCCGCCGGAGGCACGGGCAGCGTGATCACACTCGATCTCAAGTGCGAACTCCGTGATCCGGACCTCGCCCGCATCATCGCGCGCCACGCCCGCGCCCTCCTCGTCGCCGAGTGCGACCAGCACGACCAGTACTACCGGCTCCCCGATGCCCACCTCTTCCGGCGGTCCAGCGGCGAGACCGAGCCCATCGAGTGGATCCACGCCGTCCGAGAGCGCCGCGCCCGACCCACCATGTCCCACTTCCAGATCTACGACGAGCGCCGAGCCCTCGAAAAATGGGGGCGGCTCATGCGCCCATGGGTCGCCGTCAAGAAGCACCGCGCCATCTACATGCTCGACACCGCCACCATCCGCCTCGACCGCGTCGAGGAGGCCGGCAGCTACTTCGAAGCCTCCACGCTCGTCACCCCCGCCCAGCACCTCGCCCGCTGCTACGACATCATCGCCCGCATCCGCGCCCAGTTCGCCATGGCCCTCGGCGAGGCCGTCGCCGGCTCGTACGCCGACATGATCGCCGCCAAAGCCGACACCAAGGCCCCCCGCCCCGACCCCCCCCAATAACCCAGCGCCAGTCC
>JBQLZO010000044.1:0-9893 GCA_052168315.1 Phycisphaerales bacterium | reverse complement strand
GCCACACCCCCCCCGCCACACCCACCGCCGCCCAAAATGACCGACGACCAGCACGACACATCAAACCCGGGCGCTCCCACCACAAACGCCCCCACGCCGGGCCAAGCATCCGCGCCGCCCGACCCAACCCGCCCCCCCGCCTCCCCGCGCCCCCCCGGCATCGACCCCCTCGACGCCGCCGCGCTCTTCGCCCGCGGCCTCGCAATGGGCGCTGCCGATGTCGTGCCCGGCGTCTCCGGCGGAACCATCGCCTTTATCACCGGCATCTACGAACGATTCATCGAGGCACTCCGATCCATCACACCCGCCCCGCTCTTCGAACTCCTCCGCGCCCGCCCGCGCCAGGCACTCGCAGCGCTCCTGGCCATCCACTGGGGCGTGCTCATCCCGCTCGGGCTGGGCATCGCCATCGCCATCATCACCCTCTCGGGGCTCATCCTCGGCGCGATGGAATCCCAACCCGGCCCAACCTACGCCGTGTTCTTCGGGCTCATCGCCGCCTCCGCGTGGATGCCCTTCGCCAAGATGCGCCAGCGCCGCGCCCGCCACGCCATCGCCGGCATCGCCGCCGCCATCGCCGCGTTCATCTTCGTCGGGCTCAGACCCGATGGCGTCTCGCTCCGAGAAGTCTCCCGCGATCCCGCACCGATCGCAGCGCTCTACACCGGAACCATCCGCACTCACGCCGATGTCCACGCGGCCCTCGCGCTCGTCGAATCCGAGTCCACCCCGCAGGGCGACCCCATGCCCATCGCCCTGCTCGATCGCAAGGGCGTGCTCGCCGATGGCCTCCCCGATGGCATCCCCGCCCAACGCATCATCCGCTTCGAGTCCTACGAAGCACTCACCGCCTGGTACCGAAACGACGCACCAACCACCGCCCCCCCAAACACCGCCGCCCCAGACACCGCCGCCCCGACCGCCAACACCACCACATCATCCCCACGCGCCGTCATCGTCCTCGCAGAACAACGCGCCAACCCCGCGTGGATCTTCTGCTGCGGCGTCCTCGCCATCTCCGCGATGGTCCTCCCCGGCGTCTCCGGATCCTTCCTCCTCCTCTTCCTCGGCCAATACCACGCCGTGTTCGGCGCGCTCCACGCTTCCATCAACGGCGTCCTCGGCATCCTCCGCGGACAACAACCCGACACCCTCGCAACACTCAGCGGCACCACCCTCATCGGCGACATGCTCTTCCTCGCCGCCTTCCTCGCCGGCGTCACACTCGGCCTCGCCCTCTTCGCCCGCGTCGTCTCATGGCTCCTCCACCGAGCCCACGACCTCACCATGGCCGCCCTCACCGGGCTCATGGTCGGCGCCCTCCGCGTCCCATGGGATGAGATGTCCAGCGCCGCCGCCGCCGGCGCCTCATGGCTCTGGATCATCATCGCCGCCCTCGCCGGAGCCGCGATCGTCCTCGCCCTCGCCGCCGCCGAGAAACTCCTGCATCGCAACGACACCATCCCCGCCTGAACCCGCCCGCGCCCCCCCCGATCCAACCCGATGCCACCCGCTACTCGGGCGCGCCCCCCTTCGACCCTCCAACCGCCCGCGCGAGACCCTCGCCCACCACACGCCCCATCTCCCGCGCGGTCACCATCTCCTCGACGATCGCCTCCGTCGCGCCCGCGCTCCGCGCCCGCAGGCACAGGCTCATGTACCGCGCCCGAACGATGATCGGAAGATCCGCGCGCAGCGCCCGGGCCACACCGCAGCAACGAACCACCGCATCCTCATCAGGAATCGCAAGCACCAGCATCGACGCCGCCCCGATCCCCGCACGCTCCAGCACCGCGGGCTCGGCCACATCGCCCTCAACAACCCGAACCCCGAGCCCGCGCTGCGTCAGCACCGTCGCCGCGTTCGTCTCAACGATCACCACCTCATGACCCGCCGCCCGAGCCGCCTCCGCCGCCGACCGACCGATGATCCCGAACCCCGCCACGATCACCACACCCCGCCCACTCCCGACCGCATCACCCCCCGCTTCCACCCCCACATCGCCCGCCCCACGACCCCCGCGCGCATCGCCATCGACCGCCGCCGAGGAGGCCCCACGCCCGCCCGCCCCGCCCACGCTCTCACCCCCATCACGCTCACTCACCGGATCCACTCCTTCAGACCCCTTTCCATCCCTCCCCAACTCCACGCCACGCCCGCAGGCCCATGACTCCATCCCCTTTATCGTCGGCTCAGCAGCCGATCACAACCCGTCAATCCACACCGTCTCGCCGAACCACCCCGTTCCGCCGCCGCGCTGCGAACAACGGGCAGCATCCTACCCACGACGAGGCCCACCCCACCGAAGCAGCGCGCAACACGCCCATCGACCGCGCCCCACGCACTCCTGAGCGAGAACCCGGAAACTCCGTCGATCCCGTCCCCACAGCGATCATCCGCCCGGAGACACCACAGGCCGACAACAACTCATTCGTCACCCGCGCTGCCCGCTTTCGGGACGATCACACCCTCCGGGTACACTCAACGCTCCGCCCCCGGACCAAGGGATGCCGTGCTCACACTCCACACCACCGCACATCTCGCAGCCGCTCCCGCCATCGCCGCCGCGCCCTCAGGCGAGGGCATCGTGCACCTCTCGGGATTCACCGAACTCGCCCTCATCCTCCTCATCGCCGCCGTCTGCGGCGCCGTCGGCTACCTCCTCAAGCAACCACTGATCGTCGCGTTCATCGCCGTCGGCATCCTCGTCGGCCCTGCAGTGCTCGACATCGTGACCATCAACCACGAGATGGAACTGCTGGCCGAGATCGGTATCTCCCTGCTGCTCTTCGTCGTCGGGCTCAAGCTCGACCTGCATGTCATCCGAACCATGGGCGTCGTGGCACTGGCCACCGGGCTCGGCCAGGTCCTCTTCACCTCCGTCGTCGGCTTCGCGATCTGCCTCATGCTCGGCATGGCCTGGGTCCACGCGCTCTATGTCGCCGTCGCGCTCACCTTCTCCAGCACCATCATCATCGTCAAACTCCTGTCTGACAAACGCGAGATCGACGCGCTGCACGGGCGCATCGCCGTCGGCTTCCTCATCGTCCAGGACATCGTCGTCGTCATCGTCATGATCGCCCTCTCCGCCTTCGGTGCCGCGGGAGGCGACACGGAACAGGTCAGCGTCGCCCGCGAACTCGCGCTCGTCGCGGTCAAGGGCGCCGCCTTCCTCATCGCCATCGGCTTGCTGATGAAGTTCGTCCTCCCCCCGCTGGTCAAGCGGCTCGCCAGGTCCAAGGAACTGCTCATCCTCTTCGCCATCGCCTGGGCCGTCTCGCTCGCCACCGCCGGAGACCTCCTCGGCTTCAGCAAGGAAGTCGGCGCCTTCCTCGCCGGCATCTCCCTCGCCTCCACGCCCTTCCGCGAGACCATCAGCGGCCGGCTCACCAGCATCCGCGACTTCCTCCTCCTCTTCTTCTTCATCCACCTCGGCGCCACCCTCGACATGAGCACCCTCGGCGCCCAGGTCGTCCCCGCCATCCTGCTCTCCCTCTTCGTGCTCATCGGCAACCCCATCATCGTGCTCATCATCATGGGCGCGATGGGCTACACCAAACGCACCAGCTTCCTCGCCGGGCTCACCGTCGCGCAGATCTCAGAGTTCTCGCTCATCCTCGGCGCCCTCGGGCTCTCGCTGGGGCACATCAGCCCCGAGACCATGGGCCTCATCACGCTCGTCGGGCTCATCACCATCGGGCTCTCGACCTACATGATCCTCTACTCACACACCATCTACGACCGCATCGCCCCGCTGCTCAGCGTCTTCGAGCGCAAGAAGCCCACCCGCGAAAGCCAGGACGACGATGACTCACGCGACACCCCCGATGTCGTCCTCTTCGGGCTCGGCCGCTATGGCAGCAACATCGCCGCCCAGCTCCGCCGCCACGAAATCAGCGTCCTAGGGATCGACTTCGACCCCCAGGTCGTCACCCAATGGAACAAACTCGGAAGAAGGGCCCGCTACGGCGACGCCTCAGACCCCGAACTCCCCGATGCCCTCCCGCTCACGGGAGTGCCGTGGGTCATCTGCACCATCCCCGACCTCGAACAGAACCTGACGGCGCTCCGCTCGCTCCGCGACCACGCCTACCGCGGGAAGTTCGCCGGCACCGCCCACAACGCACACGATGCCAACCGCCTCCAGCAGGCCGGCGCTGACCTCGTCATGCTCCCATTCGTCGACGCCGCCGACAGAGCCGCCAACATGCTCATCGAACGCCTGCAACCACCCGCCCAAGACTGAGCCCCGAAGGCCTCGTCTCAGAACCCATCCCATCTCGGTGAGATGGGCCTCCGGCCCGTCTCCTCATCCACCTCTACTTCTGGTTCTGAAACGAACCCGAAGCGCCTTCCCCCGCCTCTCACACCCGCAACCCCTCACCACCATCAGCCTCCCCATCCTCGCCCAACCCCTCCCGAATCGGATCCACCACCTCCCGCAAAAATCGTTCCGTCTGCTGCACCGACAACCCCACATACAGCATCGGATCCATCTGCGCATCCAGATCCACGCCCGCCAGCAACGGCTCCCCGCGCAGCCGCTCCAGCAGATCGTTCGCCGCCCCCTCCTGTTTGATCCGCTGCGCCGACGCCATCGCGTGCTTCCGGATCGCCTCATGAACGGCCTGCCGATCCCGCCCCAGCTTCACGGCCTCCATCATGAAGTTCTCCGTCGCCAGGAACGGCAACTCCTCCATCAGGTTCTTCCTCACCTGCGCCTCATGCACCACCAGCCCGCTCACCACATTGTGCATGATGTTCAAACACGCATCGAGCCCCAGGAACGCCTCCGGCAGCACCAGCCGGCGATTCGAAGAATCATCCAGCGTCCGCTCCAGCCACTGAGTCGCCGCCGTGTGATACGCGTTCGGCACCAGGTTCATCACAAACCGAGCCAACCCACACACCCGCTCACACCGCATCGGATTCCGCTTGTACGGCATCGCCGAAGAACCGATCTGATTCCTCTCAAACGGTTCGTCCAGCTCTTTGTGGTTGCAGAGCAGCCGGATGTCCGAGGCGATCTTGTGCAACGCTCCCGCGACCGAAGCGAGTCCTGCCACCACCGTTCCGTCGAAAGAGCGCGGATAAGTCTGGCCGACGCATGGGGTAGTGTGCAGATCGACAAATCCCTGATCATCAATTCGAAGCAACTCAATCGGGAACGGATCGCTGTCGCAACCAGTCTGCTTCCGCTCAATCTCCGCGGCTTTTTCATACTCTTCCAGCACGATCTCATCCATCGATGCGAGGTGCTCATCGAGAGATGGAGCGTCGATCTCGCCGAGATCACGCAACAGAGAATACACAACCAGCGCCTCGAGCCGTGCGACCCGAGCCGGGTCGCCATCCATCAGTTGCAGGTAAGAGGCCTGCGTACCAGTCGCGCCTCGAAGCCCGCGTAACCGTGGATCATCGCCCACAAAACGAACATCGCTGGCTGAGAGAAGCTCCCCAAGCCACATCGCCGCACGCCGACCAACCGTCGTCGGCTGCGCGGCCTGGTAGTGCGTGAACCCCAGCGTTGGCAGACCCCTCCAACGCTCAGCGAATGAACCGATTGCCACCATCAGTCGTTCAATCCGTTCGGTGATCACTCCAATCGACTGGTATATCAGCAGCAACTCAGCATTGTCATTCACATCCTGGCTCGTCATCCCCAGATGAATAATCCCCTTCGCCTTCGGGCACCGCTCCCCCCACGCGTGCACATGCGCCATCACATCGTGCCGGAGCTTCGCCTCGTACTCCTTCGCCAGCGCGATGTCCGCATCCGTCACTTCCAGGTTCGCCCGCAGTTCCTCCACCTGCTCCTTGGTCACCGGCAGACCCATGGCATGCTGCGCCTCGGCCACCGCCAGCCAGATGGTCCTCCAGGTCTCAAACTTCCGCCGCGCCGACCAGATCCCCTGCATCGCCTTGGACGCATACCGATCCACCAGCGGCGACCGATACCCATCGTGCTCCGAAGCGCCAGCACCCGCACCACCACCCGCACCGCCACCCCCGCCAGCACCTGCATCGCCCGACCGCATCTCCATCGTCACCCGGATCCCTTCCTGCTGCTCACACCCCGCCCAAACCCCAACAACCCCCCAAACCCTCCGCCGCATCCGATCGTACCGGGATCCATCGCCCCCACCCCGCCGGACTACCCTCTGAACACCCGCATGGATCGACCGCCACCGACCGACAACATCCACCCCCCGCGCCCCCACCGCCCCTCCCATCTCCGCCCCGCCGGAGACACCACCCCCGCTGCGCCCCCGCCCGCCCGATCCACCCCCCACCCCGACCCCCACCCGGACCCCGACGCCCCCCTCATCGCCCGCCACACCGCCGGCGATCCGGATGCCCTCGGAGCCCTCCTCCAGCGACACGCCGACCGACTCTTCCGCCTCTGCCTCCGCATCACCGGGAACCGCGCCACCGCCGAAGAACTCGCACAGGATGCCATGGTCCGAATCATCTCGGCCATGGACCAGTTCGACGCCCGCGCCCGCTTCGGAACCTGGATCACCCGCATCACCCTCAATGTCTGCTACACGCACCTTCGGAGGGAATACGGCCGCCGAAGACCCCGACAAACCCCTGACGATCCCGCCGACCCCTCATTGCCCGCCCGCCCGGCGCGCAACACCTCCACCTACACCCACGATCATCTCGATTCCATCTCCGATCGCCGGGAACCCGATCCCGCCGTGGCCGTCGAATCAACCGAACGACACACCGACCTCCACGCAGCCCTCGCCCAGCTCGACCCCGAGCAGCGAGCCCTCCTCATCCTCCGCGACCAGCAGGACCACGACTACCACACCCTCGCCGAGATCTTCGCCGTCCCCGAAGGCACCATCAAGAGCCGACTCTTCCGCGCCAGATCCGCACTCAGAGAAGCACTCGCACAGATCCACGAGCGCCACACCACACCAGACCAAGACCGAGGCGCACACCCATGACCAATAAGACCAACGACCAGAACCACCACACCCAGCCGCCCGCACGCACCTCCGCCGCCGCCCTCGCCGCGCGCCATCCAAACCTCACCGAGCACGACCTCCTCGCCATCATCGAGGGATCCATCCCCGAGCCGCGCCTCCTCCAGATCCGCGACACCATCGCCGCCGACCCCGCACTCCGCGCCGAACTCGCCCGCATGAAGCGCGACCGCGAGCAACTCCAATCAATCGACGCCTCGACCCAGGCCCCGCCGCACCTCATCGCCAGCGCCATCGCCCGCGCATCACGCGAGCCCACATCCCTCGACCGGATCGCCGACCTCGCCGACACACCCGCCTGGAACCCCGAGGCGTCCACCACCACCACCACCACCACCCACGAACCCGGCCGCGCCACCCCCGCCCACACCCCTCCCCATACACACCCACGCGCCCGCTCACGCAAGGCCATCGCATCGCTCATCGCCATCAGCGGCTTCGTCGTCATCGGCGCCATCGCCCTCAGCGCATCGCTCGGCCTCTTCGACACCGAACGCACATTCATCGCCCGCAAGCGCCCCATGATGGCCCCCGCCCCGACCGAGTTCGACGCCCTCCCCCCGGAAGAACAACAGCGCATCGCCGCCGAGGCCACCCGCGAGCAACAAGAACTCCTGCTCAAGCGCGACCAGCTCGCCGAGCACCTCATCGAACTCATCCCGTGGGAACAGTCCGACGAACCGCTCGCCGAATCCCTCGCCGCGCTCGACGATCCCCCCGCCGGAAGATCCATCGACGAGATGCTCGCCGAACTCACCGCCGACCTCGTGCTCGAATCAGAACTCACCGACCTCGAGATCGCCGAAGCCAACGCCATGCACGCCGACCCCGTCGGCGCCACCATCCGCTCCGCCGGGCTCGACGCCCAGGCCCTCGGCCGGCTCGCGCGCGAAGGCCGCCTCCAGGTCTCCATCGAATCCGCCGACCCCATCAGACTCGCCAGACAACTCATCACCCCATCCATCCCCGGCGCCACACCCACACCAGCACCCGGTGCCCCCACCAACCCACCAAACACCACCATCACACTCCTCGACATCAACACCCAGCAGAACCTCGGCTGGACCGCAGCCAGCCCCCTCATCCTCACACCCGCCGCCACAGCCTCATCCTCCATCACACCACCCTCCACCGACACTCCCCCCACAACCGTCCCCAACGCCCTCACCCCAGAAACCCGCGAGGCCCTCGAGCGCATCCGCTCGCTCCGCGAATCGCTCCGCCGCGCCGAACAGGCCAACCGCGAGGCCCGCGACCGCTCAGACCCCGTCTACCGCATCGCCATGCCGGACCTCGCCGCCCTCGCCCCCGAGCCCGCCGGCGAACGCATCGTCGCGGCCCTCCGCGAACTCGTCGCGCCCGGCGACCGCATCGCCTTCTTCGAACTCCCGCCCACCCCCGACGCCGCACCTCCCGCCACATCCACCCCCCGCGCAGCCCCCGATCCCAACCACCCCGCCGGCATCATCATCCAACTCCACACCCGCCCGCGCGACTGAGCACTCGCCCTGCACACGGTCGCGCCCCCCACCCACCCGCCACGCCGCATCATTTCCCCACGCAAAAAGTCGCGAAGATCCGACCGATCACATCATCCGGCGAGATCCGCCCCGCAACCCCCGCCAGCGCATCCAGCCCCGCACGCATCGCACTCGCAATCATCTCCGCCTCCCCAAGCGACCCGCGCTCCACCCCACCGGCTTCCACCCGCGCCCGCGCATCACGCAGCGCCTCCAGCGCCTCCATCAGCGACCGCCGATGACGCGGCAGCACCAGCAGCTCCCCCTCCCCGCTGGTCCCCCCGGGTGCGCCCATCGCCTCCATCGCCGCATCACCCACCGCGCGACGCAGCGCTCCCACGCCCCACCCATCCAGCGCGCACACCGCCCCCGACCACCCATCCCCATCACCATCCCCTTCCCCATCCGCCCCAGCACCATCCACCAATCCCACAAGGTCCCCCTTCGTCCGCACCCGGATCACCCCCCGCCCACCACGCCCCGCGCTCCGAGCGAGCAACCCATCACCATGCTCGAACCGCCCCGTCGGATCGCACCACACCACCACATCCGCCCGCTCGATCGTCTCGCGCGCCTGCGCCTGCGCACCCCGCTCGCTCAATCCCTGCCCGCCGTCCCCACCAGCCAGCGCCGCATCCAACCCCGCCAGATCGCACAACTCGATCTCCACTCCCGGCACCACCTCCACCCGCTCCACGATCGCATCCCGCGTCGTCCCCGCCAGCTCCGACACCACCGCGCGATCCACACCAAGCAGCGAATTGAACAGCGTCGACTTCCCCGCATTCGGCCGCCCCGCCAGCACCACCAACGCCAGCCCACTCCGCACCGCCCCCGCACCCCCCCCAACTCCCCCAGCCGCCCCACCCACCAGCCCCTCGATCACACCGATCATCCCCACCAGCCGCGCATGCAACGCCGCCGGCGCGATCGCGACCACATCATCCTGATCCGTGAAGTCAATCCCCGCCTCCACCAGCGCCAGCGCCGAAGCAAGCTCATCCGCCAGCGCCCGATACGCGCTCCCACCCTCACCATCCAGCAACCGACGCGCCGCCGCCAGCTCCGCCCCCGACCGAGACTCGATCACCGCCCGCACCCCCTCGCTCTGCTCCGCCGTGATCCGCCCATTCAAGAACGCCCGCGCTGTGAACTCCCCCGGCTCCGCAAGCCGCACACCCGCGCACGACAACAACGCATCCACCACCCGAGACACCAGCGATGGATGCCCCGGAACCTGCAACTCCACCACATCCTCACCCGTGTAAGACCTCGCGCCCGGAAACACCATCACCCCCACCGACACCCACACACGCCCCCCCCCAACCCCCCCCATCCTCCCCGAGCCCGCACCCACACCCACCTCTGCATTCGC